>JALUWX010000108.1 GCA_027019265.1 Phycisphaerales bacterium
CGACGTCATCCTCGTCGGCGAAATGCGCGACCTCGAAACCATCGAAGCCGCCGTCCGAGCAGCCGAAACCGGCCACCTCGTCTTCGGGACCCTCCACACCACCGGTGCCGCCAAAACCATCGACCGTCTCGTCGATGCCTTCCCCCAAAACCAACAGAACCAGATCCGGGTCCAGCTCTCCACGGCCCTCATCTGTGTCCTCTCTCAGGTCCTCCTCGGCCGGGTGGACACCAAAGGCATGGTCGCGGCCTATGAGTTCCTCGTTGTTACCCCGGCCATCGCTAACCTCATCCGGGACAACAAGTCCTACCGCATCGATTCGGCCATCCAGACCGGAAAGAAGTACGGGATGCAGCTCCTCGATGACCACCTCTGGTCCCTCTACTCCCGTGGGATGATCGCGGCGGAGGAAATGATCGACAAGTGCAAGGACCCGACCACGCTCCGTACAAAGGTGCACCAAGCCGGCGGGGTCATCGGGCGTCCCGAACTCGACGATCCCGAAGCGGACAAGGAACCCGAAGACTAATCACCCCGGGCAGTCTCGTTTATATAGCCCAAAAACCAGGTGTCGCATCGCTCAATGGCCTAAAATTTCGGGTCTCTCGCCGAGCCGCACACCCAACACATGCGAACATGAACTGACGGCAACCCGCGAGCGAGCGCGGAAACGCCGTCCTTTCGCTTGGAGCGACCCATGGACCCTTCCGAACTCAAAGGACGCAAGATCGGCCGCGTGCTCACCAAAATGGGTGTTGTCACGCGCGAACAGGTCCACGAAGCCCTCGCCGTCCAGAAGGGACGCACCAACAAGGTCAAGCTCGGGGAGCTCATGGTCGAACTCGGGCTCTGCACCGAACTCGATGTCAACAAAGCCGTCGCAGGCCAAGCCGGGATGGAGTACGTCGATCTCTCCAAGGTCGAGCTCGACGAACAGACCATCGGTGCGATCCCCGCCGAGAACGCCAAGGCCTACCAGTGCGTCCCCATCCAGTACAACCCCAAGTCCAAGCAGCTCAAGGTCGCGATCAAAAGCCCGGATAACTTCCAAGCCGTGGATGACCTCCGCCTCCTCATGGGCGCGAAGGTCGAAGCCGTCGTCGCCGACCCCAAGGTCATCGACGAACTCCTCGCGAAGCACTACGCCAAGTCCGAGTCCATGCAAGAGGTCGTCAGCGCTCTCGCGACCGACGACAAGTTCGCCGGGATGGGCGGCGCGTCCGACCAATCCATCGACCTCGAAGCCGTCCTCGAAGCGTCCGAGGACAACCAGGTCATCAAGCTCCTGAACCTCGTCCTCCTCCAAGCGATCCGGGACCACGCATCGGACGTTCACCTCGAGCCCTTCGAGCACGAGTTCAAGATCCGCTACCGGATCGACGGCGTCCTCTACGAGATGGTCCCCCCTCCCAAGCACCTCGGCGCCGCGATCACCTCGCGCATCAAGGTCATGGCGGGTCTCGATATCGCCGAGCGCCGTCTCCCCCAGGACGGCCGTATCGAGCTCACCGTCGGCGGGAACCCCGTGGACCTCCGTGTCGCCGTCCTCCCCACGATCTACGGCGAAAGCGTCGTGATGCGTGTCCTCGACCGTTCGAACGTCGAGCTCTCCCTCGATCGTGTCGGGTTCCGCGACGACGATCTCGAGCTCTTCCGACACCTCATCCACAAGCCCAACGGGATCGTGATCGTCACGGGTCCGACGGGCTCGGGGAAGACCACGACCCTCTACGCCGCGCTCGACGAACTCAACGACATCAAGTCCAAGGTCCTCACGGCCGAGGATCCCGTCGAATACGACATCGACGGGCTCTGCCAGGTCCAGGTCAACACCGAAGTCGGGCTCACCTTCGCCAAGGCGCTCCGTTCCTTTCTCCGTCAGGACCCCGATGTCATCCTCGTCGGCGAAATCCGCGACCTCGAAACGGCGCAGATCGCCGTCCAAGCTTCGCTCACGGGTCACTTGGTGCTCACCACCCTCCACACCAACGACGCGCCCAGCTCGATCATCCGTCTCGTGGATCTCGGGGTCGAGCCCTTCCTCCTCACCGCGACCATCGAAGGGATCGTCGCGCAGCGCCTCGTCCGGAAGCTCGACGCGAACAAAGAGGCCTACATCCCGACGGAACAGGAGCTCATGGAGCTCTCCCTCCGTCCCCAGGACGTCAAGGGACGCGAGTTCTACCGACCCGGCGCGAGCTCCGCCGTCGGAGGCGGGTACAAGGGCCGAATGGCGCTCTTCGAGATCATGACCATGGACGACGAGATGCGCGAACTCGTCATCAAGGAAGCCAGCACCGCCGTCCTCCGAGACCACGCGCGCAAGCGCGGGATGCGCTCCCTCCGCGAGTCCGGGCTCATGGCTATCTACGAAGGTCTGACCAGCATCGACGAGGTCGTCCGCGAAACCCTCGCCGAGGAATAAAGCAGAACCGCGCGAGCACCACCACCCGCGCGATATTGGAGAAGTGCAATGCCCACCTTTGTCTACCAAGCCCTCAACGCATCGGGCAAATCCCAGAAGGGTACCGTCGAAGCCGCGAGCTCCGAGGAAGCGATCCAACGCATCAAGTCCCAGGGCTACTTCCCCACCTCCGTCCAGCCCCAGAAGGAAAAGAAGGGCGGCGGAAAGAAGGGCAAGGGCGCCGAAGAAGCTGACGCAGGAGGCCCCTTCTCCCTCACGGGCTCCTCCAAGAAGAAAAAGAAGAAGGGCGGCGGCTTCTCCATCGGCGGCGTCAAGCCCAAAGCCCTCACCCTCTTCACCCGCCAGCTCTCCACCCTCCAGGACGCCGGCCTCCCTCTCCTCCGATCGCTCCAGATCCTCGAGTCCCAGCAAAAGCCCGGGGTCCTCAAGAACGTCCTCCAGGGTGTCGTCGAAGAAGTCGAAGGCGGCTCCTCCCTCTCCGAAGCCATGGCGAAGCAGCCCAAGGCCTTCGACAAGCTCTACGTCAAGATGGTCAACGCCGGCGAAATCGGTGGTGTCCTCGACATCATCCTCCAGCGACTCTCCGAGTTCATGGAAAAAGCGGAGCGACTCAAGCGCAAGATCAAGGGCGCGATGGTCTACCCGATCGTCGTCGTCATCATCGCCGTCGTCATCCTGACGGCCATCATGCTCCTCATCATCCCGAAGTTCCAAGAGATCTTCGCCGACTTCGAAGTCGAGCTCCCCGGGCTCACCCTCTGGCTCATCAACACCTCCGGATGGGTCGCCGGGACCAACCCCGGACAGCAGATCCCAGGCTGGATCTTCATCGTTTTCGGGGGACCCGTCCTCTGGATCACCTACAAGCTCATCCGCAAAACCCCTCCCGGCCGCGCCGTCATCGACACCCTCCTCCTCTGGACCCCCATCTTCGGGACACTCATCCGGAAGACCACGATCGCACGCTTCACCCGGACCCTCGGGACGCTCATCGGCGCGGGTGTCCCCATCCTCGAAGCCGTCACCATCACGGGACAGACCTCGGGCAACTACGTCTTCGAGAAAGCGCTCCGCAAGGTCCACGACTCCATCCGTGAAGGCGAAACCTTCGCCGCGCCGCTCCGCGAGTCCAAAACCTGCGACGCCATCGTCGTCAACATGATCGACGTCGGCGAAGAGACCGGCGACATGGACTCCATGCTCATGAAGATCGCCGACAACTACGACGAGGAAGTGGACGTCGCTGTCGAATCCCTCGTCTCCCTTCTCGAACCTCTCATGGTCGTCCTCCTGGGCGGCATGGTCGGAACCATCGTCGTCGCGATGTTCCTCCCCATGGTCAAGATGATCGAATCCCTCCAGTAAGCCCCCCGACTCTCCCCGCTCCCCACGCTCTCGCGAAGGACCCCATGACCATGACACGCTCGCACCCGCATGAACAGCACCGCGCCGCTCCGCGCCGCCGTCGCGCGTTCACGCTCATCGAGCTCCTCATCTCGATCACCCTCATCGTGATCCTCGTCGGGTTCCTCGCAACCGCGCTCGGCCGGACCACACGAAGCGCCCGACGCACCGCCTCCCAACGCTCCGCCCAGTCCCTCGCCGAAGCCGTCATCCAGTTCCGCGAACAGTTCGGCTTCCTCCCCCCCCTCGTCCACGACGGCGAACTCGTCAGCAACGGGATGAACCAGTTCCAGATCGATTCGCCCGACGCGGGCTACATCGATGGCCCCGTTCGCGAAGTCGTTGGTGCCAACTACGACTACGCAACCATCGTCGCCTGGAACCGGGGCTCGGGCCCCGACGCATTCAACTTCCTCCGCCGCCGCTCCGGGAACGCGAGCGACGCTGTCGAACTCCCCTCGGGAGGCGCGTGGGACCTCGATAGCGCCTGGGACGACCGACGCTACTCCCGCTACGCCCTCGCGTACTACCTCGCCGGCGCACTCCCCAGGAACGTGGACGGCGTTCAGGGCGAAGGCTTCGTCCGCCCCCAGCCCGACGGTTCATTCGTCGGGATCGGATACCCCGTTGGTTCCACCCGAGACCGCTACCAGTCCCTCGTCGATACCGACCGATCCGGGATCTCCCTCCGCTACGGCTACGCGCGCGCCTTCGATATCCTCGAGCACGGGGTCGCGATGTACGACCCCGACTCCCCCCCGAGCGTCGAGGACATCTACAACCTCTACGGCGGCCCCGACCAGTCCGACGCGCTCATCGCGCTCGTAGACAACTTCGGAACCGCATACCGCTACTACCGCTGGGAGCAAGGCCGATACAACGCCGCGAACCGGCTCGTCGTCGAGACCACCCTCGACATGAACATCCCCCCGATCCTCCTCGACCCCGAAGCCCTCATCGAACTCGAGAACGAGGACCGCGCCCTCAACGACGAGCTCATCGACCTCACCGCGTCCGACATCGCGCTCCGCGAAGCGGGCTTCGCGATCGTCGGCGCCGGACCCGACAAACTCTTCGGGACCGAACCCATCGAACTCCTCGTTGACCGTCTCGGTGAACGCGACCCCAACGGAGACCCCGCCGAGGTCGCCCGGATCCGCAAGCGTGCGATGGATGACAACGTCGTCGCGCTCGGGAAATAACACCATGAAGCACGCACACCACACAGCACGATCCGCGTCCACCAAGCGCGATCGGCGCGCCTTCACGGTCGTCGAGATCCTCGTCGTCGTCACCATCGGGCTTATCCTCACGAGCATCGCCGTCCCCGCCTTCCAGTCCCTCCTCGATTCCTCCCGCCGCTCCCTCGCCGTCAACGCGCTCCAGAACGCCGTCCAATCCGCCCAGGACATCGCCCTCTCCGGACGAGAAGGCGAAGACGGCGCCATCGTCTTTGTCTACGACGCGCAGTCCCGTTCCATGCGCCTCGTCCCCGCAGTCAAAGTGGGGGTGGTCAACGAGTTCCTCCGGGGGATCCCCGGCCAGCTCGGACAGGTCGGTTTCAACACCCCCTATATCGAGCTCGATGTCTTCGTCCCGTACTCCTCGGGAGAAACCATCCAACTCCCCGAGAACTGGATGATCCGCGGCTACGCGCCCCCGGGCTCCATGCTCGACCCCTTCATCCCCGTCCAGCCCCTCACCGAGGGCGACGAGTTCGGACGCCTCATCTCCATCTGGTACAACACCCCCCTCTACGGCGAAGACGACGTCATGGACCCCATCAAGCAGGAAGCCAACTGGGTCTTCCCCGAGACCGGGTTCTACGCGCTCGACGCGCAGCACGTCGGGGGAGACACCACCACCGGGGACATCGGCGCGCCCCCCTCCCCCCAGCGCACCCCGCGTCAAACCTTCATGGTCCGTTTCGACGGGCGCACCGGACAGATCTCCCTCTCCACCCGCGCCGCGCTCTTCGTCGATCCCCGTCCGAGCCGGGAACGACCCTACGGCGACCAACCCAACGCCGACGACCGCTGGAAGCGCGTGGACCTCGCCGACTCCATCAACCGATGGGCCCTCCGGGTCATCCAAGCGAGCGACCTCGACGGCGACAACAACGCGTACCGCAACTCGGACTTCTCCCTCCGTGAGCTCCTCATCGGGAACGCTTCCCATGACACCATCCTCGTCAAAGGTGTCTCCCGACTCGCGCTCTACGAGGAAACCGTCCTCGCGCGCGATCTCGGCGCACGAGGGGTCAACCCCATCACGGGCACCATCTACGACGACTACCCCCAGGACGACTCCGAAGCCGACATCGAGATCGACGACACCCTCTGGCAAACATACCCCGGCGACGACACCCTCCGCACACGCATCAATCAATGGATCGAAGGCGACACCAACGGTGACGGGGTCATCCAGTTCAGCGATGACCCCGAAGAATCCGACTCTCCCGTCGCGCGGCTCTACCTGATCCAGCCCTACTCGGGTGAGCTCCAGGAGATCTTCCGATGAACCTCCACCCCCGCTCTGCATCACGACGCGCCTTCTCCCTCGCCGAAGTCCTCATCGCGATCCTCGTCCTCGCGCTCGGGCTCCTCGGGCTCGGCGCCGTCTTCCCCGTCGTCATCGCGCAGCAACGCGATGCGCAGGACGTCGTCTACGGCGAATCCGTCGCCGGCGCCGTCGCCGCCAACATCCGAAGCTCCGCAGAAACCGTCACCTTCCACTCACACCTCGCTCCCACCGACCCCAACTACTGGTCCTGGTTCGACGCCGACGACGACTTCGGACGCGATCGACCCCAAGCCTCCGGCGGCGAGTTCATGTACGAATGGGTCATCCCCCAAGTCGCCGGCGACGACACCTACCAGACCTGGCCCAACGCGCCCGGACCACGCTACAGCAACTTCTCCGACCTCGAATCCGGCGTCTGGTTCGTCAATCAGGAAGACAACACACCCAATACCACGAACCCCGCGATCGAGCAGATCGGGCAGTTCCTCCTCGTCCGCGACCGCCTCGTCCCCCAACCCTTCTCCGGGCGCGACCCCCAGTTCGTCTGGGACCTCGTCGCGCGTCGTGAACCCGGCGCGGACCGACCCCAGGTCGCGATCTTCGTCCGGCGCATCGACCCGCGCATCAAAGCCCCCTCCGATTCCTCCCTCTCCGAAGTCCTCGCAACGGGCGCGAACGGGAACGACCCCGTCCTCCCCGTCGCGCTCGACACCATGGGCCGACCCGCCGTGGACAACGGGACCGGGATGTTCTTCTACGCCTACCCCCAGACCCTCCAAGCCCAGACCTTCATCGACCACCTCGACTGGCTCGCCATCGAAGACGTCGGGGCAGGCAACGACACCTCCGTCGCCTTCGCCACCCAACCCGGACAGCTCCTCCTCGACAACACGGGCACCGTCCGCCGGGTCATCGGACCCATCGACAACGCCCAGCTCGACGGCTCCCTCCAATCCGCCGTCCAGAACGGAGACGCGCGGGTCATCCGTGTCGATCCCCCCTTCCAGCCGAGCCACGCACCCGTCGGAGGCCCAGGCCAAGGGCTCGCAGACAACTACGCCGTCAACAACAACCTCCCCAACACCCGCGCCGATCGAGCGAGCTGGCTCCGCCAGATCGTCTTCACCCCGCGCACCCCCATCACGATCCAGGTCGTGACCCTCGAGGAGCCCAGCGAATGATCCGCCGTGCCTCCACAACCCGCCGCGCGTTCACCATCGTCGAGATCATGGTCACCCTCGGGATCCTCATCCTCGTCGCCGCGGGTGTCGCCACCATCTTCAACTCCATCAGCGAGACCGTCACCGAAGGCCGACGTCTCGCCGAACTCAACCGCTTCGCGTCACGCGTCGAACTCGTCATGCGCCAGGACTTCGAGCGCATCACCCGGGACGGGTTCATGGTCATCGTCCACCAGAACGCGCCCGGCGCGGACCCCAACTCCAACGACCGCAACGTCCAGCTCAACGCCGCCGACGCAACCGACCCCGACAACGACGGGACCTTCGGACGTTCGCGCCGCGCCGACGAGATCATGTTCTTCTCGCGAGGAGACTTTGAATCCTCCCGGCGCGCCCTCTCCCCCGGGATCGTCGCACGCGCCACCCAAGCCGCCATCTACTACGGGCACGGCCAGCAGCGCCTCATCAAAGACCAGGACCGCGCCAACCCCGACAACCTCAACCGCTGGTTCTTCAACCCCAACGTCGAAGACCCCAACTTCGACAGCGCCGCCGACTTCGATTCCGGAGTCCACAAGGGCGCGCTCGGGTTCCAACCCACCGACGGCACCTTCAACCCCAACCGCTACGCCTCCGACTGGACCCTCCTGCGCCACGTCACCCTCCTCACCCAGCCCCAGAGCGCGGGTCAGGACCTCCCCCAAGCCCTCTTCGGGATCCGCCGACTCCAGGACCGGGACTGGCTCGAAGACACCGACCGACAGATCGCCCTCCAACCCGCAACCCGATCCATCTTCGGGACCTCGAGCGTGTTCGGGCTCTCCCAGTCCTCCTTCGGCACCCCCATGCCCCGATGGATGCGCGAGTACCCCGGGTCCGGAGGACCGATCGCGCTCAACGGAACCCCGGCCTACCGCACCTCCGGGCTCATCGACATCGCGACCGACGACCTGGGCTCCGTGCGCGAGCTCCTCACCACCGCGACCGATCTCGATCAGAACTCCCTCTTCGCCGACCCGGGCGCACGTTTCTCGTCGCCCCCCCAACCCGCGCAGTTCTACACGGGCCTCGCCTTCACCTCCCATGACGACTACCTCGCACGACGCGAGATCATCCTCGATCCCGCTTCGTCCCCCCCGACCCTCGTCCCCGCGCGTGTCGAACCCCTGAACTACGCGAACCAGGACGACGCGCTCTACCAGCAGCGCCTCTGGATGCTCGACGCGCTCCCCTCCGTCTGGACACTCGCCTACACCCCCGACGGCACCCAGCCCCAGCAGCTCTCGCGCGTCCGCTACCAGGACGTCCCCCCCCGTCTCTTCTACGCCGAAGACTTCTTCGGAGACTCCGACGACCCCGACGCGCAGCGTGACCTCGCTTACGCGCAAGCCGACCAGGAAGTCATCAGCGCCCCCATCTTCGTCCCAAACTGCACCGAGTTCATCGTCGAATGGTCCTACGGACTCATCGATCGCAACATCACCAACCCCACCGACCCCGGGTACAAGCAACCCCTCTGGTACGGGCTCACCCGCTACGCCGAGGACACCAACACCGACGGCGTCATCGACACCAACGACATCCCCGTCGCAACACCCTACTTCGCGCGGGTACTTCCGGGCTCGCCGACCCCAGAAGAAGTTGCCAGAGAGGCATACCTCTCCCAGCTCGTCCACGGCCACGACGAGCAGCCCATCAACAGCCCGGTCGATGAAAACATCGAGATCAGCATGTTCGGGTACGAGTACGACAACCCGGACCTCTCCAACAACCCGATCGAGTGGCCCTGGCCCAGATTCATCCGAGTCACCATGTCCCTCGCGGATCCGACCGACCCGAACATCGAAGAGACCTTTGTGTTCACATTCGAAATCCCGGACTCGTCAAACGACTGACCCGTCCACACCAAGCATCGGCCAAGGGGCGTCGCGGGCACCGCGCGACAGACAGGCCGAAGTCCTCACAGGTGCACCACAACCGCTCTCGCACGGCGCATCCCAACCACGCGCCCAAGCACGAGCAAGGAGCCGAGCATGACACCCGTCACGCATCCCGAGCACAACCGAGCCCCGTCCATCCTGCGCGCCCAGCGCCGTGGTTCCGCGCTCCTCATCGTCGTCGGAACCCTCGCGATCATCGCCGTCTTCGCCGCGATCTACATCGCCATCGGACAGGGCGACCAGCGCGTCGCGCGATCCATCGAATCCAGAAACGCCACCGCCGACTCTACCGAGACCATCGCGAACTACCTCGCCGATGTCATCGCGATCGACCGGAGCGCCCTCGTCACCAAACGCGCCTCCCTCAACGAGGACACCATCTTCGCGCAGCGCGAAACCACCGACGCGCCCTACACCGACTTCACCATGCGCTCCGAGACCAACCTCCTCTGGGAGCGCTTCAACCCCGAGGGCACCCAGGACCCCACGCAGACCGACTCCCTCCCCAACGCGATCAACGATTACCGTGTCGCCTCCGACCCCTGGCTCGCCTCCACCTCACCCACCTACCTCGGAGACCCCGGGCAACCCATGCTCGGCCCGGCCAACGACGATCGCCCCTTCGGGAAGCTCCTCACCAACGCCGACGACTACGCCGCAGGCGCATACGCCTCCAGCTTCCTCGACAACCGGGACTGGGCGCAGATCTCCAACTTCGGACCCGACGGCCGCCCCGTCAACCTCTTCAACCTCCGCCCGAATCAACCCCCGAACGGCTTCCCCCAAGTCAACACCCTCGGGTCCTTCAACGCCGAACCCGGGACCGGACAAGTCAACCGCAACGGCCGACAGATCCGACGCATGAGCGAGTACCTCTCGCTCTGGAACCTCCGCGAACCCAACAGCGCGCTGACCGAACTCATCGCGATGGATCCCGAGAGCACCGGGATCTGGCTCCCCGGACGCAACGTCCCCACCCCCAAAGCCGCCGCCGGGCTCGGAACCGAGGACCTCACCAACGTCCCCGCCGTCTGGACCATGAACCAGCGCTTCGCGTTCCTCCCCCTCAACCAGCCCTTCGTCACCTACAACAGACTCGACAACGTCTCCAGCTGGGCCGACCCCGACTACCCCGCCTACCAGTGGGCCGACGCCGACGGCGACGGCATGGCCGACTCCCGCTGGTTCGAGCTCGTCGCCGCGCGCGACACCCAATCCGGGAGCTCGAGCGAACGCACCGATATCGAACGCTTCTACGACGCTGGACGCGCCCGTGTCTTCTTCGCCGCGCGCGCCATCGACCTCACCTCGTTGGTCAACGTGAACACCGCGACCGACCAGATCGCGATCCCCGAACCCACCATGGGCGCGCCCCTCGGCGCAACCCCCGCCGACATCGATCTCCGCCGCCTCCTCACCATGCAAGACGCCGCGGAAAACTACTCCACCAACCGCCAGATCGGGCTCTCACCCAAGTTCTTCCACCGTCCCCCAAGCACCCGGCGCAACGACCTCCTCGACACCGACTACTTCAACTACGAAGCCCGCTACGAAAACATCAGCGATATCGGCCCGACCTCAGCGAACCGGGTCGATACCGAATCCGCCGCCAACACCCTCACCGTCGGACGCTACGCATACAACGCCATCAAGCGCTCCATCGTCGAGTCGCGCGTCCTCGACGAACGCTACTTCGGGATCCCCCCCGAGACCCGCCGTCCCAACCCCGCTTCCGCCGTCGTGACCCCCATGGTCAACGACTTCGACACCCTCTTCAACTCCCCCCAGACCCTCGCCGAAATCCAAGAGGCCTACGGTGGGATGCTCGACCCCGCGACCAACCCCCAGATCCTCGCGCAGACCTTCCTGGGCACCGACACCGCCGTCGAGCGCCGTGACTACTACAACGACCTCATCCTCCCGAACAACCCCACCGAGAACGTCTCGCTCTACGCAAACGACGACCTCGCCGAGCTCCTGACCTTCCACGGGCTCAACGATCCCAACACCCTCTCCCGACTCGAGAAAGCCGCCCTCGGGCGCCTCCCCTCGATGTTCGACGTCAACCAACGCTCCTACACACCCCTCCTCTCCAACCGCCCCCTCGAACTCGACCGCACGCGCCACGGGCTCACCGAAGTCCCCCCGCGCTACGCCATCGAAACACTCGACACCTTCCAGAACCGAGACGTCACCGGGACCCTCTCCAAAGAGTCCATGGCTCTCTTCACACTCTCCCCGCGCCGACTCCTCACCACCCTCAGCGGCTCCGTCCCCCTCACCCCGGGCAACACCATCAACTACACCGGGAACACCCTCGAAGCCCAGGAAAGCGCCCTCACCAACGCCGAAGCCGCGCCCTCCATCTCGAGCGTCATCAACAACGCACAAACCGCCTTCAACGTCTACTCCGGAGCCCTCGCCTCCGAACTCGACAGCGCACGCTTCCCCTCCGCGCTGACGATGGACCAGCTCTTCGTCACCGACCTCTCCACACGACGCTCCAACGCAACCGCCACCCCCTACGCCACCCTCTTCTACGGACACCGTGGACCCGAGCTCGCGCTCCGCATCGCCGCCCACAGCGCCGTCAACATGAAGGACCTCGCCGACGGCGACACCACCCCGACCGTCGCGACCCTCATCGTCGATAACGACCAACGCGACAGCTTCGAAGACACCAGCATCTTCCCGACAACCGACACCGACTCGGACCCCGCAGACCCCTTCTACCGGGACTACCCCGGACGCGCCCTGGGCAACTTCTTCGACCCCGGAGAAACCAACCTCCCGGGCAACACGGGCAGCCCCCATCTCCCCACACCCAAACGACGCGCCATCAACGTCTACGGGGTCGAAGCCATGCCCATCATCACCGAGGTTTCCTCGTTCTACGTGTACCACGACTCATCCGAGAATGCCGGAGGCGACGCCGATTACTCGACCTCGCGTCCACGCAACCTCCGACCGGGCATCCTCCCGCTCCAGCAACAACTCACCATCCGCGGCGAACCCAACTCGATCAGCAACCCCGACTGCTATGCCGAGGTCATCGCCTTCCAACTCCACAACCCCTTCGACACCTCCATCTCTCTGGGCGGCGACACCATCGCCGTCTCCGACAACGCCCAAGCCAGCGGGGTCGCCCTCGCGTCCGGCAGCGCAATGACGCGCCACCGTCTCGACACCGACACCAACCAGGTCGATACCAACGCCAACTACCAGTTCGATTACTACATCGAGTGGAAGGGCTATTTCTTCAAACTCGCCGAGTTCAACCAGTACTACGCCCCCCTCGCAAACGCAGCGGATACCCGCACAGAGGACAACGGGATCCTCGGTGTCCCGAACCCCGCCACAGCACAACCAGTCAACGGCACACCACTTGTAAACACCGCCATGGGCAGCTACGACTACCCAGACTTCGTCGCGCGAAATGTTGTGCTCGGTCCCGGCGAAACCCGCGTCTTCTATGCAGTAACCAATAACCAGTTCGACAACGCCACGAGTGAGTGGGTACTTGATACAAAGTGGAGGAGTGCGCTCGATGCGTACAGCCAACTCCCTTCGACATTCACTTCGACCGACATTGATGGAGATAGTCTCTTCGATGGAAACGATGGGCGTGGCTGGACAGGCCCCGCTCAAGAGTGGTTCAACCGTCAGCTCACGGTGGGGTCAAACACGCCTGTGCTCATCCATCCGATGAACCCCCAGACGGGTGAGTACCTCCCTCCGGCCGATGGTGCAACGAACATCTACGACTACCTCGATGGCGCGACACCGACCCACGGGACGTTCAGCCAGCTCACCTCCGCCTCCGGAAGAACCGATCCCAACGAAGTCCGTCTCTGGCGCAAGATCGTCACACCCGGAGAGGAAACCAGAGACTCCAACTACGCCTCAGCCACAAGCGAGAACCTCCTCCACAACGACATGCTCGTTGACCGGATGCGCATCGATGTCGTCTCTCCGCTGATCGGAGCAAACTCCACCGGGCGATCGCTCGCAGAACCCCTCTCCACAACCGGCGCATGGGACGACACCGAGTTCCCGGGTACATACTCATTCCCGGAGGACTACCCAAACACCCCGCAAGAAATCGCCTCCAACGTCCGCAACGACAACACCGGCATCAGCATCGTCCGTTGGGCTTCCGTCGGTCGTCGTGACTGGAACGACACAAGCAGCCTCGGCGATCCCGCGATTCCAACGCCGGATGGGGTCGGGACCCGGGTCCACGAATGGATCCTCTCGTCACGCACGAATCCCGATACGACCCTTGTCCCGAGCTGGGATAATCTGCAAGCGATCGCCGGGAGCATCGCTGATCTGACCTACCACGATATCAATGTCGCCGATCCCGACGATCCCTTCTCAGCCGCCACGGTTCAAACGGACCGAGAAACACACCGTTCACTCGGGCAGCTCTTCAACTCTGCGCCCGTCGTGGTCACCGCCGCGACCGAACCTCAGTTCAAATCCGAGATCGGGAACGTGGTCGCGCCGGACACAGGCTCGCAGCCCAATATCAAGTTCGGCCGGAACATGGTGGACAACATCATCAACCACCCGGACGGGCTGACACTCCACGGCGACGGCGCCGCCCGAGCCACCGACCTCCGCCCCGACCTCTTCGCCAACGCCGCAAGCTTCAACAACGCCCCGCGCCTCGCCGACCTCCTCCTCACCCTCGGGATCGGTCCCGCCTTCGCGCCCGACAACTCCCTCATCGACAACAACGCGAGCTACTACCCCGACGAGTGGATGACCCTCCCCGAAGCGCTCGCCATCGCGCTGGGCTACGAAAACCCCGCCGCCGCAACCGACGCCGTCGAAAGCGTCTGGAGCGACACCTTCATCGTCGGCGACGAAGCCCTCGTCGAAGGCCGCCTCGCCATCGACAACTACGTCGCGTACCTCAACGCCAACTCCTCCGAGAACCCCCCGGAGTTCACCTACGACGAAGACATCCGTCGAGGAACCGGCGCCCCCATGGCCCTCGCCGTCATCGACGCCGTCCGCCCCTTCGATGTCGCCACCAACCAGGACCCCCTCACCACCCCCGTCCCCGGGACCATCAACATCAACACCGCGCCCGTCGAGGTCCTCCGTCTCCTCCCAGGGCTCTCCCCGAGCACCAGCGCGTACTACAACACCACAGGCACGGGAACCGAAACCGAGTGGTGGGGCGATGACGGCAACTACGACCTCCCCAACCTCACCCGTCCTTGGGCAGGTGCAGGGAGCTCCAACGTCACCCCCGATGTCGCCGCGCTCATGCAGGGCTACCGGGACCGGACTTGGGTCCTCCCCCGCGCACACTCCAGGCTCTGGGTACCCCCAGCAACCCGTGAGCTCAACTATGACTACAGCCCCGTCAACTACGCACCCTCGACAAACACCGATGCAAACAACACCAACAACACCGACCGGTTCGCGACGAATCTCGTGAACGAGATCACCCACGACGTGACCGCCGGCGATACTCGCGACCACAGAGATCGCCAAACCATCTCCGGAATCGACGCCCTCCGTGAAACCCCCGGGTTCGCTTCACTGGGTGAGATCCTCGCAATCACCCTCGGGGAAGAGGCCGCAGGTGTCGCCGCCGGACTCAGTCCGGACCAGGCGCTCCACAGGAACCGAGTCCCGAACCTCGACATCCAGCAGTACAGCTACGACGAGCTCAATCTCGACGGCACCGTCGATCCCACCGCCGTCGTCCTCGACCCCCAGGTCTTCGGAGGGACCCAGACCGGGATCACCGTTGACGACCAAGCCGAACGACTCGCGATCGCCAACGGGATCCTCAACACGATCACCGTCCGATCCGACTACTTCGCCGTCTGGTTCGTCATGCACGTCTACCAACCCGGGGACGTCGAGAACCTCCAGCCCCAGGACCCGCTCATCCCGAGCGTCGCAAAGCGATTCCTCATGGTCATCGACCGTTCCAACGTCACCCGACCCGGAGATTCGCCGCGCATCGTCCTGTTCCGTGAAGTCCCCATGTGATCCCACGATCCACCAGACCCGGGCGCGTCTAGACTCACCCTCCACAGGGCGTAGCTCAGCTTGGTAGAGCGTGTGGTTTGGGACCACAAGGTCGCAGGTTCGAATCCTGTCGCCCTGATTCAACATCATCACGATTTCCGTCCAGCGCGTCCCAAACGGGACGCGCTGTTCGTGATAGTCTGTCAGCACACCCGCACACGCGCAGTGTGTCCCCACAGGAGCCCCCGGATCCGATGGACGACGAGCAGACGATCCCGCAGACCGTCCCAGCCATGCGCGCCCCCAAACGCGAGCGCGACAACCCCCTCACCAGGTCCGTCGCGGGGATGATCGGGATCGCCTTCCTCTCCCTCATGATCCTCGTCTGTCTCGGCTCCCTCCCCTGGACCCTCAGCGCCCCGAAAGACGAATCCGTCGCGCGCTACGACCAGGGACAGCCCAAGTCCGGCCGCCTCCCCCCCTCCTGGATCCCGCACGACCAACGCGCCTCCGAACGCGCCCTCCGCGCGATGAACGAAGACGACCTCCAATCCCTCGCAACCGACCTCGACACCACCATCGACGAACTCCTCGCAAACCCCACGAGCGAAGCCCTCCGCGCGAGCAAAGACAAACGCCCGTCCTTCTTCCTCGGATCCGATGCGCTCGGACGATCCCTCTTCATCAGACTCCTCGCCGGAGGCGGGATCTCTCTCACCATCGGGATCTGCGCCGCCGTCATCTCCGTCGGGATCGGAACCCTCTACGGCGCCATCGCCGCCTACGCCGGAGGAAAGACCGACGCGATCATGATGCGCATCGTGGACATCCTCTACGGGCTCCCCTACATCCTCCTCGTCGTCCTCCTCGCCGTCGCGTCCGACGCGCTCATCAACGAATACATCTCGCGCTCCAAAGCCAAACAGGACTGGACCGTCACCCAGGTCATCGAGCAGCACGAGCAGCAGGGGACCCCGATCACCAGGTCCGAAGCCCGTATCGAGCTCGACAACAACGACGACCTTCGAAACGACCTCCTCGCGCAGGCCGCGCAGCTCTACCCCGCGCGCAACCTCTCCACCTCAACACGGACCACCCTCGACGTCCTCACCCTCCTCATCGCCATCGGCGGGGTCTCATGGCTCACCATGGCGCGCGTCATCCGTGGACAGGTCCTCTCCCTCAAAAACCAACCCTTCGTCGAAGCCGCCCGAGCCCTCGGTTCACCCTCAAGGCGCATCTTCATACGACACCTCCTCCCCAACCTCATCGGCCCCATCGTCGTCTACGCAACCCTCGCCGTCCCCCAAGCCATCCTCCAGGAATCCTTCCTCTCCTTCCTCGGGATCGGAGTGAAACCTCCCCTCCCCAGCTGGGGCAACCTCGCCGCCGAAGGGCTCGGGGAACTCAACACCTACCGATCCCACTGGTGGCTCCTCTTCTTCCCCTGCGCCCTCCTCGGACTCACCCTCTTAGCCATGAACTTCGTCGGCGAAGGCCTCCGAGAAGCCTTCGACCCCAAACGAGCACGATGACCCCCAAACCGGGCCCGTGCGAATCGATCCGCATACCATGACCCCAAGGCCTCGTGCCATCATCCGTTGACCCCAGGGAGCCCCTTCCCATGCCAAGCAAGTTCGGTTTCAAAGACTTCATCCTCATGGTGCTTGTTCTCATCACCATGATCCTCGTCATCCTCGCCATGATGCAGGACGACCGGACCTTCCAGAACCTCAAAGAGACCGAAGCCAAGCTCAACGACATCGAGTCCAACCTCGCTCGGATGCAGCGCCAGCTCGACACCAACGACCTGAGCACCAAGCTCGACGAGATCTCCAGACAACTCGAATCCGGGGTCATCGTCTCCGGATCCTCCAGCACCGCCCAACGCTCCAACCTCCCCGATTGGGCGCGCGAAGGGGTCGAGATCGACTCCACCGGACCCTGGGGCTTCACCACCGACCCCTACGACCAGGACGGCTTCAGCGACGGCGGCGAGTTCACCGAATACTTCGAAGGCCAACCCCCCAAGATCACCACCTTCCTCTACGCCGACGTCTACGGCCGCCGGGTCAACGACCTCGTCATGGAATCCCTGGGCTGGTACGACCCCATCAGCTTGAAAATGCAAGGCCGTCTCGCCGAGTCCTGGCAGTACGACCCCAACGGCGAATGGCTCCGCGTCAAGATCCGCGACAACGCCCGCTTCTCCGACGGCGAACCCGTCACCGCCGAAGACGTCCGCTGGACCTACGAAGACTTCCTCTTCAACCAGGAAATCGAGGCCGAACGCTTCCGCTCCGTCTACAACGCCATCAAGTCCATCGAAGTCATCTCCGAGAAGGTCGTCGAGTTCACCTTCTTCGAACCCCGCTTCGACAACTTCGACCAGGCCTTCGGCTTCAAGATCGCCCCCAAGCACATCTACCAGAGCTGGACCGAATCCCCGGCCGCGTTCAACCAGTCCACCGGGCTCCTCGTCGGGTCCGGCCCCTACAAACTCGCGCGCGTCTCCCCCGACGACCAATGGACACCCCCCTCCGACATCGTCCTCGTCCGGAACGACCTCTACTGGGGACCCCGCACCCCCCTCGCCTCCGTCCGGATCAAGTGCATCTCCGACTCCCTCGCACGACTCACCGACTACACCAACGGCGGCGGCGACATGATGCGCCCCAACCCCTCCCAGTTCGATGAACAACGCGCCAACGAATCCTTTAACGAACAGCACGACATGCGCGAGTGGTACAACATGCGAGGCGGCTACTCCTTCATCGGGTGGCAATGCGGCCCCCGAAACAACGGCCCCCTCACCCCCTTCCACGACCAACGCGTCCGTCTCGCGATGACCCACCTGATCGACCGGGACAGGATCCGCCGGGACATCTCCAAAGGCCTCGCCCGTCCCGCCACCGGCCCCTTCCTCTCATCCACCCCCCAGTCCAACCCCGAGATCGAGCCCTACCCCCACGATCCCGAACGCGCGAAAGAACTTCTCGCCGAAGCGGGCTGGATCGATCGCGACGGCGACAACGTCCTCGAGAATGAACGAGGAGACGAGTTCGTCTTCGAGTTCACCTTCGGCCAAGGCTCCGAAGGCACCCTCCGCATGGTCACCTACATCAAGGACGCATGCGCCGCCGTCGGCATCCGCTGCAACCTCCGCCCCATCGACTGGTCCGTCCTCTCCGACATCCTCAACCGGCGCGATTTCGACGCAATCACCTTCGCCTGGTCAGCGTCCGCCCCCGAGTCCGACCCCAACCAGATCTGGCACTCCAACTCTATTGCGAACCAAGGCGACAACTTCATCCAGTGGTCAAGCCCCGACGCCGACCGTCTCATCGAGGAAGGCCGCCGCATGCTCAACGTCGATGAACGCATGAAGGTCTGGCACCAACTCCACACCGTCTTCCACGAGGAGCAGCCCTACACCTTCATCTCCGAGTCCCCATGGCTCCGCTTCACCACCAAGCGCATGCGCAACATGCAGGAGTACAACTCCGGGCTCGAATACCACGAGTTCTGGATCTCCAGAGAATCGTCCCCCATGACCAACTGATCGCACCACCCACCCGAGCGATCACCCACGACACAAGGGACGACACCCATGGGAACCTACATCCTCAGACGACTGATCCTGATGGTCCCGACACTGATCGGGCTCACCCTCATGGTCTTCCTCCTCATCGCCATGTCCCCCGGCGGGATCGGCGCCGCGCTCAACGTATCCTCCGGCGGCCAGATGGACTCCGGAACCTCCAAAGCCCAACAACAGGCCTATCTCGAAGACCGCTACGGGCTCGACGACCCCGTCCTCATCCAGTACGTCCGCTGGTTGGGACGGGTCTCCCCCGTCAAGTTCGGACAACGCGACCAGATCGCGCCCACAGGAGAAGTCGTCCGCGCCCCCAAGCAACTCAAAACCCCTCCGCGCTACGACGTCATCAACGACACCCTCCCCGAAGTCGAAGCTCCCGATCCCGTCGTCTTCGACGAGTCGATGACCCAGGAAGAACAAACCCGCGCCTACCGACTCGCCTCCCAGCACTACACCAGACTCCGCGCCGACTCCATCCGCACCCGCACCATCTACCTCGAAACCCTCGGCCGCGCCCTCCGCGAAATCGACCAGGACAAATACGTCGAACGGACCGGGACGATGAAAACCGACGCGCCCAAACGCGCCGTCGAACGCGCCCTCACCGAATCCGGGATGGAATCCGAAATCCGCGAATCCCTCGACAACGCGCTCAGCGCCTACGCAAGCGCCGAACGAGCCCGGCTCGAACTCAAAGCCGTCTTCGACGCGAAGCCCTTCCGTGAAGCGGGCTTCCCCATCATCCCCGGAACCCTCTCCGTCGCCGCGCCCGACCTCGGGATGTCCTTCTCCCGAGGACGACCCGTCACCGCGCTTATCGCCGAAGCCCTCCCCATCACCCTCCTCCTCAACTTCATCGCGATCCCCATCATCTACATCATCGCCGTCCCCTCGGGCATGCTCGCCGCCACCCACCGGGGCTCCTGGTTCGACGTCCTCTCCGGCGGGCTCTACGTCGCGCTCTGGTCCGTCCCCATCGTCTGGGCCTGTGTCCTCATGCTCGGATACCTCGCCAACAACCAATCAGGTCTCGGCGCCTTCCCCGTCACCGGGCTCCACTCCATCGAAGCCCAGGACATGACCTGGCTCCCCTCCTTCAACGACGGCCACTTCGTCCGGGGCTTCATCCTCGACACCCTCTGGCACCTCTGCCTCCCCGTCGCCGCCCTCGTCTACACGGGCTTCGCCGTCCTCTCCAAACAGACCCGAGCCGCCATGCTCGACAACTTCAACGCCGACTACGTCCGCACCGCAAAGGCCAAGGGCGTCCCCTCCAGAGACATCGTCCTCCGCCACGTCTTCCGCAACTCCCTCCTCCCCATCATCACGATGTTCGTCTCCATCTTCCCCGCCATGCTCGCGGGCTCCGTCGTCGTCGAGAAAGTCTTCTCCGTCCCGGGGATGGGCTCCCTCGTCATCGAAGCCATCTTCCTCCGTGACCGAGAAGTCCTCCTCGCAAACGCCTTCATCATCGGTGTCGTCAACATGCTCGCCCTCCTCCTCGCCGACGTGCTCTACGCGCTCGCCGACCCCCGGATCTCGTACGACTGATGCCTGAAACGCAAGATACAACACGATCCCTCAACCCCGAAGCCGTCACCGGCGTCCAGCTCGCGCAGGGCATCGGGCACCAGCCCGCAAAGGGCTTCTGGGGTGAAGCATGGTCCCAGGTCATGAAGCGCCCCGGCGCGCTCTTCGGGCTCACCTGGATCTCCATCATCGCCTTCTTCGCGATCTTCGCCCCCTTCCTCGCTTCGGGTCACCCCCTGATCATGAGCGAGCTCGACGAAGCGGGCAACGTCGTCTCCACCACCTACCCCCTCTTCGCACAGCTCAAAGCCACCGATGTCCTCCTCATCCTCGGGCTCATCGCCGCCGTCCCCTTCTTCATCCTCCCCCTCGGGATCGACCGCTCCACCCGAATCGCCGTCGCCGTCGTCGTCTCCCTCCAAGCCATGCTCGCATCCCTCATCGCCACCGCGATCCGTGGATACGTCACCGGCCGGGATGTCTCCGACACCATCCGCGAAATGGAACAAGCCACCTGGTTCCCCTGGGCCGCAAGCCTCACCTGTGTCGCGATCGCCGTCCTCCTCCTCTTCTGGCTCGTCCCCCTCAACCGGGGCTTCCTCCGCTTCGGAACCTCCGCCCTCGTCGGAGCCGTCGTCGCCGTCGTCATCGCGATGACCTGGTCCGTCCCCCTCGAGAGCTTCAACTACCGACAACGAGAAGCAGCAGGGGAGATCAGCGCCGTCTACACCCTCATCCCACTCTCCCCCCAGCAAGGCGACACCGTCCTCGACCTCGCGCCCCCCAAATCCAACCTCCTCGCGCCCGCTATCAAACGCCTCGAACGCTCCAGCACCCTCCGTCAGAAAGACACCGAAGGCAACCGGGTCCCCCTCTCCGACATCCCCCTCACCCCCGAACTCCTCGACTCCGCGATCTCCGAGATCCAAGCCGTCGATCGACTCCTCCCCGTCCACGTCACCGAGTTCACCACCGCGCTCCGCGCGGACTTCGACTCAGGACAACTCGAAAACGCCAAGGACCTGATCGACTGGATCAACGCGCAACAGCTCCCCACCTTCGTCATCGGGACCGACTCCCTGGGACAGGACGTCCTCTCCCAGATGCTCCACGCATGCAGACTCTCCATCTCCATCGGGCTCGTCTCCACCGGGCTCGCCGTCCTCATCGGGGTCACCGTCGGCGCCCTCATGGGCTACTTCGGTGGATGGGTGGATCTCCTCCTCTACCGCGTCGTCGAAATCTTCATGGCCATCCCCGTCCTCTTCCTCCTCATCGTCGCCGCCGCCGTCCTCCCCCGAAACACCTACGTCATGATGATCATCATCGGCTGCGTCACCTGGACGGGCTCCGCCCGATTCGTCCGCGCCGAGTTCTACAAACTCCGCAACCAGGACTTCGTCCAATCAGCCAAAGCCGTCGGGCTCCCCCTCCGCTCCATCCTCTTCAAGCACATGCTCCCCAACGGCGTCACCCCCGTCCTCGTGGACTCCTCCTTCGCCATCGCCGCCGCCATCCTCGCCGAAGCCGTCCTCTCCTTCCTCGGGCTCGGACCCGCAAACCAGGCCTCCTGGGGACGACTCCTCTCCGACGCAACCAACCAGGTCGGCGACTTCGTCTGGTGGCTCGCCATCTTCCCCGGCGCCGCCATCTTCCTCACCGTCCTCGCGTACAACCTCATCGGCGAAGCCCTCCGTGACGCAATCGACCCCAAGCTCAAGAAAGCCCGCGTCTAAACGCGCCGCGCCAAGGATCACACCATGACCCAAGCACCCGCACAAACGAGCGAGCCCAAAGCGAGCAAGGTCAACATCCATGAACCCATCATGGAAGTCAACAACCTCGCCGTCTCCTTCGACAACGGATCAGGACCCCGCATCCAAGCCGTGGACGGCGTCCAGATGTCCGTCTACCCCAGACAAACCCTCGCCGTCGTCGGCGAGTCCGGCTGCGGCAAATCCGTCACCTCCATGTCCTCCATGCAGCTCATCCCCCGTCCCCCCGGGCGCTTCGACCGAGGACGCATCGATTACCGACTCGAGAACGGAAAGCTCGTCAACCTCCTCGAACTCTCCGAGAAGGAAATGCGATCCATTCGCGGCAACGAGATCGCGATGATCTTCCAGGAACCGATGACCTCCCTCAACCCCGTCTACACCGTCGGGGACCAGATCATCGAAGCCATCACCCTCCACCAACCCGTCAGCACCAAGCAGGCCTGGGACATCGCCGTCGAAGCGATGGATGCAGTCGGCATCCCCGATCCCAACGGACGGATGAAGGCCTACCCCCACCAGTTCTCGGGCGGGATGCGCCAGCGCGTCATGATCGCCATGGCCCTCGCCTGCCAGCCGCGCCTCCTCCTCGCCGACGAACCCACAACCGCTCTCGACGTCACCATCCAGGCGCAGATCCTCGAGCTCATCCAGGAGCTCAAGCAGACCCGCGACATGGCCGTCATCCTCATCACCCACGACCTGGGCGTCGTCGCCGAGAACTCCGACGTTGTCTGTGTGATGTACGCAGGGCGCGTCGTCGAATACGCAAACGTCTACGACCTCTTCGACAACCCGAGACACCCCTACACCCGCGGGCTCCTCGCATCCATCCCCAAAATCGGATCACGCCACGACCGCCTCGTCACCATCGACGAAGTCGTCAAGAACCCCGAAGAGTTCAAAAAGCTTCCCGGCGCCGACAAAGGCATCACCCCCTGGTGGCCCTGGAACGACGCGCCCAAGGACCTCGCCGCACGCAACGAACCCGCCGGGGACTACTGCCTCCACAAAATCGCCGACGACCACTGGGTCGGCTGCTGGCGCACCGAAGCCCTCAAGGACGACAACTCACCCCCCCCCGAGCTCGAGTTCCGCTGCGCGGACCAAAAGCAGTAAACTAGGACCATGAACGTCCTCCTCATCGTCGATCGCTTGTTCGTCCGCCACGAGCAGCGCCTCATCGAGCGCATCGCCAGCGCGCTCCTCGACGAAGGACTCGACGCGAGACTCATCGTCCCCGAAGCCGCCATGCGTACCTCGGCGCTGGGCACCCTCGTCCCCGTCATCACCTACGCCGACCGAGGGCTTTCCTTCACCACCCGCATCCGCGCCGGGAGCATCGCCCGACAGCTCCGCAAGGACAACCCCAACACCCGCTGGGACATCGTCCACGCCTTCGGAGGCCAGTCTTGGTCCCTCGCGCTCGAACTCGCGCGCCTCGAACGCGCCGCCCTCGCCGCTGAGCTCTGGCGCGCCGGGCTCGCCACCCGCGCCAAAAACATCACCCAATCGTCGCCCGAAGAAACCCCGTGCCTCTTCCTCGCGCCCGACCCCTCCATCGAAGACGTCGCGCGGGACACCGCGCCCGGGATCCCCCTCCACACCGCGCCTTGGGGTGTCCCCTCACCCCCGAGCCCGAAGGACATCCTCTCCAACTCGAACGGGCTCTCCGTTGTCTTCCACTCCTCGGGACGTTCCAAGTCCGAGTGCGTCAGCGCCTTCGAAGGGGTCGCCGACACCATCCGCGAACTCGACAACGCCCACCTCTTCGTCAACCTCGAAGCCGCGCGCCGCGCCGGGCTCTGGGGACGCGCACGGACCGCCGGGATCCTCGACAAAATCACCCTCGTCGATCACATCGAGCACCTCCGCGAACTCGCGCTCAGCGCCGACATCTACGTCACCCCCGACACCATCCACGAGCAACGCACCATGCTCCTCGAAGCCCTCGCGCACGGGCTCGCCGTCATCGCGACCTCCCCCGAGCAGTGCTCCGCGCTCATCGAGGACGAAACCGCCTACATCGTCCACACCCACCGGCGCACCCAGTGGTCCACCAAACTCCGCGCCGTCCTCAACGATCCCGACCACGCACGCACCATCGCCAAAGGCGCCTGGAAGCACATCCGCGAGCACCGCAAAGTCTCCACCCACATGGGCGCCATGATCGATGCCTACACCCAGCTCGTCCCCGGCGCCCTCACCGTCTGACCCCCGGCTGATCGGACCGCGCCGGGTCCGAGAACGCCCCCCGCGCTCCGATTCTGCCGGTCAAACCGATCAAATCCTGTCATCGTCCTGATCCTGAGGTAGTTTACCTCAAGAGCGACGCGCTCCCCAACACCCAGTCCCCCGCGCCGCTCCACAGACATCAGGAGATCCGAAATGCGATCCACACTCATCGCCGCCCTCATCGCGTCCATCGCGACCCCCGCGCTCGCGCAGCACCACTCCCCCTCGATCCAATCGACCGAGGTCATCCGTGTTGACGCGGCCCTCCTCGACATCGACGACACCCTCCAGCGCGACCAGATCCGCCGCACCCCCTCCGAGCACACCGACATCGTCGGCACCCAATCCGACTCGGGCTCCATCACCTGGGCCGATTCCGACCGCGAACGACTCGGAGGCCAAGACGCCCCCGCCCGCATCCTCGTCCGCGCCTTCGACGCCGTCTTCTCCATCGACCCCTTCATCGAACTCCCCCGTGGAAACGAGACCAACACCAAGGTCCTCTTCAACGGCGCCAACCTCGAACTCGACCACACCCTCTTCAACCGTCACCGGATCGATCGGGTGGACGAGCTCCTCAAAGCCCTCGAATCCGCCCGTCGCGCCTGGCTCCGCGACAACGGTTTCTACGGCGTCCGCGCCTTCACCAACCCCAACGCCTCTCCCAGCACCTCCGAAGACACCGCCGAACTCCCCGAACCCGCCGGATACTTCCGTGTCCCCGCCGACATGCCCAGAGGCAAATCCCGCGAGCAGGTCAACGCGAACCCCGACCGCGCCCGCTCCATCGCCTCCACCCTCCTCAGCTCCGACGAGCCCATCCGCATCTCCCTCCCCATGGGCGTGAGCGCGGACCTCGCCGAACGTGTCGCCAAACGCAACGCCGAAGCCGAGGAATCCGAACAAGTCGCCTCCAACGACTGATCCCGCCCGCAGCAGTGGGGGATCCCAACGGATCGGCTAGCATGTCCACGTGACCGGCCGACTCCCCTTCGATCCCGACAAGATGAAGCGCAAGAAAGCCAGCACCATGCGCCCCGCGCGTGGTGCTGTTTCGTCCGACAACGCCGACAAACCCATCACCGTCTCCCAGCTCGCGTCGCGCATCGAAACCGCCGTCAAACAATCCTTCCCGGCCCCCGTCCTCGTCCTCGCCGAAATCAGCGCCGTCACCCACCGAACCCACTACTACTTCACCCTCAAAGACCAGAACGCAAGCGTCTCCGCCGTCCTCTTCGCCTCCAGCGCCAAACGCTCAAACACCGTCCCAACCCACGGCGACCAGGTCATCGCCAAAGGCCGACTCGACTACTACGCCCCCTCCGGCCGACTCTCTCTCATCGTCGATTCCCTCCAACCCGTCGGCGCGGGCGCCCTCGAACGCAAACTCCGCGAACTCGTGGACGAACTCAAAGCCAAGGGCTGGCTCAACGATTCCATCAAGAAACCCCTCCCCGTCTTCCCCAGGCGCATCGCCGTCATCACGAGCGAAACCAGCGCCGCGCTCCAGGACGTCCTCGACACCGCACGCAAGCGATGCCCCGCCGTAGACATCGCGATCTACGACGTCCGAGTCCAGGGCGACCGCGCCACCACCGAGATCGCCAGCGCCATCGAGTACGTCAGCACCAACCACGATTGGCTCGGGATCGACGCCATCATCCTCACCCGAGGAGGGGGCTCCCTCGAAGATCTCTGGTCCTTCAACGAACGCGCCGTCGCAAAGGCCATCCACGACTGCGCCATCCCCGTCGTCGCCGCCATCGGACACGAAACCGACACCACCGTCGCCGAGCTCGTCGCCGACCTCCGCTGCGCCACACCCACCCAAGCCGCGATGCGCCTCGTCCCCGACCGCGCCGCCCTCCTCGAACAACTCGACGCGCTCACGCGCCGACTCACCCGAGAAACACGCGCCTCCATCACCAACCGCGCCGACCACCTCACCCGTCTCGCCACCCGAGGCCCGCTCGCCAACCCCGCCCAACTCGTGGACCCCGCGCGAGCCAAACTCGACCCCCTCGCGCGTCACCTCCACGCCGCAATCGACTCCACCCGATCCAGCGCCCGGAGCAACCTCGACCGACTCGCCCTCCGCCTCGCAAAGCACCAACCCGCAGCCGTCCACGCGCGCCGAGACCAACACCTCACCGACCTCACCTCCAGACTCCGCGCCTCCGTCACCTCACGGATCGCCCGGCGCAACGACAACCTCCTCGCCCTCGCGCGCGAACTCGACGCAATCTCCCCCCTCCGGGTCCTCGACCGGGGCTACTCCGTCACCACCACCCCCGAAGGCACCCTCGTCCGCTCCGCCTCCGCCCTCAAGCCCGGCGACACCCTCAACACCCGCCTCCCCGACGGCGTCGTCCACTCCACCGTCGCCGGCGCCAACACCCCCATCAAACCCACCAAGAAACCCAAACCCCGGACCCGTCTCCAGTCCCCCGACCAGATGGACCTCTTCTAACCCAAGCTCTACCCTCACCCATGGCCAAAAAGCCCACCAAAGCCGACGACCCCCGCTACGAAGACCTCATCGAGCGACTCGAAGAACTCGTCGAACAGATCGAGTCGGGAGAACTCGACCTCGAGGGCTCCATCAAGGGCTACGAAGAAGGCGCGAACCTCATCAAGCAAGCCCGCGCCATCCTCACCCGCGCCGAGCAACGCGTCGCCGCCATCGAAACCAATCCCGAGCAGAACCCGGATCCCAGCGAGTAATCCAGCGATCCGCCCCGACTCGCCGATGATCGGTTCACATGCCCGACTGGTTCATCATCCTCCTCCCCAAGCTCACCATGCTCGCCTTCGTCTTCGCGTTCGGCGCGTGCGTGGGATCCCTCATCAACGTCCTCGTCTACCGACTCCCCCTCGGGCTCGATGTTGTCCGACCCCAATCCCGCTGCCCCAAGTGCAACCACAAACTCACCTGGCGTGAGAACATCCCCATCCTCGGATGGATCCTCCTCAGAGGGCGCTGCCGATTCTGCAAAGCCCCCATCTCCCCCGAATATCCCATCGTCGAAACCATCGTCGCCCTGATGTTCGCCTTCACCTACGCCTCCTTCTACATCATCAACCCCGAAACCCCCGTCCTCGGATCCATCGCCCCCGACTGGACCATCAACGGCCCATCCAACACCTGGCCAGCCCTCGTCGTCATCCTCATCCTCATCAGCTCACTCGTCGCGATGACCATCATCGACGCACGCACCTACACCATCCCCCTCGTCCTCACCTGGGTCCCGGCCATCATCGCCCTCCTATTCCACACCGGACACGCGCTCTGGTTCGACATCGCCAAAGGCGACCCCATCCCCGTCGGCCCGGGCTACTGGGCCCTCCCCAACGTCAACGCCCGTTGGATCACCGCGCCCGGATGGCTCTGGACCATCCCCACCCCCGACCCCAACAACTGGCGCTTCATCGGAGTCGCCCTCGGCGGATCCATCGGGCTCCTCCTCTCCAACCTCCTCCTTAAGCTCGGAGTCCTCACCCCCTCCTTCGCCGACTACGACGATTGGCTCGAACAACACCGCAAAGACACCGCCGTCACCACCGAACCCGAGACCGAGCCCGACGACACAGCCGAAACCCCCGAACTCCCCGAACCCGAGCCCACCCCGGAAACCAACGCCCACGAATGGATCGCCTACCCCTACGCGCGCCGTGAAATGGTCCGCGAGCTCGCCTTCCTCGCGCCCCCAGCCCTCCTCGCCTTCGTCGGGTCCTGGCTCGCCATCACCCTCGTCCACCGCTTCGCCGGCCCATCCACCTTCGACATCGTCTCCGGCCGAACCATCGCCCCCATCAACGCCCCCCTCTGGCTCACCGTCCTCTCCGCCGTCCTCGCCGGCTACCTCATCGGAGGCGCCGTCGTCTGGGCCGTCCGCATCCTCGGATCCCTCCTCTTCAACAAAGAAGCCATGGGACTCGGAGACGTCCACATGATGGCCGCCGTCGGTGCCTGCCTCGGATGGATCGACTCCGCCATCGCCTTCCTCCTCGCCGCCTTCGTCGCGCTCACCATCGTCGCCCTCGGCGCCCTCTCCAAAGCCAGGTTCACCCGCACCATGCCCTACGGCCCATCCCTCGCCATCGCCACCCTCATCGTCCTCTACTGCAAACCCCTCGTCGAACACGCCCTCGGGTTCATCTTCTCACACACAGGACCACTTCCACTCCCCTGACCCACCCCCACAGCACACAGCCCCGCGCAAAGCGGATACAGTGATCCAGACAACAAGCACCCAAGAGCCATCTCATTACGGAGGCCAAACCGATGCGCAACACACGAATCATCGCCGCAACGCTCGGAGCCCTCGCGCTCCTCGCCCTCACCGGTTGTAAAACCGTCTCCCAACGCGACTACGACGCCGCGATCGAAGAGAACACCAACCTCCGAGACCGGATCGCCGCCCTCCAAACCTCCCTCGATCAAGCCAGCAGCGCCAACCAGCAATACGCCGATCAAAACGAGCAGCTCCGCGCCGAAAACTCCAAGCTCCAAGGCCAACTCGCCTCCAACTCCACCCCCAGAACCGGGTTCGAAGGCATCGAAGGCGTGGACGTCAACCGCCGCGCCCGCGGCGAAGTCGTCGTCGGCGTCGAGTCCGACATCCTCTTCGCCTCCGGCTCCGCATCCCTCCGCAACGACGCAAAGGCCACCCTCGACCGGGTCGCCTCCGTCCTCAAATCCCAATACGGCTCCAACGAAATCCGCGTCGAGGGCTACACCGACACCGACCCCCTCGTGAAAACCAAAGCGAAGTGGGGGACCAACGAAAACCTCTCCGCCAACCGAGCCCTCGCTGTCGAAACCTACCTCGTCTCCAAGGGAATCGACAACGACCGCATCTACTCCGCCGCCTTCGGCCCCTCCAAGCAAAAGGGCTCCAAAAAGGAGTCCCGCCGGGTCGAAATCGTCATCCTCGGAAGCTGACCCAATCAGCCCCCCTTTCTGACCGATCCACTTGGCTCAAGCAAACTCCGAGCGTATCATCCACGCTCATCGGGCGATTGGCGCAGTTGGCTAGCGCGCCAGTATGACACACTGGAGGTCACAGGTTCGAGCCCTGTATCGCCCATTCCCGAAGGACCCCGCACACCAGCGGGGTCCTTTCATAGACCGATTCTCGGACCACCGAGATCACGCCACCTTAGCTCAGCTGGTAGAGCGGCTGATTTGTAATCTGCAGGTCGCCGGTTCGATCCCGGCAGGTGGCTCTGAAACAAACACGACGCGCAAGATCACTGGAATCTCGCCCGTCCGTTGCCTACATTCACCACCCGGATCACCCATCCGGGACCAGACAAGGGCGTGTATCCAAGCGGCCAAAGGACGGGGATTGTAAATCCTCTCACGTTAGTGTTCGGTGGTTCGAATCCACCCGCGCCCATTCAAGATCCTTCGAAACCCCCTGGAATCAGGGGGTTCTTTAATTCCCAAACCAAACCTTCCCACCCAGGGGTGACCACCCACATCCTCCCGAGATCCGCGCCCCGGGGTTGACTCACCCCCGGATTCATCCGATCAAACCCTCCGAACGTCCTCAAACACGAACGGAGCGACATGACCCCCGCGTTCATCGCGCCATCCCGAGCATCGCACGCGCACCGGATCCACCGCGCCGCGCAGATCCTGATCCCGATCGCCGCCATCCTCGCGATCGTGATCGCTGTCGTCTCAACCAACACCAAATCCGAGATCGTCGCGCGCGCTCAGGAAGAGCAAACCCAAACCCTCACCCAGAGCGCCGCGCTCCTCGCATCACAGATCGAACTCGCACTCGCCGACGACGATCTCCCCCGGGTCCGCCGTCTCCTCCTCGACGCTCAGGCCTCCAGACTCTTCCTCCACGCCGCCATCAACGTCGAAGGCCAAGAGCTCCTCAGCTCCTCCAACCTCGCCGCGAACACACCCCTCATCGACGACACCCAAGCCCTCGCGCAAGCGGCCAGCACCGCCTCCCTCGAAACCAGCATCTCCATCGACGAGTCCACCTCGCGCATCACCATCCTCGAACCCCTCTCCGTCCACGACATGCCGGGCTCCGCACTCCTCCTCCGTTCCGAACTCAAACGCGCCGACCACGCCGCATCCACCCTCTCCCTCGTCTCCGTCATCGCCACCGTCGCCGCCGTCTCCCTCGTCCTCTGCACCCTCGTCACCCGAGCCCAGCGTCTCGGCGCGCTCTACGCCATCCGCTCCGCGCTCTCCAGCTACGCCGCCGGAGAAGCCGAGACCCCGTCGCTCCTCGTCCACGAACGCCTCGGCCCAGAAGCCAAATCCTTCAACGGGATCCTCACCGAACGCGACGAACTCCGCTCCACCCTGAGCATGACCCAAGCGACCAGCGCCGCGACCACCGTCGCCGACGACGCAAGCAACGCCGCATGCAAAGCCCTCCCACACGGGCTCATCGTCATCGATTCCACCCAGAACATCCGCCTCATCAACGCCGCCGCGGCCATCTACCTCGGGACCACACCCGACAACGCCCGCTCGCGCCCCCTTGGCTCCCTCGAGCACAGCGCCGACCTCACCATCGTCGCGACCAACATCCTCGCCCCCGACGCGCCCCGAAGAGAAACCGCCGAGTTCAGCACCCCCGACGGCTCAACCTACCTCCGCGCCACCTGCTCCCGATCCGTCACCGACGACGAAACACTCGTCGTCATCCTCCTCGAAGACGTCACCCAGCAGCGCCACGCCGATGAATCCCTCAACGCCTTCATCGCCCAAGCCACCCACGAACTCCGCACCCCCCTCACCAACATCCGCCTCTACGCCGAAGAAGCCGTCGACGCCGGAGCCGAAGACGAGGAGTTCCGCTCGAACGCCTTCAACATGATCAACTCCGAGTCCCGACGACTCGAGCGCATCGTCTCCGACATGCTCTCCGTCTCCGAACTCGAAGCGGGCTCCATGACCCTCCGTACAAGCAACGTCAACGCCGGGTCCATCTTCGAGGAACTCAAGCGAGACTACCCCCCCCAAGCCGAAGCCAAGGGCCTCCGCCTCACCTTC
>JALUWX010000109.1 GCA_027019265.1 Phycisphaerales bacterium
TCGGAATGTGATCGATCCGGCGCAGGTGGCGCGGTTGGTGTCGGATCTGAAGCACGAGCTGGGGGAGGGGGCGTTTGTGGCGATCGATCAGGAGGGGGGCGCGGTGCAGCGATTGCGCGCGGAGCGCGGGTTTGTGGGGTGTGTGTCGGCGGCGGAGATGGGGGAGATGAACGAGGAGGAGGTGCGCGGGATCGCGCGGGCGCAGGGGGCGCAGCTGCGGGCGCTGGGGATCGATTGGAACTTTGCGCCGGTGGCGGACCTTGCGGATTGTTCGAGCCCGGGGCTCGGGGATCGGGGTCGGTCGTTTGGGGTGGATGTGTGGGGGGTGTCGTCGCGCGGGGGGTGGTGGATCGAGGAGCACGAGCGCGAGGGGGTGCGGTGTTGTGTGAAGCACTACCCGGGGCTCGGGCGCGCGGGGGTGGACACGCACGAGGGGATGGCGGATGTGACGGGGACGGACCATGCGAACGAGCGCGCGGTGTTCGGGGCGCTGACCCATGCGCACCCGGGGGTTGGGGTGATGGTGGCGCATGTGATGGACCTCGGTGTGGATCCGGAGCTTCCGGCTTCGATGTCGGGGGCGCATGTGCGCGGGAAGCTCAGGGGTGACCTTGGGTTCGATGGGGTGGTGGTCACGGACTCGGTGGATATGGGCGCGATCACGGCGCGCTGGGATCCGGGGGATGCGTGTGTGCTGGCGCTGCGCGCGGGGTGCGACCTGGTGCTCGACGGGGTGAATGCGCCGGGTGGGGCTCGGGGGTGTCCGGCGGGGTTGATGGTGGATGCGGCGATGCGGGCGCTCCGGGACGGGGTGCTCGATGGGTCCGATTTGGAGGGGTCGGCGGCTCGGGTGGAAGGTTTTTTTGGGGGTTGAGCCCGAGAATTCGGGTTGTGCGGGCTCGGTGGTGGGGTTGGTGCGGATCGTGGGCGCAAGGGGGTGGTGCGGGCGGGGTTGGTGTGGTCTGGTGGGGGTATGGACCTTGGACAATCAAAGATCGTGAAGTCTCTTGCGGGTGTTGGTGCGCTCGGTGTGGTGCTTGTGGGGTGCGGCTGCTCGGCGTCGCACCCGACGGCGATGTGGTCGGCGCGGCCGGTGTTCAACAACGCGGCGCCGACGACGGCGATGGGTTCGAGTTCCAGCGTGGTGTTTTCGCCGGGGCTTGAGGGGAGCGCGGTTGCGTTCGGTCCTGGGAGCGCGGGGTTCGATCGGAACGACGATCTGATGTCGATCCGGGATGTGTCGAGACGGGACGAGCTGCTGGGGATTCCGGGGGAGCGGCTTCCTTCGCTGGATCATCGTGGTGTGTATCGGGGGGCGCGTCGGGCTGAGGACTATGTGTATCCGGGTGTGTCGGGGTACGGGGCTCGTCGGTACCGGTGGTCTCCGGGGTATGGGGGCGGGTATCGGGGGTATGACCGTCGGTCTCGTGATTGAGGGGGAACGGACCTCCTTGGTGTGTTGCGTGTGTTGGTGCCCGTGTGTGTGTGAAAAGGGATGGGGCGCCCCTGTGACAGGGGCGCCCCAGCACCAACACCAACATGCATCGCGCCGTTTCAGAGAGAGGTTCGTGGTCGGGTCCCTCGGCGCTGGGGCCCTTTGTTGTGCGCTTTAGTCGTAGAGCGCGGCGGTCGGGGGGAGCTCGACGTTGCGGAGCTGGAGGGTGGTCTCGATCCGGAAGTTGGATTCGCTCGTGTGACGTTCGGCGAAGAAGAGTTTGAGGTCGTAGGAGTGTCCGGGTTCGAGGCCGAGTTCTTCGGCGCGGTCGTCGAGGTTGACGGAGGCGGACTGCTGGGAGTGGACACCACCCAGGTCTACGGCGAGACGGTCGTTGATGAAGACCCAGACGTCGTCGTCTCCGGTGAAGGTGAAGACGAGTGCTTGGTCGCGAGATTCGGGGTCGGTGTAGGAGAACTTGGTTTCGATCTCGTAGGTGAAGTGGAAGTTGTGGGTCCCGGGGGAGGCCCAGCGGAGGGGTCCTTCGGAGGGGCCGAAGCCCATGCCGTCGGCGGGCCAGAAGTACTGGGGTCTTTCTCGGGCGAAGTAGTATGAGCCGTCGTTTTGACGGACGAGTTCGATGGAGTGGAGCCAGGAGGTGTTGACGCCGGGGACGTCACGGAACCATTGGTTGAAGGTTTCTTCGGAGTGGACCTGGATGTCGCGGCCCCAGGAGCGTCCTTGCTGGATGAGGTCCATGTTGAAGACGGGTTTGCCGTCGGGTCCGAGCTCGAACTCGACGAGGTTTTTGGTCCCGGAGCCCGGGTAGGACTCCATGTCGGGATGTGAGGTTTTGAAGTCTCGGATGACGCCGGTGAGGGTGATGGTCTGGGGTGCGTCGCTTTGGGACTCGGTCTCGGTGGCGGCCGCGGCTGCTTGCGCGGGGGCGTTGGTGAGGGAGAGTGTGGCGAAGGATCCCGCGATGAGTGCGAGGGCTCCGGCGCGGGTGAGGTTTTGACGGTTGCGTGCTTGTTGCTGCATGGCGGCCTCCGGTTGCGGCTTTTTGCCGCGTCCCCCTGGTGGGATGGGACAGTTCGTGATGCGGGTGGTGTGGGTGTGTTACTCGGTGGTGGACTGTGCTTGTGGCGCATCGGAGGATGCGCTGGCGACGGCGGTGCCTACGGAGAAGAGCATGGAGAGGGCTGAAGCGGCGATGGCGGCGATGAGGAGCGCGGACATGAGCTTGTTGCTCTGGTCGGCGCTGTGGAGTGCTTCGGTTGGTTGGGCTGCTTCGGCTGCTGCGGACATGGTTTGTGCTCCGGCGTTGGTGTTGGCGATGCATGTGTGATGTCCAATCCGTGCTGGGGTGGTGCAAGGGGTGATGGGCGTGAATTGCGCGTGGGTGGTGGGGTTGTGCGGGGGGTGCGGGATGGGGGGGAATCCGGCGTTGTTGGGCGGTTTTGGCGGTGTGGGGGGGGAAGGTCCGATGAGATCGGGTGAGGTCGTGATAGACTCGGGTTGTCGCGCGGGATCAACGGAGGATCGAGCGGTATGGACGTATTCGTGATCGAGGGTGGGCGGAGACTGAACGGTCGGATCCGGGTGAACGGGTCGAAGAACGCGGCGCTCCCGTTGCTTGCGGCGGGGCTGCTCACGGATGGTGATGTGATGCTGCGGGGGGTTCCGGACCTTTCGGATATCCGGAACATGGAGCGATTGCTGGGGGAGCTGGGGGCGCCGTGCGAGCGGAGCGCGGATGGGTCGGTGTCGTTGAAGGTGGTGGACGATTCGGACTCTCACGCGCGGTACGACATCGTGCGGACGATGCGCGCGAGTATCTGTGTGCTCGGTCCCTTGGTGGCGAAGCGCGGGGGGGCGCGGGTCTCGCTCCCGGGTGGGTGCGCGATCGGTCAGCGTCCGGTGGATCTGCACCTTCGGGGTCTGGAGGCGCTGGGGGCGCGGATCGAGCTCGAGGGTGGCGACATCATCGCGAAGGCGCCGGAGTCGGGGCGGCTCGTGGGGGCGACGGTGTTTTTGGGTGGTCCGTTCGGGTCAACGGTTTTGGGGACGGCGAACGTGATGTCGGCGGCGGTGCTCGCTGACGGGGTGACGGTGATCGAGAGCGCGGCGTGTGAGCCCGAGATCGTGGACCTTGCGAAGATGCTGACGGCGATGGGGGCGAGGATCGAGGGCGCGGGGTCGCCGCGGATCACGATCACGGGTGTGGAATCACTCGGGGGTGTGGATCATCGGGTGATCCCGGATCGGATCGAGGCCGGGACGTATATGTGCGCGGCGGCGATCACGGGCGGGGAGTTGACGCTGGAGGATTGCCCGCTCGATGCGATGATGGCGGCGACGGATGCGCTGCACCATATCGGGGTGCGGGTGGATGCTGTTGGGTCGAGCGATGACCCGATGCGCCGTGAGGTGGTGGTGACGGGGTCGGGTGAGCTTTCGAGTGTGCAGCTGACGACGCAGCCCCACCCCGGGTTCCCGACGGATCTACAGGCGCAGTTCATGGCGCTGTTGACGCTCGCGAACGGGAACAGCGTGATCACGGAGAAGATCTTCCCGGAGCGGTTCCTGCACGTGGCGGAGCTGTGCCGGATGGGGGCGAGTATCCATCGTCAGGGCGCGACGGCGGTGGTGACGGGGGTGGAGAAGCTGACGGGGGCGCCGGTGATGGCTTCGGATCTTCGCGCGAGCGCGGGTTTGGTGATCGCGGCGCTTGCGGCTCGGGGGACGACGGTGGTGAACCGTGTGTACCACATCGATCGTGGGTACGAGTCGCTCGAGACGAAGCTTGCGGAGGTCGGGGCGATGATCCGTCGTGAGACGGCGGAGTCGGTGGAGGGGGCCGCGGTTTAATCGTCTTCGTCGAAGCCCGAGTTGACGAGTTCGGCGAGTCTGGCGAGACAGTCGTCGGCGTCGTCTCCGGTGCAGGTGACTTCGAGGGTGGTGCCTTTGGTTGCGGCAAGGAACATGAGTTCCATGACGGATTTGCCGTCGGCGTCTTCGCCGTTGGCTTTGACGCGGATATCGCAGGTGTATTCGGAGGCGACGGTGGCGAAATCAGTCGCTGGGCGCGCGTGGAGCCCGTAGCGGTTGGTGATTTTCAGGTTTGCGGTCCTGGGTTCGCTCACGGGTGCTCGGTGTGGCGCTCCGATCGCGCCTGGGTGCTTGTTGAGCGCCTCGGGTCCTGTGCTTTGGAGCGTTGGCGCGTTGTTTTTTGGTCAGGCTTCGGCGAGGCGGTTGTGGTCTGCGTCGTCGATGAGCTTGTTGACGTCTTCGGTGTCTGTCGCTTGGCGCATGGCGCGGCGGAAGGTTTCTTTGGAGAGGTTTTTGAAGATGGTTTCCATGGCTTGGAGGTGGTCTTCGGGTTGGTCGGCGGGGGAGAGGAGGAGGAAGACGGTGTAGACGGGTGCTTTGTCCCGTGCTTCGAAGTCGATGCCTTTTTCGGAGAGCCCGATGGCGGCGCAGAGGGCGGGGAGTTTGGGGTGTTTGATGTGGGGGACGGCGACGCCGTAGCCGAAACCGGTGGAGGCCTTGTGCTCTCGGTCGAGGATTTTGGTGAGGAGTTCGTCGCGGATCTCCTGGGGCGCGGCGCCGGCTTCGACGAGGGTGTCGATGAGTTCGGCGATGGCGTCGTCTCTGCTCGTGGCGTTGAGACGGGGCTTGATCGCGGATTTGTTGACGATCTGGTTGAGGTTCATCGGTCCCCTTCGGGGGTGCTCCCGCGCGTGGTGCGCGGGGGCTTGGGTGTGATCAGCGGACGGCCTTGAGCTTTTCGCGGTGGTCGTGGAGCTGACGGTCTACCTTGGCGACGGCGTCGTCGATGGTGTTGTAGAGGTCTGGGCCGTTGGTCTTTGCGACGAACTCTTCGTGTCGTTCGACGGCGACGGTGATTTCAACGGTGTAGTCCTCGATGGAATCGTTTTCCTTCCAGATGATGAAGTCGATTTGCTGGAGGAAGTCTTTGTAGGTTTCGAGTTTGGTGGCTTTGGTTTCGGCGTGTTGGCGGATGGGGTCTGTGATTTCGAACTTGCGGCCGACGACGTTGGTACGCATGTGTGGCTCCGATCTGGAAGGAAACGAACGGGAGATGATAGGGGGAGGTGGGTGGTTGGCTCCAGTGGGGGGTGGTCGCTTGGGTGGGGATCGGGGCTGGGGGGTGCGCGGGGGTCTAGAGTGGGGCCATGAGCGCGAAGGCGATGCGGAATCTGGTTCAGTATGGGTTGATGGGGTTGCTCCTGGGGCTGCTGGGGGTGTTTCTGCTGTATCCGATCGGGCTGACGGTCCGGGGCGGGTTTGCGGCGGATCCGGCGACGGGGGCGGGGTGGACGCTGGACCACCTGAAGCTGGTGTTCCAGGACCCGCTCCAGATCCAGGGGTTGATGAACGCGATCAAGATTGCGTGCGCGACGACGTTGCTCTGTATCGTGATTTCGTTGCCGCTGGCGGTTTTGAGCGCGAAGCACACGTTCCCGGGGAAGAAGATTCTGAACGCGGCGATTTTGGTGCCGCTGATTCTGCCGCCGTTTGTGGGGGCGATCGGGATTACCCGGTTGTTGGGTCGTGAGGGGGCGCTGAATGCGCTTCTTGGGACGGAGTGGGATGTGCTGGGTCAGGGGAAGTTCTGGGGGGTGGTGATCGTCGAGGCGCTTCACCTGTATCCGATCATCTATTTGAATGCGACGGCTTCGCTCGCGAACCTGGATCCGGCGTTGGATGAGAGCGCGGAGAATCTGGGGGCTGGTCCTTGGCGGCGGTTTTTCCGGATCACGCTGCCGCTGATTCGGCCGGGGTTGTTTGCGGGGTCCACGATTGTGTTCATCTGGAGCTTCACGGAGCTCGGGACTCCGTTGATGTTTGATTATGCGACGGTGACCCCGGTGCAGATCTTCTACGGGCTCAAAGAGGTGCAGAACAACGCGGAGCCCTATGCGCTCACGCTGGTGCTGTTGGTGTCGGCGGTGATGATCTATGTGCTCGGGAAGCTGGTCTTCGGTCGTCGTGGGTACGCGATGTATTCGAAGGCGTCGCGCGCGGGTGGGGAGACGAAGCTTGGGGGGGCTTG
>JALUWX010000110.1 GCA_027019265.1 Phycisphaerales bacterium
TCTGACTTCAAAATAATGAAAAATTTTATCTTAAACTCAAAGATACTCTGAATAAGAATTTATCCTGCCATTTAAGAACTGGAAGGGATACTAAACATCCAGCTCTTACATTTAAAATAAAGCAAGGTGGGAAAGCAATGCAGAAAAATGGGAGTAGCTTTAGTTTACCACGGCTAAAGAAGATTGATCTAAATGTGAGTTTGCAAGGATACCCTCGCCCGCATATAATTAAAACTAAGGATGTAAGTTTATCATAAATTAATCTGGATATAGTGTAAAAGGAAGAAAGATAAACCAGACTTAAAGTTTCAATTGAAAGATGCAGTTTCTCTTACACTCAAAGAAATTAAAGTGGACTCCTCAAAAGAATTTCCACTTAAAGAAAAGAAGCAATTAATTTTAAGTGGTAGAAAAAGACAAGAGGATGAAGGAGATAAATTTTTCCTGACTGAAGATCCTTCCTCCTGAGAATTTGTAAATAACGACTCATTTACAAAAGAATTCTTGGATTCAATCAGAAGTAAAGATAGTAATACAAGTATTGAAGATGAAGATATCCTGAAAATGCTCCTTAATGATACTAATGAGATTTCTGGTGTTCAAGATGAAAAATATTCATCAGACTTTATTGAAATGGATAGTGAATTTTTATTAAATAACCCAAATGCAAGCACAAAGAAGTTCGGAAGCATAAAAGTAAACACATTTAATGAATGGGCAAGGCTTAGTTTACTTGAATACGATAGCCAAATCTCTTATAATGGAACTAAATTACCGAATTTGGGGAATTTAGTAAAAGAATTAAAGAATATGATCAAAAAGACAGATTTTCAGAAAACTAATAAGGTAAAAACAAAATCCCACTTAAAAGAAAGCTTGAAAGCAATGAAATTTATACTACAAAAGAATGCTCTTGAACTTCTTAATGTCAAGGATGAATCAAAAGGTTTAAATACGATGAGAGGGATAAAACCATCGCCTCTGGTTGTAAGTTTATAAAATTTTATTATTTAGGAGGAGCTTAAAATGAAATTTATGCCTTTACAAAT
>JALUWX010000111.1 GCA_027019265.1 Phycisphaerales bacterium
GGGGGGCGGGGGGGGGGGGGGGGGGGGGGTGGGGTGCTGGTCACTCGGGGTGTGGTATCTGGAGTTGATTTGGGGGTTTGCGGCACTGGTGACGATGGTTGTTCGTATGACTGAACATATGGCACAGGACACGAAGCGGATCAAGGGGTCGTTGGTGGTGGTGGTTGGGATGCTTGGCGCGGTGTTGATCGTGTCGCTCGGTTTGAACGTTGTCCTGTTGTATCAGGACCTTGTGCATTGGGATCAGGTTGGGTCGCGATCGTCTCGTGCTCAGGAAGTTGTGGCGCAGCTTGATGCGATGGAGCGCGAAGGGACGCTGGATGAGTTTGATCTGAAGATGACGCATGTGACGGGGAAGCCACGGGTGTGGAGGACGAGGGAGATCGAAGGTGTCACGCACCAGTTGATGATTGTTGGGTCTGACACTGAGTTCGTTGAGCTCTTTGCGCTCATGATTCCGGATCGGCAAGAGATGTTTGAGGGTCCGGTGTATGCGGCGCACTTTGTCCGGGTGGGGTGCTGTGGCGAAGGGGAGGATCGGTGGTGGGTTTCGGATGTGGGGTTGCTGGAGGCGTATGTGTTGGGGGAGTGATTTGGAGCGTGAAGGCAAGGGTGGGGAGCCCTCTCCCCGGGGGAGAGGGAGGAGGATATTGTGCAATTGATTCCTTAGCACTTCTAGGTAAAGTTGTGTGCTTGGGCGAGCTATCAGAATAGTGATTATTGATTATTCAGAATGTTTTTTATAGTTTCGGATCCGCGATCTAGATCGCTGGGGTGGGCTTTTTTTGATCTTTCGTACAGCAGTCTGGATAAATTTACAGAGTTTGATGCCCATCGCCGCTCATTGCCATTGGTGCCTTTTCGGCTTGAGTTTGCTGCGTCCAGTCTGATTTTTGCTATCTGCTTGTGGAGGTCTATTCTGATTTCATTTGGGTGGCTGTAGGAAGTGCAGGGTTCAATCGCGAGTGGCTCAGTTAATTCATGTGCGGTACTGCATCCGGGGCTAATGCAATATATTTTACTTGAGAGTGGGTGGGCGTAGCCGTGGTGCTCAGCGTTTGTAATCGATTCGTCGTTGTCTCTTGTGTCGACAAAGTCGCTTAGGAGTCTTGGTCTTAGTAGGCAGTGCATTCTGGGGTGCAGTAGTTTCCATTGCCGAAGATTGGCTTTCGGTTTGGTAGTATCCGGGGAGGTGATGTACATTCCAGTTTCTGGGGAGTATGTGTATGCTTCGCATTTCTCGTGAATGAATCTTTGGCAGCACCCTGGTCTTGAGTAAATGCATACGCCGACACCGTTTAAGTAAAAGCTAAAATAGTTTGGAAGAGACCAGAGGACGGGGTCGGCTAGGTCTTGGAAAGATAGCATTTCGGAGGGTCCGTCTAGGCGGCCAATCCAGATCGCTGTGTCATGCTTTGCGATACGGCTTGATATGCGGAATTTCGGGCGTATGTTGAGTGGGTTTCCGGAGATAAAAAGTGACATGAGCCATGCGCCGATTCGTATTTTGTCGGCCCAGTCAAAGAATGTATGGAACTCTCGTGTGGAGATGGTGTCGCTATCTATGAGTTTTTGAAAAACAGTGGCCGCTCGATCTTCGAGTGTAGAAAATACATTGTTGCATGATTGGCACGATGGAAATTTTAGTGAGTTAAACGAATAAGACTGGTGAGTGACTTTAAGTGAATAGTAATCAAATTTTCTTCCAACATAAATAGATCGTTTTGGGTCGCCAGATTTGTTGATAGCCCACATTGGTATGATGTGCTCGGGGACATTTGGGGAAGGTCTGCTTCCACAAAAGACGCATCCTCTGAGAATGGGACGATTGTGGTAGTCGTTTTTGGAGGCAAGTTCTTTGAGTTCTTCGTCGGAGAGTAGGTTATTTAGAGTCATGTGGTGATGCCTTGCCGCTTCGATATCCAGAAATAGCATCAGCTATTGGATCGGTATGATTTTAGGCTGGAAGGGGTGTATTGGGGTATCTGCTGCTCAGGTATCGACGGGGAATCAGGAGGTTGTGTCGTAGGTGCTGATGATGGTGTGGGAGCTGACGGCGTTTTCGAAGTGGGCTTGGCGGATTCTTTGGTATCGCTCGTCGGCGAAGAATCGGTCTTTGGTGGGTTCGTCGGGGAAGGCAATGATGAAGAGTCGGGTGAAGGGTTCGTCGGCTTCGCCTTTGAGGTGCTCGGCGATGCGCATGTCGTAGCGGAACTCGCCGCCCATGGATTCGAGGAGGGGGGTCATGTGGGCGCGGTAGGTGGTGTAGCTGGATTCGTCGGTGATGTGGAGGCCGACGATGACTTCGTGACGGGTGGTGGGCATGGGGGTTGTACTTTGGAGGGTGGGGGGTGGTTCGTGTGAATGTGGAGATGAAGACACCCCCTCCGTCTCGCTGCGCGAGACACCTCCCCCGCCCCCCCCGGAGGCCCGGGGGAGAGGGAGGGAGCGAAGACATTGGGCGCGTGTGACTACCTGCTTTACCCTTCGGGGTAAAGCAGGGCACCCGGCACTGACCTCGAAGCGAGGTCAGTGGCACGGTCACTTGGGGGACGCTTGGGTGTTGGGTTGGCTTTGGGGTGGGGGGCCGGCGTGCATTTCGTAGGTGAGGAGTCGGCAGGGGATGTTGGCGTTGTTGAAGGGGAGTTTGTTGCTCGCGCGGAGGCGGATGTGGGTGGAGAGGGGTTTGGAGCCTGTGAAGACGTGGGCGGTGTAGCCTCGGCATTGGTCTTTGAAGAAGAAGCCGATGTTGCGGTAGGTTTGTTGGAGTTCTTCGGTTTCGCCCAGGCGGAGGCCGTACTCGGGGTTGAGGATGACGTGTCCGGATTCGTGGGGGGCGAGCTCGGGGATGGGGGTGTCTCGGAAGTCGCAGACTTCGAACTCGATGAGGTGGTCGACGCCGGCGGTTTTGGCGTTGCGCTGCGCGGCGTTGATGGCTTCGGGGTCGTGGTCGGTGGCGATGATGGGGAGTGGGTCGCGGAGTTTGGGTTTGGATTTGCGTGCTTCTCGGCGCATTTCGAGGTAGTCGTCGTCGATGTCGAGTTCGGTGTGGAGGGCGCTTGCGTCGTTTCGGAGGAGTCCGGGGGCGCGGCCGGCCATCATGAGGGCGGCTTCGATGGCGAGGGTTCCGGAGCCGCACATGGGGTTGATGAGGGCTTGGGTGCCGTCGTATTGCATGCCCATGAGGACGGCGGCGGCGAGGGTTTCGGACATGGGGGCGTGGTGGGGGAGTTTGCGGTAGTTTCGGTCGGAGAGGCGCTGGCCGTTGACGTTGAGGTAGATCCAGGCGCGGTCGTTTTTCCAGACGAGGTGGATGACGACTCCGGAGCGGTCGGAGCCCGAGTCGGGGCGTTGGCCGGTCTTTTGTTTGATGCGATCGACGATGACGTCCTTGAGGAGGAGGTTGGGGTACATCGTGTTGGTGACGGAGTGGTGGTCGATGTTGGAGGAGATGGTGAGGTAGGCGTCGTTGGGGATGAGGTCTTCCCAGGCGATGGTGCTGGCCCATTTGCCCAGGGCGGTTTGGGAGGGGACTCGGGAGCGATCGAGGAGCCAGTAGACCTGCTGCGCGGTGCGGAGGTGGAGGGTGAGGTTGAGGGCTTCGGGGAGGGTGGCGCCGATGGCGACGGAGACTTTGTCTTGTTCCTGGATGTCGTGTCCCAGGGCTTCGACTTCGGCGCGGAGGTAGGGGACGACGTGCTCGGCGCAGGCGATGCGGGTGAGGCGTTTTTTGTGTGGGTCGAAGGTGCGCATGGGAGGGGTAGGGTAGGGATGGAAAGCGACCCGGCGCCGACGGGGCGCACGGGTCGCGGGGTTGGGGCTGTTTTTGGGAGGTTGTTCAGCTTCGGCGGCGTCGGGTGGTGCCCAGGGCGCCGAGGGTGAGGAGGGCGAGGGCGCTCGGCGCGGGGACGAGGACGTTCTCGGCGTATTCACCCGCGAGGTCGTGGGCGGCTTCGTCGAGCCCGGCGTTGAAGAGGGTGAAGATGGTGACGGAGTCGGATGCGCCGGAGAGGGAGAAGGTGGAGGTGAGGAGGTAGATGCCTTCGGGGGCGCTGGCGTCGATGGTGTGGTCGTAGTGCTCGTCGAAGCCGCCGATGGTGTCGGCGTCGTAGTTGAGGGCGAAGCCCGCGACGTTGGATCCGTCGTTGGAGGTGGTGGCGCTTGCGGGTCCGAAGCTGAGGGTCATGGGGTTGGCGGCTTGGGTGAAGTTGACGGCGCCGGTCCCGTCCCAGTACTGGAGGGCGCCGATGAGGTTGAATGCAACCTGGGTGTTGTCGGGGAGGGAGTTCTCCTCGATGAAGATGCCCGGTTCGTCGGCGTACCAGTTGGGTCCGATCAGGGTCATGTCGGCAAGGAAGACGCGCTCTCCGATGTTCTCGACGAGTCCTTCGTCGTGGTCGCCGATCCCGACGGCGGTGACGCCGTCAATGATGGTGAGGCCGTAGTCTCCGCCTTCGTGTTCGTGGTCGTCGCCGGCGGTTGCTGCGGTGGTGAGCGATGCGGCGATGAGCGCGCTGATGGTGTGCTTGGTCATGGTTCTCTGCTCCTCAGATCATCCCAACCCCTTGGAATGGTTTGTGGATGGTGGTTTGGGTTATGGGCAGCCCTGCTGGTAGAGGGTGAGGTAGGTGCTGACGTCGAAGAAGTCGTATTGGTTGTCCGGGTTGAGGTCGGCGCTGGGGTCTTCGTTCCCGAGCGCGGTGAGGAAGGCGGAGAGGTCGAAGAAGTCGAGCTGGTTGTCTCCGGTGAAGTCGGCGGGGCAGGTGGGGGCGGCGAGGGTGGACTCGACGTATTCGACGGCGAGTTCGAGGTCGTTCGTTGCACTGCCCTGCGCGAAGAGGATGTAGAGAGGGTCGGAGGGTTCGGCGCTGGAGTTGCCCGACCAGAGCTCGAGTTCGAGGAGGAGGATTTTCTCGACGGCGGGTCCCTGGGCGTTGTTGACGAGGTACTGCATGTGGTGGTGGAAGGAGGCGCTGGGGTCGGTGGAGGCTTGTCCGAAGGTGATGCCTTCGACGCGGGTGTCGGTCGGGGGCGCGTCGAAGTTCTGGGCGGCGGCGCGGACGGTGATGGTGTCGGTCGCGAGGGTGTCGAAGTTCATGTTGATCGGGTCCCATTCGCGCGGGGCGCTGAGGATGGAGAACCCGATGGTCATCCCGGGGGTGAGCGATCCGAGGACGGCGTTGAAGCCCGGGTTGTTGGTGAAGTTGGGGAAGCCCTCCGCGCCGAGGATCGCGGTCATGACGCGCTGGGGAAAGACGGGTTCGTTGGTGTCGGGGTCTACGGTGCCCGTGGTGATGGTGTTGTCCTCGAGCGCGAGGATGAAGTCGGCGTTGTGGAGGGACTGCGCGTGCGCTGCTGCGGTGAGGGCTGCGGATGCGGCGAATGTGATGATGGATCTCATGGTGGTGGTCCTTGGTGTGATCAGTTGGGGTCGTGGGCTTTGGGGTGGAAGAGGTTGTGGGTGGTGTCCTGGTAGACCTCGCTGAAGCGGAGGGTTTTCACGGAGCCGTCGAGGAAGGCGATGTTGGACTGGGCGTTTGCGGAGGTGGGGTCTCCGCCGTGCGCGTTGATCCACATCTGGGCGCTGGCGAGGACGGGGGCGGAGTCTGGGCCGAGGAAGGGGAGGTCCCATTCGTCGGGGTGGACGTGGTCGGCTTTGGCGTATCCGGGGGTGGTGAGGTCGGGCTCGCCGAAGGTGCGCGCGAGGGGGGTCATCATGACGAAGTGCGCGGTGCGCGAGGGTCTGGGGATGCGCTGGGCTCGGTCGTAGGCGCTGCGCGCGTCGAGGATGCGCCCGGTGACGGGGTCGGGGTTGAGGTAGGGCGCGACGGAGCGCGCGGTGAAGGAGTTGAGCCCGTAGGAGGTGAGTCGCGCGATGGGGGGGAGTGGGGGATTGTTGCTGAAGTCGTCGTCGGTGAGTTCGGGTTCGTTTTGCTCGAACCAGATTCGGAGGTCGTCGAGTGTGGCGCCTTCGTCCTGACCGACGTCGTCGATGGAGCGCCAGATGGATCGATCGACGGGGGAGAAGAGAGCTTCGGGCGCGGCGCCGTAGTTCTGGAGGGTGACGAGCCAGGTGTTTCGGATGTCGCCGGCGAGGGAGCCGTGGGGGAGGGCGGCGTCGATGAAGTGTTGCTTGTGGTCTTCCTGGTACATCGCGTGCGCGAGTTCGAGCTGGCGCATGTTGGATTGGCAGACGACGCGTTGGGCGCTGGCTTTGGCGCTGGCGAGGGAGGGGAGGAGGATGGAGATGAGGAGCGCGATGATGGCGATGACGACGAGGAGCTCGATGAGGGTGAAGGCGGATGGGTTGGGTTGTCGCGGCATCGTGCGGATGATATCGCGTTCGCAATAGATATTGCAAAACAATTAGCAATAAAAAGGATCCCGGGGCTCGGATCCGGGCTTGCGGGGTGTGGAGGCGTGCGGAAGGGGGGGATCGGGGGCCTATCCGGAGGGA
>JALUWX010000112.1 GCA_027019265.1 Phycisphaerales bacterium
TGGCGCGGGAGGGCGCTGGGGGTCACGATGTTGTCGGGGTGGTGTGTGAGTCGGCGTATGTGGATGCGCCGACTCCGGCGCGGAATGTGATGCGGTTGTCGGGGATGCCCACGAGGTTGAACCTGGTCCCGGCGATGAGGGTGCTTGGGATTCGGTTCGGGGTGGGGATGTCGTGGGATGGGTTTGCGCGGGATCGGATCGCAGAGGGGGTGGGGGTTCCCGTGCTGGTGGTGCACGGGTCGGCGGATCCGGTGTGTCCGGTCGGGGACGGGCGCGCGATCGCGGAAGCGGCTCCCGATGGGCGCTTGGAGGTGATCGAGGGCGGGGGGCACAACAACCTGTGGACGGACCCGGTGATGAAGGATCGGGTGGTGGGTGCGGTGCGTGGGTTTGTTGAGGAGGTCAGTCGGCGCTCATGATGTGGGCGATGGCGCGTTGGGCGATGAGATCTGCGGGGGTGTAGAGGGGGAGAACGGAGTCGTTGGTGGAGAGGATGAGGGGGCCTTCGGAGCATCCGAGGATGACGCCTTCGCAGCCTTTGTCTTTGAAGCGGACGATGACGTCGTGGATGGCTTGTCGGGATTCGTCCTTGATGATCCCGAAGACGAGTTCCTGGAAGATGATGTCGTCGAGGAGCTGCGCGTCTTCGTCGGAGGGGCGGACGAGTTTGATGCCCTTGACCCCGAGGTCGGACTGGTAGACGGAGCCCGTGGTGACGAAGCGGGTGCCGATGACGCCGACGGTTGTGCGTTCGTCGAGTGAGATGGCGTCGGCGACGGCGTCGGTCATTTTGAGCCAGGGGATGGGGCAGGCGACTTCGGCGATGGGGACGGCGTGCTGGACGGCGTTGTCGGGGCAGAAGCAGACCTGTGCGCCCATGACGGAGAGGTGCCTGGCGCTTTCCCGGAGGAGTTCACCCACCCGGATCCAGTCGTCTTCCCGGATGGCTTCGAGGTACTGGGCGAAGGGGATGTTGTGGATGGAGACGGTGGGGTGTTCCTCGGGGGGGAGACGGAGGGCGGCGTGACGGAACACCGCTCGGTATCCGAGCGCCGCCCCTTCTGGGCTGACGGCGACGATCCCGATGTGTTTGTCCACGGCGCACCTCGTTTCAAGCGTTGTGTGATCGTATCGCGCGTGCGCGTTCGTGGCTTGGGTTGCTTCTAGACTGGGGTATGGATGATGGAACACGGAGCGCGTTCGAGGTTTTGGGTCTGGATCGGACGATGGATCTGGATCGCGCGCGGATCGAGCGCGCGTACCTGACGCGGCTGAGCGGGGCGCACCCGGATCTTGGGGGTGATGCGGTGAGCGCGTCGGATCTGAACGAGGCGCGGGATGTGCTGGTGGATCCGGAGCGGAGGGCGAATCTGCTCTTGGAGCTTGCTGGGGGTCCTGGGGCGAGTGAATGTCGGGATCTCCCGGACGGGTTCCTGATGGAGATGATGGAGCTGCGCCAGCGGATCGAGGAGGAAGTGGAAGCGGATCCGGAGTCGGCTCGCGCGACCTGGGAGGAATGGGGGCGCGGGAAACGGGAAGCGCACGCGGCGGAAGTGGGGCGGATGCTTTCGGAAGGAGCGGGGGGGGCGGATCTGGTTGCGGTGCGTGTGGAGCTCAATGCTTGGCGCTATATCGAACGGCTGATCGAGCAGCTCGATCCGGAGTACGACCCCGCGCGGGTTGAGGGGCGCTGAGGGTGGTTTCGGGGTACGCTCAACGCTGATGGATCCGTCTCAAGCGCCATTGCTGATCGTGCTCGCGCTCCTGTTGGTGTGCTCGGCGATCGCTTCGGCTTCGGAGACGGCGTTGTTCGGGGTGAGCCGGGCGCGGCGGGCGCAGCTTTCGGTGGAGCACCCGACGCTGGGCGCGATCGTGGATCGGTTGCTGGCGCATCCCCGTCGGCTCTTGCTGCAGGTGCTGCTGCTGAATATGGCGACGAATGTCGCGTATTTCATCGTGTCGAGTGTGCTGACGCTGCGCGCGGAGGGGGCCGCGTGGCGCGCGGGGATCTCGGTGGGGTCGGTGTTCGCGATTATTCTGTTCGGGGAGGTGTTCGCGAAGCTGTTTGTGGTGTGGTCTCCCACGGCGAGTCTGCGGGTGCTGGCGCCGCTGCAGTTGGTGCTGCGGCAGCCGCTGCGGCCGATCATTGTGGTTTTGGAGCGTTGGTGTATCGAGCCGCTGACGAGGTTGGTGGTGTCGGGTCAGGGGGAGCCGCCGAGGGTGACGGTGAGCGAGATGGGGACGCTTCTGGAGATGGGGGCGAGCGAGGGGGTGATCGACGAGCGGGAGCAGGATCTGCTGGGGTCGATCGTGATGCTGTCGCAGCGCCGGGTGGAGGAGATCATGACGCCTCGGGTGGACTTTGCGTGGCTCGATGTGGACGCGACGCGCGAGCGGGTGCTGGAGGTGTGCGATCAGACGGGGCTGACCCGGTTCCCGGTGTTCGAGGGGGGGATCGACGGGTCGGTGCTCGGGGTGGTGGACGCGAAGCGGGTGCTGGTGGGTGAAGCGATCCGGGGGGCGCTGGAGCCCGTGCATTATGTTCCCGAGACGGCGACGCTCGATGCGCTGCTCGAGCAGTTCCGGAGGACGAACCGCTCGCTCGCGCTGTGCGTGAACGAGCACGGGACGGTGGTGGGGCTCGCGACGCTCGCGGATCTCGCGGAGCAGTTGGTGAGCGGGATCAGCGCGGATGCGCCGAGCAAGGCGCAGGAGATCGAGCTGGTGGGGATCGGGCGATGGGTGGTGCCCGGGCGGCTCGGGGTGCGGGAGTGGTCGGCGTTCTTCGAGGGGGGACGGACGGACGCGTATCGGGCTCGGACGATCGCGGGGCTGATCATGCACGAACTGGGTCGGCTTCCGAAGGTTGGTGATGTGGTGAAGCTGCACGGGGTGACGCTCGAGGTGCGCGAGATGGAGGGGCGCTCGGTGTCCCGGGTCGAGGTTCGTCTTGATCTGCGGGACGGGGAGCGCGCGGGGATCGGGGACGGGGGGGGTGAGGGATGAGCGATCCGGTGCTGTGGTTGTGGCTTGTGCTCGCGCTGCTCGGGCTGATGGGGTCGGCGCTGTGCTCGGGGCTCGAGGTCGGGTTCTACAGCGTGTCGCGCGTGCTGGTCCGGGTGCGATCGAGCGAGCATTCGGGGGCGCGGTTGCTCCAGAAGCAGATCGATCGGCCGGTCCCGGTGCTGACGACGCTGCTTGCTTGGAACAACGTGTTCAACTACATCGCGACGCTCGCGATCACGGCGCTCCTGACGAGGACGGGGCTCGGGGATGCGGCGCTGATCGTGCTCCAGGCGTTTGTGCTGACCCCGGTGATCTTGATCTTTGCGGAATCGCTCCCGAAGGAGCTGTTCCGTTCGCGCGCGAACGCGGTGATGGAGCGGTTCGCGAAGGTGCTGCGCGGGATGCGCCTGACGATGACGGTGGTGCCCGTGGTGCCGTTCATCACGCTCATCACGGACGCGATCGGGGCGCTGCTCGGGGGTGATCTGGGTGGGTCGGTTCGGTCTGCGCGGGAGGGGATGGGTGAGCTGCTCAAGCACGGGGACGAGACGATCAGCGCGTCGCAGACGGAGCTGATCGATCGGGCGCTGCGTTTGGATCAGTCGGGGGTTCGGGACGTGATGATCCCGATCGCTCGGGCGGTGCGGTTCTCGGAGAATACGGGGGTCAAGGACGCGCTGCGGATGGTGTCCAGGTCGGCGCACTCACGCTACCCGATCCACGACACGAAGGGGGTGTTCGTGGGGTGTGTCCGGACGGTGGACCTGCACGCGCGGGGGACGGGGCGCGTTGGGGATCTGAAGCGCCCGGTGGCGATGCTCGGGACGGATGTGAGTGTGCGCGATGCGTTGGTGCGGCTCCGCGCGGAGGATGCGGCGATGGGGGTGGTGACCCGGAAGGGTCGCGCGATCGGGATCGTGACGAGGAAGGACCTGCTCGGGCCTCTGCTCGGCGCGGAGGTCGAGGATTGGTGATCGGACCCCGGGTTCGATCGTTCGGGAATAGAGCTCGGGTGTGGGGCTTTGGTGTGTTGGAGGTTCGACGCGATGAAGGCACAGTCTGCGGTTACCTGGGTGTTGTTGGTCGTGTTGGCGTTGTTTGTGGCGCCGGGGGTGATCAACTTTGTTCGGGGTCCCGCGCCGACCCCGGGGATCTTTGATGAGGGGTTGACCCTTGATGCTGCGATGGAGCTCTCCGAGCAGGAGGGGAAGCCCGTGTTCGTGGTTGCGACGGCGGACTGGTGCGCGCCGTGTCAGTCCCTGAAGCGTGGGGCGCTCGCTGATGCGGGGGTCGGGGCTTGGATCCGGGAGCACACGATCCCGGTCTATCTGGAGGACGGGACGGATCGGGAGGCGATCGGGTTCCTGGGGGTCCGTGCGTACCCGACATCGCTGATGATCGTGGACGGCGAGGTCGTGGGGGGGATCGAGGGGGCTTCGGACGCGGATGCATATCTTTCGGGGCTCAAGGGGATGGTTCCGGACCCGGAGGGTTGATGCGGGATGTGGTGATCCGTGTTGGGGGTTCGTGCGTATACGTTTGTGCTAGAGTTGTTTGACGCGTTTGGGGTTTGATCCTGCGCGATGGAGATGTCATGGCACGATCGCGAATGTCTGCGTTGTTGATGATTCTTGGGGTGGCCGTGGTCGGTTCGACGATCGCGGTGACGACGAAGGCGGCGCGAGTGGGGGATTACGGGTTCTACGACCCGATCGTGGATGTGCACACGATGATCGACCGGCTGTACGTGGAAGAGCCCGACGAGGAGGCGGTGCAGCAGGGCGCGATCGAGGGGATGATCGAGAAGCTGAACGATCCGTACACGCAGTTTGTGCCGACGAGTCTTGAGGAGGATTTCAACAAGAACCTCAAGGGGGAGTATGTGGGGATCGGGGCTGAGGTGATCATGCGCGACGGGTGGTTGGTGATCTCGTCCCCGATGGACGGGTCTCCGGCGTGGCGCGCGGGGGTGATGGCGGAGGATCGGGTGCTTTCGATCGGGGATCAATCGACGTACGAGCTGACGATCAACGAGTGCATTGATCTGCTCAAGGGGGAGCCCGGGACGACGGTGACGATCAACGTGGAGCGTGGGGGTGATGAACTGACGATCGATATCGTGCGTGACCACATCAAGGTGCAGGCGGTGAAGGGGTACATGCGCGAGGACGGGGGTGAGGGTGAGTGGCGGTACCTGATCGATGAGGAGAACAAGATCGCGTATGTGCGGCTGACGCAGTTCATCCCCGGGTGCGCGGCGGAGGTCCGTGCGGCGATCGAGCACGCGACGGCGCGTGCGGGTGGGGAGCTCGGTGGGTTGATCCTGGATGTGCGCGACAACCCGGGGGGCTTGCTCGATGAAGCGATCGCGATCGCGGACATGCTGCTTGAGGATGGGGTGATCGTGTCCACGAAGGGTCGGGTGTTCGAGGATCGGGTGGCGCGCGCGACGAGCGCGGGGACGCTCCCGGACTTTCCGATGGTGACGTTGGTCAATGGGGTGAGCGCTTCTGCGAGTGAGATCTTGTCGGGGGCGCTGAGCGAGCATGGGCGTTCGGTGGTGGTGGGGACCCGTTCGTTCGGGAAGGGATCCGTGCAGACGGTGCGGCCGCTGAGCTCGGGCGCGGGGGTGCTGAAGATTACGGAGCAGTACTACTACCTCCCGAGCGGTCGTTTGCTCCATCGTCGGGATGATTCGGAGACGTGGGGTGTGGATCCGACCCCGGGGTACTACCTCGCGATGAGCAACGACGAGCGTTTGGCGATGCTGACGGCGCGTCGGGAGCAGGAAGTGATCCACGAGACGGAAGCGATCGATCTCGGGGACACGGACCTGGTGCTTGAGCGATTGAGTGATACCCAGCTGAGCGCCGCGGTGCGGGTGCTCCAGAACCGGGTGGTGTCGGGCGCGTTCGAACCCGTGGGCGCGGAGTTCGGGGATCAGGACGATATTGCGTATGACGAGCTGGTGGCGCTGCGCCGGTCGGAGGAGCAGATCCTCCGTCAGCTCGAGCGGATCGATCGTCGGATCACGGCGATCGAGTCCAACGCGGACTCCGATGGGGATGACCCGCTCGATCTGTGGGACGACAGCGCGGAGATCGTGGGTGGTCAGCTTGTCGTGAAGGACAAGGACGGGAACGTGATCGCGACGCTCGATATCACGGGCGAGAACCTGGAGCGTTGGCTCATCGACGCCGGGGTCGAGAAGTCGAAAGACGATGGGGACGAGTCCGGGTCGTGATCGTTCTGGGGATCGAAACCTCGTGCGATGAGACGGCGGCGAGTGTCGTGCGCGATGGGCGCGAGGTCGTGTCGAGCGTTGTGGCTTCGCAGATCGAGGTGCATCAGGAGTACGGGGGGGTGGTTCCCGAGATTGCGTCGAGGGCGCATGAACGTGCGATGCTCCCGGTGCTTGATCGAGCGATTGCGGATGCGGGGATCGGGCTTGGGGATCTGGACGCGATCGCGATCGGTCATCGTCCGGGGTTGATCGGGTCGATTCTGGTCGGGATGAGCGCTGCGAAAGCGTTGTCGTGGTCGTTGGGGGTGCCGCTGATCGGGGTGGACCATGTGCACGCGCATCTTGCGGCGGGGTTTCTGGGTGTTGAGACGGCGTTTGAGCCCGCGTTGGGGGTGGTGATCTCGGGTGGTCATACGACGATCTACCGGATGGATTCGCTGACGGATCTGACGCGCTTGGGATCGACGATCGATGATGCGATCGGGGAGGCGTTTGATAAGGCGGCGGCGATTCTGGGGCTTCCGTACCCGGGTGGGCCGGAGATCGATCGGTTGTCGCGCGAGGCGGGGGCTGATGATCGCGCGGTGGAGCTTCCGGTGTCGAGGCTCGGAAAGGACTCGCTGGATCTGAGCTACTCGGGTCTCAAGACGGCGCTGCTCTATGCGGCGAAGGGGAAGCCGACTCCTCCGAGGATTCCGGGGAAGCCGGCGCTGGTGCCCGAGCCTGTCCCGGAGCTGACTCCGGATCGGGTGCGGGATCTTGCGGCGAGTTTCCAGCGCGCGGCGGTGAGGGCGCTGGTGCTCAAGGTCGAGCGCGCGTTGGATCGTCATGATGATCTGAAGATGATGGTGGTTGGTGGGGGTGTGAGCGCGAACTCGCTGGTTCGGTCGGAGCTGGCGCGGATCGCTCGGGAGCGCGGGATGGTGCTGGTGATCCCGGAGATGAAGCATTGTGTGGACAACGCGGCGATGATCGCTTCGCTCGGGTCGGTGCTGTTTGCGCAGGGGCATCGGGACGGGCTGGATCTGGTCGCGGTTCCGACGACGGCGTGCTGAGTATGGATCCGGAGTTGCAACGGTTTCTGAAGGATTTGGACGATGCGATCGATCGTCCTGTAGAACGTCCGATCCATCCGGCGGCGTTGTCTGCTGAGGCGCTCTTGAAGGATTGTCATGTGGACAAGGGGAGGTCGTCGGGGCCGGGGGGGCAGCATCGGAACAAGGTCTCGACCCATGTGACGATCACGCACGAGGGGACGGGGCTGACGGGTCAGGCCGGGGAGCGACGGAGCGCGGAGATGAACAAGAAGGTGGCGCTTCGGAGGTTGAGACTTGAGCTTGCGACGCACGAACGGGTGGGGGTTCCTTCGGGGGACATCCGTTCGGCGTTGTGGAGATCGAGGGTGCAGAAGAAGCGGATCCGGTGCTCGGACAAGCACGAGGACTTCCCGGCGATGTTGGCGGAGGCGATGGATGTGATCGGGGCTTGTGGGTGGGAGCCCGGGAAGGCCGCGGTTCGGTTGGAGTGCACCCCGAGTCAGCTTTTGAAGCTGGTGGCGAAGCACCATCAGGCGTGGGAGGTGCTGAATCGGGAGCGGGAGTCGAGGGGGCTCCATCCGCTCAAGCACTGAAAGAGGAGGGGGGTGTGCGTAGGATCAATGCTGTGCCCCCACCGAGTGAACGTCAGAATATCAAGGTGCAAGCGGAGAAGACGGTTCTTGCGGCCGTCCGTTTGCCTGAGTCGAGGTTCGACGAGCGCGATCCGTTCGGGGAGCTGCGGGAGCTCGCGGGTCAGGCCGGTGCTCGGATCGTGGGGGAACTGGAGCAGCGCCGGGATCGTCCGGAAGCGGGTTCGTACATGGGGAAGGGGAAGCTCGAGGAGCTCAAGGGGCTGTGTGATACCCTGGATGCGACGACGGTGATCTTCGATCACGAGCTGTCCCCGAAGCAGATCGCGAATATCGAGAAGGTGATCGAGCGGAAGGTGCTGGATCGGTCGGAGCTGATCCTGGACATCTTCGCGTCGCGCGCGACGACGCATGAGGCGAAGCTTCAGGTCGAGATCGCGCAGCTGGAGTACACGTACCCGCGGCTGCGGGCGATGTGGTCGCACCTGGAGCGGATCGTTGGGTCTGGGGGGATCGGTGGTGTGGGGACCAGGGGTCCGGGTGAGCAGCAGCTCGAGATCGACCGTCGGTTGGTGCAGCGCCGGAAGAGCCAGCTCCAGCGCGAGCTCGCGGATATCCAGTCGCGGAAGCGCCGGAGCGTGGAGAAGCGGAACATCGACCACTTCACGGTGGGGCTCGTGGGGTACACGAACGCGGGGAAGTCCACGCTGTTCAACACGATGACGGAGGGGGGCGCGTACGCGGATGATCGGGTGTTCGCGACGCTGATGACGCGCACGCGCCAGTGGGATCTTGGGGGTGGTCACGGGGCGATGCTTTCGGACACGGTTGGGTTTGTGCGCGATCTTCCTCACCACCTTGTGGCTTCGTTCCGCGCGACGCTCGAGGAGGCGATGCACGCGGATCTGCTCGTGGTGGTGCTCGATGTGTCCGATCCGAGCGCGGAGCTGCACTACGAGACGGTGATGGGGACCCTCGACGAGTTGTTCGAGGAGGTCGAGGTGCGCGAGACGAAGCGCGCGAATGCGGAGGCGCGGGACGGGAAGGACGTCGTCGAGTACGAACGTCCGGAGCTGCTGGTCGTGCTGAACAAAGCGGATCGGCTGACGGACAACCGGGATCTGCTGTACTGGACGTCGAGGATTCCGGGGTCGATCGCGCTGTGTGCGCTTCCTCCGGAGGGGGACGAGCCCCGGTTGGGTCAGGAGGCGCTGATCGATCGGGTGAAGCGGTTGTCGATCGGGGAGGTCCGGGAGCTGGACGTAACGGTCCCGATGAGTGATGCGCGGACGGTGCACACGATCGAGAACCGGACGGAGGTGGTGTCGCGCGAGTATGAAGGGGACTCGGTGACGCTGCGGACGAAGATTGGGACGCGTCAGCTGGCGCAGCTGCGCGCGAAGGGGGCGAAGCTGGTGGTGCGTGATCTGAGCGGGGCGGTTGTGGACGACAAGGTGCCTTCGAAGCGCGAGGGGTGGGGGGCTCCGGGCGCGGAGAAGGCGCCGAGCGTGTGGACGATCGGGCGCTGAGTTCGGATGGGTGTCCGGTTTAGGCCGGGGTGCCCGCGAGCTCGGGGGTCAGGGGGTTGATCCAGAGGCCGGTGGCGAGCTTGGGGTAGAAGAAGGTGGACTTCTGGGGCATGAGCTCGCCGGCTCGTGAGATGTCGCGGACGGCTTCGAGGGGGGTGGGGCGCACGATGATGGCAACTTGGGGTTTGCCGCCGCCTTGGATGGCGCTTCCGGTTTCTTCGCCTCGTCCGATGGCGAGGACTTCGTCGATGGAGTGGGGGAAGGCCCACTTGATGTCATTGCCGTCGTTGAGTTCGGGGGCGCAGATTTCTTCGACGATGAGGTGCTGGATGAGCGCGACGTCGAGGGTGCGCCAGGCCTCGGACTTGTCTCCGAACTGGTCCCCGAGGGGGTCGGGGGTGGCGGGCCAGGCGCCGAAGCAGAGCCCGGTGGCGTAGTCGTAGATCCCGAAGACGTTGGTCTTCTCGCGCTGGGCGAGGGTTTCCATCTGGGGGAGGAACGTCTGGGGGTCGTTGTCGATGGGCTCGATGTTGAGGAGCCCGGCGGAGGCTTGCTGGAATGCATCGATGTCGTAGTGCTTCATCCCTCCGAGGACCCGGTGGGTCGGGCCGATGGCGAGACCCGGGTCATTCATGGAGATGAGGACGAACATGGTGCGCCGCGCGGGGTGATCGCTCGGGAGGTCCCCGAGGGATTCGAGGTAGTTGATCGCGGTGGTGTAGCGGTGGTGGCCGTCGGCGACGAAGACGTCTTCGCCGGCGAGGGCTTCTTGATAGCGTTTGATCTGGTCGGGGTTGTCCACGGTCCAGACTTCGTGGGTGACACCGTCGTCGGATTTGGCTGTCATGTCCGGGTTTCGGGACTCCATGATGTCACGGACGAGGTCGGTGGCTTTGGAGTCTTCGTCGGGGTGGAGCCCGAAGATGGGGGACATCTGGGCGCGGGTAGATTCCATGAGGGCTTTGCGGTCTTCCTTCGGGCCTCCGAAGGTTTGCTCGTGCGCGAGGATCCCACCGCCTTCGCGCGCACCGAAGGGGACGGTGTCGAGTGTGGCGGCCATGCCGCAGCGGTTGTAGGTTTCGCCCTGGAACTCGAAGGTCTGTCGGTAGGCGAACATCGCTGGGGTGTCGCGTTGGGTGAGGGTCCCGGATTCGAGGAGGGTGGTGAGCTGGGTGGCCGCGCCTTCGTAGGCGGATTTGGGGCCGAGCTCTTTGGCCGGGACGTGGGGGAGATCGATGGCAACGACGTTGTTGGGGTCGCGATCGAGGAGTTTGGCTTTGGCGGATTTGTCGAGGACGTCGTAGGGGGGCGCGACGAGGTTGGAGACGTCGCCTTGACCCTGGTTGAACTGCACGGCACGGAACGGATGGACTTGCGGCATGGGGTGTCCCCTTCTGACACGAAGGGCGCGATCATCCGCGCCCTTCTGGGGGATCATACGCCTCTGCGCGGGGTCTACCATAGTTCCATGAGCACACCTCGCGCGTTGGTGATTCGGACGGCTGGGACGAACTGTGATGCTGAACTGTTACGTGCGTTCGAGCTTGCGGGCGCGAGCGCGGAGAGTGTGCACTTGGATGTGATCGGGGGAGATCCGGAACGGCTCTCGTCGTACGACCTGATCGGGTTCCCGGGGGGGTTCTCGTACGGGGACGATGTGGCTTCGGGTCGGATCAAGGCGATGTATGTTCGGGAGCGGCTGCTCCCGGAGCTGAAAGCGGCCGCTGCACGGGGGGCGCTGATCATCGGGATCTGCAACGGGTTCCAGGTGCTGGTGCAGCTGGGGTTGCTCCCCGGATTGAGCGATGAGCCCTGTGTGGCGCTGTGCGAGAACGCGAAGGGGCGCTTCCGGGACGATTGGGCCGGGATGGACGTGAATCCGTCGAGCCCGTGTGTGTGGACCCGGGAGCTTGCGGGGTTCGAGGACCCGGCGCTCCGGGTGTTCCCGTATGCGCACGGGGAGGGGCGCTTGGTGTGCAAGGACGATGCGACTCTGGATGCGATCAAGGGCGCAAATCTTGATGCGCTCCGGACGCGCGAGGACATCAACGGGTCCGTGGATCGGATCACGGGGTTGTGTGATCCGACGGGGCGGATCTTCGGGCTGATGCCCCACCCGGAGCGGATGCTGGACTGGAACCGTCATCCGCACTTCACGCGATTGAGCGCGGCGGAGAAGTCGGGGATCACTCCGGGGCTGAGTATTTTCACGAGCGCGGTGGCCGCGGTTCGTGAGACGGCGGGGGTGTGATGGGTGAACGCGCGGTGTATGCGGGGAGCTTTGATCCGCCGACGAACGGTCATGTGTGGATGATCGATCGGGGGGCGATGCTGTTCGATGAGTTGATCGTTGCGGTCGCGCGGAACCCGGAGAAGGACTACACGTTTACGCTCGAGGAGCGGATCGGGTGGCTCGAAGATGTGACGAGGGATCGTCCGAACGTGAAGATCGCTTCGATCGAGAACGAGTTTCTCGCGCACTATGCGAGACGGATGAACGCGAAGTTCGTGCTGCGCGGGATCCGGAACGAGGTGGACTACCAGTACGAGCGCGGGATGCGCTACGTGAACTCGGATCTGAATCCGGATCTGAGCACGGCGTTCCTGATGCCTCCTCGGGCGCTGTGCGAGCTGTCGTCGAGCTTCGTGAAGGGGATGGTGGGTCCGGAGGGGTGGGAGGAGTTCGTGGAGCGATCGGTGCCCAGAGCGGTGTTCGAGCGGTTGGTGCGCCATCACGAGGAGCTGAGCGGTGACTGACGATCCCCATCCGGAACACCCCGCGCTCAACGAGAAGATCCTCGCGATGCGCGTCGTCGCGATGCCCAGGGAGACGAACCCGTACGGGACGATCTTCGGGGGGATCATCCTGAGCTATATCGACCAGGCGGGTTTCGTGGAGGCGCGTCGGCACGGGGACCTGGACTGGGTGACGGCGGCCGTCGATAAGGTGGAGTTCCATGCGCCGGTCCATGTGGGGGACGTGGTGAACTACCACTCGTACACGACACGTTTGGGGAAGACGAGTCTGGATGTATGTGTCGAGGTGATCGCTGAGCGGTTCCATACGCACACGCAGGTGCGCGTGACGACGGCGCGTTTGACGATGGTGGGGATGAAGGACGGGAAGCCCCACCCGTTCAAGGACTGCCCGTGCTGTGAGCGCCGGGGTGGGTGATCGTCGCGCGAGGTTGCTGGTGCTGTTGTCGGGGTCGGGGAGGACGCTCGATAATCTCGTCGGGGTGATCGAGCGCGGGGCGCTGGACGCGGAGGTTGTCGGGGTGGGCGCGTCGCGCGAGTGTCTGGGGGCGGAGAAGGCGCGGGATCGGGGGATCGAGACGCGCGTGTTCCCGGGTGGGATCGGCGCGGACGAGCTGGACGCGATGGTGGGGGATCTGGACCCGGACTGGGTGGTGCTCGCTGGGTATCTGAAGCTGGTTCCGATCACGGAACGGGTGCGCGGGCGGGTGGTGAACATCCATCCGGCGCTGCTCCCGGACTTCGGGGGGAAGGGGATGCACGGTCACCATGTGCACGAAGCGGTGATCGACGCGTTCCGAAGGGGGGAGGTACGCGAGTCGGGGTGCACGGTGCATTTTGCGGATGCGGAGTTCGACACGGGTCAGATCATCGCGCAGAAACGGTGCACGATCGAGGATTCGGACACCCCGGAGTCGCTCGCTTCGAAGGTGTTCGAGCTCGAGTGCGATTGCTACCCGGAGGCGATTCGGTCGCTGATCGAGAAGTCTGCAACGTCCTGAGGGATTGGTCCGAATACTGGGGTATGACCTCGAAGCTCTGGGCCGTGTGTGTGATGGTGTGTGTGGTGGGTGGGGCTCGCGCGGATGAACCGAGCTTGGTGGAGCTGGAGCGCGAGGGGATCCAGGCGATGGGGTCGGGGGACTACCAGTTGGCCGAGGATCGGTTCCGGGAGATCGCGGATCGCACCCCGAACAGCTATGTGGGCGCGTACAACCTTGCGAGTGCGCATGCGCGTCAGGGGGAGATCGAGGAGTCGATCGCGGCGCTCAAGGACGCGATCAAACGGGGGTTCACGGACAAGCTGACGCTGGTCCGGGATCCGGATCTCGGGTCGATCCGGGGGACGGAGGACTACAAGGCGCTGATCGAGGGGTGGGGGGATGTGATCGAGGTCCGGAGGAACCTGGATCTTGCTCGCGCGGCGAAGCTGATGCGGAAGAAGCGCGAGACGAGGACGATCGATGACTATCGGGTCCAGGTGATGAGTGCGCACGATCCGGTCTCGACGGATCAGAGTGTGGAGGAGTTGGAACGGATCGCGCGTTGGGCCGAGGAGGAGTTGTTCCCGAATCTGGATCTGGTCCCGATCGAGGATCAGCACTGGGTGACGGTGACCCTTCCGGAACGGGTGGGGTTTACGCAGTGGGCGACGGGCGTTTTTGGTCCTGGGGTTCGGGGGTCGATCACGAGTGTGGGGGGCGCGTACGAGCATCAGCAGCGCCGGCTGGTGGCGCAGGACCTTGGCGCGACGCTGCGCCACGAGTTCATCCATGTGCTGCACTGGCGCGATATGTCGAGGATGGGGCAGAACCAGGCCGCTTGGGTCCAGGAGGGGCTGGCTTCGCTTGTCGAGGACTACGACATGGTGGGGGGGGCGTTGGTCCCTGTGCCGTCTTGGCGGACCAATATGGTGAAGCGGCTTTTGGATGTCCGGCGGCTGCCGACGATCCGGGAGCTTGCGGGGACGGATTTGGCGCGGTTTACGTCGAGTCGGCCGTTGGCGAAGTACGCGCACGCGCGGACGGTGATGATGTTCCTGTTGTCGGAGGGAAAGCTGAAGGATTTCTATTTGAGGTATGCGCGGGGGTTCTCGGTCGATCCGACGGGGATTCGTGCACTGGAGGGGGCGATGGGGATGGAACTCGACGAGATCGAGGCCGAGTACCGCGCCTACGTGTCGGGCCTCCCGGTGGTGGCGGAGACGGGATCGGATCTGGGCGCGACGATCGGGGTGGGGGTGGAGAATGGGTCGGGGGACGGGGTGGTGGTGACGGAACTTCCGGGGGGCGCTCGTTCGAGGACGGGACTCAGGATGGGGACGGTGATCACGGGGATCAACGGGCGCGCGACGAGGGATCTCCATGAGTTGATCCGGGTGCTGTCGGATTACGAGGCCGGGGAGGAGGTTCGTGTATCCACGAGGCGCGGGGTGCTCCATACGGAGCTTTCGATCACGTTGATCGAGCGCTAACGTCCGGTATGAGTGAGCAGTCGAATCAGGATGTGCCGGAGATCGAGATCGCGCAGATCGTGGCGTGCGCGGAGAACGGGGTGATCGGGGTGGATGGGGATCTGCCCTGGTCGCTTCCGGATGATCTGAAGCATTTCATGCGATCGACGAAGGGTCACGCGATCATCATGGGGAGGAAGACGTTCGAATCGCTCCCGAAAGCGCTGGATGGTCGGACGAACATCGTGGTGTCGAGGTCGATGGCGAAGGAGGGGGTGGGGGAGAACGTGCTGGTGGCGCGTTCGCTCGATGAAGCGATCGCGATGGGGCTTCATGAATCCGCGAGGTTGGGGCGAACCACCCTCTGGGTTGCTGGGGGTGGGGAGATCTATCGGGAATCGCTCGAATGGACGTATCGGGTGGTCCGGACACGGGTTCATATGGAGGTCGAGGGGGATACGAGGTACCCGGAGCTGGATGAGGGGGCGTGGTCGTTGGTGTCGAGTGAGGCGCACGGGGTGGACGAGCGGCACGAGGTGGGGTTTACGATCGAGACCTGGATCCGGGATTCCGTGGAGTGAGGGTGGTTCTCGGGCTCGATTTTGGCGGAAGTCTTTGGGGCGCAGGGAGTTCGTGTTTCTTGTGGGATGGGGGCGGTGGTGAAATAGGGGTTCTGTTGGGGTTTTTATCGGAAATGTGCGATCGGACGCGGAAAATTGCGCAGTTCGATTGCGCATTCCCCTTGCATCAGGTGTGAGGTTGGATTACTGTTCAATCGGGTCAGGAACGAGTCGTTCGTTTCCACAGCATTATGGTTCTCTTTGAACCAAAGAGAAGACTTTCCCAAGTGAGGAGATTTGAAATGAAGAACGCTATTGCGCTCGCCGCTGTTGCCGGTCTCGCGACCGCCGCTTCCGCTCAGTCCTGGTCGCTCTCGATCTCTGGCGCCCCCGCCTCGATCAACACGACCGTCACCACCGTCTTCACGGTTGACATCATCGCGAACGCTGACTTCGGCACGCACGTGTCGGGTGGCTCGTTCGAGCTCGACAGCACCGGCGCTGACGCCGCTGTCGTCAACGTGACCGCTTCGGCCGCCGCTTGGGCCGCCGTTGGCGAGAACGATCGTGGTTACCTCGGTAACGGCGATCACGCTGGTCTGGTCTTCGGCCAGGTCATCTTCCCCCCCTTCTTCCCCCCGGCTGCTGAGTCCGAGCTCACCGCTGGTGGTGTGGTCGTTGGTTCGCTCGTGATCGAAGTCCTCGCGGGCTCGACCGGCATGCTGAACCTCAACCTCGCCGCTGACGGCCAGTCGCCCTTCGGTCTCGAAATCTACAACGAAGGCGACGGTGCCTTCAACAACACCGCGGCCGGTTCCTACGGCTCCGCTTCGGTCAACCTCGTCCCGGCTCCGTCCGCGATGGCCCTCCTCGGCCTCGGTGGTCTGGTCGCGGGTCGTCGTCGCCGCTAATCCGGCTTCGACATCGACTGCTCTGCAGTTGACTGTTTGACTCAAACGCTCGCCCGGTTCGCCGGGCGAGCGTTGTTTTTGTCACTCATCGATGGGTCGATACGACCCGAAGATGTGGATATCTCGCTGGGAATGTTGGTGGGGCGAGATGTGATTCGGGGCGTGTGTGTCAGGGGTTCGTGTGTTCAGAGAACTTCGCGCCGGGTCTAAGCGATTGGGGGGGCTGGGGTTGGGACTGACTTGATGGAATCGGAATCTTTGCCCCGGGTTGTTGGGGGGGAGGGTGGGGGTACGCTTGTCTCATACGGGTCAGGAACGACTGGGTTGTTCCAACGTAGGCGGGTGGATGTTCCACCCGAGAGAAGAGAAGAGAGAAGAGGAGAAAGACATGAACAAGGCACTGATTCTGGGCGCCGTCGCGGGTCTCGCGTCGGGCGCGGCGGCGCAGTCGTGGTCGTTGAGCATCGAGGGTGCGCCCTCGACGGTCGATACCACGGTCACCACGGTCTTCACGGTTGACGTGGTCGTGAACGCGGACTTCGGGACGCACGTCTCGGGTGGTGCGTTTGCGCTCGACAGCTCGGGCGCGACGGATGTGGTCGTCAACGTCGGCGCTGCGGCGGCGGCGTGGGCGGCGGTCGGTGAAGCGAACCGTGGGTACGCGGGTGGTGGTGACCACAACGGGCTTGTCTACGGGCAGGTTATCTTCCCCCCGTTCTTCCCCCCCCAGGCCGACTCGTCGCTCGATGGCGGGACGATCGTGGCTTCGCTCTCGATCGAGGTCCTCGCGGGCTCGACGGGTGTGCTCGATCTGAACCTGATCAGCGACGCGCTCGCGCCGTTCGATCTCGAGATCTACGACGAGGTTTCCGGGTCCTTTAACAACCAGGTCCAGGGCTCGTTCGGTTCGGCTTCGGTCAACCTGGTCCCGGCTCCGTCGGCGCTCGCGCTGCTCGGTCTGGGTGGGCTTGTCGCCGGGCGTCGCCGCAAGTAAGCGGCTTGAACGCACGGGGGCTCTGGAGTCTCCTCAGACGTTCATATCGTGCTGAATCCCGGATCACCCGCTCGGTTCGCTGAGCGGGTGTTCTTGCTTTTCGGGGTGCGAATCAGGGCGCGGGGGTTTCGGGTTTGTCTCTCACGAAGCGGAGGACGACGACGCCGTCGATCGACATGGTGAGTTGGTCGGGTTCGGCGTGGTAGGAGTCGGTTTGTCCGAGGAGGTGGAGGAAGCGGGCTTCCTGTTGCATGATCCCTTTGGGTTCTGGGCACATCATCCGGGTGACGGCGAGGTTTTTGAGTTGGAGCCCGTCGATCCCGATCCGGGTGTACCCGCCGGTGATGCGGTTGCAGCCGGCGGAGCCGTAGAGCCAGGTGTTGTCGTCCTCGAAGTGGATCCAGAGGGTGGAGTTTTCGAGTGGTGCTGCGCCCTCGATGGCGGTGACGTTCCAACGGGTTCCGGAGACCCATGCCCAGTCCCGCTCGGCTTGTCGGACGGCGTTGACATGGGGGGTGACGTCGAGCCGGATGAGTTCGTCGTTGTCGTCTTTGTTCCGGTCCTCGCAGGCGCTGAGCGGGAGAAGGAGCCCGATGGTCAGGGCGGTGATGACACGAAGGGTGAGGGTGTGGAGGGGGGTGTGCATGGTGGTTCGTACGTGCGCGGGGTGGTCAGGGATCCGTGGAGCTCTGGATTTCGAGGCCGAGGGCGTGGGTCATGGTGTCGTAGAGGAGGTGCATCTGGTCGTGGGCGAGGCGCTGCCCGACTTGGGATGAGCCGTAGAGCGCGCCGGCGAAGAGGGCGAGCGGGAGGAGCGCCCAGAGCGCGCTGGGTGGTGATTCGGAGAGGTACTGGGAGAGCCCGATGACGAGGGAGAAGAAGACGAGGGTGGTGATCGCGATCCAGGTGAGCATGACCCCGGTCCAGAGGGCGGGTGCGGGGCTGAAGCGGCCGTGGACGAGGGCGCCTGAGTCGTGGTCCTGGACTTCGATGGAGAGCCAGGGGGACCAGAAGTGTCTTTGATCTCCGATGACGGAGAGCATGAGGTGGTGCCCGACGTTTTTGACGATGAGGGTGTCCTTGTGGGACTCGCGGAGGGCGCGGAGCGACTGGATGGACTGGTCGGGTCCGTGTGGGACTTCGAGGTCGAAGGTGGGGCGCATTGGGGGGACGTGCACGGTTGAGCTCCGGGCGCGGGGGCGCGGGTGTGGGTCGCGCGATGATACCAGATATGCGGGGGTGATTTGAAGGGGCTACGCTCGTGGTTGGAGTGTTGGGTTCGTGTTTGACAGGAGTTGCGGATGAAGATCGATGATGCGTCGAAGCGTTTGGCCGGGATGATCCGCGATGTGCCCGACTTTCCGAAGCCCGGGGTGGTGTTCAAGGACTTCACGCCGCTGCTTGCGGATCCGCCTTCGCTCGCGTTGTCGGTGGAGCTGATGGCGAACCCGTATCGGGGGAGGAAGATCGATCTGGTGATCGGTGCGGAGTCGAGGGGGTTTATTTTCGGGATCGCGATCGCGCAGGCGTTGAGCGCGGGGTTTGTGCCGGTCCGGAAGCCCGGGAAGCTTCCGCGCGAGGTGCACAAAGCGGATTACGAGCTGGAGTACGGTTCGGACGCGTTGGAGATCCATCAGGACGCGATCTTGGAGGGTCAGCGGGTGCTGCTCGTGGACGATCTGCTCGCGACGGGGGGGACGATGCGTGCGAGTTGCGAGCTCGTGGCGCAGATGGGGGCGCAGATCGAGGGGATCACGGTGCTGATCGAGCTTGGGTTTCTGGAGGGTCGGAAGAAGCTGACGGCGCATGCGGATGTGCATTCGGTGATCCGGTATTGAGCGATCTGGGGCGGGGCGAGGATCGAGAAATCGAGCGGTCGGACCTATGATCCGGGACCCTCCCGAAGCGGATGCGGGGGGTGTTCCTCCGGATTGTGAGAGCGTATGACCATGACCGATTTGTCGCGTCCTTCGGATCCGATCGCGTTGTCTCTGAGCGAGTCTGATTCGATGGATATCCCGGCCCTCTTCTCGACTCGGCACATCGGGCCTCGTCCTGAGGATGTGGATCGGATGCTGTCCTCGATCGGGTGTTCGTCGATGGATGAACTGATCGATCAGGTGGTCCCGGGTTCGATCCGTTTGGATCGGGAGCTGGATCTTCCTCGCGCGGGGTCGGAGTTCGATACGGTCCGGGCGCTGCGCGATGTGATGGATACGAACGAGGTGTTCCGTTCGTGTCTGGGGATGGGGTATGTGGGGACGATCACGCCGAACGTGATTTTGAGGAACGTGCTCGAGAACCCGGGGTGGTACACGCAGTACACGCCGTACCAGCCGGAGACGGCGCAGGGTCGGCTCGAGGCGCTGCTGAACTTCCAGACGATGATCGCGGACCTGACGGGGCTCCCTCTTGCGAACGCTTCGATGCTCGACGAGGGGACGGCGGCCGCGGAAGCGATGGCGATGTGTACAGCGATCGCGAAGGGGAACCGGACCCGGTTCTTGGTGGCTTCGGACTGTCATCCCCAGACGATCGGGGTGGTGGAGACGCGCGCGAAGTCGATGGGGATCCAGATTGATCTGGGGTCTCCCGAGACGTTCGTGATCGATGACACGGTGGCGGGGGTGCTGGTGCAGTACCCGACGACGGATGGTCGGGTGGAGTGCTACGAGTCGATCGCGCGGACGGCGCACGAGCACGGGGCGATGGTGGTTGCGGCTTGTGATCCGCTCGCGCTGACGCTGCTGAAGGCTCCGGGGGAGTGGGGCGCGGATATCTGTGTGGGTTCGGCGCAGCGGTTCGGGGTCCCGATGGGGATGGGTGGGCCTCACGCGGGGTTCATGTCTACTCATGAAGCGCATGTGCGGAAGATGCCGGGTCGGATTGTCGGGGTGTCCCGTGATTCGCACGGGGACGAGGCGCTCCGGCTCGCGATCCAGACGCGCGAGCAGCACATCAAGCGCGATCGCGCGACGAGCAACATCTGCACGGCGCAGGTGCTGCTCGCGATCATCGCTTCGATGTACGGGGTGTACCACGGGCCGGAGGGGTTGACGATCATCGCGCAGCGGATCCGGGCGCTGACCCAGACCCTCCGCGCGGGGCTGCTCACGCTGGGGCATGTGATTAACGAGGACCTGGTGTTCGATACCCTGCGCGTCAAGGTGAACGGGGATTCCGGCGCGGTGCTCGAGCGGGCGCGAGGGATGCGGATCAATCTCCGTGATTTCGGGGACGGCTCGATCGGGATCACGCTCGACGAGACGTCGGATCGGGCGCTGCTGACGGACGTGCTCCGCGCGTTCGGGGACGAGGACGGGTTGGATCTCGATGCGCTCAACGCGAGCGCGCACCACGAGATCGCGCCCGTGTTCGCGCGGACGAGCGCGTTCATGACCCATCCCGTGTTCAACACCCATCGGAGCGAGACGGAGATGCTCCGGTATCTCCAGGAGCTCCAGTCGCGCGACCTGTCGCTGACGCACTCGATGATCCCGCTCGGGTCGTGCACGATGAAGCTGAATGCGACGAGCGAGATGATCCCGGTGACGTGGTCGAGCGTTGCGAATATCCACCCGTTCGCGCCCCGGGCGCAGTGGGACGGGTACGCGCGGATGTTCAGGGACCTCGAGGAGTGGCTCGGGGAGATCACGGGGTTTAGCGCGGTGTCGCTGATGCCCAACGCGGGGTCTCAGGGCGAGTACACGGGGCTGCTCGCGATCAAAGCGTACCACGAGCACCACGGGGACCATGGTCGGACGAAGTGTCTGATCCCCGAGAGCGCGCACGGGACGAACCCGGCGTCGGCGGTGATCGCGGGGATGGATGTCGTTGCGGTGAAGGTGGACGAGAAGGGCGCGATCGTGTTCGACGATCTGCGCGCGAAGGCGGAGCTCCACAAAGACACGCTCGCGGCGGCGATGATCACGTACCCGTCCACGTGCGGGGTGTTCGACGACAACATCCGGGAGATGTGCGAGGTCGTGCACGAGTTCGGTGGTCTGGTGTACCTCGACGGCGCGAACATGAACGCGCAGGTGGGGCTGTGTAGACCCGGGGATTACGGCGCGGATGTGTGTCACCTGAACCTTCACAAGACGTTCTGTATCCCCCACGGGGGCGGCGGGCCGGGGATGGGTCCGATCGGTGTGAACGACACGCTCAAGCCCTTCCTCCCGACCCACCCGGTGAGTGCGCCCGAGAGCGCGGGCGAGTTCGCGGTTGGCGCGGTGAGCGCGGCGCCGTACGGGTCCCCGAGCATTCTCCCGATCTCGTGGATGTACATCGCGATGATGGGGCGGAAGGGCCTGAAGCGCGCGAGCGAGGTCGCGATCCTGAACGCGAACTACATGGCGGAGCGTTTGAAGGATCACTACCCGATTTTGTTCCGTGGTTCGAAGGGGCGCGTGGCGCACGAGTTCGTGATGGACTGCCGGCCGATGAAGAAGAGCGCGGGGATCGAGATCGATGACATCGCGAAGCGGTTGATCGATTTCGGGTTCCACGCGCCGACGATGAGCTGGCCTGTCCCCGGGACGTTGATGGTCGAGCCCACGGAGTCGGAATCGAAGGCGGAGCTGGATCGGTTCTGCGATGCGATGATCTCGATCCGTCAGGAGATCAAAGCGATCGAGGACGGGTCGATCGACAAGGACGACAACCCGCTCAAGAACGCGCCCCACTCGATCGGCGCGGTGAGCGCGGACGAGTGGAACCATCCGTACTCGCGCGAGCAGGCGGCGTACCCGGCGGCGCACCTGCGCCGGTTCAAGTTCTGGTCGCCCGTGGGTCGTGTGGACAACCCGTACGGGGATCGGAACCTGATGTGCACGTGCCCGAGCGTGGGTGACGTGTGCGAAGCGGAGTGAGTTCGCTTAGCTCGTCGGACGGTTCGGGATGACGAAGGTGCCCCGTTCGCGGTCTTTGACTGGGCCGGGGAACTTGAGGGCTCGGCCGTGGGCGACGACGTAGACCCCAGGCTCGAGGACGCCGGTGGCGAAGATGGCTTCGTTGAGGTTTTGGAGGGCGTCGGAGCGTTTCATCTCGAAGGGGCGCATCGCGCCGGTGATGATGACGGGGACGTGGAGGTTGTCCCCGAGGGTCCGGTGGATCCATTCTCCGGTGGTGCAGAGCGTGTCTGTGCCGTGGAGGATGATGACCCCCGCGCACCCGGAGGGGTCGGTGATGGGGTCGTCGGTGGTGGGTCCCATGATGAGGCGGACGGCATCGACGATGCGGGTCCGGTCGGAGTCGGTGATGTCGAGGGAGTCCTTCTGCATGAGCTGAAGGGTGTTGATCTGGGTGTCCTCCAGTCGGAGGAGCTTGAGCATTTCCTGGACAATTGAGGAACGATTCGAGAGCGTGCCGGCGTGTTCGTCGTACGTTTTCTCGATGGTTCCGCCGGTTGAGATAAGCGTGATCTGGCGCATCGGGATAAGGTTATCCCCTGTCCGGGTCGATGGAGCGGGGAGGTTGGAAGGAGTCGGAAATGCCCACGATGAGCACAAAGGAAGCGTTTGCCCAGGCGCGGGCGTTTTCTGAGCAGGGGCAGTATCGGGCGGCGCTCGCGATCACCCGTCAGCTCCATCGGTCCCAGCCGCACTTTCCGCCGATCGTGGCGCTCCATGTGAGTGTTCTGGTCCGTCTCCATCGGACGGCGGAGGCGATCCGGATCGCGCGGAGCGCGCTGAGGCATATCACCCACAAGCAGCATCGGGTGATCGTGATCAATACCTTGGTGGACGCGATGACCCAGGCCGGGGACCTGGATGACGCGATCACGATGGTCCGGGACGAGATCGAGCGTCAGGGGGACGTGGCGGTGCTGTACTCGGGGCTGGGGCACTTGTACCTGCTCGAGGACCGGAAGGACGAAGCGGTTGCGATCGTGGAGGAGGCGCGGGAGCGCGGGATGATGAACGCGGCGCTGGCTTCGATCTACGGGCGGGCGCTGCTGCGTTCGGATCGGACCCAGGACGCGATCGAGCTGATCGAGGGGCTGCGGGACGAGACGGACGACGAGCAGATGGAGCGTGAGAGCGGGAACTGGTTCAAGGCGCTCAACGCGCTGGGGCATTTGTACGATCGGGTGAAGCGGTACGACGACGCGATCGAAGCGTTTACGAAATCGAACTCGATGATCCCCGTGACCTACAACGAGGAGCAGACGAGCGCGATCACGAGGGACCTGATCCATCTGTGGACCCCCGAGTCGATCTCGGATTCGGCGAGGGTGCCGGTTCCCGAGGGGGCGCCGACCCCGGTGTTCGTGATGGGGATGCCCCGTTCGGGGACGACGCTCACGGAGCAGATCATCGACGCGCACCCGGAGGGGTTCGGCGCGGGTGAGCTGGGGTTGATCACGGAGCTGTTCCGTCAGTGCGCTCCGGATCCGAACATGCCTTTCAGCGCGGACCCGAAGGGGTACGACCCGAGTGCGCTGCGCGAAGCGGCGCGGGTGTATCGGGAGGAGACGTTCGCGCTGGCCGGGAAGGACCCGAATGTCCGGGTGATCACGGATAAAGCACCGATGAACTTCTGGTACATGGGGTTCATCTCGATGATCCTCCCGGATGCGAGGATCGTGCTGTGCACGCGCGAGCCCAGGGACAACTGTCTGTCGTGTTTCTTCCAGGCGCTGAACCCGGGTCACATGTACTCGTTCGATCTGGAGAGCTGCGGGCTGTACTACCGGCACCATGTGGAGATCTGCGAGCACTTCAAGGGGGTGCTGAGGGACGATCGGGTGGGGGTTCCCGTGTTCGACAACGTGTACGAGGAGACGATCGCGGATCAGGAGGCGAAGACCCGGGCGCTGCTCGACTTCGTGGGGCTGGGGTTCGATGAAGCGTGTCTGCGCTTCCACGAGTCGGGGCGCGTGGCGTTGACCCTGAGCAACGACCAGGTCCGTCAACCGATCTACAAGTCGTCCACGAAGCGCTATGAGCGCTACGCTGGTCACATCGGTGCTCTTGAGCGGGCGCTGGGGGATCTGATCCCCGAATCGGAGCGAGTGAGCGCGGGGTGAGTTCCTGCGTGTTGAAAGGGTGATTCGAGATGCAACCTCAGCAGTCCCAGGCGGTTCCGAAGCAGTCCCCGAAGGAGTTTTTTGAGCAGGCGAAGCGTTTGCTTGCTTCGGGCGATGTGTGGGGCGCGTCTCAGCGCACGGGGATGCTCCGCGCGTACTTCCCGGAGGATCCGCCCATCCTGGCGCTGCACGGGTATGTGCTCGCGCGTCTTGGCGCGTACGGGGCGGCGATCGTGGACATGAAGCGATCGTCGGACGAGACGCTCAAAGCGCTCAGCGAGGGGGAAGAGGAGAATCCGAACCGGCCGAGGATCGTGGACCAGTACATCCGGCTTCAGAGCGAGATCGGTCGTTGTATGGCGAAGCTGGGGCATCCGGAGGCGGGGATCGAGGAGATCGATCGGGCGCTCGAGATGGACCCGGATCGCGCGGACGCGGTCGCGGCTCGGGCCGAGGTCGATGCGATGAACGGGGACGTCGAAGGTGCGTTCGCGCGTCTGGACGATGCGTTTGCGCGCAAGCTCGAAGAGCTCCCGATCACGATCGCTGAGGCGCGGATCCTGACGGCGATGGACGATCCGGATCAGGCGCGTTTGGAGCAGAGCGTGAAGCGCTTGACGGCGCTGAGCGAAGAGGTGGGGATGCTGGCCGGGGATCTGTCGCTGGTGCTCCGTGCGTTGGGGGACGTGCTTGATCGGAAGGGTGACTTCGATGATGCGTTCCGCGCGTACCGTCGCGCAGGGAAGCTTCGGAGATCGCAGTACGAGCCCGGCGCGCACGCGAAGCTGACCAACGCGCTGATCAATCGCTGGACGGGTGACTCGATCTCGAAGCTGATGCGCCCCGAGGGGAAGCCCGGCGCGAGGCGCGTGATCATCCTCGGGACCCCGTGCTCGGGGATGGGGATCTGCGAGGACCTGCTGGGGTCGCTCCCCGATGCGAGCCAGATGGGCGCGGTCGAGACGTTGTGGTCGTTGGTCCAGCGGAACTTCAAGATCGCGAACGGGCCGATCCGTGGGATCGTCACGGATCCGACCTCGATCCGTGGGGAGCAGCTCCGCGCGGTCGCTGAGGGGTACGGGAAGGAATCGGATCGGATCGCGCGGGGCGCGGATCGGATTACGATCGATCGGAATCCCTACAACATCGGTCAGGTCGGTCTTGCGGCGGCCGCGATGGAGGGGCTGTGCGTGATCAACTGTCGGCGGGACCCGGTGGCGCACACGCTCGCGCTGTTGTGCGATGAGCTCCCCGGGAACCACCCGTACGCGAACGATCCGATCGCGGCGGCGTCGTATGTGCGTGATCTTGAGCGGCTCATGGACCACTGGCGCGACACGCTGAGCACCGAAGCGGTCGGGGCGAAGGTGATCGATATCGAGCACGACGCGATCGCGAACGACCCGAAGGGGACGTTGAACGCGATCTGCGATGCGTTCGGGTTCGAGTGTCCTTCGGATGTTGTTGACGCGCTGGAGCCGACGACGGCGCGCGGGCCGAGTGCGCATCCGGACGAGTACTCGAAGCACATCAAAGCGGTGCGTGAGTTCTTCGGGTCCTGAACTGTCGGGTTGGTCTGAGCGGTGTGTTGGTTAGCGGCAGGCGCAGCCTGGTTTGCCGCAGCCGCCGTCGTTGCAGGCTTCGGGTTCGGGCATGGGGCCGAGGAGCGATTCGAGTTTGGCGTTGAGGAATCGCGCGTGGTGTTCGAGGTGCCAGCAGGCGCTGTTCGCGATGTCTCGGATGGAGACGGGTCCCTTCTCGGGGTGGAGCCCTTGGCGTGCCCATTGGGATTCGGTGAGTTGGAAGAGGAGCGCGACGAGCCAGGAGCGGGTGGTGTGGATCATCGCGACGTCGCCTCCGATGGGGGGGACGATGGTGGAGCCTTCGGTGCAGCCGTAGATCCCGGAGTCGATGTAGCTGTGCTCGTCGAAGAGGGGGAGGGTGGGGTTGTCGTTCGCGAGAATCGAGCGGATGCGCGACGCATAGAGCATCTCGGTGTCGGCGAGGTGCCCGAGGAGGATCCGGATGGGCCAGGTCCCGACCCCGGACTCGGGGAGCCATGCACGTTCGAGGTCCTCGGTGGGGAGTTCGAAGACGCGCGGGTCGAACCATTCGACCCCGACGCGCATGCGCGAGACGAGGGTCTGGGTGTCGAGGGCTTCGAAGGTCGAGAGGGGCTCGGAGATCGAGGGGGTGGTCTGGGTCATGGGGAATCGTAGGGGCGGGGGGCGGATCGATCAGCGCACGAACCAGCGGAGCTTGTAGTTCCCTCGTTCGAAGACGATGTCGATCCCGATCCAGTAGAGGTCCTTGTGCCCGGATCGTGAGACGGCGAGTCGGAAGATGTTCTGGTCGATGGATTCGAGGTAGAGCCCGGGGGTTCCCTCCCCGAAGGGCATGAAGTGGAAGACCCGGTAGACATCACGCCGACGGGCTTTGAGCTCGTCGAACGCGAGGCCCGGATCGAGCCCGCGCTGGGTGAACTCGTCCCGGGTGATCGTTGAGAGGACCTGATCGACGAAGAGGTCCCGTTCGTCGTTCTCGATCGTGGAGATGATGTGGTCCATCAGATGACGGACGGATTTGGCGTAGAGGGTGATGTTGCCCTGCTCGTCCTCGACCCGGATCTGTCCCTGGGGGAGCGCGAACACTGGATGGACGGTGCGGGGCTCGACGGGGGTGAGATTCCCCTGCTGGGCTTCCTGGAGTTTGCTCAGCACGCTGTTGCGCCGGACTTCCCGCTCGTAGGTGCAGGCGCCGGGGATGAGCGCGGACACGGCGAGGGTGATCGTGAGGATGACGACGGGGGGTCGGGGCATCACGGGTTCGATACGTGTGTCGCCGGGCTTGGTTCTGATGAGATCGGGGTCGGGTGGTCGTGGAACCGGGTCCAGGACTGGCGCGGGACCTGTGGGGTGTTCGGGCTTTCGTCGAGGATCCAGTGGGTCCCCACGCTCCGGTGGCGCGCGTGAGCGGCGTGGGTGATGAGGCGCGCGACGAGGAGCATGTTCTGGACTTCCCATCCTTCGGGGGTCTCGAAGACCTTGTCGAGGGTGTAGCGCCCCCAGAGATCGAACATGCTGAGCGCGTCGCTGAGTCTCGTGGTCGTGCGCACGATCCCGGCGTTGTACCACATGGTGGAGCGGAGGGAGGAGCGGACGTCCCCGAGGTCGAGCTCCGCATGGGTGCTTGGCGCGATGGTGGAGATGATGGAGACGGGGGTTTGTGGGCCTTCGGAGGCGCGTTCACGCGCGTGTTCGCCGGCGATGGCGCCCATGACGAGCCCTTCGAGGAGGGAGTTGGAGGCGAGTCGGTTCGCGCCATGGAGCCCGGTGCAGGAGGCCTCGCCGATGGCGTAGAGGTTGGGGACGCTGGACTGACCCGAGAGATCGGTCTCGATTCCCCCGATGGTGTAGTGGGCGGCCGGGTGGACGGGGATTTTGTCTGTTGAGGGATCGAATCCGAAGGAGCTGAGCATGGCGCAGATCCCGGGGAAGCGTTCTTTGAGCCCTTGGATATGGGTGCAATCGAGCCAGACGTGGGTAGCTCCGGAACGAGCGAGTTGTTTGACGATGGCGCGGGAGACGATGTCGCGCGGCGCGAGCTCGGCGAGTTCGTGTTCGCCGACCATGAAGCGGTTGCCGTGGTCGTCGAGGAGGTGGGCGCCTTCGCCTCGCATGGCTTCGGAGATGAGGGCGCGGGGGGCGCCGGGGACATAGAGGGTGGTGGGGTGGAACTGGACGAACTCCATGTCGGCGAGTTTCGCGCCGGCGCGGAGGGCCATGGCGACGCCGTCGCCGGTTGCGATGCGCGGGTTGGAGGTTTCCCGGTAGACCTGACCCGCGCCCCCCGAGGCGATGATGGTGGTGCGCGCCCAGATGACCTGGAGCCCGAAACGGGCATGCCAGGTGATAGCGCCGAGGACGGGGGCGCCCTCATCGTCGGAGGGGGTGAGGAGGTCGAGGACGAAGCAGTGGTCGAAGACCCGGACGGAGTCGTCCATCGAGACACGTTTCTGGAGGGTGTCCTGGATCGCGCGTCCGGTGGTGTCTCCTCCTGCGTGGTAGATGCGCGCGGCGTTGTGTCCTCCCTCCCGTCCGACACAGAGTTCGTCGCCGCATTGATCGAACCCGACCCCCCAGTCGATGAGCTCTCGGACGCGCTTGGGTCCTTCGTTGCAGACGAGCTCGACGGCGCTCTGATCGCAGAAGCCCGCGCCGGCGACGAGGGTGTCCTGGATGTGCGCGTCGATGGAGTCGTCGTCCCGGAGGACGGCGGCGATCCCGCCCTGCGCCCAGGCGGTGTTGGTTTTGTCGATCCGGTCCTTGGTGCAGACGATGACGTCCCCGGCGGGGGCGGCGGCGATGGCGGCTCTGAGCCCGGCGATCCCGGATCCGAGGACGAGGGTGTTGCAGAAAATCTGGGGGAGGAGCCCGGTCCGGAAGGGGATGAGATATCGTTGGTCGTCGAAAATCGTCGTCAAAGGGTGCTCCGTGCTGCGGAGCGATTCTATGCAAGAGCCCCGGATCGCTCTGTGAGAAGCGGATGTCCCAGAAACACGCGAAATGCGAGGCGTTGATCAAACGTGCGGATCAGCACTTCCGCGCGGGGGATGTGGTGGGCGCGTGCCCGATCTATCGGAAGGCGCTGGCGCTGGACAAGAACCACGCGCACGCGAAGCTCCAGCTCGGGAAAGCGCTCATGATGAGCGGGGAGTTCGGGGAGAGCATCGAGGTGCTCAGGTCGGCCGCTCGGAAGAACCCGAACCACGCGCCGACCCATACGGCGCTGGGGGAGGCGTATCTCGCGAGCGGTGATGCGGATCGGTGCCATGAATCGATCACGCACGCGCTGTCGAGGGATCCGGGGCACGCGCCGGCGATCATCGTGGGGGTGAGCGCGTACCTGGATTCGGGGCGGGTGGAGGATGCGGCGCGGATCATGGACACGGTCGAGGAACGATCGGATGAGCATGTGCTGATCCGGGTCGCGCGGGCTCGGGTGCTGAGGGCGCAGAAGTCGTACTCGCGGTCGGTTGATGTGCTGGGGGCGCTCGTTGATGAGGACGGGATCGCGGATCAGCATCGGCGGATCGTGCTCCATGAGCTGGGGGACAGCTACGACAAGCTGGGGGAGTACGACCGCGCGTTCGAGATGTACACCCGCGCGAATCATGGGCTCCCGCTCGGGGATCCGCTCGATCCGGACGCGGTGATGCGCGCGTGGTCGTCGGAGGCGTTGGCGGGTGTGCCGATCAGCGGGGATCGGGATGAGCGCCCGGTGTTTGTCGCGGGGCTTCCTCGGTCGGGGACGACGCTTCTGGAACGGGTGATCCACGCGCACCCGCTCGGGCACGGTGTGGGAGAGTCGCCGCTGATCCCGATCATGGCGCGTCAGCACCCCGTGGGGACGCTCGATCGGGAGAAAGTGGGTCGGCTCGGGTCCGAGTATCTCGCTGAGGTGTCGGCGCAGGTCCCGGAGGGGACGGCGCGGATCGTGGACAAGCACATGGAAGCGGAGAAGACGATCGGGCTGATCTCGCGCGTGCTCCCCGGGGCGCGGGTGATCCATGCGCTTCGTGATCCGAGGGACTGCTGTCTGAGCGCGTACTTTCACAACTTCGGGGTGTATGTGCCGTACTCGAGATCGCTGGAGTCGATCGGGGAGCGCTACATCGGGTTCCGGCGATTGATGGACTACTGGTTCGAGTCGGTGGATCTGAAACAGTTCGTCTGTGTGTACGAGGAGTTCGTTGCGGATCCGGAGCCCTTCACGAGATCGCTGACGGATTTCCTGGGGCTGGAGTTCGATGAAGCGTGTCTGAAGTTCCACGAATCGAGGGAGCATGTTCGGACGTACAGCGCGGCGCAGGTCCGGGAGCCCATCAATACGTCGAGGACGGCGCGGTGGAAGAACTACGAGCGGCATATCGGTCCGTTGCTCGAGGCGCTCGGGCCGTATGCGGACGGGGTTTGTGCGACGAGCACGGTGTGAGACGATTGATGTGGTTCGGGAGCCGATAGAGTAGAGCATGGGCGGATCTTCCAAACTCGAACGTACGATCCAGCAGGCGCATGATGCGCTGGAGCGCGAGAACCTCGGTTCGGCGCTGCTGCTGTATCGGAAAGCGCTGTCGATGGACAAGCGGAACGAGCGCTTGTTGACCCGGGTGGGTCAGGTGGAGCTGGCCGCGGGGTATGTGGCGCAGGCGATCGAGACGCTTCGGGTTGCGGCGCGGAAGCGCCCGAACCACACGGACACGCACGTGCTGCTGTCCGAGGCGCAAGCGGCGTTGGGGGATTCGGAGGGCGCGATCGAGACGCTCGATAAGGTCATTGCGCGGGATCCGTCGAGCGGGGCGGCGGCGCTCGCGCTTGTGTCGAAGCACGTGAACACGGGGGACGTGGAACTCGCGCAGGGGGTGCTGGATCGGGTGGAGTCGTCGGAGCATCCGCATGCACTGCTCCGGTTCGCTCGGGCGAAGGTGGCTCGCGCGACGAAGGACTACGGGGGCGCGATCGATGAGCTGAGCGCGATGCTCGACGACCCGGAGACCCAGGAGCGTCATCGGCGATCGGCGCGGTTCGAGCTCGGGCACATTTATGATGCGATGGAGCGGTACGACGATGCGTTCGAGTGCTTCGCGCAGGCGAATGCGGGGCACAACCCGGGGAAGCCGATCCATCCGGAATCGATCAAGAGCGCGTGGTCGAGGGAGGCGCTGGGGTCGGTGCCGTTCGCGAGCGAGCGGGACGAGCGCCCGGTGATCATCGCGGGGGTTCCTCGCTCGGGGACGACGCTGACGGAGCGGGTGATCCACGCGCACCCGAAGGGCGCGGGGGTGGGGGAGTGCCCGCTTCTGGTGCAGATGAGCACGAGGACCCTGGTGTCGAACCTGGATCAGGCGCGGATCGACGAGTACGCGACGGAGTATCTCGATCACCTGACGGAGCAGGTGGGGGAGGGTCCCGAGCGTGTGGTGGACAAGCACATGGGGACGGAGAAGTCGCTCGGGTTTATCTCGAGGGCGCTCCCGGGGGCGCGGGTGATCCATGCGCTGCGCGATCCGAGGGACTGCTGTCTGAGCGCGTTCACCCAGAACTTCGGGAAGAACGTGCCGTATTCGAGGGACCTGACGACCCTCGGGAAGCAGTACGTGGCGCATCGGGAGATGATGGAGTACTGGTTCTCGATCATCGAGAACCCTGTGTGCGTGAGCGTGTACGAGGAGTTCGTGGAGGACCCGGACACGCACACACGGAACCTGATCGCGTTCCTCGGGCTCGAGTTCGATGAGGCGTGCCTGAGGTTCCACGAATCGAAGGACCATGTCCGGACGGCGAGTTCGACCCAGGTCCGCAAACCGATCTACACGACGAGCACGGCGCGTTGGAAGCGGTACGAGAAGCACCTCGGGCCTTTGTTCGAGGCGTTGGGCGAGTTCGCCGACGGTGTGCGTGCGACAACGAGATTTCCAGGAGTGAGTTCATGAGCGCGTTCAATCCCGGACCGATGACGACCCAGGCGAAGACTATCCAGAGCGCGAGGGCGCTGCTGGACGCGAACCAGTACGACACGGCGATCCCGCTCCTGCGCGAGGCGCTCGAGCGGGAACCACGGAACGCGGCGATCCTCCGGATGCTGGGGTACGCGCTCGTGCTTGTGGATATGACTCCCGAGGGGATCCGTCATCTGGAGCTGTCGTCGAAGCTGAACCCGAGCGATCCCGATGTGTGGTGCGATCTGTCGATGGGGCTCCGGAGGATGGATCGGCTCGGGGAGGCGCACCGGGCGCTGGACCGGGTGCTCAAGGAGAACCCCGGGTATGGTCGCGCGGTGGCGCTCAAGGGTCGTCTGCTCCAGTCGCGCGGGCAGAGCGAGAAAGCGATGGAGATGGTCGAGCAGGCGCTCGAGCACAACAAGGACGCGACGATCCAGATCATCTACGGGAACCTGGCGCGTGAGCTGAAGAAGCAGGGCCCGGCGATCGACATGATCCGCGCCACGCTCGAGGACCCGAACCTGATCCGTCCGAAGCGGACGGAGCTGTACTTCGCGCTCGGTCATCTGCTCGATTCGGTCGGGGAGTATGACGATGCGTTCGCGGCGTTTGATGCGGGGAACAAGATGACAGCGGCCGGGGAATCGGCGGACTTCGACGGGTTCCTCGACATGTGGTCGAAGGAAGACATCGCGAATGTCCCGCGCGCGTCTCAGGATGCTTCGAGGGTCGTGCTCGTTGTGGGGATGCCCCGCTCGGGGACGACGTTGACGGAGCAGATCCTCGGTTCCCACCCGAACGCGGAGGGGATCGGGGAGCGCGGGGAACTCGGGGATCTCGGCGCGGGGAAACGCGCGACGGACTTCGATGCGGCGCTCGTCGAATCGAGCGCGTCGGTGTATCAGTCGATGATCGCGAAAGCGGCCGGGGATCCGAAGGCGAAGCGGGTGATCGACAAGATGCCCGAGAACTACTTCTTCCTCGGGGCGGCGTCGTTCCTGCTTCCGGGGGCGCACGTGATCAACTGCACGCGCGATCCGCGCGATACGTGTTTATCGATCTACTTTCAACGCTTTGGTCCCGCGATGCGCTATGCGAACGATCTGAAAGCGATCGCGGAGCAGTACCTGGGGTATCTGCGTGTGATGGACCACTGGCGCGGGGCGCTGGATATGACCATCCACGACTCGAGCTACGAGGCGTTGACGGGGGATCCGGAGCCCAATGTCCGGGCGCTCTTGGATCACATCGGGCTCAAGTTCGACAAAGCGTGTCTCGAGCACCACAAGAGCAAGTCGTCCGTGCACACGGCGAGCGCGGGGCAGGTTCGTCAGCCCGTGTACACGTCGAGCCAGGAACGCTGGAAGCGCTATGAAAAACACCTCGGGCCGATGCTCGAGGTGTTCGGTGATCGATTCGATTGATCGGTTGGTTTATTCGTCGCTGGATTCGCTCGGGTCGTCGTTGGCTTCTTCAGCGGCCTGGGCTTCGGCTTCCGCGGCGGCGGCGGCTTCAGCTTCCGCTTGCTCCGCTTCGATGCGTGCCATGACGTCTTCGAGGGTGGGGAGGCCCATGTGCTCACGGACGGCGTCGGTGAGGTCCACCGATTCGGCCGGGGTGACGAGGGGACGCGCGAGGATTTCCTGGGTGACCCCGGTCAGCGAGTTGACCTGGACGAGGTCCGTGTCACGACGGGTGGCGAAGACGAAGGTGTACCCCTGTTCCTCGGCGACTTCGTTGACGGCGGTGTGCACGAGGATGTAGGCATCGGCGATCTGCCCGGAGAGCATCTTCTGGTAGTCCTGGTTGATCTGGTTGGTGGTCTGGTTGAGCATCTGGGAGAGCTGCTGGTACTCCCCGTAGAGCTGCTGGGTTTCCTGTGCGCTCGGGTCGGCCGTCTGGATCTGGGACTGGAGCTGCATGAGCCGGTTCTCGATGGGCTGGACCCGCGCCGCGCCCTGGGCTTCGAACTCTTCACGCTCGGCGGACTTCTCATCACCCATGATGACGATGTCCACGATGTCGTAGATGTCCACGAGACCGATGTCGCCCTGGGCGGCGGCGTTGGTTTTGGTTGCGTCGGCGCTGGTGGACAGGATGGAGGCGCCGAGGATGGAGGCGCCGATCAGGATGGACGCGGGGAGGAACATGGTCGTGCGGGGCATGGGTTGGCTCCGTGTGGTTTCGAGAGTTGATTTCTTTCCGGGTGACTACTGTACGGCTCGATCGGCGTGATCTCGCGTTGATCCTCCGAATCGCTCCGATTTCGGTGCCGTTGATCTCCGACCCACACACGACCCGGACAGAAGGCCCTTCTTTAATGCGTGATCCACGACTCGACAAGCTCGCCGACATCCTCGTTCGCTATTCGACCCGGGTGAAGAAGGGGGATCTGGTCTCGATCGGCGCGGATCCGATCGCGCTCCCGCTCGTGGAAGCGGTGTACGAAGCGGTGCTCAAGGCCGGGGGTCATCCGTTCTGGCAGCTCAAGAGCAGCTCGCTGTCGGACATCCTGTACGAGTACGCGAGCGATGAGCAGCTGGACTACCTGAACCCGGTCGAGATCTATTCGGATCGGACGATCGATGTGTCGATCGGGATCTGGGCCGACCAGAACTCGAAAGCGTCCTCCCGGGTCGATCCGGCGAAGCTCGCGCGTCGGAGGGTCGCGAACGCGCCGAAGATGAAGACGGTGCTGAATCGAGCGGCGGCCGGGGAGATGCGCTGGACGGGCACGATGTACCCGACCCTGGGCTCGGCGCAGGACGCGGAGATGTCGCTCACTCAGTACGAGAAGTTCGTGTTTGAAGCGGGCTTGCTCCATCTCCCGGATCCGGTCGCGGCGTGGCAGCAGATCCACGAGCGTCAGCAGCGCGTGTGCGATTACCTCCAGACGAAGGACGAGGTCCATTATCAAGCCCCCGCGACGGATACCCACGACGGGACGGACCTGCGCGTGAACGTGGACAAGAGCAAGTCCATCTGGATCAACTGCTCGGGTCACGAGAACTTCCCGGACGGCGAGGTGTTCTGTGGGCCTCAGGGCGCGGACGGGCACGTGAACTACACGTTCCCGGCCGTCTACAACGGGCGCGAGGTCGAGGGGGTGCGCCTGGAGTTCAAGGACGGGCGCGTGGTGAACGCGAGCGCGACGAAGAACGAGGAGTTCCTCTTCGCGATGCTCGATCAGGATGAGGGCGCGCGGACGATGGGGGAGATCGCGATCGGGACGAACTATGCGATCAAGGAGTTCTCGCGCAACACGCTCTTCGACGAGAAGATCGGGGGGACGTTCCATGCTGCTTGCGGGATGGGGTACCCGGAGTCCGGGTCCTTCAACGAGAGCGCGCTGCACTGGGACATGGTGTGCGACCTGCGTCCAACTTCGTCTCATGGGGGCGGCTCGATCAGCGCCGACGGCGAGGTGTTCCACAAGGACGGGGCATTCCTCCCCGAGGGCATGCCCAACGCGTGATCGGGGGGCGTGATCAGGCGCGTTGGTCGGCGATGCGGGTTGAGCCGTCGGTTGTTTTGAACGCGCCCATCCCTCCGGTGTCGGCGAGACCCAGGTCGGGGATGGTGCTGAAGGGGATCCGGCGCGGTGCGGAGTCTCGTCCTTCGTGCATGGAGCCGTAGTAGATCGAGGCGTGTCCGTGCTTCTGGTTGATCCGGTCCATGGTGTGCGCGAGGCGCGTGCGTTTCCGATCGAGCTCGAAGAGGGGTTCTTCCATCTGGTCGCTTTTGGTGAGCCCGCCGAGGGTGACGGAGACGGCGAACACGAAGGGGTAGGGCTGGATCTTCCAGAGTTCACCGAGGTGCCAGAGCAGGCGGATCGTGTCCTGGCAGGGCTCGAGGTTGACGTACGCGACCCATGACGGCGCGTCGGGGGGTTTGATCTTGAGGGTGAGTTTGGTGCACCAGAAGCCCTCGTGGCGCATCCGGGCGGCCGCTTTGTGGAGGAGGCGGATCCCGACGGCTCGCGCTTGCTCCGCGCCCCGGAGCTCGGGCGCGAGGACGTGCTGGTGCCCGCAGTTGCGGCGTTTGGTCGCGGCGATGTGGGGCTCGTCCCCTTGGAGCCAGTGGTACCAGACCTCTCCCACGACGCCGCCCCAGGCGCGGCGCATGGTGGCTTTCGTCGCGCGGCAGAGCTGCTCGGTCGTGTGGATCCCGACCCGGTGGAGACGGTTCCGGATCCCGTCGGAGATTCCGGGGAAGTCCGTGAGGTCCATGGGGTAGAGGCGCTGGGGGAGTTCGGATCGTTCGATGACGACGAGCCCGTCGGGCTTCATCATGTTGCTGGCGGATTTGGCCAGGAGTCGGTTGGGCGCGATCCCGATGGAGCAGCGCATGAACTCGCCGCAGTGGGAACGGATCGCGGATTTCATCTTCATCGCGAGTTCGCGCCCCCGATCGACGTTCCGGTCGGGGCCGGTGAGACGGAAGGCCATCTCGTCGATGGAGTAGACGGCATCAACGGGATAGACGGTATCGACGGCTTCGAGCACCTTGTGGTGCATGGTGATGTACTCGTCGGGACGGGACAGGACGAGCGCGATCCCGGGGCAGCGCAGACGCGCGTCACGAACCCCGCACCCGGTTTTGATCCCGAAGTGTTTGGCTTCGTAACTCGCTGCGATGCAGCAGGTTGTGTCGCAATCGTTGGGGATGATCCCGACGGGTCGCCCGCGCAGCTCGGGGCGGAGCTGCTGCTCGACGGAGGCGAAGAAGGAGTTGAGATCGAGGAACAGGACCATGCCTAAAAAATACCGCACATATCTGGGTCGTCAATCCCCGATGTTCGGTATTTTATCGGTTTTGTTCGGGTGCCGGATCGGGGATGCTTGCGGACGGGATCCGGGGGTCAGGGGCACCCCTCGACGAACTCGGTGAGATACGCGTTGATGTCGAAGAAGTCGAAGCTTGTGTCGTTGTTCCAGTCGGGTTGGGTCTGGAGGAACTGCGCGAGGTCGAAGAAGTCGGTGTCGCCGTCGTTGTTGAGGTCGATGGCGCAGGGGGAGGTTTTGATGATGGTGAAGTGGTCGTTGATCGCGCCCTGGTCGTTGATGGATCGCGCGTCGAGACGGTTGGCGCTGATGTCGAGGATCATGGACCCGAGCTCGAAACGGGAGGCGGTCATGACGGGGTGCTCGAGCTTGAGCCCGGTGAGCTGCCCGGCGTTTCCGGCGACGGCGTAGACGGTCCCGGAGTTGGGGACGATCCCGGGGTTGGGTTTGATGTACGCGCCATCGCCGTCTTCGCGTCCGTCCCCGGGGTCGAGGACCATCTCGGGGGTGAGGGTCTCGGATAGTCCGTAGTGTCCGTTGAGGAGGAAGGAACGCTCGTAGGAGTGGGAGTGCCCGTTGAGGACGAGGTCAACACCCCCCGCTTCGAGGACGGGCGCGATCTGCTCGCGCACGGCGATGAGATCGTCCGCCATGTCCGAGTCGTGACCATCGGAGTACGGGGGGTGGTGGAAGAACGCGATGACCCAGTCCTGAGCCGTCGAAGCGAGGTCGGACTCGAGCCACTGGAGCATGGGTGATCCGGGGGTGTGGTCCGTTTCGGAAGTGTCGAGGCACACGAAGTGGACATGCGCGAAATCGAACGAGTAGTACGCTTCGGTCCCCGACGGGATCCCTCCGGCCTGGGCTTGGTCGGGAAGGGTGAAGATGTCGAAGTACGGGCCGGTCTGGGTCGGGGAGTCGGAGGAGAACGCGTCGTGGTTCCCGATGGAGGGGTAGAGGACCGTGTTCCGGAGGATGGAGGGGTAGATGTCGAAGAGTTTGATCTGGTGGTCGTAGTCGGACCCGATGACGTACGCGTTGTCGCCGAGCATGAGCCAGAGGTCGGCGGCGCGATCGGTGGTGTTCGCGAGGAACGAGTCGCGCACGTCGATGGCGCTCTGCTGACCTGTCCCGGAATCTCCGGCAACCCAGACCCGGACGGGGCGCGTCGATCCGGGCTCGGGCGCGGTCGTGAATCGGTGGTCCTCGTCATCCCCGACGATGATCCCAGCGCTGGAACCGACGGCGTAGATGTACGGGGTGTCGGGCGCGAGGTCCGTGAGGGTGACGATGTGCTCGGTCGTGAGCGCGGGTTCGGTGTGGGAGGTGTCGGTTGAGCCGTCGGGGGTCCGGTACCAGACGCGCGAGTCGGTGGGGGAGTCCGTGCGCCATCGGATCGTGATGGAGTCGGGGGTGGAGAGTTGGAGGTACGGGCCTCGGGTGATGGTGGTCTGCGCGAGCGATGCGTTGGAAACGAACATCAACGTCGCCGCGATCGCGGCGTTGGTGGGATAGGTGCGCATGGGTAGTTCTCTCCGGTGCTGAACGTCGAATGACACCGGAGATACGGGAACGATCCGCGGGGGGATCCGGAGAACCCGGGGGATTCCTTACCAGGAATCCTCCGCGTCGTCGGTGTGGAGCTGTCTCCAAGCTGCTTGGAGGAGATCCGATGTTCCGAATCCTGTCGCGGCGGAGATCGGGAAGACCTCTTGGTCGGCATCGAGCTGGAGGTCGATCCGGAGCTGGGCGATGTGCTCTTCGTGTTCGTCCTCGGCGATGAGGTCGAGTTTGTTGAGCGCGATGATCTCGGGTTTCTCCGCGAGCTCGGAGGAGTAGTCGTGCAGCTCTTTGCGGATCGCGCGGTAATGGTCCGCCGGAGACGCGTCGTCGTCTGGGAACGCGTCGAGCACGTGGATGATCACGGTGGTGCGCTCGATGTGGCGCAGGAAGTCGTGACCCAGACCCGCGCCCTCGGCCGCGCCCTCGATGAGACCCGGGATGTCGGCGATGACGAGGCGCCGATCGCTTCCCATCATCGCGATCCCGAGCTGGGGGGAGAGGGTGGTGAAGGGGTAGTTCGCGATCTTGGGGTCGGCGCGGGTCACGCTCTTGAGGAGGGTGCTCTTCCCGGCGTTGGGGAGCCCGACGAGCCCGACTTCGGCGATGACCTTGAGCTCGAGGACGAGCTGTTTGGTCTCGCCTTCTGCGCCCGGGGTTGCGGTGCGCGGGGCTTGGTTGACGGAGTTCTTGAAGTGCTCGTTCCCGAATCCGCCGCGCCCCCCGTGCGCGATGATGACGGATTCCCCGGGTCCGAGGTCCGCGAGTTCTTCGCCGCTCTGTTCGTCGTAGACGACGGTCCCGGCCGGGACCCGGATGACGAGGTCGTCGGCGTCCGCGCCGGTGCACTGTTTCTTGCCCCCCATCTCGCCGGGCTGGGCTTTCCAGTCGTAGATCCCTCGGAAATCGATGAGGGTGTTGAGCCCTTCGTCAACCTTGAGGATGACGTCCCCGCCCCGGCCGCCGTCGCCGCCGTCGGGGCCTCCTTTGGGGAGACCTTTGGCGCGACGGAAGGAGACCTTGCCGTCACCGCCTTTGCCGGCGAAAACCTGGATGCGTGCACGATCGACGAACATGGACGAGAAGCGTAGATCAGATCTGCGCGTGACGCATCGGTTTGGGTGATTTGGATCAAGAACCGATCGGAGCGGGCCGATAAGCGTGTTCCAGACCCGAATCAGGAGCACGATCATGGTCAACAACCCGATCAACAGGCGCGCCCACGAGCGTTTCAAGGTCCAGCCCGGTTACACGTCGATGGCGCTCCGTCGTCATCCGGACGAGGACAAGTACTCCCTCGAAGGGCACGTGTACGACATCTCCGAAGGGGGTGTGTGCTTCGAGCTCGATCGTCCGATCGATCCGGGTCAGACCGTGTCGATCCGTGTGGACCTCCCGATCACGGTGGATGACTCGGGCCCGGGTCGGTCCGTGTTCCTCACGGGGAACGTGGTGTGGTGTGATCTCGAGGAGCCCGGCGCGTGCCGCATGGCCGTCGCGATCACCCGGTTCGATCGCGCGGGTGATCGTGAGCGTTTGCTCAAGACCCTGACGCGCGGGCGCTACACCCGGGCGGCGTGATCAGCTGATCCCAAAGAACGCTCGGAACTGGAGTGCATTCGGACAATTGGGATCCAGTCGGCTGTCGTTTGCTTCTCGGAGTGAGCGAGGGATTCTCGTCTGGCCATGATCGAGAAAGTGAAGCAGGTCATCGATCTCAGGTCCAACACAGCCAAGTGACAACCAAGCGGTCATGAACTCAGTGAAAGATCCGGCGAGCCGAATGACTTTCTCGGGTTCTTCGTGGTTCAGATACACAACACGACCGGGTTCGGGTTCACTGTTGGTATCGATTCCGATCGAATCGCCATTGGGGACACCAAGGAATCGGAATGTGTTGCTCCAGAGATTTTCGATCCGGGGATTCTCCTCGTAGAGAAACCCTGTTCGATCCGAGTTGAGATTCCGCATCGATTCGGGATTGAACTCGATGTATCCCCAGCTCGGGCCCTCATCGGATCCCAGCGGCATTGAGTCTGGATCGAGGTTCCACCAGAACTCGAGATGTCCTGTCTGAGTCAGTAGAAACTCGCGGAGCTGATCGGGAATCTGCAATCCCACATCGGTCTGGAGTTGTTCGAGATTCTCGGGGGAGGCTGGGGGGCCTACATCAAGATGGGGTTTTGGATCAGGTTCCTTCCGAAACAAACGTCGCTTCTTCCGCTCGAGGAACGGCTCGACAGCATTAGACCATCTTGAAACTTCAGATCTCCAGTCCATGAGCGAGAGATTACTCGCTTCGCTCGACGAGCACCAACCACTCCGGGTTCCCCTTGCCCTTCTTCTTCCGTTTCTTGCCCACGGCCCCGCCCAGCACGGGGCTTTTTGTCCATCCGAGCACGCACCATCCGAGCTCGGGGAGGGTGTCGCGCACGCGCTCGCTGATCTGCTCCGCGAGGTCCGGGTCGAGGATCGCGCCCTTGGGGAGTTCGTCTTCGGTCGCTTCGTAGTGGGGTTTGACGAGGGAGATGATGCGCCCCTCGGGTTTGAGCCAACGCTTGGCAGCGTTCAGGGCTTTGTCTTGCTTGGTCCATCCGAGATCAACGACGATCAGATCGACCCCGTGCGCCTCGACGACGTCCTGGGGGGGCTCGAGGTGGAGCGCGTTGGATCGTTCGTGGACAGTGACCCGGTCGTCCTGACGGAGTTTCCAAGCGAGCTCGCCGTAGGCGGTGTCGATGGAGTGGACATGGGTAGCGCCGTGCTGGAGGAGGCAGTCGGTGAATCCTCCCGTCGAGCACCCGAAGTCGGCGCAGACGAGGCCCGTGGGGTCGAGGTTGAACTCGCGCAGCGCGTGGTCGAGCTTGAGCCCGCCGCGCGAGACGTAGGTGGGGGTGGGGGGCGAGGTGTCGGTGTTGGGGGCTTCGTCAGTCACGGGACGCGCTGGATTCGGGGATCAGGGGCTCGTGCTCCGTCGATCCGGTGCGCGTGATCGGGGTGTGGGTCACGGGGACTCCGACGATGGAGATCCCGAGTTCGTCCGCGCGTTCGATCATCTGTATCCGATCGAGCATGATGACATCGCCGGCGGCGATCGCGAGACAGGTCCCGCCGTGCTTCGCGAGCTGTTCGAGGGTCTGCACACCCACGGTGGGGACGTCGGATCGTCGGTCGTGCTGGGCTCGCGCGCCCTTCGCGAGTGTCCAGCCCCCTCGTTTGCACAGCTCCCCGGTCCGGACGATCATCCGATCGGTCCCCTCGACGGCTTCGACGGCGATGACGTCACGATCGCGCACGCTCAGGGACTGTCCGATGTCGAGGCGCAGGAGCTCGGTGAGGAGCGGCCAGACGAGTTCGATGTCCGCGCGTTGCTCTTCGCTGGGCTGTTTGATGGTCATCACGCCGGGCTGCGCGAGCTGGTCCTGGATGGGGATCGTGGAGTCGATGAGGGAGACACCTTTCTTCTCGAGTTCCTCGGCGACGACACGGAGGACAGCGTGTGAGCGCCGGTCGTGGCGCAGGTGCTGGAACCAGATCCGGAGGGTCGTCAGATCGGGCATGTTGCGCACGAGACGGAGGCGAGAGTGCATAACCGAGGCTTTGTCGACCTTCCCGACCATGATGGCGTGCTGTGCACCGCGCCGTTTGAGTGTACGGCCCCAGGACGCGACCCGGAGGAGGGCGCAGGATTTGAAGGTGTCGCACAGCTCGGGGAGCTCGGGGTCGAAGTAGTTCCGGAACCCGACCCCGTGGACCCGGTACCCCATCTCATGAAGACCCTTCGCGACGAGGATGGGGAGGCGACCACCGCCGGCGATGAGACCGATCGGCGCGGGGGGCGCTGGGGGGTCGGGGAGGATGGACAACGTGCCGGCCATGGGTGTGGTCGTGTGATCGCCTCTGAGGGGGTTTCGATCACGATTGTACACGTGATCCGGGGTTGATACGTTCGAGATGGTGGGGTGGCATTGCCGATACTCGATCCATGAGTCTGAGAGCGACCCCGAGTGCGCCCCCGATGGGGGAGTCCCACCCCAAGCCCAACGAGCGCCCTTGGCTGGGGGTGCGTTTCACCTGCTCCGGCGCGTATGTGCGTGTCTATAAGGATCGGACCCAGCCCGTGTACCTCGCGCGCTGTCCGAAGTGTGCGCAGTGCATCCGGTTCCGGGTCGGGGAGGGCGGGACGGACCAGCGGTTTTTCAACGTGTCGTGCCGATGAGCGTACAATCGGGGCAATGAGCAGCGCCGCACCCTACGAGATGACACGGACACCCGAGACCTGCGCCGATACGGAACGGGCGCTCGAGGTGGGGGAACTCCACATCGCGGCGCTCATCGAGCTCCCGGACGATTCGCCGCTCCAGCGTGTGCTGTACTCGAACGAAGCGTGGGAGCGTGGGGTCACCCTCCCCGAGGGCGCATCGATCTTCGGGTTCTGGAAAAGGCGCGTCCCGGATCCGGGCGAGCCCGACACCCACGCGCTTGTGTCCGATGACGAGATCATGGATCTGTTCGAGCAGCTCGGGGAGAGCGATCAGGACTCGAAGATCGTGTTCCGCTACCTGCTGTCGTTGCTGCTGCTCCGGAAGAAGCGACTCGAGCTTGAGCAGCGGATCCCCCCGGAGAACGGGGAACGCGCAAAGTTGGTGATGCGTCAGAAGGTGAAAGGCGGTGGGGGGCCGCTCTTCGAGGTGATCGATCCGGCGATGGACGACGAGGCCGTCGCGCAGGGGATCGAGGATCTGGGTCGTGTGATCGCGCTCGACCTGAACTCGTGATGTCGAGGATCGCGATCATCCCGATCGTGTTCATGTCTTTGGTGTTGTGCGCGTGTTCCGGGGGTGGTGGGGCGGGACGGGTGAAACCCGCCGACCCGGATCTTGTGACTCGGGTTGTTGAGGAGCACAATGCCCGGGTGGATCGGATCGACACCTTTTGGGCGCGCGTCTCCGTGCGGGTCCGGGGTCTGGACGCGCGGGGGGAGCGATTCGAGGAGCAGGGGGAGGGGCATCTCCAGATCGTCGCGCCGGATCGAGCGTCGCTGACCGTCGGGAAGCTCGGGGAGACGTACTTCGCGTACGGCGCGAACGAGGATCGGTACTGGATGTTCGATCTGTCGGACTCGGACCATCGGGCCGCGCTCGTTGGGGATCTGTCGCGGGTGACCAGGGCAAAGGCGCACACACTCGGGCTGAGTATCCATCCGAGCGATCTGGTGGGGGCCGTGGGTCTGGAACGGATCGATCTTGAGCGGATCGAGGACGCGCGGATCGAGGACGGGATGCTCGTGCTCGAAACCCCCGCGCGCTGGGGATCGAGCTCGTGGTGGTTCACGTTGGATCCGATGGAGCTCCGCTGGGTCGTGAGTTCGGACGAGCAGGGGACGGAGCTCGCGCGGACGGAGCTGAGCCAATACAAGGCGCTGCTCGAATCGAACCGGTTCCCCACAGGGGTCGAGGTCCCGGGTCAGGTCGAGATCACGACCCCCGGGGACGAGGACGGGTATGTCCGGATCGAGCTCTCCGATACCACACGCAAGGCGATCCGTGGGGTGGTCTACGACTTCGATCGGCTCAGTCGGATGTACCGGGTGTCCGAGGTGATCGATCTGGACACGGACCCCCGGGTCAATCCCTGATTCCGGGTCCGGGTGCGCTGGTTCTCGGACGCGCGGAGTGAAGGGGAGGGGCTGAAAACGCCGACATGACAGGTGGATAGCGCCCAGCGCGGGGGGTCCCCGTGCGCCGATGGTGGATATGAGCGACGAGAACGTGGACCAACCCGATACGAGCACGGACTCCGAGCCCATCGAGTCAACGCCGATCGAGCATTCGTGGCGCACGCTCTGGCAAGCCCCGGCCCTCTTGGCCGGCGCGGGTCTGCTCATGCTCGGGCTCGCGTATTCCATGACGGGCGCGCCCGATCCGACGGTCCGTCCCTCGCTCGAAGTCGCGGAGGCGCTGATTTCGAATGAGCAGTACGAGCAAGCGATCGAGGTTCTCAATACGAAGGTCTACCCCTGGGTCGCGCAGGAGGGGACCGTCAGCGATGGAGAACGGATCCGCTATCACATCGACAAAGCCCGCGCGATCGAGCGAGGGCAGCGGTCGATGGGGTTCGAACTCGAAGAGAACCACGTCTCCGTCGTCCGGGAGTATCTGGAAGCGGAGCGCCTCGGGGGGATCCTTGAGCCGGTCGATCTCGCGGCGCTGTCGCGCACATATCTCGCGTTGAAGGATCTGGACAACGCGCGGATCCGTGCGGATCAGATCCCCCGTGAACGGCGCGATCTTCAGACGACATTGCGGAAAGGGCTCGTCGAGGACCTCCTCGATCGTCCCGTGCCGTTGACCGAGGAAGCGACGGACATCCTGAGCCAACTCCTCGCGGATCCGGAGCTGAGCCCGAGCGATCGGGTGTGGGGGCTCGAGCGGACGGCGCGGATCCGTCTGGACGAGGGGTTCGTGGACGAGACGATCACACGGATCCTCCGTGAGATGCCCAGACTCGAACGGGTCGGGGTGGAGGGTCGGTCACGTCTGCACCTGCTTCTCGCACGCGCGTACCTCCAGACGGGGGCGCTCCCGCAGGCGCGTGACCAGATCGACAGCGCGTACGCTCTGTCGGGGGCCGGTGATCCGCATTACCCCGAGATCCTGCTCTCCCACGCGCAGCTCGAGGACATCGAGGGCAACATCCAACGCGCTCGGGATGTCTACGCGGAGATCGTGGACAACTACTCGCGCGATCGCGCGTATCCCCTCGCGCTGCTCGGTCTCGGGGAGACGGAAGCGGCGCTCGGTGAGCACGAGCTCTCCCTCCAGGCCTACGAGACACTCATCGACAACTACGACGCGATCGGGATCGAGTCCGAGCCCAGCCGGGCCCGGGTGATGGACTCCGCGATCGAGCGGGCTTCGGACTCGATGGCGCTCGGGAACCCGGAAGACGCGATCCGCTACACCATGCTCTCGGAGCGATTGTTCAGGAACAGCGAGATCCCCACCCCGATCCTGGATATGCATGTCCGCTCGCACGTCGGGGCCGCGGAGGAGCTGCTCGGGAAGCCCGTCTCGGAGACCTCGACCCTGCTGGGTCTGGATCCGTCCACGAGATCGGAGGTTCAGCGCCATCTGATGACGGCCGCGACGAACGCGCGGATCCATGCGGAACGTTTCGTCGTCTCGGATATCGATCGGTTCGCGGAATCGCTCTGGACGGCGGCGGACCTGTTCGATCGCGCGGGGGACCATCGCGAAGCGATCACGGCCTTCCAGACCTACGCCGACTCCATGCCGTCGGATCCGAAGTACGCTGAAGCGCTGTTCCGTCTCGCGGAATGTCTCCGTTCCGTGGGCGAATACGCGCGGGCCGCAGATATCTACACACGGCTCATCGACGAGCGTGAGGGGTTCCTCGGCGCGGACATCGGACCGTTCGCCGACGCGAGCATGGTCCCGCTGGCGCAGGCCTATCTCTACGACGAGGACACGGGGAACGACACGAAAGCGGAGCAGTTGCTGCTCAAAGCGCTCGACGGGACCCAGGTATCCCCCGAGACGGATCTTTACAGGAGCGCGCTGCTCGAACTCGCGGGTCATTACGACCGGACGGGTCGTTCGGAACGCGCGATCGAGCGGTACGACGAGTTCGTCGCGCGGTACGACGGGGATCCGGAGACGGCGACCGTGATCTTCCGGCTGGCCGACGCGCACCGCCGTCTCGCTGACGAGATCGAAGCGAGTCTCGACGAGCCCATGCCGGCCGCGCAGCGCGAATCCAGGGCGGCGAAAGCCCGTTCCCACAGGACCGAAGCGATCGGAGTCTACGAGCACGCGATCAAGGCGCTGAGCGATCTGAACGTCTCCCAGACGGGGATCTTCGAGAACGTGGCGCTCCGGAATGCGTATTTCTACCTCGGGGATTGCGCGTACGACCTGGATCGGTTCGATGACGCGATCCGCTATTACGACATCGCGAGGGATCGGTACTCTGACGAGCCCGCGTCGCTCATCGCGATGGTTCAGATTGTCAATGCGTACATTGCGAAGGGCGAGCTCGAGCGTGCCCGGACGGCGAACCAGCGCGCTCAGCGCTTCTACGCCACGATCCCCGACGATGTCTGGGATGACCCGGATCTGCCCATGGACCGGGAGGATTGGGAGCGTTGGCTCCAGTCCAGCTCGATCCTGCTGACCCAGGCCTCGGGTTCCTGACCCCTCATCCATCCTGAGATGCCCCTGGGAGCGAAAGCCCCACAGGTTTCGTGCGCGGTTTGTCAAGACTTGCGCACGAAGTGCCGATAACACGCGCAGCGAGGGACGGATTCCCTTGATCGGAGGTCACGGATGACCGCGGATACAGGCGCAAATGCGCCCCAGAACTCGGGTTCGGGACTCGACATCCTCCTCACGGAGATGCGTGAATCGTGCGCGGCCCTCGAAGCCAAAACGCTCGAGCACGACAAACTCCTCGGGGACGAGCGGTTCGACGAGTTTGTCCATTCGTTGGCGTCTCGGTCGCCGCTCATTGAGCGTCTTGCGCGGGCATCGGCTTCGCTCGATTCGATCCTCTCCGATCCGAACGCGTCCTCGTCCTACCCGGAGCACGCGATCCTTGACGCGCGGAAGGAGCTCGATGAGCTCTCCATGGTCGTCGCAAACGTGCTCCGTCAGGACGAGCGTCATCAAAAGCTCGTCGAGGATCGTCGGGATGCGCTGTCGGGTCAACTCTCGGGGGTGAAGCAGGGACGCCACGCGATCCGCGCCTACTCCGGGAGCGCCAGCCGGAACGGCCCACGTCTCCAGGATCGGGAGGGCTGATCGTGAGCGTTGGGGTCGAAGCACAGATCGGAGCGAAGAGCACGGGGGATGTGTCGCCGACGGATCTCGCGGAGCTGATGGGCGTCTTTAACGACGTCACGACCAAGCTGGAACGGACCCACGAGCAGCTCCGGAGCGAGGTTTCGCGCCTCAACGCGGAGCTTGCGTACGCGAACGAGGCGTTGCAACGGTCGAAGCGATTGGCTGCGCTCGGGGAGATGGCGGCCGGGATCTCGCACGAGATCCGGAACCCCCTCGGGTCCATCAAGCTCTACACCCGGATGCTCATCGAGGACCTCGCCGACCAACCCAACCACGTGGACACGCTCGGGAAGATCGATCGCGCGATCCGGGGGCTGGACCTGATCGTGGGGGATGTGCTCGCGTTCTCCCGTGAACTCCGACTGCGCCCCGCGCACTGGGAGACCCGCGAGCTGCTCGAAGGCTCGCTCGAATCGTGCGCGGCCGAGATCGGGGGGATCGAGACCTCGATCGTGATCGAAGAGGGCGCAGGGGAGCTGGAGATCGATCGGTCGCTCGGTGTTCAAGCACTCGTGAACCTCGTCCGGAACGGAGCCCAATCGACGCGCGAATCCGGGGGACGGACACTGAAGCTCGGGGCGCGTCGGACACATGACGACGACGGGGACGACTGTGTCGAGCTCTATGTCCGGGACTCGGGCGCGGGGATCGACCCTGAGGTCATCGAACGGATGTTCAATCCGTTTTTCACGACACGCGCGGCCGGGACGGGGCTGGGGCTCGCGATCGTTCACAGGATCATGGACGCGCACGGTGGGTCCGTGCGGGTCGTCAACAACGAGGATCGTGGCGCGACGGTGTCGCTGCTCGTTCCGACCGAACTCTCGCTCGCGCACGCACCGGACGTCGTGGTCCGCGCGGGTGGGATGCCAACGCCGATGAAGGAAGCCGTCTGATGACTACCAATGTGCTCGTCGTTGACGACAAAGAGATGATGCGCGACTCCGTGGGGTCCACTCTCACCCGCGCGGGGTACAGCGTCACCACGGCGCCCGATGCGCGGACGGCCCTCAAAGAGCTCGCGATCAAACGACCCGACGCGATCGTCACCGATCTCAACATGCCCGGCATGTCCGGGGTCGAGCTTGTCGCTGAAGTCGCGAAGATCGACGATCAGATCCCGACGATCCTGATGACGGCCTACGGGACGGTCGAGACGGCCGTCCAAGCGATGAAGAACGGCGCGTACGACTACATCACCAAGCCCTTCGAGGGGGATGAGCTGATCATCTCCGTCAAACGCGCGATCCAGCACGCATCGCTCACGAAAGAAAACGCGATCCTCCGCGCGAGCGCCCCCGCGCCCTCCGGGCCGATGGGGCTCGAACGGATCGTCGGGGAATCCGCGGCGATCCGGAAGGTCCGGGAGCAGGTCCGCGCGGTTGCGTCGTCCCACGGAACGGTGCTCATCACGGGTGAGTCGGGTGTGGGGAAAGAGGTCGTCGCTCGCGCGGTGCATGATTTGAGCCCCCGGGTGGCTTCGCCGTACCTTGCGGTGAACTGTGCGGCGCTGAGCGAATCGTTGCTCGAGTCCGAGCTCTTTGGGCATGAACGCGGCGCGTTCACGGGCGCGGACAAGCTCCGGAAAGGGCGCTTCGAGCTCGCGGATTCCGGGTCGCTCCTCCTCGACGAAGTGTCGGAGGTCTCGCTTCAGATCCAAGCGAAGCTCCTCCGGGTGCTCCAGGAACGCGCGTTCGAGCGGGTCGGGTCGTCCACGACGATCGGGGTCGATGTGCGCGTCATCGCGACGAGCAACAGGGACCTTCCGCACGCCGCTTCGATGGGCGAGTTCCGTCAGGACCTGTTCTTCCGACTCAACGTGCTCCCGATCCAGATCCCGGCGCTCCGTGATCGGATCGAGGACGTCGCGCCGTTGGCGCGTCACTTCATCAAGGGGATCTGCGAGCGTGACGGGCGCGGCGCGATGCGTCTCGACGATGAGACGGTCGATCTGCTCGAGCGGTACAACTGGCCGGGCAACGTGCGTGAGCTGCAGAACATCTGCGAACGCGCCGTGGTGCTCTCGGGGAACGGATCGACCACGATCCGCCGCGCGATGATCGAGCCCTGGTTGATGGAATCCAAGCCCGTTCAGAAAGCAGCGCCCCTTCGTCCAGCTTCGCAGTCCCCGACGGCCTTCAACAACTCCAGTGCCGGGGGCGCGTCCTCCATGACGGAGCCCAAGATCGGGATCCGTCCGGGGGATCGGACCCTCGCTGAGATCGAGCGTGAGACGATCGTCGCGACCCTCGAACGGTTCAATGGTCACCGTCAGAAGACAGCCAAAGCCCTCGGGATCGGGGTTCGGACCCTCGGGCTCAAGCTCAAGAAGTGGAAAGAAGAGAACGTGGTCTCCCAGACCCTCTGAGCGGGTTCGGACGATCGGCGGAGCCCGATCGGCACCTCATTCGCGGAGCGAAGCACGATGATCAGCGATATCTCAACAGTCGGTGCGGCCCCGGCGCTGGAGATGATGCTGCGCTTCTCAGGGCAGCGCCAGAAGATCCTCGCGCACAACATCGCGAACATCGACACCCCCAACTTCCAAGCGAGGGACGTCGATCCGCGAGAGTTCCAGCAGCTCCTCGGGGACGCGATCGATAAGCGCCGCGCCAGGAACGGGGGCGCATTCGGGGCGCTCGAATGGCGCGAGACCCGTGAGATCACCCGCGCGAGGGGGTCGGGGGAGCTGAAGCTCGAACCGATGACGTCGAGCGGCGGGGTCCTCCATCACGATCGGAACGACGCGGATCTGGAACGGACCATGCAGGATCTGGTGGAAAACGCGGCGATGTACCGGGTGGCCGCCGATTTGCTCAGGGCACAACGGAGCACCCTCCAGAACGCGATCGCCCAGCGCGTGCTCTAAGAAGGAACTGACCCATGTACGGCTCACTCGACATCTCGACCTCCGGCATGATCGCCCAGCGCACGCGCATGGAGGTCATCGCTTCGAATCTCGCGAACGCGAACTCCATCGAGAACCAGTACGGGGAATACGACCCGTACAAGCGACGTGCGGCCATGCTCGCGCCGGACGATCGTGGGGGGGTCCAGGTCCTCGATATCGACATCAACGAGAACGCCGTCCGGAGGCAGTACATGCCCGAGCACCCCTTCAAGGACGCGGAGGGGTACGTGATGGTCCCGGACATCGACCCGACCATGGAATGGGTCAACGGGCTCCAGGCGTCGCGCGCGTATGAAGCGAATATCGCCGCCGCGGAGGTCACCAAGAGCATGTTGGCCCAAGCGTTGCGGCTCATCGGGTAAGCTGGCCGATAGATAGGGTGTCCCCAGGGAGCAAGCGACCACATGAGCGACCCGCTCGGACTCATCGGATCATCCGGAAACAGCCCGATTCAGGGTCAGGGTCATCGTGCGCCTCAGCAACAACAGGGGGGCGCGGACTTCAAAGCGACCCTGATGGACAACCTCAAGCAGGTCAACGCGTTGCAGCAGGACGCGAGCCAGGCCGCTGAGGACCTGGTGACGGGGAAGCGCGATGATATCGAAGGGGTGATCATCGCGACGGAGAAGGCGGACACGGCCTTCAAGATGCTCCAGGCCATGCGCAACCAGGTCATGCAGGCCTACGACGAGATCAAGCAGATGCGCGTCTGATGGACTGACCTGAACTTTCTTGCGCGTCCCGCGCGGAATCTGCACCAAAGTATCGAGTTCTGCGCACCAGTCGTCCGATGACTCGCTCATCCCGGAGGATCCGGGGATCCGTGCGCCGTTCAGGCGTCGTCAGCGCAGGCAGGAGGCCGACGCATCATGGGTAAGCTGCGTCAGATCATCGAGAACGCTTCGACACAGGTCACGCGCATGAGCGCGACCCAGAAGCTGCTCATCGCGTCGCTCGCCGTCATCGCGGCGATGACCCTCTTCCTCGTTTCTCAATACGCCGCGAAGCCCTCGCTCGTCGATCTGATGGCCGACAGCACCGATCCGGTTGCGCTCGCCACCCTCCGGAGCGCGGGGATCGACGCGCAGGTCGTCAACGGGTCCATCCAGGTCCCCCCGAGCCAGCGATCGGGCGCTGTCGCGGTTTTGTCTCAAGCGGGTCAGCTTCCCGGAGACACGACCCTGATGTTTCAGAACCTGATCCAGTCTCAGGATTGGAAAGCGTCTAAGGAACAGCATCGTCAGCAGTACATGATCGCGCTCCAGAACGAACTCTCGCGCGTGATCTCTCGGTTCCGGATGGTGGATAGAGCGAGCGTGATCCTCGATGTCCCTCAGGTCTCGGGGCTCGGACGCGCGACCAAGGTCCCGACCGCTTCGATCTCGATCTTTTCGAGCGGTGGGGGGGTCTCCCAGGACACCGTCGATGCGGCCGCCGGTCTGGTCATGGGCGCTGTTTCGGGGTTGTCCCCGAAGAACGTTCAGGTCATCGACGGCTCCACCGGGACGGCGCGGTACGTCTCCGATGAGGACTCCCGTTCGTCCTCGAAGTTCCTCGACTTCTCGCGCGAGGTCAGCCACGAGAAGAAGCGCCAGATCGAGGAGATGCTGGCGCACATCCCGGGTGTCGTCGTCTCCGTGAGCGCGATGGTGGATGTGACCAGCGTTGCGAGCACGGAGCGTGCGTACGCACCTGAACAGAAGGGCTCCGTATCGCTCCTCAGATCTCAGGGCGGGCTCGAGGACTCCGTTCAGCAGCAATCCAAGGGCGCGGAGTCCGGGGTTCGCTCGAATCAGACGGCCAGCATCAACTCGGGATCGAATACCGGGACGACATCGAACACGAACGAAACCAATAAGGAGTTCGACAACCAGTTCGGCTACGTCGAGACCCAGACCGTCGATCCGCGCGGGATGCCGACCCACATGCGCGCGTCGATCATCGTCCCGGAGGAATACGTCCGTGATCTCCTGCTCCGTTCCAAAGCGGCCGCCGCGTCCGACGGCGCGGAGCCCGAGCCCGTGACCGATGAGGAGGTCCGGGACCGATTCGAAGGGATCGACGGGAACTCCGGGCTCAAGGGGTTGATCATGCAGCAGGTGAGCCCTCATCTGATCGGTCAGAGCGCGGACGGGGCCATGCTGACAGGGGATGTGAACGTCGCGATGTCCCCCTTCGGTGATGCGTACCGATCTGTGGGGCAGGTCCAGAGCGCCGGGTTCATGGGTGGGCTGATGGGCGGATCCGGGGCGCCCATGCTCGGGAACGGGAACCTGATCGAGACGGTGCTCGTCGGGGTGCTCGCGGCGATCGCCGTCGTGCTCATGCTCATGATGGTGAAACGCGCGGGCAAAACCGTTGAGCTTCCGTCGGCCGAGGAGCTGCTCGGGATGCCTCCCCAGCTCGAAAGTCTCAATGACCTGATCGGCGAAGCGGACGAGTCGGAAACCGCGATGCAGGGTATCGAGGTCGATGACGCGGTCGTTCAGATCCAGAAACTGCGTGAGCAGGTCTCCGAGCTCATCTCGAACGACCCGACCTCAGCGGCGGGTCTGGTCGAGCGTTGGGCGGAGTTCCAGGAGTAATCACCGATGCCACGCAAGCCCAACGAACCACTCCCCTCCGACCCGTCCGAGCTCGAGGGCGCAGAGAAGGCGGCGATCCTCCTCCTCGCGATCGGTTCGGAGAACGCGACCACCCTGCTCAAGCACCTCCCCCCTCCCAGGGTCGAGGAGATCACACGCGAGCTCGCGTCGCTCGGGCGCGTGCCCGATGATCTCCAGAACAAGGTTGTCGAGGAGTTCTACAACATCTCCGTCGCGTCTCAATACGCGAACGAGGGGTCGCTGTCCTACGCGAAGCAGCTCCTCAAGGAATCGATGGACCCGAGCGAAGCGGAACGCATGCTCGGTCAGATCCAGACCCAGGTCCAGAAGACCCCCTTCTCGTTCCTCCAACGCGCGGAGAGCGACAACCTCCTGACCTTCATCCAGGACGAGCACCCCCAGACGATCGCGCTGATCCTGTGCCATCTGTCGCACCACAAGGCGTCAGAGATTCTCGCCGGGCTCGCGATGGAGAAGCAGCTCGAGGTCATCAAGCGTGTCGCGAACATGGAGCAGACCAACCCCGAGGTCATCAAGGAAGTCGAGCAAGGGCTCGAATCCCGGCTCAGCAACATGCTCATGCAGAGCATGGAGAAAGCGGGCGGTGTCCCGACCGTCGCGGAGATCCTCAACCTCGTGGACCGCGCGACCGAGAAGACGATCATGGAGGGGCTCGAGTCCGACGACCCGGACCTGGTCGAAGAGATCCGGAGACTGATGTTCGTCTTCGAGGACATCAAGCTCGTCAACGACAAGGGGATCCAGGCCGTCCTCAAGGAGGTCGAGAACGACGAGCTCGCGATCGCGCTCAAGACCGCATCCGAGGTGCTCAAAGAGAAGATCTTCGGGAACATGTCCGAGCGCGCCGCGGCGATGGTCCGGGAGGACATGGAGTTCATGGGCCCGGTGCGCGTGAGCGATGTCGAATCCGCGCAGCAACGCATCGTGGACATCGTGAGACGACTCGAAGAAGCGGGCGATGTCATGATCGAAGGACGCGGCGGCGACTCCGAGATGATCGTCTGATCCAGAAAGGACCCGACCCCGGATGGGTGTCATCAAACGCGCCGATCTCGAGACCTACCCAAGAGATGCGGTCCCCCTGGACCTCGGCGATCTCCATGCACGCGGTCAGGCGATCGTCCAGGCCGCGCAGGACCAGGCACGCGCGATCCTCGAACACGCGAACTCCCAACGGGCTCTCCTCCTCAAGGGTGCGAGCAAGGAAGGGCACGCCGATGGGTTCGCGCGGGGGCTCGAGGAGGGGCGCGAACAGGGTCGTTCGGAGGGGATCGAGAGCGCGACACAGCAGCACGATGCTGAGCTCACGCAGCTCTCGGCGCAGTGGGCGAGCACCCTCGAACAATGGGAGCAGGAACGACGGGACATGATGCTCGCCGCGAAGTCAGAGCTTGTCGATCTCGCCGCGCACATCGCGGCGAGGGTCATCAAACGCTCCGTCGAGCTCGACCCCGAGGTCGTCACGGACCAGCTCGACGACGTGCTCGAAACTCTCGTCGCGCCGACCAAACTCCGTCTGCATGTGAATCCCTCGGACCTCCCGCTCCTCGAGCGGGTCATGGGACCCATGGTCGAACGCTGCGCGATGTGCGAACACGCGACCCTCGTCGAAGATCCGAGCGTCGCGCCGGGTGGGGTCGTCGCGATGACATCCTCCGGCGGCGAGATCGATGCGTCGATCACGACCCAGCTCGACCGGATCGTTGCGGCGCTCATGCCCGCGCACCGAGGACCGGACTACGACGAGCTTGTGGACGAAGACGACGAGTCATCGGAGTCCGCGGCGTGACCCTCCTCGCGCGTGAGATCGAGATCGTCGAACAGACCAACCCGCTCGGGATCCACGGACGCATCAGCAGCGTGCGCGGCATGACCCTCCGCGCGACGGATCTCCCCGTCCCGATCGGATCCCTCGTCGAGATCAAGACACAGAACAATCAACCTGTCAGCGGCGAGGTCGTCGGGTTCGACTCCGGGGACGCGCTCGTCATGCTCTTCGCGCCCACGACGGGGGTCGTCCCGGGGGCGCGTGTGACGATGGAAAGGGTCCACCAGGTCGCGCCCGTGGGGGATCGTCTCCTCGGGCGGGTTGTCGATGGGCTGGGGCGCCCGATCGATCATCTCGGGACCGTCGCGGAGCGCGTCATGCGCCCCATCAACCCCGAACCCGTCGGGGCGATGCGCCGCGCACGGATCGAGACGGCGCTCCGGACGGGAGTCCGTGTGATCGACCTGATGACCCCCGTCGGGAGGGGGCAGCGCCTCGGGATCTTCGCCGGACCGGGGGTCGGGAAGTCCACCCTCCTCGGGCAGATCGCGCGCGGAACCGACGCCGACATCAACGTCATCGCGCTCATCGGCGAGCGTGGTCGCGAGGTCCGGGACTTCATCGAGCACGCGCTCGGCGCTGAAGGGCTCGCGCGATCCGTCGTGATCGTCGCGACGGGGGACGAATCCCCGCTCATGCGTATCCGTGCGGCCAAGCTCGCGTGCACCTGCGCGGAGTACTTCCGGGATCGGGGCAAAGACGTCCTCCTGATGATGGACTCCATCACCCGCTTCGCGCACGCGCAGCGTCAGATCGGGCTCAGTGTCGGGGAGCCTCCGGCCACCAAGGGCTACACCCCGAGCGTGTTCGCCGCGCTCCCCGAGCTTCTCGAACGCGCGGGGACGATCGAGACCGAGGACGGCGTGGTCGGATCGATCACGGGGCTCTACACGATCCTTGTCGAGGGGGACGACATGACCGAGCCCATCTCCGACGCGGCGCGCGGGATCCTCGATGGTCACATCATGCTCTCCCGCGCGATCGCGCACAAAGGACAGTTCCCGGCCGTCGATGTGCTCGACTCCGTTTCGCGTGTCGCGTCGCAGGTTTCGGACAACGCGCACCTCGCCGCTCGTCAGCAGATCGCGAAGCTCGTCGCGGCGTATCGGAAGATCGAGGATCTTGTTCAGATCGGCGCATACGCGCAGGGTTCGGACCCTGAAGCGGACACAGCGTTGGATCTAATCCCCGTCATCAACGAACTCCTCGCGCAGCGCGTCGATGAGCACGCGGACTTCGAGCAGGGGCGCGACATGCTCGTCAAGCTCGCGCTCCAGTCCGGGGATCTGATCCAACAGCGCCGGGCGATCGCGCAAGCGGGCAACACCCAGTCCAAGCCCGGTTGAGGTGAACGATGCCCCCCTTCCGATTCAAGCTCCAGCCCGTGCTCGATCAGCGAGAACGAGAAGAACGCGAGGCGCAGCTCGCGCTGGCGCAGCTCGAACTCCAACGCGCGGAGATCGAGCGCGCGATCCGGAACCACCAGCTGAATATCGAGCGTGAGCAGCGCGAACTGGTGGCCGCGCTCGGCGCAGGATCCGGACCCGTGGACCTCGGATCCGCGAAGCTCCAGTCGAACTCCGCGATGCGCAATCGATTCGATGCGCAGCGGAGAGTGCTCGAGCTCCACGGGCTCATGGAGCGGATCGGCGCGGCGCGGAACGCACTCGCGCAGGCCGCCACGCGCCGCAAAGCCGTCGAGACGCTCCGTGAAAAGCAGCGTCAGGAGCACTTCAACAGGGAAAGCACAAGGGAAGCACGGGATCTTGACGATCTGAGTGTCATGCGATTCGCGCGTCCGAACCCGAACGGACTGGAGATCGACCGATGAAAACCATGATCCGAGCCCTGACGATCATCGCGATCCTGAACCTGTGCGCCATCCTCGCGGGGGTCGGGTGGCTCATGATGACCCAGCGTATGGACAAGGCCCGGTTCACGGATGTCGTCGATGCGCTCAAGGAAACGATCCCCCAGGAAGCGGCGAGGATCAAGGCAGAGGAAGCGGAAGCCGCGCGCCTTGAAGCCGAGAAAGAGCCCGATCTCCCCGAAGTCGCGATGAGCGCGGACGAGCTCAACACCGTCCGTGTCGAGCTCACCCAGATCGACCGGGCGCGCCTGGAGCGGATGCAGCGCGAGATCCGGGATCTCCGCGACACCCTGCGCCGGGAGCGCGCGCTCCTCGCGAGCGAACGGACGGATCTCGAGAAGGAGCAGGCCGATTTCGATGCCATGCGCGAGCGTCTCGCTGAGATCGAAGGGTCCGAGCAGTTCACGAAAGCGCTCAACTCCATCTCCCAGATGGCTCCCAAAGACGCCATGACCACCCTCGATTCGCTGATCAAGCAGGGTGAGATCGAGCAGGTCGTGTCCTACCTCTCCTCGATGGGGGATCGGATCCGAACCGATGTCCTGACGCAGTTTGTCAAAGCGGGTCAGCCCGATTTGGCAGCCCAGTTGCTTGAGTCCGTCCGCACCAAAGGCCTTGAAGCCGCGCGTGTGGACGAACCCGAGCAATGACCACGATCCAAACCACATCGACAACCCGAACCACCCCCACGGATGATGCGCGTCGCGGCGCACGCGCTGCGCCGAACAGCGCACCCGATGCGCCGGGGTTCTCCCAGCTCCTCGACAATCAACTCGCCGTGATCGATCCGAACGAGGAATCTCGGATCGACGAGCCGCAGCCCGACGAGGACACCCCGACGGACGAGCCCCGTTCGGAAGAGAACGAGCAAGCAGAACCCGATACGGGCACATCGGATGTCACGGATCTCGACACGGAGCGTGAATCCGATCAGGACCACGAACCCGTGTTCGATCCCAAACTCCTCCACAGCGCCCATATCCGATCCGCGCGGGATCTGGATTCGATCCTGAACAACGCGGCGCAGATCGATCTTTCCCGGATCTCGTCCGAGGAGCTCTCGACGACCCGGGTCCCAGCCGCTGATGTTCCGGAGACCCCCGAGCACCTGAAGCGCGAACCCATCGCGCACGATCAGCGCCCCACGCGCACGATCCGGCGCGTGCCCCAGACCCCCAACACCCCCGCGATCGAATCACCACAACCCGGGAAGTCGGAACCCAGAACCGAGCCGGCTCAGACAGCCCTCCCCGAGCGATCGTCTCCTGAGCCCGTGACCCAGGCGCAGCCCGTCCAAGCGGCCGCGCAGAGCGCCGCCGTCAGCGTTGCGCAGACCACCCAACCAAGGGCTCAGTCCACCCCAGCCCAATCGAACCCGATCGGGGTCGTGAGCGCTCCCGGCGCAGTGCAATCCGCGAGCGGTTCAAGCAACACGGGAAACGGCGCCTCGCTCGATCTCGGCGCGCAGGGTCGTCCGCAGATCCTCAAGCCCACCACCCAGGAATCCACCGATCCCCACACCGCGCTCCGGAACCGGGTCGTGAACCAGGTTTCCAAAGCGATGGCGAGTGTGATGAAGGAGGGTGGGGGATCGATGAAGCTCCGTCTCTCCCCCGAGCACCTGGGCGAACTGAACATCAAGCTCGAGCTGCGCAACGGGGTGCTCCGCGCCCGGGTCGAGACGAGCACGAACGAAGCAACGAAAGCCCTCGAAGAGGGGCTCCCCCAGCTCCGGGCCGCGCTCGAAGCACGCGGGGTGCGCGTCGATGAGCTCACGATCCAGCAATCCAGCGACACCACGGACGCCCCGAGCGACCCGGGATCCAACCCGGACGGGGATCTCTCGGACTCCGATCAGCGCGGACGGGACGATCGTCAGCGCCAAGACACCCAGACCCTCCCGGAAGACGATTCATCAGGCCCGATCAATGCGCCCGGGGCGCGATCGACCCGAACCATCTGGACCCCCCTCGGGCTCGACGCGATCGCGTGACGGGCAACGGATAGGAGCGTGACATGAGCGCCATTTCAGGTTTCTACAACAACACCGCGAACTCCGGCGATGCGCTCGGGAGTCTCTCGAGCGACGAGTTCCTCCAGATCATCTTCACGGAGCTCCAGAACCAGGACCCGCTCGAACCCCAGGACACGGGCGCGACTCTCGAACAGCTCGCGACCCTCCGATCGATCGAGTCGGACACCCAGATGGTCGATTCGCTCGAGACTCTGGTCCGTCAGAGCGAGTTCGCCGCTGCGTCGAGCCTCATCGGGAATCTTGTCTCGGGGATCACGATCGACAACTCGCGCGTCGCGGACCTCGTCATCTCGGTCACCCAGACAAGCGAGGGCCCGCTCCTCAACCTCTTCGACGGCTCGCGCATGTTCTTCGACAACGTTGACGAGATCATCGGCCCGGTCGATACCACCGATCCTGTCGATGACACCGACGACCCGGACGATCCGGACGGGGTCGATGACAATGACGATACCGATGACGTTGACGACACCGACGATCCGGACGGCTCCGACGGGACCGACGACGGGGACGACACCCCTTGACCCTCATCGATCCCTCAGCGCTGCTCGCGAAGCTGGGCGCGGGGGTCGATCCGACGGATCGCCCGCGCGAGCCGATCTCCCGTGACTTCGCTGATGTGCTCGACCGAGTGAATCGCGGATCCACGAGCGGGATACCCGTTGTCTTCGATCCGCATATCCCGCAGAGCACGATCGATCCCGACACCATCGGGCGTGCCGCGGATCTTGCGACCATCCGAGGGGTCCGATCCGCGCTCGTCGATCTCGGGGGGTCGATCCTGCGCGTCGATGTCGCGGAGCGGCGCGTCGAAGCGCAGTTCGATCCTCGCACAGAGCTCGTCATCGACGGGATCGACGGCTACGTGCGCCCGCAAAGCCCACGATCACAGAACGATGCAGACTCCGCGATCGATTCGTCGGACCGAATCACCAGATCCCGGGTCGGACCGGCACGCGATATGCGAAACGCATCGCTCGTGCACGCGCTCAGCGATCAGACACATCCGTAGTTCATCCGTGCGGCGCACGAGCGCCAGGAGTCCCAAAGTATGGCTTCAACCGCAGCACTCTTCACCGGGCTCACCGGGCTCAACACCAACTCGCGCAAGCTCGACATCATCGGCAACAACATCGCGAACGTGAACACCACCGCGTTCAAGTCCTCCCGCGCGATTTTCGAAACCCTCTTCTACAGGAACCTCGGGCTCGGGACCGCGCCGGGGACAACCTCCGGCGGGGTCAACCCACGACAGGTCGGGAACGGGGTCGGGATCGGGGGGATCCAGAGAGACTTCAACTCCGGGACCATCACCGCGTCCGGCGACTTCCGGGACATGGCCATCGACGGCTCCGGGTTCTTCATCGTCGAACGAGGGAACTCCACCTTCTACACACGCGCGGGATCGTTCCGTCAGGACACCGAGGACAACCTCACCTCCGTCAGCGGCGAACGCTTGCTCGGATACGCCGTGGACGACAACTACAACATCCTCACGGGGAACCTCGTCCCCATCAACGTCCCCGTCGGGAAGGTCACCATCGCAGAAGAGACCGACAACGTCTCAATTGTCGGGAACCTCAACAAGTCCGGGGACATCCCCACCCAGGGATCCGTAATCGATCTCATGGGGGGAGCGCTCACGGGCGCCACCATCCTCGGCGGGGGGTTCATCAACTCGACATCGCTCCTCGTGAATATCGATGACGCGAGCAACCCGGGTAACGCGCAGTTCAGCGCCGGCGAAACCATCAGACTCTCCTCCGACGCGACCAAAGGCGGCGGCGATGTCGCCGAGGCCGAACTCACGATCACCGCGACCACGTCCGTTCAGGATCTCATGGACTTCCTCGACAACGCGCTCGGGATCCAGGACATCGGGGGCGCCAACCCCGACGGGCTCACCCCCGGGGTGACCGTCGATCCCATGACCGGGATTATCCGGATCGTCGGGAACACGGGAACCGAGAACAACATCGCGATGCTCACGGGGGACATCGAGCACATCGCCGCCGACGGCACCACTTCGCTCGGGTCCGCATTCGAAGTGTCGCAGGTCCAGGAGGCCGACGGCGAATCCGTCCGGACCACGATCTCCGTCTTCGACTCGCTCGGTGAATCGATCCTCGTCGATCTCGTCATGGTCCTCGATTCGACCCCCGACACGGGACCCGTGTGGCGCTACTACGTCGAGTCCGACATGGACACCGACCCGGATACCGCGATCGCGACGGGGACGATCGCGTTCGACAACGAGGGTCAGCTCGATCCCGACGCGCTCCCTCTGAGCATCACCGTCGATCGGATCAACACGGGCGCGGACAACCCCCTCTCGTTCAATGTTCACTTCACGTCCGATTCCGGATCGACCACCTCACTCGCGACCGATTCGAGCATCATCGGGCTCACCACCGATGGGCTCCCCCCGGGGACCCTCGAGACATTCGGGACCGGGAACGACGGGATGATCATCGGCCGCTTCTCCAACGGCGCGACGCGCATCATGGGTCAGGTCGTCCTCGCGAACTTCTCCAACCCGGCCGGGCTCGTTGATGAAGGGGGGAACCTCTTCTCCACGGGTCCCAACTCAGGTCCCGCCGCCGTCGCGAACCCGGGTCAGCTTGGGCTCGGTGTCGTCGTCTCGGGCGCGCTCGAAGGATCCAACGTCGATCTCGGACGAGAGTTCACGGAGATGATCCTGACCTCGACCGGGTACAGCGCGTCGTCCCGTGTGATCAGGACCACCGACGAACTGCTCCAGCAGCTCCTCGTGCTCGGCCGATAACTCCACTGGACCGTCCACCGACGGGTCCGAGAAGATCGAGCGTTGGAGCGCCCCATGATCCGTGTCACGAGACTCAACGATCGACCGTTCGTGATCAACGCGGACCTCATCCGAACGATCGAGCAGAATCCCGACACCATCATCACCCTCGTTTCGGGGGAGCACCTGGTCGTGAAAGAGTCCATGGACACGATCATCGAGCGGGTCATCGAGTACGGGCGACACCTCCGGAAGCTCACCCCTCCCACCTGACCATCCGATACCAATCGAGCGGATCCCCCGAGATCCCTGCAGATCTGGTCAAGCCACCATCCATGCCCACCGATAGACCACAAGTCCCCCATGGACGGGGGACCTTGGAGGTGTCGCCGTGGATCTTGCGACTGTTGGTGGACTCGGTATCGCGTTGGTTTCCGTGATGCTCGCAATCGTGTTGGGCGGGGGGAATCCGCTCGCACTGATCAACATCCCGTCGGTTGTCGTCGTGTTCGGCGGAACCGCCGGCGCGGTCGTCTGCGCCTTCCCCCTTGCAAAGTCGCTCGGGCTCCCCAAACTCGTGATGAAGGCCGTCTTCGGGTCCACCCCCGACCCGGCCGAGACGATCCGCGACATCGTCAAGTACGCCGAAATCGCCCGTCGTGAAGGCATCCTCTCCCTCGAGAACCACATCGGTGACATGAAGGATGAGTTCATCGTCCGCGGGATCAAGATGGCCGTTGACGGCACCGACCCCGAACTCATCCGTGAGATCATGGAGACCGAGCTCGAATCCCTCATGGAACGACACATGCAGGGCAAGATGGTCCTCGATCAGTTCGGGAAGTACGCGCCCGCCTTCGGGATGATCGGGACCCTCATGGGTCTCATCTTCATGCTCGGGTCCATGGAAGATCCCTCCACCATCGGCCCGTCCATGGCCGTCGCGCTCATCACGACCCTCTACGGCGCGGTCATCGCGAACGGGTTCGCGGGACCTATCGCCGACAAGCTCTACGCGAAGGACCAGGAAGAGGTGATGCTCAAGACCATCATCATCGCCGGGGTCATGTCCATCCAATCCGGCGACAACCCGCGCGTCGTCGAGAGCAAGCTGCTGACCTACCTCCCGCCGGCGGACCGTGTCGCCTTCGGCGACGACGCGCAGGCCGCGTAAAGGAGGACGGCGATGGGCAAGAAGAAAAAAGAAGCGCCCAAAGCAGAAGTCCCCGAATGGGTCGTCACCTTCGGCGACCTCATGTCGCTCCTCCTCTGCTTCTTCGTGCTCCTCGTCTCCTTCTCCGAGATGAAGAAGCCGCGTGAGTACCAGAAAGTCATCGACGCGATCAAAGAATCCCTCGGGGTCGAAGGCGGGCTCGGGCTCGCGCGCCTCATCGAGTCCACCGACAACTCCATGGTCTCGTTCAAAGAAGAGCGAGCACAGCGGGACGGACAGAAGAAATCCACCAACGAGAACACCGACCCCAATGTCCAGGGACGACAGACCATGGTCTCAATCGTCCAGGAAGGCGCGAGACACGCCATCGGCGGCTCCATCGAGTTCGAAGTGGGGGACTACCAGCTCTCCAAGGTCGCGCAGGACACCATCCGTGACGCGATCGCGCCCAAAATCCGAGGGCTCAACTACATCTGCCCCATCGTGGGACACGCATGGGGCTTGGAAGAGAAAAGGTCCGGGCTGAGCTACGACGAACTCGCCTACAAGCGTGCGCTCGCCGTCAAGGAGTATCTGGTCCGAGAATGCGCCGTGGACGCACAGATCTTGCGGGTTGAATCGGCATCCAACACCGAACCCATGTCGCTCGACCAGGGCTCCGGGCAAGTCGGGGTCTCGAACCGCCGAGTTCAGGTCTATCAGACCGGACGGACGATCGAGCAGGTCCACCCGGACCCGAACTTCACCGGATCGGACTGATCGAACGAGGGACCGAGCATGGCCGACGAGAACACCACCGAATCCAACGAGCAATCCGAGAAGAAGGGCGGGGGGATGAAGCTCATCCTCGTCGTCGCTGTCATCATGCTCCTCGAAGGCGGGGTCGTCGCGTTCCTCGTCTCCTCCATGGGAGGCCCCTCCGCCGCGGATGCGTCCCAGCTCGAACTCCTCGAAGGCACCGGCGAAGATGCGCCCCTCGAGATCGACCTCATCGAAGAGCGTTTCCAGAACATGTCCACCGGGCATGTCTGGGAGTGGCGCGTCAAGATCGTTCTCCGCGTGAAGCAGAAGAACTCGGCCTACATCGAGAAGATCAAGGAACGTGACAACGCGACCCTCACCGAAGGGATCGCGATGATCTTCCGGCGTGCCCAGGACCGTCACCTCCGAGAACCCGGGCTCGAGACCATCACCCGTCAGCTCACGACCTACGTCAACGAAGTCTTCGGGACCGACCCCGACGGGATCCCCCGTGTCGATCGGGTCATCATCCCCGAGTGCAAGGGCTTCCGCGCCGACGCCTGATCCCCGCGATCCACGCGGAGCACGATCCCAACGCACTTTCTGCGCTTCATGCGCAACAAACTGGCGCGATCCGTGCGCTCCGTCCGATATCCGGTATCTGAGACGGCGCGGAGTCGCGCCCTCGTCCCTGCGCGGGCGGAGCCCGGGAGCACAGCATGGCCGACGAACCCGACAACACCCCGATCGAAGGCGAAGAAACGCCCGAAGAGGGATCGACACCCACCGATCCCGAATCGACGAGCGAGCCGGATCCGGAAGACCCCCTAGCCGCCGTCGAAAACGCCGAGCAACTCGCCGATTCCGCCGCGGAGCAAGCGGAGGAATCCGAAGAAGACGACATGTCCGAGGAGGAGGCCGCCGCTCTCGCGATGGCCATGGGCGCGATCACCGCCGCGGCGAACCCTCAGGAAGCCCCCGATCCCGCCCCCTCCCCGAGCGTCCCGACAGACGACGCCGCGAGCTTCGACCCCCCCGAGTTCTCCAGCTCGGGTTCGGGGAGTTCCAACCGGGACCTCGATCTCCTCGCCGATGTCCACATGAACGTCCGGATCGAGCTCGGACGGACCAAGATGTTCGTCGAGGACGTCCTGAGTCTGGGAGACGGCACCGTCGTCGAGCTCGACAAGCTCGCCGGCGACCCCGTCGATGTCTACGTCAACGATCGGCGCGTCGCGCGGGGCGAAGTCCTCGTCCTCAACGACAACTTCTGTGTCCGTATCAGCGAGATCCTCGATCTGCGCGAGAAGTAATCCTCCGAGAGTTGAACGAGAGCGGAGGATCCGCTCGTTGACCATGCCAGGACGGCAACCACATGCGAGCGAACGCGACCCCAACGCTGATCCTCACGATCTTCCTCTTTTTCACGAACGCGCACGGAGCGCCCCTCGGACCCAGCATCGAGGAGGTCCCTCCCCGGGTGTCTTCCGAGGTCAACGACAGCGCTGCCGCTGAACCATCCGCCGTCACGACCCCAGCCCGTTCCCCGATCCAGCCCCGGGTCGAGCCCGAGCCGACATCGTCGAACAGCACGCTCCCGCTCGGAGCCCCCCGTGAACGCGCCCTCCCTCTGAGTCCCGAAGAGAGCAGGAACGCTTCGTACGCGCTCCCCCAGGGGATGACCCGCACCGTCCTCTCATTGGCTGGAGTCCTCCTCGTCATCTTCGCGCTCGCGCACATCGCGAAGCGCGTCGCAAAGTCCAGCGGCTCTCTCACCTCGAAGCTCGGCGCCGGCGGCGAAGCCCCCTCGGGTCTCGTCGAGGTCCTCGGGCGCTACCCCCTCGCGCCCAAACTCACCCTTGTCGTCATGAGGTTCGATCGGCGCATCCTCCTTCTGGAACACGCGCACGGCTCCCGAGACCGCCGCTCCACCTCCGGCTCCATGCGCACCCTCTCCGAACTCACGGACCCCGAGGATGTCGCATCCGTCATCCGGAAAGTCCAGGGCGCGAGCCCCGAATCCCACGCAAAGCAGTTCGAGCGGACCCTGCGCCAGCTCGGGGAAGCAACGGACAACGAGATCCAACGCGAACTCCTCAACGCGCAGCGCACCAACCCCGCGCCCGGGGTCCATGTCCAGAGTGTCCGCCGCGCCCCGAGCGCCGTGATGACCAACGACGAGGGGGACCGTGCGGAACTCACGGGCGCCTTCGACGCGCCGGCGGCCGGGGAAGTCCTCAAGCGCCGACTCGGCGCGATGCGTCGCAACAACGGGGGACGCGCGTGATCCGCACGATCGTTCTCATCGCGATCACGCTCTTCAGCTCGAGCGCCAGAGCCCAGCTCGGCCCGGGGCTCCCCGCGCCCTCACCCTCAAGCCCGACCCTCACGACCCCGAGCTCGGATATCTCCTCCATGAATCCCCTCGTCGCGCTCCAGAGCGCCGGCGACGCTATGAGCACCAACCGATCGGGCGCCCCCGGAACCGAGCAATCCGGGCTCTCCGTCGCGCTCAACATCATGCTCCTCCTCACGGTCGTCGCGCTCGTGCCGTCGATCATGCTGATGACGACCAGCTTCGTCCGGATCATGGTGGTCCTCGCGCTCCTCCGACAAGCGCTCGGGACCCAGTCCCTCCCCCCGTCCCAGGTCATCACGGCGCTCGCGCTCTTCATGACGGCCATGGTCATGAAACCCACGATCGACCGGGTCTGGGACCAGGCCGTCGTCCCCTACCAGTCGGGAGAAGTCCGGAACCTCGACGAGCTCTGGGTCCGCGCGTCCGAACCGATGCGCGACTTCATGTTCGACCAGATTGAAGCGACGGACAACTGGTCCTCCCTCTACATGATCCTGAACTACCAGGGGGTCGATACAACCGAGCCCCAGAACCTCACCCGCGCGGATGTCCCCACGACCACCCTCGTCCCGGCCTACATGCTCAGCGAGCTCAAGGTCGCGTTCCTCATGGGATTCCGGGTCTACCTCCCCTTCCTCGTGATCGACATGGTCATCGCGTCGCTCCTCATCTCGATGAGCATGATGATGCTCCCCCCCGTCCTCATCTCCCTCCCCTTCAAGCTCATGCTCTTCGTTCTCGTGGACGGATGGTCCCTCGTCGTCGGCTCCCTCCTCGAATCCTTCGTCACCAACGGTGCGTCCCCGGGGCTCAGCGCTCAGCAAGGGATGATCCTCCTCCCGATCATCCTCATCGCGCAGCTCCGGGCTCACGGCAGCGAAGGCGAGCTCGTCTACGAACGGAAGTCACCACTCGCGAGACTCCTGACGAGAGGGACGCGCGATGCTCGATGAAGCCGTGATGGACATCGTGCGTCAGGCGCTCGTCATCGTGCTCCTGATCGCCGCGCCCCTCCTCCTGATCGGGATGGTTCTGGGTTTGATCATCTCCCTCTTCCAGAGCGTGACCTCCATCCAGGATCAGACCCTGACGTTCGTCCCCAAGATCCTCGCGATCATCGTCGCCGCCATCCTCCTCCTCCCCTGGATCATCACCACCGTGGGGCAGTTCACCATCGAGATGATGCAGCTCTTCTGACCATGCCGAACGTCGAGCCCATCCTGAGCCACCTCTTCCCCCTGATGCTCGTCGTCGCGCGTCTCACGGGGTTGTTCGTGTTCACACCCGTGCTCAGCTCCACGACCATCCCGACGATGTTCAAGGCGCTCCTCGCGTTCGGGTTCGGGGTAGCGCTCGTCCCCTTTATTCCTCAGATTCCGCCGAGCGCATCCATCGATATGGTCCAGCTCGTCCCCCTTCTCTTCGCGGAACTCCTCGTGGGGATCACCATCGGGCTCATCGCCGCCGTCCCCCTCTACGCCATGCAGATGGGGGGCTACATGATGGGGTACCAGGTCGGGCTCTCCCTCGCGGAGTCCTTCAACCCCGAACTCAACACCTCGGGCTCCGTCGTCGGACAGATGCTCTACTTCATGGGCGCGATGCTCTTCATCTCCGTGGGCGGGCTCGATGTCCTCTACCTCACCCTCGCAGAGTCCCTCCGGACCGCGCCGATCGGCGCGTTCACGGCGATGGACGTCCCTCTCGACTTCTTTGTCGCCGTCCTCTCCTCCGGGTTCGAGATGGCCATCCGGGTCTCGGTGCCGATCCTCGCCGCCGTCTCCATGACCCAGGTCGCGATGGGGCTCGTCATGAAGACCATGCCCCAGATCAACATCATGAGCATCGGGTTCGCGATCCAGATCATGGTCGGATTGCTGATCCTTGTGCTCATGCTCAACGTCATCGCGGAAGTCGCGATGGACGAGGTCGATTGGGTCATGCAAGGGCTGAGCGACTGGGTCCGCAACCTCGCGCCCCCCGCGCCGGCGTCAGCTCCGATCGGGGGTCCCCATGGATGACCTCGGAGAGCGGACCGAAGCGCCGACCCCCAAGCGCCTCGAAGAGGCACGCAAGAAAGGGCAGGTCCCCAAGTCCCAGGACCTCTCGGGCGCGCTCCTCATGCTCGGATCCGTCTGCGCCCTCATCGTCCTCGCGCCGATGATCGCGAGCATGTTCATGTCGGTCATGCAACGCACACTCGGGGACGGGCTCAGCGCCGAACCCATCAGCATCGATTCCATGCGCGTCGGCGCGTACACCTCGTTCAGCGAGATGGGGCGGGTCATGCTCCCCGTGCTCCTCATCACCATGGTCATCGCCTATCTGTCCCAGTTCGTTCAGGTCGGGTGGCTCATGACCGCCGAGCCGCTGCGCCCCCAACTCAACCGTCTCAACCCCATCAGCGGATTCAAACGCATCTACGGGAAGCGTGGGCTCGTCAAAGCCATCATCAACACCCTCAAGCTCACGCTCCTCATCATCGTCTCCTCGCTCGTCATCCGCGCGCAGCTCGATACCGTCGCGACCCTCCCCAAGCTCACCGCCGCCGCCGCGATCATGATCGTTCTGAAACTGATCATGATCATCGCATTCACCCTGATCATCATCCTCCTCGCGCTCGCGATCATCGACGTCCTCTACCAACGCTGGCAGCACAACGAGGACAACAAGATGACCAAGCAGCAGGTCAAGGACGAACGCAAAACCATGGAAGGCGATCCCCAGCTGAAGGGACGCCGCCTCCAGATGGCGCGCGAGATCGTCATGCAGCAGATCGGCACCGCCGTCCCTCAAGCCGACGTCATCGTCACCAACCCGACCCACTTCTCCGTCGCGATCAAGTACGACAAGGACTCGATGAACGCGCCCAAGGTCACCGCGAAGGGCGCGGACCTGATCGCGCTCCGGATCCGCCAGCTCGCGCGGACCAACGATGTCCCCATCATCGAACGTCCCCCCCTCGCGCGGGCGCTCTACTGGGGTGTCGATGTCGGGCACGAGATCAACGCCGAGCACTACGAAGCCGTCGCGGAACTCCTCGCGTACGTCTACCGGATGGAAGGGTCACTCGAACAGCAAACCCGCGAACTGGAGACCAGCGCCGCCGGCGTATAACGACGTAGACCATGCCCGAGCAAACCGCTCCATCCCAGCTCCCCGAATGGTTCCACCGGATCGCCGCGCACCGATCGCTGATCGTCCCGATCGGGTTCGTGATGCTCCTGAGCGTGCTGCTCATCCCCCTCCCCCCGGCGATCCTCGACATCCTCATCGCCTTCAACATCTCCCTCGGGGTCATCATCCTCCTCACGACGATCTACATGAACCGATCGCTCGAGTTCAGCGTGTTCCCATCGCTGCTCCTCGCGACGACCATGTTCCGTCTCGTCCTCAACGTCGCTTCCACCCGGCTCATCCTCACCGCGGATGCCGCGACACCCCAGGACGCCATCGGGGTCGCCGGGAAAGTCATCAGCGCCTTCGGGACCTTCGTCGCTGGGGATTCCCTCTTCGTCGGGGTCATCATCTTCGCGATCCTCATGGTCGTGCAGTTCATGGTCGTGACCAAGGGCGCCGGGCGCATCGCCGAAGTCGCCGCGCGATTCACCCTCGATGCCATGCCCGGAAAGCAGATGGCCATCGACGCCGAGCTCTCCAACGGCATGATCACCGAGCACCAAGCCCGGGAACGCCGAGACGAGATCGCACGAGAAGCCGACTTCTACGGCGCGATGGACGGTGCCTCCAAGTTCGTCAAAGGCGACGCCATCGCCGGCATCATCATCACCCTCATCAACATCGCCGGCGGCTTCGCCGTCGGGATCGTGGACAAGGGTTGGCCGGCCGGACAAACCGCAGAGATCTTCACCAAGCTCACCATCGGTGACGGGCTCACCTCCCAGGTCCCCTCCTTCATCATCTCACTCGCGGCGGCCCTCATCGTCACCCGATCGGGGGACAAGGACAACCTCGGGACCACCATCACCTCTCAGCTCGTCCAGCAGCCCAAGGGTCTGATCATCACCGCGTGCTTCCTCGTGGTCCTCGCATTCACCCCCCTCCCCACGGTCCCCCTCCTCGCAACCTCCCTCGGGCTCGGCGCGATCTCCTACGTCATGCTCCGCGCCGCCAAGGAAGAGCAAGCACGCGCCCGGGTCGAAGCCGAGCACGAAGCCCAGTCCGCGCCCCAGCCCGAGCCCCAAGTCGAGGATCTCCTCAAGGTCGATGTCCTCGAGCTCGAAGTCGGATACGGGCTCGTCCCCCTCATCGATACCCACCAAGGGGGAGATCTCCTCGACCGGATCAGCGCCGTGCGCCGACAGCTCGCCGTCGAGCTCGGACTGGTCATGCCCCCCGTACGCATCCGAGACAACATGCAGCTCCCCCCGAGCGAATACCGGATCAAAATCCGCGGCAACCCCGTCGCAAAGGGCAACTCCGAACCGAGCCGACTCCTCGCAATGGACTCAGGGCTCGCAACCGGAACCCTCGAAGGCATACCCACCACCGAACCCGCCTTCGGGCTCCAAGCGTGGTGGATCGAACGCGCCCAACGCGCCCGCGCGGAATCGATGAACTACACCGTCGTGGATCCGACAAGCGTTGTCGCAACACACATCACCGAAGTCGTCAAGACCTACGCCGACGAACTCCTGACGCGCGAAGAAGTGAACAACCTCCTCGAAGGGCTCAAAGAGAAAGCATCGAAGCTCGTCGAGGACACCATCCCGGGCATCATCAAAGTGGGGGACCTCCAGAAAGTCCTCCAATCCCTTCTGCGCGAGCGCGTCCCGATCCGGGACATCGAAACCATCCTCGAAACCCTCGCCGACTGGGGAACCAAGACCAAGGACACCGACGTCCTCGTCGAGTACGCGCGCAACGCGCTCCGTAGAACCATCTGTTCGCTCTACGCCGACCACAACGAGCAGGGCCAGCTCTCCCTCGTCTGCGTCACCCTCGACCCCGCGCTCGAAGACCAGATCAGCGCCTACATCGACCGGGGGGCGGCCGGGACCGTGCTCAACATCCCCGCGCGCATGGCGAAACGCGTCGCGACCCAGTGCGCCACCTCCCTCCAGAATGTCACCGCGCACGGCCGACTCCCCGTCGTCATTGCGTCCCCCCCTGTCCGGGGCGCGGTATTCCAGATCCTCGAACCCCACATCCCGGGTGTCGCCGTCCTCGGGTACAACGAGATCGTCTCGGGGATCGATGTCGAATCCGTTGGGCTCGTCGCGCCGATCAGCGACACCCCCGAACCCGCGCAGCGGAGCGCCAACCAGGAATCAGTCCCGGCCGGGGTCGCCTAAGCAATTCACCCCGATTGTGGACAACCTGTCGGTCACTGGCAACCACACGATCCCGTGGATATCTTGGGGAGAACAGACCCTCTCCGCTCCAACGAGCCAGGACGGCCAACGATGAAGCTGAAAACCTACACCGCCTCCACCATGGCGCAAGCGCTCGCGCAAGTCCGCAAGGACCTCGGACCCGATGCGCAGATCGTCCACACACGAACCTACAAAGCGGGTTCCTGGTTCGGCATCGGGGGCCGCGCCGTTGTGGAGATCACCGCATCCTCCCCGGCCCCAGCGCCCAAGCGTCCCACGGCTCAACCCAGAAGACAACGCCCCCTCCCCCCCAAACCCGCGCGTCAGCCCGAGCTTGAACCCAAGCCCGCGCCCAAACAAGCGCCGGCCGCGCGTGAACCCATCGAGCACGCGCCCGAGATCACCGTCCCGAGACGGACCCGGGTCAGCGCCACCACGAAACCCGACGATCGAGCCGCTTTGTTCAGCGATGAAGTCTCGTCCCCCCGACCCATCCGATTCTCCGCGCGCCCAGCAGCGCACGAAGCGATCGATATCTCGCCCGTCCATTCACCCGAGCCCGTCGAGCCCGAAGCTCCGAAGCAAGAAGAGCCCGAGCGCGATCCGATCGACGGGACCCAGTTCGCTTCAAGCTGGATCGAGACGAGCGATCGTTCCACCCCAGAGATCCAGGACGAGATCGATTCTGACTCCGCACCGATCGATGCCTTCTCTATAGAAGATGCCGACGAGGACACCTCGGAAGACATCATCGAGTCCGCCGCGCCCGAGCCCGTGTTCGATGCGCCCGAGCCCGAACTCCACGACGAGCAGGACGAACAGTCGGCCGACGAACTCCGAGACAAACTCGCATCCCTCGAACGGATGATGTCGAGCGTGCTCGAATCGACGAGACGGACCGACTTCACCCTCGCGCGAGCGGCCGGCCGAGACCCGAGCAACGCAACCACCCTCGGGGGTCCGCTCGGCGCGCTCCACGCGCAGCTCGTCGAGAACGAAGTCCCCATCGACCTCGCAGACTCCTTCGCGAACGAAGTCCGCGCGACCCTCGAGCACGACGAACTCGCCGACGCGCGAGCCGTCCAGCACGCGCTCCTCGGCGCGATCGAGCGATCCATCTCCACCATCGGATCCCTCGCGGCCCAGGACGACGAACCCACCCATCAGCCCGGGACCCCGCGCGTCGTCGCGCTCATCGGCCCCACAGGGGTGGGTAAAACCACCTCCGTCGCCAAGATCGCCGCCGGCGCCAAACTCCGAGCCGGGAAGCGGGTCGGGCTCGTCACCTCCGACACCTACCGGATCGGCGCGGTCGAGCAGCTCAAAACCTACGCCGACATCATCGATCTCCAGCTCCGGGTCGCGAACAACCCCGATGAGATGAGGACGAGCATCGACGCGCTCCAGAACTGCGACCTGGTCGTCGTCGATACCGCCGGACGATCCCAGCACAACAGCGATAAGCTCTCCGAGCTCAGGGACTTGCTCGAATCAGCGCGGCCCGACGAGATCCATCTCGTCCTCTCCACAACCGTCTCCCCAAAGGTGCTGCAATCCACCGCCGACAAGTTCAAGGATCTCGATCCGGACCGTTGTGTGCTCACCAAGCTCGACGAGTGTGTCTCCACCGGGCTCCTCGCGCGGATCGACGAGCTCGTCGGGCTCCCGATCAGCTTCGTGACCACGGGTCAGGAAGTCCCCGATGACCTCCGCCCGGCCCGCGCCCCGCGCCTCGCGCGAGCCGTCCTCGAAGGACCCGGCGCGATCACTGGGACGAACATCCCCCGCGCGACATATGATCCTCCCAACCACAAGGGTCTTGGGGAGGAGTCGTGACCCAGACGTTGACGGATCCAGATCAAACACAATCCGGCGTGCGTGACCAGGCGCAGCGCCTCCGCGAGCTTGTCTCTCGGACCGCGCCCGAGAGCACCGACGGAACGGCGGAGCAATCGCCCCGGGTTCGGCGCGCGCCCGTGATCGCCGTCGCTTCGGGCAAAGGCGGGGTCGGGAAGACCTCCACCTGTGTCAATCTCGCGATCGCGCTCTCGAGAAGGAACCGGCGCATCTGCTTGCTCGACGCCGACCTCGGATGCGCCAACGCCGACGTCCTCTGCGGGCTCATGCCCACCTCCCGACTCGACAACAGCGCCGAAGCGCCCACCTCGCTCCAGGATCTCATCGTCGAAGCCCCCGGAGGGTTCGGGCTCATCCCCGGGTCCGTCGGGATCGGGCTCGCCGGAGAGCTGAGCGATCAAGACCGACGCGCCCTCATGCGCCGGATCGACGAGCTCCACGATTCGTGTGATGCGATCATGATCGACACCAGCGCCGGGCTCGGCGCGTCCGTCACCAGCTTCGTCGAGCACGCCGACAAAGGTTTGGTCGTCCTCACCCCCGAGCCCACCAGCGTCGCCGATGCGTACGCGCTCATCAAAGTCCTTGTGACCCGTGCCTACGACGAGGACCGACTCGATTCCCTCGATCTCGCGATCGTCCTCAACCAGGTCACAAACGAACGGGAAGCGATCAAGGTCTACGAACGCATGCGCGGGGTCTGCGAACGATTCCTCGACATCAACATCCCCATGTTGGGGTATCTGCGTTCCGACAAGCGCGTCCCCAAGGCCGTCAAAGCCCGCTCCCCCTACATGCTCCGCTCCCCAAGGTCCCCGATCGCGCGGGACATGATGACCCTGGCGCAGTCCATCGTCGAGTGGGCCAACATCGAGCCACGGATGAGCTTCGTCCAGCGCCGGGAACCCTGACCCACAGGTCATCCACAGGGTTCAACATCCGTCCACGATCGACCGATATCAAAAAAACTTTCCCGATCGGTGCGCCGTTTGCGTGCCCGTATCACAGGTTCAGGATGCGCAGGTTCTGCGCGGGTGTGAAGGAGCCAGCGGGTGTCCGATGTGTACGAAGCCAGCGATGTCGATCTGGTCGATGACAACGCCGAGTCCCCCGATCAGTTCGGAGGCGAACGACCCGCGCGGATCGTCGGCGGGGTCCTCGGGCTCATGGGGTTCGTCACAGCGCTCCTCGTAGGGCTCCTGAACGCCAATCCCGGGCTCATCATCGTCACCCGCGCGCTCGTCGCGCTCATCGTGTGTTGTGTCATCGGGCGCATCATCGGGCGCATCGGTGAGATCTGTGTCGAAGAGTTTCTCATGCGTTATCGCGAAGAGAACCCCATCCCCGGGATGCCCGAAGCGCTGAAGCGCCTGTATAAGAAACGAGCCGATCAAGAAGCACTCAAAGGTCAGTTCACCCCGAAAGCTTGAAAAAATCTGACAGACTCGTTGAGCACGCGCGCGCGCGAATTGGTATACTCCCATTGCGGGCATGGATTCGCCCGCAACAGCATGAGATCACGCGCCGGAACGTCCCGATTCGTCGGTTCACATCCCCCCAACCGGCGCGTCGTCAACGGTCAAGGAGACGACCATGACTGCCCTGCGATCACGTTCGCGCCTTTCTTCACGTGCAAGCGCACGTCACGCTGAAGCGACCGGGCTCCCGTCCAAGTACGACGAGCTCGAGCACGAGGCGCTCTGGACGGAATACAAGAACAACTACACCGAGGATCTCCGCAACTACATCGTGGAGAAGTTCCTCCACCTTGTTCGTTACAACGCGGAACGCATCTACCAACGCCTCCCCGATGAAGTGGACCTCGAGGACCTCATGAGCGCGGGGCTCTTCGGGCTCATGGACGCCATCGACGCCTACGACCTCGCACGCGGCGTCAAGTTCGAGACCTACTGCGCCCCCCGTATCCGGGGCGCCATCCTCGACGAACTCCGCTCCATGGACTGGGTCCCCCGTCTTGTCCGTCACAGAACGGCCAAGGTCGAACAAGCCCGCCAACGGATCGAGATGGAACTCGGGCGCAAAGCGACCGACGACGAGATTGCGCAGTCCCTTGAGATCGACGACGAAGAGTTCACCAAGTACAAGCGCGACTCGTCCGCCGTCGCCGTCACCTCCATCACCCGGAAGTGCTTCCAGTCCGACGGCTCCCGCGAACTCCGCGAGATCGATGTCATCAAGGACGAGACCCAGGTCGCGCCCGTCAAGGTCATCCAGCGCCAGGACCTCAAGGAGCTGATGACCAAGGGGCTGACCCGCGCCGAGCGCCTCATCGTCATCCTCTACTACTACGAAGGGATGACCATGAAGGAGATCGGGACCACCCTCGACCTCTCCGAATCGCGCGTCTCCCAGATGCACTCCTCTATCCTCGCGCGTCTCAAAGCCCAGATGCAGCACCGGATGCGCGAACTCGAGCCCATGCGCTAATCCACCGAATCCGACATCTCTCTCTGGCCCGCGTCCGTTCGGCGCGGGTTTTTTCGTCCCGCCGCGCCTTCACTTGTCCCGTGGAGCACGACGTCTACATCGCGATCGGATCGAATCTCGGGGACAAGGCCTCGACCATCTTCAGCGCCATCGGCGCGATCGACGAGCTCGACTCGACCAGCGTGGTCCGTCTCTCGACCCTCATCGAGACCGACCCCGTCGGCCCCGGGGACCAGGACACCTACCTCAACGCCGCGGCCCATCTCCGAACCGCCCTCCCCGCTCGGGCTCTCCTCGACGCGCTCCTCAGCATCGAATCCGACCACGGACGAGACCGAGCCAACGAAGAGCGGTGGGGGCCAAGAACCCTCGACCTCGACATCCTGGTCTTCGCCGACCACACCATCGACGAAGACGGGCTCACCGTCCCCCACCCGAGACTCCACGAACGCCTCTTCGTCCTTGTCCCGCTCACCGAGATCGCGCCCGACCTCACGATCCCCGGGCGCAACGAAACGCCGGCTCAGCTCCTGATGAAGCTGTCGCCGGCGAGGTGAGTTCAGTCAATGTGAACCGTTGGTTCAGCCCGCTTCCGCGCGGGGATGCGCGTCCTTGTACGCTTCCTCGACCCGAGCCGTGGACAGGTGGGTGTACACCTGGGTCGTGGATAGGGACTGGTGACCCAGGAGCTCCTGGACACTCCGGAGATCCGCGCCGTTCTCGAGCAGGTGCGTCGCGAACGAGTGACGGAGCGTGTGGGGGGAGATGCTCGGATCGAGCCCCACCCCGCGCAGGTACTTGTCCAGCTTCCGACGAACCGAACGGGACGAGAGCCGCTTCCCGTGCTTGTTCAGGAACAACGGGACCTCCGTCCCCTCCTTGCGCTGACTCCAGATCGGTCCGAACTTGGGGTCGCCGGCCATCATCTCGATGTAGCGACGGATCGCGCCCAGCGCGTGGGACCCGAGCGGAACGATCCGCTCCTTGCGCCCCTTCCCTCGGACGTGCATCGCTTCGTGCTCGATGTCCAGGTCGTTATGGTTCAGACCCACGAGCTCCGAGACACGGATCCCCGTCGAGTACAGCGTTTCGAGCATCGCGCGATCACGCCGACCCAGCACATCGTTCTCGCTCGGCGCGGAGAGCAGCCGTTCGACCTGATCGACCGTGATCGCCTTGGGGAGGCGCTTCGACTGACGGGGTGTGCGGATCAGGGTCATCGGGTTCGACGAGGCGTACCCGTTGCGATGCGCCCACTTGTAGAACGAGCGGAGGGTCGCGATTTTCCGCGCCATCGTCGCCGGGGAGTAGTTCTGTTCCCCCAGGAACGCAAGGTACGCCCGGATCAGGTCCGCGTCCCCATCACAGATGGTGTCCGTGAGCGTGGTCCCCTTGACCATGGGGTGGCTCGACGTATCCGTGCGCGCTTTGAACGCGAGCTGCTCGTTGTTCGTGTCGATCGGGTTCCCCGACTCGTCCACGAGATACTCGATGAACTGACGAAGGTCCGCGCCATAGCACCGAGCCGTGTAAGGCGAAAAGTGGCGTTCGTCGGTCAGGTAGAGCCCGAAGCTCTCGGTGATCGGCAGCGTGGTCATGCGCACGTCTCCAAACTCATCTCTAGGGTGACGCCCAATCCATCGGGCAAACAAATCAATGCACAGGCGCTATCGGGCGTGACCCGGACCCGCTTGAGTCCGATCACCCCCAAGGTGAATAACAATCTGGGTCGCGACCACTTCCGCGTCGTCCCACGACAACGGGCGGTCCTCAAGGTCCGCATAATCCGCGAGCGTCTCCAGCATCAGACGGAGATCCCCCCTCGAGCACGTGAAGCGCCAGAAATGCGGATCACGCTCGAGCGACACGCTCACAAGCTCGTTCGGATCAGAGACAACCTTCGGATCGGTGTGCACGAACGAGCCCCTCGTGGGTCGAGCGATTCTCATCGCCGCGCCCACGACCCGTCCGGGGACTCACGCCCGAGTCATCGCTCCCGCGTCAAGCGGAGCCATTCCTCGTCGATGAGTCGGCCGACCGTGTGGTGGGCAACAAACTTCGTGTACAGCTCCATGCTCGCGGTATACACCCGCCACCCCAGTGCGCTCGTCCGATCCGAGCGCCCCTCCGCGTATCTCCTTAGTTCCAGAAGCACCCCGTGATCCCGCGCGTCCAGATGTTCGGACACAACGCTGAACGGGGTCCCGTTGAACCGCGCCCCATCGAAGCGACCGAAATCGGTAAACGCCATCGACAACGCATGAGGATCCAGATCGACATTCGTCCGATGGGACAACGCGCCCGCGCGGGCGTACAACGCCATCGCGAGCCCGAGCGTGGGGGGGTCGTACGGGTCATACGCCGTCACCGATCCAACCACGATCCCGTCAACCCCGAGCGCGTTCGCGAGCGAGATCGCTTCGGATTCCGTTGTCACATGACGGATCCCCATGGATTCCATCATCGCGAGGGTCCGGTTGATCGGGAGACACCGAACCCCGCGCACCCCCTGGACCGCGCCGACGATCGCGTCCCCGATCCTGTCCTCACGGACGATCGAAACCCCCGACTCGTTGTTCGGAGGCACCACCGCCCAGAGCACATCCCCGTTCGTCGTGTCGTACGGCGAAACGATCACCCTCGGGGTGTCGAGCCGATCACGACGGTTCGAGTTGCAGCCCCCACACACCAACCCGAGAAGGGCGAGCGTCAGGGCCGCGAGCATGGTCTGTTCACGTGTCATGGCGTCCCTGCCGCGTGACGGACGGGCCTCCATGCCCGATCCCAACATCCGTGTGCTCCGCGCCGAAACCGACAACCAGAGCGGGAATCAGCGATCCGTCGCTTTCACGACGATCGCCGGAATGATCTGCTTATTCCTGATCCGTCGGAGCCGTCGCGAACGACGATTCGAACTCAGGGTTCCTCAGCGAGGCGCTCCGCACCGCTTGTGACAGTTCCATCGACCAGAGGTGGTCCTGTCCATCCATATTCGACACAAAGAAGATGTCGTTGTTCCGACCCCAAGCGGGCATCAGGTCCACCGACGACCCGTCCGTCAGCTTCACCTTGTTCGTCCCATCGACACTCACCATCCAGATCGTCGAAGAATCGGGACGATCCGACTTCGCGCTCGACCACGCTTGTGAGTACGGGACGGCCGCGAAGCACACGAAACGTCCATCAGGGGACCAGGTCGGGTTGATCAGCGCCTGACCAGCACCCGCGGCGATCTCCGTCTCCCGACCGGCCGATCCCTGTCCGGGAGTGAACTCGACCGTCCAGACACTGAACGCGCGATCATCCCGTTCACGGGAACGCTGGAACAGGATCAGATCCGACCCGTCCGTCCCCGTCCCCGGGATCGGGCACCACTCGGGGAAGAGCCCGAACCCGATGAACTGCGCCCCGTGATCACTCGCGATGTCCTGCACCCAGAGCTCCCAGCGCCCGGACTGCTGTCCGAGCCGGCAGAACGCCATCTTCGTCCCGTCCGGGGAGAACGTCGGGTGCAGATCGTGCGATGTGTCGCGCGTCAGCTGGACCGTCTTGCCCCCTTCGCTGGGCATCATGTAGATGTCCCACGACCCCGCGCGATCCGAAGCAAACGCGATCGACGACCCGTCCGGGTTCGCCGCCGGCATCACGTCCTGCGCCGGATCATCCGTCAAACGGGTCACCACCGCGCCGTTCACGCTCTTCGCGTAGATATCCGCCGTTGGACGATGCTGCGTCGATGCGTAGTACAGCGTGCCACCATCGGGAGACACGATCGGGTCGAAGTCCGACCCGGCGTACGCCGCCGTGATCTTCCGCACGTTCACCGTCGCGCGGAAGAAATCGCTCGATTGCTCCGTGGGGAGCTCGATCCCCATCGCGTTGGAGTACACCCACGCGCTCAGGTCCCCGCCCTCGATGCTCTGCTCCGGAGCGACAGGCGCGCCCGCGTACGGATCCGGCGCGGCGCTCGTCACGGGCTCATCGCTCACCATCGACTCGGGAGACGGGTTCGTCGTGATCGAGGCGCTCGTCACCCGGTTCGAAGGGGTCGATGTGCTCGCGAGCGGCCTGGGGCTCGTGATCTCCGAGTCCGACGGAGCCGACTTCGCGAGCTCCGCGCGGACCGCGAGGTCCTGGACCGTCGAGCCCGAAGCGTTGGCTCCCGAGTTCGGGGTGTAGTACGAGCTCTGGTTCGTGTTCGCGGCGAGCGACGCCTGCTGCGCCTTCTCCTGCTCCACCTGGTGCTGCTTGTTCCGGTTCCAGTACCCCCAGCGACGTTCACAAGCCGTTGAAGTCAGCATCGTCCCGGCGAGAAGCGTCAGGAGCATGGGTTTCGCGAGGGTGGTGGACGTGCGAATCGCGTCGTGCATGGTTCACTCCGTTGATCAATCGCCGGCGATCCAGCGCCGGCCTCCGACCCGTCCCAATGCGGGTGTGTCGTTTCTGAAGGGTCGTTGGGCTCCGCCCTGACGATCCGCGCGAGTGCGAGGCGAGGATCCCTCCGTGGACCCCTCGGACGGCGCGCCCGCGCCGTGTCCTCAAGTGCCCTTATCGGACGAGTTATGCTGACCCCTTGAACCCGACCCCCGGAGAATCCCTCCCCCTCCCGAAAAAATCGCGAGCGGGCCCCACCACAGGCCCGCTCGCTCAGCGTAAACAGACACTCTCCCCCGGAACCGGTCAGACCACCCGACGACGAACCATGATCGCAGGCGCATCGTTCGGCCGATCCCACGATCCCGACCCCCTCGGTCCCTGCGTGTAGTGCAGATGATCCAGGTACTTCCGCAAAAGCTCGTCATCGAACTGCGCCAAAAACGATGCCGTCGCGCTCGGGTTGATCTCGATGATCTCATCCACCACCTGGGTCCGGGACAACGCCGTCGTCGGCGCGGCCGCGCGGGGGGTCATCTCAATCGTGGGGGTCCTGTGCGACATCGAGAACAGATCAGCCATATGGTGGTACTCCAGATTCCTACGACGACGGCGTCCTTGCCGTCGAGCATTCGATATCGGGACCCACCCCCCCGCGCGTGCAGCGTGTAATGCGCACGGACCTTCCGGACCTGCGCCGATGAGCGCACTTCCCGCGCGTGCCTCTCGATTGGAATCAGGAACTCAGACGAAGTCGGAGATCGGTTCGCTGTCCGAAACCGGCGCGTCCGAACCCTCCCCGAGATCGAGCTCGATCTCCCCGTCCTTGATCTCGAACGTCACCCGCTGATCGCGCACCAAGACCAGCAGCGCCAGGAACACCCCGATCATCTGGACCTTGGGCTTACCCTCGACCAGTGCCCGGAGCGTGGTGGGGGGCGCGCCCGACCCGCGCGTGGTCAGGGTCTCCATGATCCGGTTCGCATGGGTCTCGATCGGGGTGTCATCGCTGAGCACCTCGTGCTGACCCAACCGGTCGAAGTTCACGCTCTCGACGATCAATCGGAACGCTTCGACCAGGTCCGTCAGGTCCAGGTCCTCGATCTCCATCTCCCCGAGCTCGTCCATCGCTTCGTCCAGCGCGTCCGAGTCCACCCCCCCGATGCGCACCGGAGCACGCTTCGACCACGACTCCCGACGCGCGTCCAAAGCGTCGGCCGCGTCCCGGTACTTCTTGTACTCGAGCAGCGCCCGGACCAACTCCGCGCGCGGGTCCTCCCGATCCTCGTCCCGAGGGTCATCCCCCTCGTCCTCATCGCTCCGCTCGATCTCCTGCGCCAGGATCCGGGACTTGAGCTCCATGAGCGTCGCCGCCATCACCAGAAACTCGCCGGCCAGATCGATATCGATCGTCTCGATCTCGTCGAGGAACCCCAGATACTGCTCCGTGATCGGCGCGATCGGGATGTCGTGCAGATCCACCTCGTGCTTCCGGATCAGGTACAACAGCAGGTCCATCGGACCCTCGAACGCATCGAGCCGGACTCGGTACATCTCGCTCATCCGTTCAGTGTAGCGCAATTCGCCTATTCTTGGGGGATGACGAGCACCCGATCCGTCCCCGAAACGAGCCCGCGCGTGCGATCCAACGCCCCCAACCCGTCTGAAGAGATCCGATTCATCGCGTCGGTCCTCGAACACGAATCCAGCGCCATCGCGCGGATCGCGTCCGGCGTTGACGACACCTTCGTGAGCGCCGTGGACCTCATCGTCCAGTGCGCCGACTCCGGGGGGAACGTGGTCGTCTCTGGTCTGGGCAAGTCCGGGCACATCGGCGCCAAGATCAGCGCCACCCTTGCTTCCCTCGGGATCCCCTCCCACGCCGTCCACCCCACCGAAGCCGCCCACGGCGATCTCGGGCGCTTCCAGTCCAGAGACGTCGTCATCGCCCTGAGCCACTCAGGAGAAACCGAGGAACTCGTCAACCTCGCCGCGATCCTCCGCCAGGACAAGCTCCCGATCATCGCGATCACCCGGGGGGACACCGACACCCACGACCCTTCCTCCCTCCAGCGCCTCGCGCACGTCACCCTCAAGGTCGGGGTCGTGGACGAAGCCGGGGACGGATCCGTCCCCGCGCCCACCACCTCGACGACGGCCGCCCTCGCCATCGGGGACGCGCTCGCGCTCGCCGCAGCGCGACGACGCGCCTTCTCCCACGACGACTTCCGAGCCCGTCACCCCGGGGGACAGCTGGGCTCCCTCCTCCGTCCCGCGCTCGAGCTCGTCCGATTCCGCGCGGGAGAGAACCTCCCCATCGCGCACGAGTCCGACACCGTCGCAAACGCGCTCACCAGCGCCGCCCAGGTCGTCCGTCGTCCCGGCGCGCTCCTGATCGTCAACGACTCCGGAGAGCTCTCCGGGATCTTCACCGACTCCGATCTCCGCCGTCTCGTCCTCGAAGACCCGAGCAAACTCGACACCCCGATCCGCTCCGTCATGACGCGCGACCCGAAAGCGCTCCAGCCCAACGCGACGGCCGCTGATGCTGTCACCATGTTCCGTCAGTACCGCGCGGACGAGATCCCCATCGTGGACGACAACAAGCACCCCCTCGGGCTCCTCGACGTCCAGGACCTCATCGCCATGCGCCTCGTGAAGGACGATTCGTGAGCCAGCCCGACCCCAAAGACACCCAGCTCCTCGTCTTCGACGTTGACGGCGTCCTGACCGACGGCACCATCAACCTCGACGACCACGGGGTCGAAACCAAACGCTTCAACGTCCGCGACGGGTTCGGGATGAAGCTCTGGATGAACAAGGGCTTCCAGATCGCGATCATCACCGGACGTTCGGGTGAAGCGCTCAAGCACCGACTCGCAACCTTCGGGATCGAGGACGAACTCATCATCCAGGGCTCGGGAAACAAATCCGAATCCCTCGACAAGATCCTCGCGCACACGGGGATCGACGAAGCCCACATCGCCTACCTCGGCGACGACTGGCCCGACCTCCCGGCCATGCGCCGCGTCGGATACCCCATGGCCGTCGCCGACGCCGAGCCCGAAGTCATCGCCAAAGCCCGTTACATCACCACCCGAAAAGGCGGCCATGGCGCCGCGCGCGACGCGATCGCGCACCTGCTCGAATGCAAAGGCCGCTATTCACCCGAGTGAATGTGGAATCGGCAGTGGGGGGGTTACGAGCTGGTCCGGTCCACGATCCGGTAGTCCTCACGCTCCCCGCGCCCGCGCAGGGGGTAGTCCTTCCGGAGCGGGTGCGCCGGGAAGTCCTCCCACGTGAGGATGCGCCGAAGGTCCGGGTGACCCTCGAAGCGGATCCCGAACATGTCGAAGACCTCGCGCTCCGTCCACTCCGCGCCCGGCCACAGGTCGCAGACCGAATCGACGACCAGCGCCGGATCGTTCTCGATCCCGTCCGTCGGGATCGACGGGTTCAGGTACACCTTCACGAAGAACCGATCATCGCGCGAGTACGCGCACAGGTTGTACACCACCGCGAACCGACCCAGGGTCTCGCTCGGGTAGTCGAGGTAGTCCACCCCGATCACGTCCGACAGGAAGTTGTACGCGCAACGCTCATCGTCCCGGAGGAACCGCATGACCTCGTGCAGGTCCTTGGGCTGGACGATCAACGTCGCTTGACCCCGGTACTGCGTCGCGCGGAACGACGACTCCGGGAACGCGCTCTTCACCAGCGCGAACGTCGGGTGCGTCGGGGTCTGGTCCGTGTCCTTGACTTTCGTGCTCATCGATCGCTCCGTGCGTTTCACCCAATCGGTCCGCCGATCCTAGGGGCCCTCCCGTTCCCGTGCCCTCACCCGAGGGTCAGGATCCGCCCCGACGGGATCGCGCGGACCAACTCCCCAATGCGCTCCGATCCCCCCAACTCATCCGACCGATCCACCACCCCCCAGACACACCCCATCTCCGAATACGCATCCGTGAACCGCTTCACGTGATCCTCCGCGTCCGATTCCATACTCGGCGCGATCCACCCGACCGGGTCCGCGAGCACCTGCGCCCCCAGATTCCCCATCGCACGGACCCAGCTCTGGGTACAGATTGCATCGCTCAGCTTCCCCCCGAGACCCGGGAGCACCACCAACTCAATCCCCTCGTCCTTCGCGCGGCCCAGCACCCCCTTCGACATCGCGAAGTACGAGTCCCACGAATCCTGCGACCACCCCAGCAGCGCCTCCGCGCTGGGCTCCGGGTCCACCCGCGCATGCTCCCCGCACCGGACGATCAGTGTCCCGCTCGGCGCAGCAAGCTCCATCTCCGCCGACAGCACCCCGTCGCTCACATCCGCGATCACCGCGCCGTCTTCACCGATCACCTGGGTCCGGGTCATCACACTTCGCAAAGGGGTCGTCGTCATCATCCCCCATCGTAGTGGGGGACCCCGCACGATCGCCGCACTACCATCCCCCCATGCCCGGACCCCGAGGCCCATCACCCCGATTGCTCGGACTCATCGCGGCCGCGATCATGAGTCTCGTCTTCATCGCGATCATCTGGATCTCGATCAGCCCCTCCACCTCCACCCAATCCGACGACCCCTTCGGGGACGACGAGGACATCCCCTCCCTCGAGGAGATGGAAGAGGGATCCCGGATGGTCGTCACCATCGCCGACCGGGACGACCCCACCCGGATCGCCGGAACCCTCGTCGCCGACGAGTTCACCCCCATCGGCCAGGGCCGACGAAGACTCGTCAACCCCGATGCCTGGATCTACACCCGGGACGGCCGCGCCATCCACGTCACCTCCGACACCGGCGTCCTCCTTATGCCCAACCCCAACGAGCCCCCCGAGTCCGGGACCCTCGAGGGGAACGTCACCATCAACGTCCACGACACCGTGGATGGCGCAAACCGCAGCACCCCCGGCGCCTTCGACACCGGGTCCGACCCCACCCTCATCGCACGCTTCAAAGACCCCGTCGAGTTCGAACGGCGCTACCTCCGCCTCACCTCGTCGGGCTCCTTCACCATCGAGAGCGACGCGCTCGACTTCTGGGGCGCGGACCTCACCATCATGCTCAACGACGTCCAGAACCGCGTCGAGCTCATCGAAGTGAAACAAGGCGAGCGCCTCGTCCTCCGCCAGCGCGAATCCACCCCCATCACCCACACTCCCGAGCAGCACCCCGGAGTCCGCTTTACCCACGCAAGCTACACCCGCGTGCAGGACGACACCCCGGGCGACGAACCAACCATCACCCCCGCGCCGACCCCGAAGCCAAGCCCGAAGCGCGAAACCCCCTACCACACCACCTTCGACCAGGACGTCCGTGTCGAGCTCATGGGCACGGGCAATGTCACCGCCGACACCCTCGAGATCTGGTCCCTCATGATCGACGGCTCACTCCCGAGCACCGCCGTCCGGGACATCAACTTCGCCGAGGACACCCAGACCGCGCCGAGCCCGACCCCCTTCGAAACCAACGACGACCCCGCCGAACCGGAAGCCGGTTCGCCCTCCCCGGACATCGCCGAAGAGAACGGACCCCGTCCAACCACAGAGAGCAAACGGAAGCCCTCGACACCTGCTACAACACCAACACCGCGCCTCGCGCCGAGGACCACCGACCTGAACGAGGGCGACGTCCTCATCACCTGGGAAGGCCCCCTCGTCGTCAAACCCATCAAAGCCGACCAGCCCAACCCCCTCCTCGACGACCAACTCATCCTCGCGCTCAGCGCCGATGAACGAGTGGACTTCAGCGCCCCCGACCGAGGGCTCTCCGGGCACACGAAGCGCCTCGCCTACCACGCAACCCAGGGCCGTCTCGACCTGAGCGCGGATCCCACCGATCCCCTCTCCATCAACGTCGAGAACTCCGGGGCCATCGAGACCACCTCGATCAACGCCGACCTCGCGCGCGGGATCATCGCGATCGAAGCCCAGGGCACCATCTCCAGCGCCCCGACCCCGACCGATCCCATGGCGCAGATCGGATGGAACGACCGCGCCCAGTTCACCCTCCACACCCAAGACGACGGCACCATCCTCCAGCGCCTCTCCGGCGCCGCCTTCGAAGGCGCGGTCCTCGCCTCGCGCGACGACGCCGTCGTCAACGCGGACACCATCATCGCGACCCTCCGACCCGACGGCGATCCCAACACCTCCCTTGAATCCATCGCCCTCACCCAGGGCGCCCTCCGCTCCGACGAGGGCTCCCTCGCAGGGGACGAGATCACCATCGGGTTCACCCAGGACATCACCAACCTGCGCGTCAACCCCTCGACCCTCAGCGCCAAAGGCGCCGTCGTCGGGTCCTCCACCCAAGGGCGCATCGAAACCCAGACCCTCGACGCGCTCCTCGCGCGGGACCTCTCCGGCGAAGTCCGGGTCCGCCGCGCCACAGCAACCGGCCCCACCGACTTCCTCGGAGAGAACAACACCCACGCCAACGGGACCCAGCTCAGTGTCAACACCGAAACCAACACCATCGTCATCGCCGGCGACAACGCCCGCGCCGGACAAGGCGGGTCCGTCATCCGTGGAGACGAGATCGAGATCAACACCCGTCAGCGCGCCGCAAACGTCACCGGCCCAGGGACCTTCGACCACGACATCATGACCGACGGCGTCCCCACAGGAGGACACCTCCGCGTTTCGTGGACGCAGTCCATGCGCTTCGAAGACGCGCTCGGGACCATCGAGTGCGCCGGAGACGTCGAAGCCATCTCCACCCCCGATGCATTCACCCGGGACACCCTCAAAGCCCAGCGCGTCGAGATCGAGCTCTCCCCCCTCCCCGAAGCGGACCGGATCCGCGACCCCTTCTCCGAAACCAACGAAGCCCCCGAACGACAGCTCCTGAGCGCCCGCGCCTTCGGACGCGCCCGCGCCGGGACCGACCCGGAACCCGCGAGCGTCGAGTCGCGCACCTACGACCCGAGCGATCCCGACCGCGCTATCGGGGTCCTCTACCTCGAGGGGTCGGAGATCATCGCCGACAATCAAGCCCAGACCCTGAACGTCCCCAGCGCCGGGACCATGCTCATCCTCGACCGGGACGACTCCGACGACGCGCCCCAGACCGACAGCTCCGTCACCCCCGGCCCCACCGGCCCCGGGCTCACGCGCATGACCTGGTCCGGGTCCCTCGCGCTCAACCGCGCCTCCGGGAATGCAACCATCCTCAACAACGTCCAGATCCGCCACAAATCACTCAACACCGCGCGCGTCTCGGACCTCATCGCCGACCGACTCGACGCAACCTTCAGCGTCGCGCAGGGCAGCGACCCGAGCGATCCCGCCTCGATGGGCGCCGTCTCCCTCCTCCGAGCCCACGCGCAAGGCCGGGTCCGCTTCATCGACGCAAACCGCACCCTCCTCGCCGACGACGCGATCTACAACGCCGAGAACGAAACCCTCTTCGCCAGCGCCAACGACGACCGGATGGTCACCCTCCGAGACTCCAACGAACCAACCCCCATGAGCGCCCGCACCCTCCTCTGGGACCTCACCACCGACCGCATCGAAATCGACGCCCCCAGCCCCGTCCGCGCCCCGGCCGGCGCACGTCCCTGATCATCAAGATCACCCTCACCCCACCGTCGTCACAACCTTCTTCCCATTGCACCCCGGACACGGAATCGGGTGCCCCGTCCCGGGCTGAAGCGCCGGGACCCCGTTGAGCCCGAGCGTCCTCGTCGCGACCGTCATGGGACAAGGCACCCACCCCCGACCCACACACTCCGGACACATCTTCAACTCCACATCCCCGACGAGCCGGAGCGTGGGTCCCTGATCGGGAGCGATGGGGGAGGTTTCTGCGTTCGCGAGGGTGAGCGTGTGGTCCATACCGAGATATCGGCACAATCCGCGTCGATCCTGAGCCCGATCCATCCCCAAACGCATGATGAATCCAAACCCTTCGGACCGGGACGATGGGGATTCACCCTCACAACCGGGAACCGCGCGACACGACCCGCCGTATCGCCACCCGAGAGAAAAGGAGACATCCCTCATGCACACACACACCTCCCCGCGAGCCACGCTCGCAACCGTTGTCGCTGCGCTGTCCTGCGCCACAATCGCTCACGCCGAGTTCATCTCGATCGATTTCAACGAAGAGTTCTACCCGAGCGAAGCGCCGTTCGTGTTCCTCACCGATCAGCTCGAACCGGAGTACGGCGTTCGCTTCTCGAACCCCGAACCGGGCGAGTCCGTCCGGTGGTTCCGACCCGGAACCACCATCTTCAGCGGCGCCCTCGCGACACGAGACCCCTTCGCCGCGCCACCCTTCGCCTACCCGCTCCGCATCGACTTCACCGAGCTCGTCAACGCCGTCCAGATGCGCGCCTTCGACGGCGGCGGCGACGTCGATATCCTCAACATGCGCGCGTATGACACATCCGGAATCCTCGTCGATCACGCCCAGGTCATCGACGACTTCGGTGTCCCCGGCCGCACGATCTCCGTCTTCGCCGACGAGATCGCATACGTCGAGCTTTCCGTCGAAGCGAACACCAGCGGCGTGTTCTTCGACGACCTCGCGTTCAACACCGTCCCCGCGCCCTCCAGCGCCGCGATCCTCGCAATCAGCGCCCTCGGGATCCGCCGCAGACGGTAATCGAAAATCACGACATCAAGAAAGCGAACCGACAAAGGCATGGAACCGATCCATGCCCTTGTTGATCTGGTCCTCCGAGCACGCGAACGAGATCCGCACGTGGTTCCCCGAGATCCCCCCGAAGTCATCGCCGGGGACAAACGCCACATGCGCCTCGTCGAGCAGCGCCTCCGACAGCGACGGAGCATCCACGATCTTCGCGCCCTTCGGGGTCGTCTTCCCGAAGAGCCCCGACACATCCGGGAACACGTAGAACGCGCCCGTGGGCTTCGCGCACGTCACCCCGTCGATCTCCGACAACCGCCCCATGATCAGATCCGCGCGCTGCGCGAACGCATCACGCATCCGCACCACCTCGGCCGCGACGTCTTTGTTCGTCAGCGCCTCCCGGATCGCCGCATAGTTGAAGCTCGTGATGTTCGTCGTCATCTGACCCTGCAAGGTCCCCATCCCCTTGATCAGTTTCTTCCCGAACTCCCCGGGCATCGCCGCGTACCCGATGCGCCACCCCGTCATCGCGAACGCCTTGGACATCCCGTTCACCGTGATCACCCGTTCCGCGATCTCCGGAACACTCCCGATCGAGAAGTGCGCGTGATCTCCGTACACGATCTTCTCGTAGATCTCGTCCGTGATCACGACCAACTGAGGAGCCCGCTCGATCCCCTCCGCGATGACGGCCGCAAGATCCCGAAGATCCTGCTCCGAGTACATCGTCCCGCACGGGTTGCTCGGGGAGTTCAGTACGAGCACGCGCGAGCGCGGATTGATCGCGTCCTGGAGCTGCTTCGGGGAGATCCGAAAGTCCGTCTCCGCCGTCGCATTCACCTCGCGCACCGCACCCCCAGCGAGCTCGCAGATCGGCCGGTACGACACCCAAGCCGGGGTCGGGAGAATCATCTCCCAAGCGTCTTCACCCACCCCGGGCTCATCGAACAAACACTGCGCGGCGTTGTACAGCACATGCTTCCCACCCACCCCGATCGCAATGTGCTCCCCCGTCAGCCCCGGGATCCCGTTCTCTTCCGTCAGCTTCTTCGCGATGCACTCGCGGGTGGCCATGTCCCCCAAAGTCGGGACATACTTCGTCTGACCCTCCCGGAGCGCCTTGATCGCCGCATCCTTGATGGGCTGAGGGGTATCGAAGTCGGGCTCCCCAGCCGCGAACCCCAGCACATCCACCCCGCTCGCTTTCATCGCCTTCGCCCGATTGTTGAGCCCGACCGTGATCGAGGGTTTGAGGGACGAAACACGCTTGGAAAGGTCGATCGAGCCGCTCGTCGTCGTCATACCGGATCTCCAGGGTCAAAGGTACGTTCGATCCTAGTCCCCGATGGAACACGAGCCCCAACCCCCCCGTACCGAACACCATGCACAGAAACACGCTCGCCGTGGGGGCCGTGTTCGCGCTGGGGACAGCCGCGCAAGCACAAACCTTCATCCAATCCGATCGGTTCATGACCGACGATCTCGTCTCGAACGAGCAGTTCGGCTCCGCCATCGACATCCAAGGCGATGTCGTGGCCATCGGACGACAGCGCGACTCAGGGCAGGTGTTCTACACCGGGTCGGTCTACCTCTTCGATCTCGAGACCAGCGAGCTCCTCCACACGCTCCGCCCCGATGACCCTGTCGAGCAGATGTTCTTCGGCGCGACCGTCGCGATGAGCGACGATCACATCATCGTCGGCGCGCCCTTCGAGAACAACTCCGTCGGATCCGTCTTCGTCTTCGATCGCGCAACCTTGGAGCAACAGTTCAAGATCCTCCCTCCGAACCCCGTCGGGTTCACCCGGTTCGGGAACTCCATCGCGATCCACGACGACCGGCTCCTCATCGGCGCTCCGTACGCACAGTCCGGAACCGGAGCTGCCTATCTCTACGATCCGAACACGGGACAACTCATCAGCGAGCTCCAGAGCCCGACCCCCCAATCCGGAGCCCAGTTCGGGAACTCAGTCGCGCTCGACGCAAACCGCGCCGTCGTCGCACAGAGCGCTGCGGATGTCGGAGAGCAACCCAGTGCCGGCGCGGTCCAGATCTTCGACACCCGGACCGGATCGTTCGAGCAGACAATCACCAAGCCATTCCCGGCCCGGTACGAGTCATTCGGCGGCGCCGTTGCACTCGACGGCGACTTCCTCCTCGCGAGCTCCGGAGAACCCCGGCCCGAAGCCGGACCCTTCGCAGCGGGTGTGGCGCACCTCATCGATCTCAACACAGGCGAGTTCGTCCAGCGCTACGCAAGCCCCGACCCATCGAGCCCGAGCGCAGGCGCAACCGTCGCAATCGACTCCGACACCGTCCTCATCGGCGCGCCCTTCTTCCTCGACGGTCCCATCGTCTCATCGGCCTACGCCTTCGACCGAACCACCGGCCAGCAGATCGCCAAGTTCGTCGAATCTCAACAAGCCCCTTACACCGAGTTCGGAGCAACGCTCGACCTCCAAGACGGCGTCGCCGTCATCGGAGCCAGACTCTCCGATGGTTACACCGGGTCCGCATTCCGCTTCGACATCCCCTCAGCCCAGTGCGCCCCCGACCTGGACAACTCCGGATCCGTCAATATCGATGACCTCAACGATTTCCTCGACAGAGTCATCGATTACAACAACGACGGTAACTTCGACTTCTTCGATATCCAGGACTTCATCACCCAGCTCAATCAAGGCTGCCCCTGAATCCCGGTTCCGGGGTCATAAATCCCGTTTCCGAGCCCGGAATAACACAGATCCACCGGGTCTGTGTGGATCTCCCGCACCAGCGGTCTACGATTGTCCGCCCAACCGGGGCATGCTCACCATCATGGCTCGACGCCGAGGGCTGCAACGTCGCATCCCCGTGCGTGACAAAGGATTACAACCATGCCGCTCAACGCCGACGAAAAAACCCAGATCATCAAAGACTTCGCCCGTGAAGAAGGCGACACCGGGTCCCCCGAGGTCCAGGTCGCGCTCCTCACCGCGCGCATCAAGCAGGTCGCGACCCACCTGCGCGAAAACAAGCAGGACACCCACAACCGCCGCGGCCTCGTCATGATGGTCGGGAAGCGCAACCGTCTCCTGCGCTACCTCGCGCGGACCGACAGGCAGCGCTACCTCGACCTCATCGGTCGTCTCGGCCTCCGCAAGTAATCAACAACCACACGCGCCCGTCGGAAACGACGGGCGTGTTTGTTTCCGGATCGGCGCGATCGCCGGTCCAGAGTACGGGCCGATCAGACGTGGATCGGCAAGGCCCGCTCGGAGCGGCAGTCGGCGCAGCACATCGACCAGCGTCATGTGTCACGCCCTCTGCCCCTCGCGTGGGGACGGGCCTCAGAAATGCGCACCCCGTGCACACACGGCCAAGCGCAGACGACCGGGCTCCCCCGCGCACCCGGAACACAGAGGCAAGGTAAAAAACAATGACATTCAACCCCATCGTCGTCGAGAAGGAAATCGGCGGGCGCACCATGCGCATCGAGACCGGCAGAGTCGCGAAGCTCGCCACCGCCGCCGTCGTCGTCACCCACGCCGACACCGCAGTGATGTGCTCCCTCGTCCGTTCGAACCCCCGTCCGGGTCTCGACTTCTTCCCCATGCAGGTTGACTACCGCGAAAAGCTCTCCGCCGGCGGCAAGTTCCCCGGCGGCTTCCGCAAACGCGAAGGCGCCCCCAACGAAAAAGAAGTCCTCACCATGCGGATGATCGACCGACCGATCCGTCCGCTCTTCCCCGACGGCTTCATCGAAGAAGTCCAGATGCAGTGCTGGGTCATGAGCCACGACGGCGAGAACGACGCCGACGTCCTCGCAGGTACCGGCGCCTCCTGCGCCCTCGCCATCTCCGACTGCCCCTTCGAAGGACCCACCGCGACCGTCCGTGTCGCGCGCGTCTTCACCGATGACGGCACCGAGTTCATCATCAACCCCACCGTCTCCCAGCTCGAATACTCCGACATGGACATCGTGATCGCCGGCCACAAGGACGGGATCAACATGATCGAAGTCGGCGCGGCCGAAGTCCCCGACGAAGACGTCCTCGAAGCCATCGAGTTCGGATACGAGAACGGCGTCAAGCCCATCCTCGAGCTCATCGAAGAACTCCGCGAGAAGGTCGGCGCCCCCGAGAAAAACCTCGGCGACCACATGAACGTCATCCCCGACGAGATCGCCGACAAGGTCAAGAAGCTCGCCGAGAAGGACCTCACCGAAGCCCGTCAGATCAAGGGCAAGCACGAACGCGGCAACAAGGTCGCCGAGATCAAGAAGGCCGTCCTCGAGCAGTTCCCCATCAAGGAAGACGGCAACCCCGGCGAATGGGAAGCCACCAAGCTCGCCAACCGTCAAGCCTCCGAAGCCTTCCGCACCCTCGAGAAGAAGATCACCCGCAAGCTCATCGTCGAGAAGGGCGCCCGCGCCGACGGCCGAGCCCTCGACGAGATCCGCCCCCTCGAAATGCAGGTCGGGATCTTCGATCGCAACCACGGCTCCGCCTTCTTCCAACGCGGCGAAACCCAGGCCCTCGTCTCCTGCACCCTGGGCACCGCCCGCGACGAGCAGATCATCGACGGCCTCCTCCCCGAGTACTCCAAGAAGTTCTACCTCCACTACAACTTCCCCCCCTTCTGTGTGGGTGAAGCCGGCCGCATCATGGGCCCCGGCCGCCGCGAAGTCGGACACGGCGCCCTCGCCGAACGCTCCCTCCTCGGCATCCTCCCCTCCCCCGAAGACTTCTCCTACACCATCCGTCTCGTCTCGGACATCACCGAGTCCAACGGCTCCTCCTCCATGGCCTCCGTCACCGGCGGCTGCCTCGCCCTCATGGACGCGGGTGTCCCCATCACCAACACCTGCGCAGGGATCACCGTCGGCCGATTCACCGACGAGTCCGGCGAGAACGTCACCCACGTCACCGACATCATCGGTGAAGAAGACTTCTTCGGCGACATGGACTTCAAGATCTCCGGCACCCGTGAAGGGATCACCGGGATCCAGCTCGACCTCAAAGCCCGTGGTCTCCTCATGGACGAGATCACCAAGATCTTCGAGCAAGCCAAGAAGGGCCGACTCGACATCATCGAGCAGATGGAAGAGGTCATCGCCGCTCCCCGCGACGAGATCTCCCGGTTCGCCCCGCGCATGCTCAAGCTCCGGATCGACCAAGAGAAGATCGGCAAGCTCATCGGCCCGGGCGGCAAAACCATCCGCGCCCTCCAGGACAAGTACGGCGTCAACATCGATGTCGAAGACGACGGCGCCGTCACCGTTTCCGCCAACAACGCGGAGAACGTCGAAAACGCCCAAGCGGAAATCTCCGCCCTCTGCGAAGACGTCAAGCCCGGAACCGTCTACGAAGGCAAGGTCGTGTCCACCAAGGACTTCGGCGCCTTCATCGAAATCGCGCCCGGCACCGACGGGATGTGCCACATCTCCGAACTCGCCGACGGCTACGTCGAATCCGTCGCCGACGTCGTCAAGGTCGGGGACACCGTCAAGGTCAAGGTCATCCTCGTGGACGACCAGGGTCGCATCAAGCTCTCGATCAAGCAAGCCGACCCCGATTACGACCCCGAGAAGTCCAAAAAGCCCTCGCGTGACAAGGGCGAAAGATCCGAGAAATCCTCGAAATCCGCCGACAAGGCCGAGGATATCGACTCCGATTCGGACACCGACGGGGACTCGGACGACCAACCCAAGAAGAAGAAGCGTCGTCGCCGCCGTCGCCGCTCCGAGGAATCCACCGCCGCCGAATAAGCCCTCATCGAGGACCAAAGCGGTTTTTCCTCCAATATGACGTTCCCACACACGCCCCCGAATGATCGGGGGCGTGTTCTTTGACGCGCACCCCGCTTTCTGGTACGCTCGTCCAATGAGGGGTCCGAGAATCCCTCTCCGCTCGTTCGAAGCGCTGGGCTCGTGGTCAGGCGCTCCCCGTTCGAGCCGTGCTCTCTCGCCGTCGGGGGCTTCGTGATGACCGACTCCAGCAACACACTCACCGATATCCAGGGAACCGTCAAATGGTTCGACCCACGAAAGGGCTACGGCTTCATCGTCGGCCCCGAGGGTCAGGATATCTTTGTCCACTACTCCGTCATCGACGGCGATGGATTCCGGGTCCTCACCGACGGCTCCATCGTCATCTACAGCGCCCAGAACTCCGACAAGGGCTGGCGCGCCACCGCGTGTGTCAGAGCGGAAACCAAAGAAACCGATGACCCCGAAAGCCCCGAGGTTGTCGTCTCCAAACGCACCTACTCACGCACACCCCGTCGGTAACCCCCAACCCCGACCTACCCTCTCACCATGATCATCGGCCTCGCCATCGGTCTCCTCGTCGGCCTCGCCGCCGGGACCGCGATCGCGCGTGTCTCCGTCGCGCGAGCCATCGCACGCGCCCGTGTCTCCGAACGACGAGCCCGTTCCGCCGAACGACTCGCCGAGATCGGTTCCATGACCTCCGGCCTCGCGCACGAGATCAAAAACCCCCTCTCCACCATCGGGCTCAACGCCCAGCTCCTCAGCGAAGCGATCGAAGAACTCGAGATCCCCGAAACCGACCGGACCCGGATGACCCGAAGGGTCGGCGCGCTCCGCTCCGAAACCGAACGACTCCGGGGGATCCTCGAAGACTTCCTCCAATACGCAGGAGAGCTCAGACTCGCGCTCCGAGAGACAGACATCAACCAGCTCGTGGAGGAGCTCGCCGACTTCTTCCACGTCCAAGCCCAGTCCCGGAACGTCAGGATCCGCATCGAGCTCGCGCCTACACCCATCAACGCCGTCGTCGATCCCGACCATCTCAAACAAGCCCTCCTCAACCTCATGCTCAACGCCGTCGCCGCGATGGACCGACCCGACATCACCCAGCGCGAGCTCATCCTCCGCACCCGCGCCACCCGCGCCGAGGACTCCACCCAGGTCGCCGCGATCCACGTCATCGACACCGGACCCGGGATCGACCCCGAGACGATCGAGAAGATCTTCCACCCATACTTCACTACGAAAGCGGGGGGGACCGGGCTCGGGCTCCCCACGGCGCGGCGCATCGTCGAAGCCCACCACGGGCACCTCGACGTTCACGCCGTCCCCGGGACCGGGACCGAGTTCTGTCTCACCGTCCCCATCGATCCCCAGCCCCAATCCGACTGACCTCAGACCAGCGCCTGCGCGATCCGCTCCGAAGCATCCTCGAGCTCCGTGCGTGTGTTGAGCAGATCCGGGCACAATCGCACAAACGCCCCATGACCCGACGGGCTCGGACGCGCATCCGCATTCACCCCGTGCGCCTTCAGCGCCCCGATCGCGCCCTTCGAATCCTCGACACGAACCAGCACATACGCGCCGTGCGACTCCGGAGTCGCGAGCGAAACCCCCTTCGCCGATAGCAGATCACCCAGCACCCCCATCTGCTCGAGCGAATACGCGCGAAGCCGACCCACCCCGATCGCATTCGTCAGCACCAACCCCGGGAGCGCCTGCGCATACGTCAGCACGGGCTCCGTCGCTTCGAGCCACCCGTCCCCGCCCTTGGCAAACTCGGGCGCATCGCTCCGCGCATACGCAAACGGCTCCGCCTTCGCGAACCACCCCGTCTCCGTCGTGAACACCGAATCCCGCTCCGGAACCCCGGGCGCATCACGGAGATGACGAGCATTTACCCACAGCCAGCACGCGCCAGGACCCCCGCGCGTGTACTTGTAGTTCCCCCCGATCATGAAGTCCGCATGACGATGCGCATCCCCCAGCTCAATAACCCCGGCCGCGTGATACGCATCGAGCAGCACCTTCGCGCCGTTCGCATGCGCCGCATCGATGACGTCCCCGACCTTCGTCAGCATCTGCCCCATCGCGAAGCACACCACCGAGCACACAACCAGATCCACATCGGGACCGATCGCCCGCGCAACCGCACCCTCCTCGATCAACCCGTCCTCATCCGCGTCCACCCAGCGCACCTCGATCCGCCCTTTGTGCGCCATCGCTTTGAGCACGAACTCGATCGAATCAAACTCCGCGCGCGTCGCAACAACCACCGGCCGATCCTTGGGGAGCGCATGGATCACGCTCCGCAGCCCCTGCGCCGCGCTCGTCTTCGGAACCACCGAGTCCGCGCGATCCACCCCGAGCAATCGCGCAAGCTCCGCCCGATACCGCTCCCGCTGCGCCATCCACAAACCCCAAGCCCCGTCCAGATCCTCGTACCACGAATCCAGACTCGCAACCACCTCGTCGCGCACACAGTCGAGCGGCCGACCGAGCGAGTGGTTCGCAAGATAGATCTCGTCCGCGCTCACGTTCCGCGCCAGCACCCTCGAGAACAACGGGTGCACATGCTCCACGAGCCCCGCCTCCGTCAGCGCCCCGGACCCCATCGCGCGCACCGCGTGCTCGATGATCGGATCGCACACCAGCTCTCCGTCGTGCGCGCCCATCAGATATGCGTCCGAACGTCCCAGAGCTCTGGGAAGAACCGATGGTCGATCATCTTGCGCAGGAAGTTCACCCCGCTCGAGCCCCCCGTCCCGATCTTGTACCCGATCACCCGTTCCACCACCTTCATGTGCCGGAACCGCCAGTGCGCGAACTGCTCCTCCACATCCACCAGCTTCTCGCACATCTCGTACGCATCCCAGAACCGTTCGGGCTCCGTGTAGATGATCTTGAACGCTTCGAGCACCCCCTCGTTCGCCACATGCGCCACCGTCACATCCCGCTCCAGCACCTCCCCCGGGATCGGGAGCCCGCGCCGATCCAGATACCGAAGGAACTCGTCGTAGATACTCGGCGCTTCCATCGCCTCGCGAACCATCGCCCCGTGCACCGGGTCGTGCTCGTGGATCTCGAGCATCCGCTTGTCCTTGTTCCCGAGCATGAACTCCACCACCCGGTACTGCACACTCTGGAACCCCGACCCCTTCCCGAGCACATGCCGAAACTGGACGTACTCCGCCGGGGTCAGCGTCGCGAGCACATCCCACTGCCTCAGCAGCACCCCCTGGATGTGCTTCACCCGAGCCAGGATCTTAAACGCCGGCTCAAGCTGATCCCCCTGGATCCACGTCACCGCCGACTTGAGCTCATGGATCAGCAGCTTGAACCACAGCTCCGTCGTCTGATGCTGGATGATGAACAGCAGCTCGTCGTGGTGCTCGGGCTCCGACAACGGGTGCTGCGCCGACAGCAATGTCTCCAGGTCCAGATATCCCGAATAGGTCATCCCCTCATCGAGCTTCGTGTGGAGCGAATCCTCAAACGCACGCTGTTCCATCGATCAACCTCCGTCCAGTGTCCCCGAGTCTAGCAGCCCCCTACCCACCACCCGATCCGCCCCCAATCGTCCCCGGGGTGTACACTTGACCTGACTTCAAGGAACCGAGGAACCCCACCCATGAAAATCGCGTGCTCCACCCTCGTCTGCCCCGAATGGACCCTCGAAGAAGCCGCCAACAACGCGGCCCAGATGGGCTACCTCGGTCTGGAGATGCGCGCCTTCGACGAGGACGACACCCTCCTCGCCTCCAACCCCCTCCATCACGACCCCCAAGACATCGAAGCCATCTTCGACCGCGCCGGGATCGAAGCTATCAGCTACGCCACCGGCGTCACCCTCGACCATCCCCACGTCTTCCCCCCCGTCCTCGGGCACCTCTTCATCGACAACGAAGCCCCCGTCAAGGAAACCAAACGCTTCGTGGACCACGCCGCACGCGCCGACATCGACTACGTCCGCATCTACCCCGGGACAAGACAGCACGGCGAACCCGCCGCCTGGTCCGACCGGCGCATCGGCGAACGTCTCGTCCTCGCAGCCCAAACCGCGCGCAACACCAACACCCGGGTCCTCATCGAGAACACGGGCTCCTTCGCAAAGGCACAGGACCTCCTGAACCTCGTCGAGAGCTACCCCTCCCAGTGGCTCGGAATCTCCTACAACATCGCTCAAGGCGTCTTCGCCGGCGACGACCCCATCGCCGCCGTCCAACTCCTCGGCGACCGACTCCACACCCTCAAACTCGCCGACGCCGACGCCGAGCACCACCCCGCCCTCCTCGGGGAAGGCGTCCTCCCCCTCCGGGACACCCTCGTCGCGCTTCAGGACACGGGCTCCAATGCCTGGGCCGTCTACGAACACCCGCGCCTCTGGATCAAGGACGAGCGCGACCCCCAGGACGTCCTGAGCCACGCAGCAGACACCCTCTACGCATGGCTGGGCTCCACCCAGCCGAGCAACGCCGACCCGATCACCACCGGCGCATAAACTCGCGCGTGGACGATTCAAGCGCCCTCACCCAATCCCTCATCACCCGCGCCCACGAGCTCGGCTTCGCCCTCACCGGGATCGCAACCCTCGAGCCCATCGACCGCGCCCCCCAGCTTCTCGATTGGCTCGACCAAGGCAAGCACGGCTCCATGTCCTGGATGGAATCCCACACCGACCTCCGCACCGACCCGGGCAGGATCCTCGACCACGCAAAGTCCGCCCTCGTCGTCGCCGACCTCTACGCAACCCGCGCCACCAACACCGACACCCCCCTGAAGCCCGGCGAAGGCCGAATCGCGCGCTACGCGCGGGGTCGTGATTACCACGACACCATGAAGCAACGCCTCCACACCCTCGCCGACGAACTCAGAGCCCTCGCGCCCGATTCGGACACCAAATGCGTCGTGGACACCGCCCCTGTCCACGAGCGTGAGCTCGCCCAGCGCGCCGGGCTCGGATGGATCGGGAAACACACCCTCCTCATCCACCCCAAAGCCGGCTCCTACATGCTCCTCGGCGCCCTCGTCACAACCCTCGACCTCACCCCCCCGAGCTCTCAACCCACGATCACCGACCACTGCGGCTCATGCACCCGCTGCATCGACGCCTGCCCCACACACGCCATCACCCCCTACAGCGTCGATGCCACCAAATGCATCGCCTACCTCACCATCGAACACCGCACCCCCATCGACCCCGCCCTCCATGAAGGGATCGGAGATTGGGCCTTCGGGTGCGACATCTGCCAGGAAGTCTGCCCCCACAACTCACCACGCACCCCCGAGTCACTCGACCCGAACCACCGAACCCCCAACCCCGTCTACCACAGCACCCGGGACCGACTCGACCTCCGCGACATCCTCACCTGGACCCCCGAAGACCGATCACGCGAGCTCAAAGGCAGCGCCATGAAACGCTCCAAGCTCGACATGCTCAAACGAAACGCGATGATCGTCCTCAAAAACCAGGGCGTGGACTTCACATCATCGTGTGAGCATCCGACCGATCCGTGCCCTTGAGCACAAACGCCCCGACCGCCGCGACCACCACCCCCGGGATCAGCCACACCAGCTGGCGCTCGATGAACCCCATCCAGAACATCGGGGTCGCGACCCCGATCGCCGCCCACATCATCCAGCGCTGCATCGGGACCCCCGTCGAGTGCGCCCGGACCGCGCGGTACAGCACCGCGCACGGGAACACCAGCCCGTAGAACCACAGGAACGACCGGTACCCCACCTCACCCATCGACATCGCCGCGTACGACCCCGCGCGAGCAAGCCCGAGCCCAAGCCCGGCCGCGAGCAGCGCCGTCCCGTACGAAATCTGCATCGTCCCGATCGAATCCCCCCGGATCGCATGGAGCCGATCCAGATGGACCCGCACCGTGAACACCCACTGACATCCCAGGTGCACCACGAGCCACGCACCGAGCCACTCCGGGACCGCCCACGCGCCACCCCCGAGAATCCACCCAGCGTACCTCGTCGTCAGCACGATCATCGCCGCGAACAGCACCCCGAACCCCACCGTGAATCCCACACGCCCGCTCGTCTTCCCGGGCAGATGCTCCCGCGCATGATGGAACGTCCCGTCCAGATACGGACACAGCAAGAACCCCAGACACGCCAGCGGCCCAAGGAACCACGCCGAGTACGAAGACTTCGGCGCCTCGATCAGCGCGTCAGTCGCCGCATCCCCAGCTCCCGTCACGAGCATCGCGACCAGCAGACCGAGCGACACGAGCATCAGAACCGCCGACAGCGCAGGAGCTTTCCCCGCGCGCACGATCCGACCACTCACGATCGCAAACGCCACCACAACCGCCCCCGCGCCGAACAGATACGTATCCGTCAGCCCCAGCGCATCCCGGATCATGGGACCAGCCCACAGCGCCCAGTACACGTGATACGCGATCGTCACCACCCCGAACCACCACACCCACCCCGAGTGCTTCTCGACGAACCGCTTCGAAGCTTCTGGGCTGGTGAGCACCCACCCCATCGCCGCCGCGCCCACCACATTCGGAACCGCAAACACGATGAACCCCAACCACCCATGATCCCGGAGCAACAACCCCGGGAGGAACATCCCGATACACCACGTCCACGAGCACGCAAGGTACGCGCCCCACAAGAGCGGGTTCGTCGTCAACCGAACTGAACCTTCAGCGCCCTCGGCGCTCATGCGTCACCCGAAGATTTGCGCATCTCTTTCTCACGCATCTCTTTTTCCCGATGATGCGACTTCGGCGTCACATGGAACGTCGCCTCGCAGCGCCCCACCCGTTTGGGCTTCTTCCCCTTCCCGCCCTTCGTCTCCACACCCACCGCCTCGGACTCCCCGTCCTCCGCGCCCTTCCCCTTCTTCCCCAGACTCGGGAGCACCTGGATGATGTCCATCCGGACCGTGATGTTGAACTCGTTCCCCGTCTCCACGAGCGCATCGATATCGTCCAAGGGGGTGATCCGGTACTCCGCAGGGCCGAAACACGGGCGCAAGAACTTGTACTCAAGATGCTTACACACCACCGTGTAATCGCCCCCGCACACCCCGAACACGTACGACCCCCCGGCGATCTCCGAGTTCCCCAGAAGCGCCGCGCCGGCCATCGCGTTGTACCAGTTCTTGTTAAACCTCCGGAAAGGCAACGTCGCCTTGAACGTGTGCTCATCCACACGTTTCATCGTGATCCCCGAGCGGAACGCATACGGGAGCCACACCAACGAACACACCCGGTGCCAGAAGTTGTTCTTCACACTGAGCCGCTCAAAGAAGGACTCCAATCGCTCATACAGCGTCGGCTTCCGCGATTTCGACACCTCACGCGAATCGCCCGCGTTCGGTTCCGGAGCCGCAATCTTCGCCGGCTCCATCGCCTCGATCGTCGGCTCGTTCCCGCTGTCCTGGATGGGTTCTGTCTGTGTACTCACGGCGTTCACCGATTGTAGTGCACCACACCCCCCGAGACCCGATTCTCACCAACCTCACCCACCAACACCCGCCTCCACGAGCGTAAACCACCCGTGCTCATCACGTTCCACCCTCACGAACGGGTCCCCGGGCTCGTGGTCCAGCACCAGCACCCACCCACGCTCCGCCGCCTCCTCCAGGAACCACCCCTTCGTCACCATCGACGTATAGGGCTCCACGTCGTACGACAACGAATACGCCTGACCCCCGTGCCACCTCGTCGGCATCACGTCCGGCGTAAACACCAGCTCCCGACCCTCCACATCCGTGAAGTGCACCGCTTGCTGTCCCCACGTATGACCCGGAACCAGGAACACCCGGACCCCCGGGAGCACCTCCGTCATCCGCTCCTCAACCCCCGCTTTCGGGCGCTCGTCCCGCGAGGGCTTCCGATTCAGCGGGAACGGCCTGGGCGAATCGACCAAACGCATCCGCGCTTTCCCACCCCCAAGCGGTAACGACTCGTCCTCGAACGGGAGCAGATGATCCCGGTAGTACGTCCTCGTCATCACCGCGTCGTTGTTCCGCGCGTCCACCCACTCCCGGCGCTGCACGATCAGCTCCGCGTTCTCGAACGTGAACCGCACCCGGGGCTCGTCCCCCGAAGCCGCGCCGGGTTTCGTCGCCGTCCAGTGGGGCTCCTCCCCCTCGCGCACGCGCCTCGTCAGCCCCCCAGCATGATCGAAGTGCAGGTGCGACACGATCACATGATCGATCTCCTTCGGATCCACCCCCACGCGCACGACCTCGCTCTCGACCGTGCGCCCGTCGAGCCCGAAGATCTTCGACATCTTCTCGTCGAGCTTGTCCCCCGTCCCCGCTTCGATCAGCACCCGACGTTTCCGCCCCAGCTCCGGGTCCACGTCCTCCGACTCGAGGAGCACACAGTTGTGCATCAGCTCGATCCGGTTCTTCTCATCGGGCTCCACCGAGCGCGTCCACACCACCTTCGGGATCACCCCGAACATCCCGCCCCCATCAAGAAGAAACCGACCAGCCCGAAGCAACGTCCATGTGTATCGCATGGCCCAGCGTATGCGCACCCACACCAAAAAACGCGGGCACCCGAAGGCGCCCGCGCTCTGATATCACCCAAAGAGTGGGGGAGTGAAAGGGGAGGCGAAAGCCTTACAGCCCGTCCTTCTCACCCATCATCTTCATCATGTCCACACAGCGGTTCGCGTACCCCGCCTCGTTGTCGTACCACGAGATGATCTTGAAGAAGTTCGCGTTCATCTCGATCCCCGCGCCCGCGTCGTAGATCGACGAACGGGGATCACCCACGAAGTCGCTCGACACAACCTGCTCCTCCGTGTACCCGAGCACACCCGACATCGCGCCCTCCGAAGCCGCCTTCATCGCCGCGTTGATCTCCGCGAGCGTCGTGGACTTCTCCGTCCGGAACGTCAGGTCCACAGCGGACACATCCGCCGTCGGAACCCGGAACGCCATCCCCGTCAGCTTCCCCTTCGTCTCGGGGAGACACAGACCGACGGCCTTCGCCGCACCCGTGCTTGCCGGGATGATGTTCTGATACGCATTCCGACCCCCGCGCCAATCCTTCTTCGAAGGACCGTCCTGGGTCGGCTGCGTCGCCGTCGCCGCGTGCACCGTCGTCATCAGACCCTCGATGAGCCCGAAGTTGTCCAGGATCACCTTCGTGATCGGCGCAAGACAGTTCGTCGTGCACGAAGCGTTCGAGATGATCGTGTCCGTCTCCGGGTTGTACTTCCCGCAGTTCACCTTGTGCACGTACGTCGGAACCGTGTCCGGTGTCTTCGTCGGCGCCGAGATCACCACACGCTTGCACCCGTTGTTGTCGATGTGCTTCTGCGCGTCCTCACCCGTGGTGAACAGACCCGTGCTCTCGAGCACGTAGTCCACACCCATGTCGCCCCACTTCAGATTCGTCGGGTCACGCTCCGCCGTGCAGATCGTCTTCTTCCCGTTGACCGTGAACGACCCCTCCTCCGCGCTGACCTCAGCGGGCTTCCCGTCGATCAGGAAACGACCGTGCATGGTGTCGTACTTCAGCAAGTACGCAAGGTTGTCCGACCCCACCAGGTCATTGATCGCCACGACCTCGATCCCCGGCGTGTTCGCCGCGATCCGATACACGAGACGACCGATCCGTCCGAAACCGTTGATACCGACTTTGATGCTCATGGAATCCGTCCTGTCTGATCAAGAAGTGCGTCCGAGCCAGAAATGCAACTCAACCCGACTCTACGGCCCCCCATTCCCGATTTCCCCCTCCCCACGATCAAGATCCCCCTCAGTCCCGGATATCCGACATCACCCGGGGTGGAAACGCCGCCCGGAGCGCATTCGCCACCGCGAACACATCGATCACCTCCTGAGAGATCGCACCCGCAACCGGGGGCAGATACCCCATCGCCGCAAGGATCATCCCCACAACGCTCAACAACATCCCCCCAACCGCGCTCTGCAACGCGATCCGCCGCATGTGCTTCGAGATATGGAAAAACTCGTCCACCCGTTCCAGGGTCGAGTCCATGATCACCACACCCGCCGCCTCCGTCGTGATATCCGACGCCTGACCAAACGCGATCCCCACCGTCGCAAGCGAGAGCGCCGGCGCATCGTTGATCCCGTCCCCCACGAAACACGTCCGCGCCTTCTCCATCTCCTCCCGGACGATCCCCACCTTCTCTTCCGGCGTCCGCTCCGCGATCACATCCCGGATCCCCACCTTCTCCCCCAGATACCGCGCCTCCGACTCCCGGTCCCCCGACACCAGCATCACCTTGTCGTACCCATGCTTCCTCGACAGATGCTCGATAAACAGCTTCCCGTCCTTCCTGGGCTCGTCCCGGAACTTCACCGTGGCCGCATACGTGCCATCGAGCACCACCACACACTCAAGCCCGGCCGTCTGCTCCGGGAGCAGCCCTACCCCATCCGGATCGATCCCCCCCAAAGCCTTCCGACCCGTCACAAGCACCCGTGTCCCCGAGATCAACCCCTCAAGCCCCTGCCCGGGCTTCTCCGAAACCTCCGTCGGCTCCGAGATCGACACCCCACGCGCCTCCCCGAGCTCCACGATCGCGTCCGACAATGGGTGCTTCGAATACCGCTCGAGCGACACAATCATCGACAGCAGCTTCCCCTCGTCCACCCCATCCCGCGCGATGATCTCCGTCACCACCGGGGTCCCGTAGGTCAGCGTCCCAGTTTTGTCGAAGATGATCGTCTTGCACGTGTTGATCACCTCGAGCGCCCCCGGGTCCTTGACCACGATCCCGCGCTTCGCCGACAGCGAGATCGACCCGATGATCGCGACCGGGATCCCGATCAGAAGCGGACACGGGGTCGCAACCACCAGCACCGCGAGGAACCGGGTCGGATCACCACTGATCACCCAAGCCACAATCGCCAGCGCCACCGCGATCGGTGTATACACCGCGCCCAGCTGATCCCCGAGCCGGCGCATGTGCGGCTTCCGCTCCTCCGTGTCCCGCATCACCTGCATGATCTTCGCGTACCGAGAATCCACCGCTTCCCGGGTCGCCTCGATCGTGATCGCCGACTCCCCGTTCACCGACCCCGAGATCACGCTCGACCCCGGCGCCTTCGACATCAGGTACGGCTCCCCCGTCAGGAAGCTCTCGTCCATCACCCCATGCCCATCCACCACCACCCCGTCCACCGGCGCCGTTTCGTGCGGAAAGATCGTCAGATGATCCCCGACCCGGACCTCCTCGAGCGCCACATCCTCGAGCGACCCCTCCCGTTTGATGTGCGCCACCGAAGGCATCCGCTTCGCCAGCGCCTTGAGCACGCTCGAAGCATTCGCCACCGCGTACCGCTCCAGCGCCTCCCCACCCGACAACATCAGCACCACGAACGACCCCGCCAGATACTCACCCAGCAGCACCGACGTCACGATCGAGATCCCCGCAAGCAGATCCGACCCGAACTCCCGTTTCAGCGCCTTCCCCACCAGTTCCACAACCAGCGGCGTCCCCCCCAGCCCCAAGCACACCCATAGCACCCACCGCGCCTCCTCGATCGACACCCCCATCCCGAAACGCAGCACCAGGTACACCACGATCGTCACGATCGCGATCGCCGCGATCACGATCTCGCGCCTGTCCCAGAGCCAACGCAACCCCTTCATCGCGACAGCGCCCCCTCCATCTCGTACCGAACCTCGCCGCCCACGATCGTCATCACCGCGCGCACCCCCATCTCCCAACCAAGGAACGGCGTGTTCACGCTCTTCCCACCCAGATCCTCCTCGCGCAGCGTCCACGAGTGATCCGGATCGATCACCGTCACATCCGCCGTCCCCCCGACCTTCAGCGACCCGATCCCGCATCCGTCCAAGCAGCACAGCTTCGCCGGGTTGATCGTCATCATCTCGAGCATGTCGCGCCACCCGATCACCCCCGTCTCGATCAGCGCCTTGTGGTACAGCCCCAGCGCCGACTCGAGCCCGATGATCCCGAACGGCGCCGCCGCCACCGGGTTCCGTTTCTCGTCCGAGTGATGCGGCGCATGGTCCGTCGCAAGGATCGTGATGATCCCCTCACGGATCCCCTCCTTGAGCGCATCGATATCCGACTGCTCCCGGAGCGGCGGGTTCATCTTCGCCATCGACCCCTGCTTCTCAACCGCTTCGTCCGTCAGCAGCAAGTGGTGGGGGGACGCTTCCGCCGTCACGGGCTGACCCTCGCGCTGCGCCCGCGCCACGATCTCCACCGACCCCCCCGAAGACATGTGCTGCACGTGGTACGCGCACCCGATCCCCGAGTTGAGCCGAACATCGCGCTCGATGATCAGCTCCTCCGCCTCGCGCACCCACCCCTTGAGCCCGAGCTTCTGCGCCACCTCCCCAGCGTGCATCACCGCGCCCTGGGTCAGCGTCGTCTCCTGACAGTGCTGCATGAACGCTTTCCCCGTCGGAGCCACCGTCGCAAGCACCGCGCGCATCACGTTCGCGCTCTCGATCACATCCCCATCGTCCGAGAACCCGACGGCCCCAGCCCGATCGCACAGCCCGATCTCCGCGAGCCGCTCCCCCTTCCGACCCGCCGTCGCGCACGCGACACTGAACACCCGACACTTCCCCTCCCGCGCCGACTTCGAAGCCACATACTCCACCATCTCCGGCGAATCGAGCGCCGGCGACGTGTTGGGCATACAGCACACCGTCGTGAACCCCCCGATCACCGCCGCGTTCGTCCCGCTCGCGATGTCCTCTTTATGCGTCTGCCCCGGGTCCCTCAGGTGCACATGCGGGTCGATGAGCCCCGGAGCCACGATCAGCCCCTCACATTCCACCACCCGATCGAACCCCGAAGGATCCACCGATTCCCCGATCTCCCGGATGGTTCCCCCCTCCAGCACCACATCGCGGGTCGCATCCAGACCCGAACCCGGGTCAACGACACGCCCTCCACGGAGCAGAACACTCCCCGACTTCGTTGAATCGCTCATCCCCGACGATAGCCCCCCTCGCCCCGCCCGATTTCCGCGCTATCATCACGACCGCTCGAAAGAGCAAACACCACCGGGGTGTAGCGCAGCTTGGTTAGCGCGTCTGACTGGGGGTCAGAAGGTCGGAGGTTCGAATCCTCTCACCCCGATTCTTTGAGTGACCAAGCCCTTCGGCGAGCGCGTCGAAGGGCTTTCTCATTGTGGGGGGTTGGGGATTGTGACGTAGAGCGAATAGTTCATGCTGGCGATTTTGAAGCTACGTCGCTTGGAGGCGCATTGCGCGAAACGGGGTATGTACTAAGTGCATCGTTTCAAATGTGCTCCATGACTATGACTGATGAAACTCTGACTCTGACAGGATCTGTGAGTTGACTCTTCCTCAGAACAAGTCCGCCTGCTATGCGGCAACACAGCGGGGTGGATGCCTCGATTAAGAGGAATTCTGATGCAATTCAGTACACTCAGCCGAATCAATCATAACGCAACTGCGGAAGGTAGGAGTGATGTTGGATCAGGGTGTAGCCGTCCACGAGATTTCATGTCAGATCGGCGTGGCCAAGCAGACGTTTGGTTGTTAATAAAAATTATATGTTGAAGGAGGATTCACAATGCGAGCAAAGTCGATTTTCAGGCGTTTCGGAGTAGTGTTGGGTGTATTTTGTATGTACAGCGGGGCCATGGCGATCGATGGCGGGACTCCCCCGGCAAGCACCGACACACGTTTTGATGCTGTTGCAGGGTTTTCGCTGACCTCATGGCTTGAGGTCACGGATCCGAGTGATTCGCGATACGGGAACACCTCCTGCGGAGCAACCTTGATTGATCAGCATCATGCGATTCTGGCGCGTCATTGTCTTCCTGTGCAATTTGACAGCTCAAATCCGCCAGAGCCTTACGCATATTCGCTGCGATTCAGGCGAAAAACGGATGGTACTGTGGGCGGGTTCCAGGATCCGCCCAGCGCATTTCATGATGTTGAGATTGACTACTTCTTGTTCTCTGAGCAGAATTTGCCGCATCACGAAAACCCGGGCGAGACACTCGCCAACCCCGACCTCGTGATCGCGCATTTGGCGACTCCGGTCACGCATATCAATCCACTGGATTTTGCTAGCGAAGCCGAAGTTGTTGCAAACCTGGGTGAGCCTGCGTGGCTGGTTTCGTGGGCTCGTCGGGCGATGCGGGCATGTGACTCCGCTGTTCCCTCCGGGGTATCATCGATCACGGTTGGGTGGAATGAGCCGGGGAGTTGTGGTGTCGAAAACAATGATTCGGGAGGAGGGCTCATCATTGAAGTTTATGATGATGTCGCTGAAATCTATGTGCCGAAGCTCGCGGGAGTGATAGTGCAATTTGGATCGGCCGTCCGCCCACAGATCCATCAGGCACTGGAGACGGAATGCGTGTATGCATGGGCAAGCTATGCGGATTTCGTGCTGCCTGAATATTCGTGTGACAGTATTCTATCTGTCGATTTGAACAATAACTACATGGTCGATGAGGGAGATATCGCGTTGCTCACAGCCATGCAAGGGCCTTGCAGTGGTGGGGATCCGTGCTCTGCGTTCGATCTTGATCAAGACGGCGTCTTGACCAAGGCAGAAATCAACCTGATTGTCTCGTTGATGATCCCGGCACTGGGCAACAGGTGTGAATGTATTGAAGATATAAATGACGATGGGATGATCGACAGCGCCGACTTGGCAGAGTTGACAGCGGCGTGGGGTTTGTGCCCTTGTGATGACATCTGCCCCGCCGATTTTAACAAAGATTACGCGGTCGACTCAGCTGATCTGGCGATGTTGCTTGCGGCATGGGGTCCTTGTGATCACTGATACGCAAATGTAAACATCCGAATCTGTGCAGCATACTTCCTTTGCGAAGCCGCAAGGGAAGTATGCTACGCTCGCATTCATAAAATTTATTTTCGTGGCTCTGCCATCTCATAAGTATCGCATCCTCCACGTTGACGAATCGCGGCCTGCTTAGATTTTGATGCTGTGGTCACAAGGATTGGGCGGTCGTCTTTGCATCAGCATCTCCCGTCCCACATCCACGCGACCACCATCGACCATGTCGCCACAACCCTCCTGTCGACACACCTCGCCGATCACTCCAGTCAGCTGCGACTCCGGCATCGAATCTACGATTAAGCCCACATCGCTGACAAAGCCCTAGAGAGGCCACAACACAAAAAGGTGAGCCCCAAATAGATCTGCCTCTCACAATCCTCAGCTCAATTGAACACTCGCCAATCACTAGCTCAGCCGTGCCCCGGAGTTGTCGCGGGGGACAGCATCCAACCCTCACCATACCATGGGCCTCGCGGGAACGATCGGGTACGCCCACTGGTTAAATACTAAGTCATGGTGTCCTTGCTCCGGCGAGTTTCGTTGCCAATGGCTTTGAAGCCACAAAATTTATTTCGTCTGTACTTCAAGAGCGACTAATCCTGAGTCAGATCACCCCACCCATCTCCGTCAGCCCACAAAGCTCCCCCTCAAGAGAGAAATTCTCGACCACCGCTCCCGCGCCCCAACCCAGATCTCAGTATCATGACATCGGCCTGATGGACACAGTCACCCATGAGTTCTTTTTCCAAACAAAACGGGAAAATATGCACGCTCGAGCAGCTCGTCGCCCACCGATCTGAATCCAGATTGCTCGGCGAGCCCGTCGTCCATTGCCACGGGTGCTTCGACATCGTCCACCCGGGACACGTCCGACACCTCGAACACGCCCGTCAGCTCGGGAAACGCCTGGTCGTCACAGTCACCGCCGACGAGTTCATCCACAAAGGCGCAGGCCGACCCTTCTTCTCCGAGCACCTCCGAGCAGAAAACCTCGCCGCCCTCTCATGCGTCGATTGGGTATACATCAATCACAATCCCACCGCTTCAGAAATCATCCACCAGCTCCAACCCGATGTGTACGTCAAAGGCGTCGAGTACGAACACAACAACGACCCCAGGTTCACAGCCGAACGAGACGCCGTCGAATCCAACGGCGGCCGAGTCGTCTTCTCGTCGGGCGATGTCGTGTTCTCATCCAGCAAGCTCATCGAGGCGCTCTCAAGAAACCCCCAAGACTCCAGCGCGAACACGAACCCAGCCCTCCAAAGTCTGAGACACATGCACACACTCACGAGCGAGATGGTGGATGACACCATCCAGCTCATGAGCGGGAAGCGTGTCCTCGTCATCGGAGAAAGCATCCTCGATACGTATGTGGAATGCTCCCAGCCGGAAGTCGCCAGCGAATCCCCCGTGCTCTCGCTCCGCCCGCTTCTCAAACAGAGCTTCCTCGGCGGCTCCGCGATCATCGCCCAGAATCTCGCATCAATGGGCGCCAAGGTCACCCTGATCACCCCATCGCCAAAGAGCCAGTCCGGCGCATCCTTCGAGTCCCAGCTCGGTTCGCAGGGGATCGACGTCATCCCCATCACCTACGAAGGCCCCATGCACGAGAAAGAACGCTTCCTGTGCCGAGGCCAGAAGCTCTTCAAACTCGATCGGTGTGTCAAGATCGACTTCGACCACATGACACGACGCCGCCTGCTCGAAACCGCGTGCAAGCACGCACAGAACGCCGACGCAGCAATCATCGCCGACTACGGGCTGGGCATGTGCGGCGCCAAACTCACACAAGACCTGTTCATCAAACTCCGCCCGCTCGTCCCCTTCCTCGCAGGAGACGTGTCCGGATCGCATACGAGTCTCTCCCACATGCTCCACGCCGACTGGCTCACCCCTTCCGAGCACGAACTCCGGAGCGCCGTCCCAGACCATGCCGAATCGCTCCCCTCCATGGTCCTCAACCTGATGAAAAAGACCCAGGCCAAAAGGATCGCCCTCACCATGGCCGAAGACGGCGTGGTCATGTTCGAGCATGTCGAATCACAAGAAGCCCCGGACGGCCAACTGCTCCAACTCACAAGCCAGCACATCCCATCCCTCAACCACGCGCCCACCGATGTCCTGGGCTGCGGCGACGCATTCCTGGCATTGAGCACCCTCTCCCATATCGCCGGCTCATCCTCCGTCATGGCCCTCTACATCGGCTCTCTCGCCGCAGGAGTCAGCGCCGGACGTTTAGGGAACCACCACGTGACCAGAGACGAGATCCTCAACCTGAGCAGGCAACTCGACAGAGAGTTCGCCCGCCAGGAACAGCCCATCGCCCTGGGACTCGAATGATGCCCCGAATCTCCGTCGTGATCCCCACCCGGAATCGACACGACGAACTCCATCACACCCTCAGCCATCTCCAGGAATCCGCGCCCTCACTCTTCTCCGAAGATCCCGACCAGTACACCCCGGATGTCCTGGTGATCGACAACGCCTCAGACACTCCCGTCACATCCCAGCTCCCGAAAGACCTCGCGTCAATGCCGGGGCTCCAGGTGATCCGCCTCGATGAGAATCACGCCGCCGCCGGAAGAAACATCGGAGCCCAGCACGCGCAAGGCGACTGGATCATGATGCTCGATGATGATTCGGTGCCAACCAGCGGCCCCTTCAACACCATCCTCTCATCGCTCCCCCCGGACGTCCTCGCGCTCGGAGGAGAAATCCTCCTGCCAGACCAATCCCACGAACAAGGCGGGCTCCCCGAAGTCGTCATCGGCTGCGGCTGCCTCTACCGCAAAGACGCATTCCTGAGCGCCGGCGGATACGACCCCGCCTTCGAGTACTACGTGGAAGAGTACGACCTGTGCGCGCGCCTCATCCAATCCGGAGGCCGTGTCGCCCACACCCGCGCCCTGTCCTTCGAGCACCGAAAGGTTCAACAGAACCGAGACTTCCGGATGATCCTGAAAAGAATCGTTCGGAACAACATCTGGGTCATCGACCGATACTGCCCCCCAGAACTGCGTGATCGATCGATGAGCTCGATGCTCGACCGCTACGAACGCATCGCACGAACCAAGAAGATGGACGAGCACTTCGCCGAGGGTGTTCTCCAAGCCAATAACGCCCCCGCATCGACATCGCCGCCGCTGACCAAAGCGCACTGGGACCGCTTCGTCGGAAAGCAAGCCGTGAAGGATTCGCTCCTGAATCGGCTCGTCAACGGCGCGATACAAGAAGTGCAGCTGGTCCGCCCCGGGAAGGGAGCCGAAACAATCGAAGAAGCCCTGCGCGAAGCCGGGGTGTCGATCACCGATCGCGCCGGCCACAAAGTCATCGCCACACTCTCCCCCGGCCCGATGATCGATGCCCACATCGAAGACCCGGATCGACACCGAGGGTGGGACTTCATCGAGCAGCAGCAGGGGATGCTCGACCACGCGCCCACCGTCTCACGCGCCGGTGGTTGACACACCGAGAACCCGGTTGAGCGAGAGGACGCTTGATCCTCCCCTCCCGGGTTCTACCACTCATGCATCCCCTTGCAGATCCCCACCCCCCGCTCCATCGCGTCCTCAGCAGAAAGCCCGTTGTGGTACCCGCTCGCGCCGACAAGCCGTGCAAACGCCCTCCACGCTCTGCAATCCGAGAAGAGCGCCGTCAGTTCTTCCGCCGTCAAGCCGTCGGATGCCCGCATCGCGATCCGTTCAAAGCCAGCGAAATCTTCCGCCAACTTCGCCGCATCCAGATCGCAGATCGAACCCTCGACACCGTCTTTCGTCGCGTACAGATCACCAAAGATACACACCGCGGCCTCACGATTGACGTGGTACAGATGAGCCGCTTGGTGCCCCAGCAAAGCCTCCCGACGAAGCACCTGCTCCGCCCGGTACCGATGGTGGTGGGTCACCCGCGCGTCGGGAAGATACAGCACCCGTGACCCATACGTCTCGCACACCCGAAACGCCCAGTCCAGATCGTCAAACATCGGGTACGCCAATCGTGGATCAAACCGCTCACAAACTCTCCGCGGGACTGAGAGATTGAGCGTCCACGCGTGCCGAAAACCCCAGTCGAGCTCCGGATCTTCGCGATCCATCCGGTCATAGAAGAAAACCCACGACGTCTCACGCATCATCCGATCAATGACACGATCGTCAGATGGGACCGCCCACGGCGCATCACCCAAAAACATCGCATCGGATCGCCCCGCCTCAGACCGTCTGGTATGCGCCTCTCTGTGAACCCGGATCAGATCAGGGGACGCAATGACATCGTCATTCAAAAACAGAATCAGCTCGCCGCTTGATGCCTCCAGCGCCCGATTCCGCGCCGCGCCAGGACCCCCCTGAGCCCCAGCAACAACGCGCCCGCACCCCGAACGAGCCCACGAAGACAACGCAGGAGCAACTCCCCCGGAGCGATCGACACCATCCACCGAGATCCAGATCTCATCATGCGCCCCGAGCTGCCCAATGAGCGATTCCGCGCACGCAAGCGCAGGAGACGGATCACCGTGCCGGGTTGGAAGAATCACAGAAACACGCATGAGAGCGCACATACTACCCCCCAGCGCAATCGCCCATACCCACGATCACCCAGCATCGATCCCCAAGAACATCGCCCCCCAGGCGCTCGCTCAATCCCCACACCCCGGCCGAAGCGCATCATACCGCAGCGCCCGATCCCCCTCGAACACCACCTCCCCGTTCCGCCGCATCCCGCACTTCTCCAAAACCCGGATCGAAGCCCCGTTCTCCGGGAGCACCAGCCCCAGGATCCGCTCGAGCCCCAGCACTTCAAACCCGAACGAAAGACTCGCAGCGCACGTCTCCGTCCCGATCCCCTTCCCCCAGTACTCCGGAAAGAACCGGAACCCCACATCAACCTCATCCAGCTCCGGAAGATACTTGAGCCCACAGAACCCGATGACCGCGCCCGTCTCCTTGAGCACACAAGCCCAACGCCCATACCCCACCGTGTCGAAATCCGGATACCGAGCAATCGCGTCCCGCGCTTCCTCCACCGATCCGATCGCCGGCTCCCCCGTATACCGCATCACCTCGGGATGACTGTTGAGCCGGTAAAACGCCTCACAATCATCAACCGTAAACGCCCGATGCGCCACCCGCTCCGTCTCCGGCCCTGTTCGATAGCACTGCATACCCCACGATCCTAGCAGCACCGAACGCCCGCTCCAGAGCGTGCGGAAATCTCAACTCATTCCACCGGGTACATCGCCCCCCCGAACCGTGACAACGCCAGGATCCACTGCTCCGGATCGTGCCCACCCACGAACGTCTCGAACACCGCATGACCGCCGCCCTCCACCACCCGATCCCGCGCGATCCCCGTGTGCTCCAAAAACCGCGGCTCAAGCGCCCCCGCCGCAAAGTAAAACCGCGCCCTCACCTCCTCGTCCTCCCCAACCTCCGGCGGCACACCAACCGACAGCGCCAAGCTCATCCCGAACACATCCCCACGGCGCAACCCCGCGCTCGCCGCAAACGCGCCACCGTTGCTGAACCCCCCAACCCCAAGACCCTCCCGCGCAAGCGAGACCGGGTACCGACGCGCCACCTCGGGCAGCACCCGATCGATCACCCAATCGAGATGCGCATCAAACCGCGCCTGATCGAACCCCTCAAGATACTCGCACGCGCGCACATCGAGCTTCGGGTCGTAGGGCTCCGACCGATCCCCCTCGTACCCGCCGCTGTGCACCCCGATCACCGCAAATCCCGCGCACCGCCCCTCGAGCACCATCGAAGCCACCACCGCGCCCCAGTCCTCCGCGCTCTGACCATCCGCAAGCACGAGCGCGGGAAGCGTCCCCATCCCCTCGTACCCCGGAGGGAGCACCACCGTGATCGATCGATCCTTCACCCCCATCGGCCCAGCAATCTCGAACGTCTCCACCAACCCGGGCTCCGCCCGTTCAGGAGACGGTGGCGCACGTTCACCGCGCCAAGGCCGGAACTCCGTGTCCATCGAGGGGAACGGAGTGCCGTGGAACCCAGCCGTCAGAAACGCCTCGTCCCACCGATCCCAGCGCAGCCCCACCACCCAAAGGTCCGTCTCCCCGATCCGCGCAAGCTCCGCGGACACCCCGCCCGACACCCACCAAGGCCCCTCCGCCGCGCGCTTCGCGAACCACAGCACATCCCCATCGAGCCAGATCCCCTCAGGACTGTCCCCGAGCGCTTCGTCCACCACCCCCGCATCGATCCCCTCCTCAACGACCGAATACGCCGCACCCACCTGCGCCACCGCAACCCCAGCGCCACACATCCCCCAAACCAGCGCCACGATCGCGCCCACACACACGTTCCGTCCAAGCAACGACATCCCAACACCTCCGCGCACTGAGACCCTCACCCCCACAGATGCGCCCCCCGCACCATCCGGTCACATATCTCAAATCAAACCCACCCCAAGCACCAGCGCGTTCACTCCGTCAGAGGAACCAGAAACCCCAAATGGTGCGCCCCATGCGCCGCATGGAACCGCTCAAACCCATCCTTGCTCATGGCCCCGAACCCAGGATGCGCATGGAGCTCTTCGCTCCACCCCCGGAACGCCGCCACACACCGCTCCAGTTTCGCGAGCTCCTCCCCATCATCGAGCCCCTCCGCCGGAACAAACATCCCCGCCGTCTTCACCCCGTTGATCGACCGGCCATCCAGAATCCTCGGGAGCGCGAACCGCCGCAGCACCGGGCGCAGCGGCCACCCCATCACCGTCATCCACCTCGGATACCCGCGCATGTTCGATTCCATCGTCAACCGGAGATGACAACACATCTGACCGAGCGACCAGTTCCCCGTCTGTTCATACCCCGACCCCAAAAGCCCCCGGCACTCCCCAAGCAGCGCATCCAGATCCGCAAGCTTCAGCTCTCGTCGCATCACAACCACCATCAACAACGCCCCGGCCGCGCCCTCGTCCCTCAAAGGATCCGCCCGAGCCAAACCCCCATCCTACCCCACCCCGAACGCAATCACTCCGGGATCAGATCCGCGTTCTCGATCTCCCCCATCCCAAAGATCGTTACATCCCCAGGACTCGCCGCGTGCTTCTTCGCGAGCCGCACATAGTGCGCGGGCAGCTTCGCGAGATACGCGCGATCCGCATCGTTCACGTTCCGAACAATCTTTCCCGGAACCCCGACCACCACCGACCCGTCCGGAACCTCCATCCCCGGCGCCACCAACGCCCCCGCGCCGATCAGACACCCCTTCCCGATCTTCGTGTGCCCGAGCACCTTCGCCCCCATCCCGATCAGCGACCCGTCCCCGATGAACTCCCCGTGCACAATCGCGCCATGACCGATCACGACATCCCGACCGATCACATTCGCGAACCGATGATCGCAATGGATCACCGCATTGTCCTGCACATTCGACCCAGCGCCGATCACCACCGGCGCCACATCCCCCCGGATCACCGCGCCGTACCACACACTCACATCCGCGCCGAGCCGGACATCCCCGATCACCCGCGCCGTATCCGCGAGATACGCACCGTCCCGTTCGTGCATGGTCATCGCGACACCCCTTCCGACACCGCGCGCAGCGCATCTAGATCCCGCGCCCGGATCGCATCCAGATTCGCCCCGATCGTCCCCGGATCCCAGTCCCACCACCGGATCTCCAGCAGCGCCCCGATCGTCTCCTCATCGAACCGCTTCGCGATCGCCTTCGCCGGGTTCCCCCCAACAACCGAATAGGGCTCCACATCCCGCACCACCACCGACCCCCCAGCGATGATCGCCCCATCCCCGATCGTCACCCCGGGCATGATCATCGCGTTCATCCCGATCCACACATCATTCCCGATCACCGTGTCCCCCTTGTTCCCCGGGACCCGGAACATCGCCTCGATATCCGTCGCCGTCGTGCCCGTGTCCATCATGAAGTTCGCGAACGGGTACGTGGACAACCCCGACATGTTGTGATTCGCCGAGCTCGTCACGATCCGCACCCCGTGCGCGATCTGACAAAACTTCCCGATCACCAACCGCTCCGGGCTCAGCGGGAAAAGGAACGGTACCAGATACCCCGCATAGTCCTCCAGCACCTCCATGTGCCCGAAGTACGTGAAGTCCCCGATCTCGATCCTCGGATGATCGATCACCCTGTTCAGGTGCACCACCTGCTTGATCACCGTCCCATCGGGCATCACCATCGGAAAAGTCTGTGTCGGATCGAGCGTTCGCATCATCGATCCTAGCCGATCCAAAAACACGGCCCGGCGCGCCAGAGAAGCAACGCGCCGAGCCGGTGTGCAACAGATCAGGGATCGAAAGATCCGGATCTGGAAAGAGATCAACCCAAACCGCACACAATCAGTGCGCACAACAACCATGCCCCATTCCGCGGCCATCAACCCAACACACCCATCAATCCAACCTCGGGGTCTCTCGTCTCATCTCCGCCCGTCGCACCAAACCACATCATCTCTCGGCGCAACACGAGCGAACAAACATAGCCCGGTCAACAGAAAAGTCGTTCAAGGACGTGTTTATTCTCCGTCAAGACTCCACGGACCCACTCCGCACGATCAAACCACCGTGCGATCAACCCACCCACCGGATCGAGCATCGGCGCACCATCATCCGCGTATGAATCCATGCCCCCCGTCGCACTGATCTGGAAAAGATGGTTCCTCGATCCGATCACCGCGGAGGCGCACGCCGCCGAGCACACGCGATCGAACACACCCCGCTCCGCGACGACATCCACGTGACGATCACACTCACCCCAGACGCCGAGCACCGGAACACGAAGCACGCCGAGATCCGCGCCCGGATCGCTCATCAGCAGATCACGCACTTCCCATTCCATCGCATCCTTCACCGCGAAATCGACATAGCCGTCCACACCCCCAAACTCCTCCAGATCCCCATCACCCACCCCGTCAACACTCGCCACGACCATCTCACGCACCGCACGCACACGCGCGAGCGGGTCCTCAAAGCGCACGATCGACTCGAACAAACCGCGCGAATGCGCCAGATACCCCTCCCGATCAGCGCCCGCGAGCCCCAGATCATCACAGATCAAACGGCGCATCGCCATCATGAACGACATCCCGTCCCGGATCGCCGACCCCAGCATGACCACCCGATCCACGCCCTCCACACGACGCGCCAGCCGGAGCGCGAAGATCCCACCCTGCGAATGCCCGATCACCCCCCTCATCACACCCGGATCACGCCCGCGAAGCCACGACCATTGCAGCGAGAGATCATCGAGCAAGATCTTCCCGTCAATTCCGAGATATGTCCCCCCGCTCTCCCCGACCCCCCGATCATCGAACCGCACTGTCGAAACACCGCGATCCGCCAGCGCCTCAGCCAAAACCGCAAACACCGCATGCCCCGCCACCGTCTCGTCCCGATCCTGCGGCCCGGATCCGCTAATCAGCAGCGCCGAACCCACGTGCACACCGCGCGCCGCCGTATACGTCCCGACGAGCGTCACGCCCCGTTCACCCGTCAGAACCTCAACCCGTTCATCCATTCGATGCGTCTCCTCGCTCACCCCGAATCGTCATCATCACGGGGTCAACCGTTCACCCCTCCGAGGGTTGCGACCCGGCAGGCGTACCCTCTCACACGACGACACTCCCGACCCAAGGACCCCGCATGAACACCCGACCCCTCGGCTCCTCCGGAATCCAAGCCTCCACCGTCGCCTTCGGCGCCTGGGCCATCGGTGGCTGGCAGTGGGGGGGCACCGACGACAACGAAGCCATCAGCGCCATCAACGCCTTCCTCGACGCCGGAGGCAACCTCATCGACACCGCCCCCATCTACGGCTTCGGACGCTCCGAAGAAGTCGTCGGCCGCGCCATCAAAGGCCGACGAGACGACGTCATCATCGCCACCAAATGCGCCATGCGATGGGACCTCACCGACGAACAAAAGAAACGCGCCTTCCACTTCTTCAACACCGGACCCGACGCCGCAGACGCGCAGCCCAACACCGACATCTACATCTACAACGCCCGCGACGGCATCCGCGAAGAAGTCGAACGCTCCCTCAAACGCCTGAACATCGACCACATCGACCTCTACCAAACCCACTGGCAACAAGACGCCACCCCCGTCGAAGAACGCATGGGCGCGCTCGAAGAACTCCGCCAAGAAGGCAAGATCCGCGCCATCGGGGTCTCCAACGCCTCCCCCGAACTCATCGCCGAGTACGCAAAGCACGGCACCCTCGACACCGACCAGGAAAAGTACTCCATGCTCGACCGAGACATGGAGTCCACCAACCTCCCCCACGTCGCCAAAAACAACATCGCCTTCCTCGCCTACTCCCCCCTCGCGCAAGGGCTCCTCACCGGGAAGATCGACCCCAACCGCGAATATCCCCCGAGCGATCTCCGCAGCCGCAAAGACCGCTTCAAACCCGACAACGTCCGCAAAGTCGAAGCCATCCTCGACCCCATGCGCCCCATCGCGCAGGCGCACAACATCTCCCTCACCCAACTCACCATGGCCTGGACCCTCGCCCAGCCCGGATGCTCCCACGTCCTCTGCGGCGCCCGCAACGCCCAGCAAGCCACCGACAACGCCGGCGCAGGAAACGTGAATCTCTCCGCCGAAGAACTCGAATCCATCACACAGGCCGTCAACGCCTACACCGGGGTCTAACCCACCAATCCGGATCCCAATCCGGACCCGGACCGCAATATTTGTTGCAACGAATCATTCGCCCTATCGTGCACCGACCCTCCGACAGGCGCACCAGAAAGGCCCCGACGACGATGACGCTCCGCACCCTCGCCACCGCCGCCACCGCCCTCCTGATCGTCGCCGCCGTCGGCGCCCTGGTCACCTGGAGACTCCTCTCCCCCCAAGCCAACGCCCCGCGCCCCCAATCCCGCATGGAGATCCCCGTCGAGGTCGCGCCCATCCAGGTCGGACCCATCGAAGACGCGCGCGTCTTCTCCGCCTCCCTCGAAGCCCGCGCCAGCGTCACCATCGCCGCCAAAGTCTCCGGGCTCATCACCTCCCTTCCCCTCGACCTCGCCGACCGAGTCGAGCAAGGCCAAACCGTCGCCACCCTCGATAGCGCCGAGTCCGCCCAGAGCGTCGCCCAAGCCCAAGCCGAACTCGCAGTCGCGCAAGCCGACCTGATCGATGCGCAGAACGCCCTCGAGATCGCCCAGCGCGAACTCGACCGGACCAGAGAACTCAACACCCAGGGCATCGCCACCGACACCGAGCTCGACACCGCGCGAGCCACCCAACTCGCCGCGAGCGCCGAGCACGAAGTCGCCAAAGCCAACATCCAGCGCGTCGAGTCCGTCCTCGAAGCCGCACGCATCAGACAGTCCTACACCACCATCCGCGCCGACTGGGAAGGCACCTCCGGAACCCGGGTCGTTGCAAACCGCTACGTCGAAGAAGGCGAAACCATCACCGCCAACCAGCCCATCATCCGCATCATCGACCTCGACCCCGTCATCGCCGCCTTCACCGTCACCGAACGCGACTACGCCCGCATGCGCGTCGGCCAATCCGTCACCCTCACCACCGACGCATACCAAGGCCGCACCTGGACCGGAGCCATCGAACGCATCGCCCCCGCCTTCGACGAAGGATCCCGCCAAGCCCGGGTCGAGGTCCGCATCGACAACACCGACGAAGCCCTCCGCCCCGGGATGTTCGCGCGCGTCCGCGCCGTCCTCGAGACCATCGACTCCACAACCATCGTCCCCGAACGCTCCATCGCCACCCGTTCCGGCGAGCGCGTCGTCTTCGTCATCGACGACTCCGTGACCCCACCCGTCGCGCGAGCCCGCGCCATCAACGTCGGGGTCATCCAGGACGAACACGCCCAGGTCACCCCCATCGACGATTCCACCCCCTTCGAAGGGCGCGTCGTCACCCTCGGACAGCAGCTCCTCGACGACGGATCCCCCATCTCCATCCCCTCGGAGCGTGACCAATGAACCTCCCCAAGTTCAGCGTCAACCGCCCCGTCCTCACGACGATGTTCACCCTCATCGTCGTCGTCCTCGGCGCATCCTCCCTCACCCAGCTCCGCATCGACATGCTCCCCGATGTCGAAATGCCCACCCTCACCGTCTCCACCTCCTACGACGGCGCCTCCCCCGAAGTCATGGAACGCTCCGTCACCCAGATCCTCGAAGAAATCCTCGCCACCGTCCCCGGCGTCGAAGAGATGACCTCCTCCGCCTCCGAAGGCAACACCCGTGTCCGCATGACCTTCGTCTGGGGCACCGACATCAACGACGCCGCCACCGAAGTCCGATCCAAACTCGAAACCGAGCTCGAAGAACTCCCCGAAGAAGTCTCAAGACCCAACGTCCGCAAGTTCGACGTCAACGCCTTCCCCGTCGTCGTCGTCGGGATCTCCTCCAAGCTCGACCCCGTCGAACTCACCACCCTCATCGAAGAACAGATCCGCTACCGCTTCGCCCAAGTCCCCGGAGTCGCCCAGGTGGACGCATGGGGGGGCTACAACCGAGAACTCCGCGTCGAGCTCGACCAAGCCCGCGTCCGCGCCCTCGGGCTCCCCCTCAACGAAATCCTCTCCTCCATCCGAGACGCAAACCTCGACCTCCCCGCCGGATCCATCGAAGCCGGGCGCTACGAAGTCACCCTCCGCGCCCCCGCCGAGTTCAAATCCATCACCGATATCGAGGACGTCGTCGTCGCCGTCCGTGAGGGTTCCCCCGTCCGTCTCGGACAGATCGCCGAAGTCAAAGACACCTACGAACGACTCACCCGACACGTCCGCATCAACAACGAACTCGGGATCCGCCTCGCCATCCGCAAAGAAGCCGGAGCCAACACCGTCGAAGTCGCAACAGCCATCCTCGACGAGATCGAAGATATCAACCGAGACTTCCCCCAGATCGAAGCCCTCGCCGTCATCAACCAGGGCAACTACATCGAACGCTCCATCCAGAACGTCGCAAACTCCGTCCTCTACGGCGGCGCCCTCGCCGTCCTCGTCCTCCTCTTCTTCCTCCGCAACCTCCCCTCCACCCTCGTCATCGCGCTCGCGATCCCCATCTCCGTCGTCGCAACCTTCGCCCTCGTCTACTTCGCCGGGTTCACCCTCAACCTCATGACCCTCGGAGGCCTCGCCCTCGGCGTAGGCATGATGGTGGACTCCTCCATCGTCGTCCTCGAAGCCATCTTCCGCAAACACGACGAAGAACACACCGACCCCACCAACGCCTCCATCGCCGCCGCCGTCGAAGTCGGCCCCGCAATCGTCGCCTCCACCATCACCACCCTCGTCATCTTCCTCCCCGTCATCTTCATCCAGGGGGTCTCCGGGATCCTCTTCCGAGAACTCGCCTACGTCATCGCCTTCGCCCTCATCACTTCCCTCATCATCTCACTCTCCGTCGTCCCCATGCTCGCCGCGCGCATGCTGAGCAAACGCGACACCAAACAACGCACCGGACCCATCGCCAAGCTCAACGCCATCGCCACCCGGGGATTCGACGCGCTCGACAACGGATACCGGGACCTCCTCGTCTGGGTCCTCCGTAACCGCGCCATCACCATCGGCTCCACCCTCCTCGTCCTCGCCGCCACCGTCCTCCTCGTCCCCAAACTCGGCACCGAGTTCCTCCCCCCAAGCGACGAAGGCGAAGTCCGCGTGTCCGGAGAGATGGAAGTCGGGACCCGTCTCGATCTGGTAGACGCGCAGACCCGCAAGCTCGAACAGATCGTCATCAACAACGTCCCCGAGATGACCTCCTGGGTCACCTCCGTCGGCGCATCGGGCTGGAACCCCGGAGACGGAGGCACCGGAGACATCCGCATCGCCCTCGTCCCCCTCTCCGAACGAACCCGATCCAACACCGAGATCGCCGCGGACCTCCGCGCCAAACTCGACGGCCAGATCCCCGGGATGACCGTCCGAACCCGCGCCCCCCAAGGACAGTTCCTCCTCGAACGGGTCCTCGGATCCTCCGACAACGGGCTCACCGTCGAAGTCCGGGGCTACGACCTCGAAACCCTCGAACTCCTCGCCAACCGCGCCCTCAGCGCCATGTCCGAAATCGAAGGCCTCACCGACCTCGACGCCGAGATCGACCAGGGCGCCCCCCAACAAGAGATCTCCATCGACCGCGCCAAAGCCGCAGACATCGGGGTCTCCGTCCGGGACGTCTCCGAAGCCATCGAAACCGCAATCGCCGGCTCACGCGCCGGAGAATACCGAACCGACGACGGCTACGCCTACCGCATCCTCGTCCAGCTCGCCGATGCGCAGTCCCTCTCCATCGACGAAGTCCTCGACCTCACCATCCGTTCCGACACCGGACAAGACGTCGCCCTCCGCAACCTCGTCTCCACCGACTTCGGACGAGGGCCCACCGTCATCAGGCGCAAAGACCAACAACGCGTCCTCTCCATCGACGCAAACGTCGCAGGACGAGACCTCGGATCTGTCGCGCAAGACGTCCAAGCCGCGCTCGACCAGATCCCCACCCCCTCCGGATACGAGTTCCACCTCACGGGCTCCGTCGAAGAACAGAAGGAAGCCTCCAACGAACTCGTCCTCGCGCTCGGGCTCTCCCTCGTCCTCGTCTACATGGTCCTCGCATGTCAGTACGAGTCCCTCCGTGACCCCCTCATCGTCATGTGCTCCGTCCCCCTCGCCGCCATCGGCGTCATCCTCATGCTCTTCATCACCAACACCACCCTCAACATCCAGTCCTACATCGGGTGCATCATGCTCGGAGGGATAGTCGTCAATAACGCCATCCTCCTCGTAGACCAAACCGGACACCTCCGCCGCTCCGGGCTCGACACCAACCAAGCCATCGCCGAAGCCGGAAGACGACGCCTCCGCCCCATCCTCATGACCTCCCTCACCACCATCCTCGGGCTCCTCCCCCTCGCGCTCGGATTCGGAGAAGGCGCCGACGCGCAAGCCCCCCTCGCGCGAGCCGTCATCGGAGGACTCCTCACCTCCATGCTCACCACCCTCATCCTCGTCCCCGCCGTCTACTCCATCCTCCACCCCAAGCACGCCCTCACCCCCAAAACGGACGACGGCCAGATCTCGCACACAGACCCGGCCGTCGCCCACTAGTTACAAATAGAGCTCGAAGGTCTCGAAGCCCCTCTCTCCTCATCTCACCGACGACGCCGGATCGCGCCCACAGCACCAAGCCCGATCAACGCCAGCCCACCCGGCGCAGGCACCTGCGAAATCTGCCCACGAACCTCCCCAGCCGGGAACGCATCCGTGTGGAAGTTCGCGTAGATGTTCCCCGCAAACAGCTCGTCAACCAGATCCTGAGTCAACCCCGTCCACACCGCCGACCCGTCAAGCGCCCAGCTCCCATCGGGCTCGTTGAACGCAAACACAACAGGACCCGCCGAACCCGAAGGCGCGTTGTGCAGGTGCGAACCCGGAGAAGAGGGGACACCGATCAACTCATCCGAGATCGTCCACGAGAACGAGAACATGTTCATGTCGCTGTCGTACTCCCCCGTCAACGTCCCCATAGCAGGGGACCCACTCGGGGTCACCTGCTGATCCCCCGAGGAAATCACCGCGCTGAACTGGGTGATCTCACCATGCGCCAGCCCGACAACCGAAAGCACCGACAACGCCGCAACCGTGTGTGAAAGCTTCATCTGAAAGTCTCCTCTACGTGTGTGTGAAAGAAAGAACGAGTAAGCCAAGACCCGCTCCGTGCCGTCGAGCACGGAGCGAGCAGGAGGGGGACTCCAAACAGTTATGAACGACGACGACGCACGCCAGCAGCAGCGCCAAGACCGATCAACGCAAGCCCACCCGGCGCAGGAACCACGGCCATCGAAGTGATGATCGTCCCACCACCGATCTGACCCAGCATGGTCGATTGACCCGTCGCAAGATCAACAGTCCAGAAGATCGACTGCGCCCCGTCTTCCGAGACCACAGTCCCGTAAGCGATCCCCGTCGTCCCGGAGATGTCGAACGAAGCCGTGTCGTTCAGGTCGAGCCCGAGCGCACCAACAGTCCCGAGGGTCCCCGCGCTGTTCGCCTGGGTCACCAGAATGTCGAGCTCCGTGTCGATCCCGTAGAGCTGTGTCGTCGCCGCGCCAGCGAACGAGTTCGTATACGCGCTCGAGACCACGCTCGGGTCCATCCCGAAGTTCACATCGCCCGCGCCGTAGAACAGGTCCGTCACCTGGGTCGCCGTCCCGTCGTTCGGGTTCAGCACCAGGTTCTGGTTCGCCTCGCTCACCACACGGATCCGATCGATCACCGGGTTGAAGTCAAACCCGAACGACGACCCGTTCATCCCGGGCGCAAAGTTCCCCGCGCCAACAAGCGATGCCTGACCCGTCGACGTGTTGATCGTGTACAGGTTGTTGAAGCTCCCGAGCCCGTACAGCTGACCATCCGCAGGACGGAAGTCGATCCCGCGCAGACGCTCGTTCGACTGGAGCCCCTGCACCGCTACGCCGGTCAAGAGGTTCGAGGAATCACCAGAGTCCCAGGAAACAAGGTTCCCGGTATCCGTAACCCCATAAACAGTCTCCTGACCCAGAGCAGTCCCCGAGAGCGCAACCATCGCGCTCAGCGCCGCAACGCTGTTCAATCTAAAGTTCATTTCATCTCTCCGATCTGTGATGGGCCTGTAGAGTGGCCCAGTGCGAGAAATTGGCAGCGGATCGAGCGATCCACCAGTTCACCCGCCTTTCGGACCCAACCCCAGAAAAGTTTTCGTGCACACGACTCTTTTCCCAGATATCCTCGAAACCAATGCACGCACCCCCCGTGCGCCGCGAAAGGAACCCGATTGACCACGAGACTCGAGAGAATCGCGAACGGAGATGAATCCGCCGTACGCGAGATCATCGACGAGTTCGGCGGCCTCATCTACCGCCTCGCGCGCCGATACCTCGACAAGGTCGATCCGGAGATCGATGACGCCGTGCAAGACGTGTTCGTTGAAATCTGGCTCAGCGCCAAACGCTTCGACCCCACCAAAGGGTCCGAGGCCTCCTTCATCGCCACCCTCGCGCACCGAAGACTCATCGACGCGCAGCGCCGCGCCATCTCAAGGCACAAAAAAGCTCGCGCCTCAACCAATCAACCCCGACCTACCGAGCCCATCGCTCCCATCAGACAAGCCGTCCGTTCCGCCGTCCTTGAAGATATCGCCCAACGCTTCGACGAACTCCCCGACGACGAACGCCAACCCCTCTGGCTCGCCATCCACCAAGGGCTCACCCACAACCAGATCGCCGACGCGCTCGACACCCCAGTGGGTACAGTGAAGACACGACTCCGAAGAGCACTCCTCCGACTCGGAAAGAAGCTCCAGGAAACCCAGGGCTCACCCCCCGTTCCGACGACCCCGAAAGGAGGCGCATCATGATCGATCCCATGTCCCGCCTCCACGAACTCCTCGCCGACGCGCAGCTCGACCAGCTCACCCCCGAAGACCGGGCCGAGCTCGAATCCCTCTGCGCCCATCACAACATCGATCCCGACGACGACAACGCCCTCGGCGAACTCATCCTCGCGCTTGATGAATCCGACCAGGACCAAACCCCGATCCCCACACACCTCGCGCGCTCCATCGAGTCCAGAGGACGAGCCATCGTCGCAAAGGACCCCGACCGCGCCGTTGTCGCCGCCTCCATCGCGCCAGAGCCCAAACGACCCATCGCCCCCTGGCTCCTCACCGCCGCGTGCATCCTCATCGCTCTCGCCATCGGGATCTACGCCTCCACCCAGATCAACCAACGCGACAAAGCCCTCGATGCGCGCATCGCCGAGATCGCCCAACTCGAAGAACGGATCAACACCAACACCCGGATCATCGAACAAGCCAAACTCGCCCAAGCCGACCTCGAGAATCAACTCGACATCGAGCACGCCGAGCGCCTCGAAATCGCCCAGCGACTCGCCGAAGCCACTTCCGACCTCGAGTCCTACCAGCAACGCCTTGCAAACGCCAACGCCGACCTCAACGCAACCCAGGACGAACTCGATCAAGCCCGACTCGCCATCGCCAAATACGAAGCCCCCCAGGACCCCGAGTTCCTCGCGCAGAACCGCCGCAAGCTCCTCGAAGTCCCCGACACCATCCGTGTCGCGTGGCAACCCTTCGACCTCCCCGACTCACCGGCCCAACTCGCAGGCATCCAGGGCGACGTCGTCTGGAACGACGAACTCGAAACCGGATACCTCCGCTTCGTCGGGCTCCCCGTCAACGACCCCTCCAAAGAGCAATACCAGGTCTGGGTCATCGACGAACGAGGGATGGAACAGAAAGTCTCAGGAGGCGTCTTCAACGCCTCCAACGAAGGCGAAGTCATCGTCCCCATCGACCCCGCCATCGACGTCGGACGGGTCGCCGTCTTCGCCATCACCGTCGAGAACCCCGGAGGCACCTGGGTCCCCGACCTCTCCAAACGCGTCGTCGTCGCCCCCCGACCAGCCGACGGCTAAGCATCCCCCCTCATCAATATTCTCGGACCTTTGGTGGTATTCACCCATCCGTGGTCCATATTCGGTTCCACACAGGCACCGGAGCCGCATATGAACCAGTTCTCTGCCCTCGTCACAGCCACCCTCATCGCGTCCACCCCCATCGCATACGGATCCGTCATGGGGTCCGGACTCATCGATCGTGACTTCCAAGACACGACCGCAGGGCTCTCCTTGATCTACCGAGGGGTTACCCAACCCCTCCCCGGCGACAACACCATCGCCGACCAGTTCTCCCTCTACTCCAGAGGCGGAGGCCCCTTCTCCGGCGACTACTGGGTCACACCCTTCCTTCTCGAGATCACCGCCGACAACCAGTACACCGTCGTCGCAATCGGAACCAGCAGAAACCTCACCGGTCAGGTCGGGGTCCTTTCGTTCGACTTCGAAACCATCGCCGGCAGCGCAGCCCTCCAACCCGGAAGCAACTACACCTTCGGGTACCGGAACGCCGCGCAACTCGCCGACGACGGCGAAGTCACCACCATCGCCGGCACCGAAAACGTCGGCGCCATCCCCCTCACCGGATTCACGGACTTCTCCGACCCCTGGTCCTACGCATTCGCACCGAACATCGAGATCGGCACCGTCTTCGGCACCGGCGGCCTCGCGCTCGACCAACAAGGTCTCAACGGCCGGATCTACTCCGCCGAACTCTCCACCACGATCCCAACCCCCACAACCCTCGCACTCCTCGGCGCATCCGGGCTCCTCGCCTCCCGCCGCCGTCGCGCCTGAAGCAACCAACACGACCACGAGATATGCTGAGGGGATGATCACATCGTCATCCCCTCAGCTTCTTGGTGCGCTCACCGCCGCGATCCTGCTCGGCGCATGCTCGTCCAACGAACCCGAGCCCGCGCCCCCGAGCGAACCCGAAACCAAAGCGCCCGAGCGCACCCTGACCATCATGGACTCCGCACCCGACGACCCCGCCGCGCCCGACATCGCCGACGACGGGTTCCCCACAGGGCACGCAACCCCCGAAGCCGCCGCCGCGGACTTCGTGCGCGCCATCATCAAAGCCGACCCCGATCTCCTCAGAGATTCATCCCTCCAGTTCCCCTCCGATTCCGAATCCACCATCCTCCACAACCAGTTCCTGGATCAGACCGAGTCCGAGCTGCGCGCCGCACCGGGATCTCTCGCCCCCGATATCGCCGACGCCCAGAATATCAAGGCCGTCTACAGAGCCCGACACCTGACCAGCCCGGAACCCAAGTCCTACGGCTTCACCGTCCTCAACCTCCGGGATGTCAGATTCGTGGACATCGAAGCCGAGATGTTCGACGCCTCAACGTTCTCCAACCGGACCCTCGTCGTCCAGACCGCGCTCGACAAGCGCTGGTACGCCATCCCGCGCCCAGACTTCTTCCCCCGACTCAGCGAAGGGCTCAACCAGGAGTCCGAGTCCACCGAGCGATGGGAGCCCTGATCGCGCAGAGCACCGGCGCAAGAAAAAACGCCGCTCGTTGAGAGCGGCGATTCCATCTCAGTTCAGTCAGATGCTCAACGCCGGTACGTGATCCGTGCGCGGGTCAGGTCGTACGGGGAGATCTCCACCGTCACCGTGTCCCCGGGCAGGATCCGGATGTAGTGCTTCCGCATCTTCCCCGACACGTACCCGATGATCTCGGTCTGCTGGTCGTTGGGGAGGCGCACCCGGAACATCGCGTTGGGGAGTGCCTCAACAACCACCGCGTCCATCGTGATCTTGTCGTCCTGCTTCGCCATGCAAACTCCGTGTTCCCCAGCGTTTCCAGCGAACTCCGCCACCACGGGGGTCACAACTCTACGCGCCCCGTGAGCCCAAAGACACTCCCGCCCCCGATTCGGTAGTGGTTCACTTTGACCCTACGGCCCGTGAGGGCGATTCTTCGCCCCCGCGTACAATGTCCCCATGACCACAGACCCCAACCAAGACGCTGCGCGAGTCGTGGGCGATGCCACGGACCAGGACGAAAAACTCCCCGCCGACATCGAAGCGGCTTGGGAACGGTGGATCTCGTCGATCAAGGGGGTGGATGAGCGGGCACGGACGCTGCTCCGGGCGGCGTTTGAGGCGGGGGTAGATGCCGGTGTAGCCAGCGACAGCTAGTCGTCGGCTTCGTCCATATCCACTAACCCCATCTCGACGAACTTCTCAGCAAGTCGATAGACATCGTCTTTGCTGTGTTCCTCTCGCTTGCCAGCTGCAACAAAATAGATTTTAACAGTGACCAGCACATCGCCGTTAGCGATCTCGTCTTCAACCACTGTGTAGACCGCCCTGTACCTTGAGTACGTGATTCGATAGTATCCAATCAGCGGCCCCGTGAGGGGCTTGTGAAAGGATCTTGGGTCATCGCACTCAGCGAGCTCGTCTGCCTTCGCAAACAACCCAGCGCGCACTTTCTTCGGCAGCTTGCGCATGCAATCTGCGGCAGTTTCTGTCCAGACGATTTGTACACGCTGGGTCGGTCCTGACATGTCATCCTACCTCATGTCAAAGCAGTTCTCGTTTCAGATCGTCGTGATCGATGACCCGGTTGTTCTTGATGTCCTCCATGCTCTCCATGAACATGCGGTAGGACTCGGGGTCTGAAACGATCTCAATGGTTTCCATGATGATTTGCAAATACTCAGTATCAACGACGGCAAAGGCTTCTTTGCCATGCCTGGTCACGTAAATCACACGCTCGCTCTGCACACGCTGTTGCAGCTTTCCAAACTGGTTCCTTGCCTCAGTCATCTCCATCGTTGATGTCGGGCTGCTGGTTCGAGGCATATGGCTACTCCTGGTCTTGGCAACACTTGGCTGCTCAGTACCCATTTCTCTGTCTCTTCTCTGCGCTTCTCCATTGCCGCTGGCCAACGTGGCCAGCACTGCACAGTACAGGATAATCGACAATAAGACAACCACTCTTTGGACAAAATGATGCACAAATATCGACAAAATTCTGTACAAAATACTGGTCAATGGGGTGATTCACCGATAACATGGGGCCATGCGTCGCCTCAGCACCGACAAGCGAGCCATGATCCTCAACGCTCTGGTTGAGGGAAACAGCATCAACGCCACAGCGCGCCTGTGCGATTGCTCCAAGATCACGGTGCTGCGCCTGCTCGCCGATGCGGGGACCATGTGCCAGCGCTGGCACGACGAGCAGGTCCGCGACCTCCAATCCGAGCGGGTCCAAGCGGACGAGATTTGGTCCTTCGTGGGCTGCAAGGACCGGGCGAAGCAGACGGGCGCACAAGGTCCGGGCTCGGTCTGGACCTGGATCGCCATGGACTCGGACTGCAAGCTCGCCATCTCTTACTGGCTTGGGAGCCGCGAGCGTGAGGATGCGGACATCTTCATGCAGGATCTCGCGTCCCGGCTCGCCAACGTGATCCAGCTTTCCACAGACGGGCTGCATATCTACGAGGGCGCGGTTAAGCGTGCCTTCGGTAAAGAGATCGACTACGCGCAGGTCGTCAAGCAATACGGCAACGCCCCACGCGAGGCGCAGGCCCGGTACAGCCCTGGCGTGTGCATCGGATGCGAGAAGCGCCGGGTGATCGGTGTGGCGTTCGGCGAGGACATCAGCACGAGCCATGTGGAGCGCCAGAACCTCACGCTCCGGATGCAGTCACGCCGCTTCACCCGGCTCACCAATGCGTTCTCCAAGAAGATCGAGAACCACTGGCACGCGATCAATCTCCACTTCTTCCACTACAACTGGTGCCGCAAGCACGCGACGATCAAGACCACCCCAGCGGTCGCAGCGGGGGTTGCCAACCGTCGGATGCGCATGGTAGAACTGGTGGAGTTGATCGAAACCCATGAAAAAGAGACAGGCAGTCGCGTGACCGACTACCTGCCTTCTGCTTGAGCGCCGCATGGTGCGGCGCGATTTACACAACGCCAAGATAGGAGAAATCCAATGGCGATTCAATCAGAGTTTTACACTTTCACCGCAGACAACATCAACAAGTCGCCGGACAGTCCGGGGGTGTACGTGCTCTGGAAGGGGAGCGAGCTGATCTACATTGGCAGCTCGTCGCTCTCGATTCGGGGCCGGCTCGCGAGACACTACAACGGTGACGAAGGTTGGTGTACCCGGCAAGCCACGCAGTACCAACGCATGGTGACGACCACGCCTATCGCTACTGAGCGCCGACTGCTTCTTGAGCACCGTGCTCGGTACGGTCGTCTTCCGGCCTGCAACAACAACATTCCCTAATCGATATTGCCCAACCAAGCGGGGCGGCACAAGCCGGAGGTGGATGATCCCGCCCCGGCTTGTTTGCCATCTGGTGAGAACTGGATCTCACGGTTCCCGAACGGAATGCAATCACCGTACACCCTCAGCCGTGGCTCCCCTGTGGGGTCTACCTCGAACTGGAATGTCAGGCCGGATGCGTCCTCGATGATTTGTTCTTTGACGGTCCAAGTGCCGCCATCTGGCTTCAAAGACATGGTGTGCCTCCGTCAGATAATTCGTTGATTCGGTCGGTTGGGTTCGATCGCGCTACATTTCGGATGGAACCCCCTCCCCCTCAAAGTGAACCACTACCCCCGATTCCCCCCAGAGCCCGTCAAATTCCGGGGTCAACCAGCCCCCGACCCGAACCGATCGAGCCCGAACATGGTCCGCTCCCCCTCGATCATCACCCGGATCGCGTGCCTCCCCGTCTTGTACCCCATCGACATCCCGTGCCCGGTGAGCCCACCACAGAACCACACGCGACCGTCCCCCGGACACTGCGCCGGATCCACCGCGCCGATCACGGGGAGCGCGTCCCTCGTGAACCCCATCGTCCCCGACCAGCGCGCCGTCACGACGTAGTCCGTCGTCACGAGCTCCCGGATGAACTCCTCGAGATGGTTCTGCACCGTCGAGGTGACATCGTCGCTCTTCGTCGCTTCCTCGTCGGCGTGGTACGTCCGCGCGCCCCCCATGATCACCTCCCCGGGCTCCCCGCGCCGGATGTACTCCGACCCGTGGTTCAGGTAGTACGAGCACAGGAGCTCCGCATCATCCGGATTCGCCGGGCGCACCGCGCACATCTGACCCCGGTTGGGCTTCACCACCTCGACGAGCGACGGGCACAGACCTGCGCCGTACGCGTTCGTGCACACCAGCACGCGCGACGCGCGGACCTCGATCCCCCGGGTCCGGACCACGCACCCCGAGTCATCGACCTCGATCCGGTAGACCTCCGCGTCCTCGAACAGCGGGGTCGCGCTCAGCTGGGCCGACAGCAACCCCACAAGCTCGTACGGCGAGCACACCGCGTCGTTCGGGTTGAGGAGTCCCCCGAGCACCTTCCCCGATCTCCACAGCGCATCGTCGATCCCGCTCGAGGAATCGACCAGCTCGCACTCGAGCCCGTCCTCGTGCATCATGTCGCGCGAGCGGACCAGCTCGTCCAGCTCGTCCTGCGCCATCGCGCCCACGCACGAGGGGAGCGAGCGGAACCCGGGGGTCGATTCGAGCCCGAGCGCGCGGAGTTCCCGGATGTTGTCCTCCGTCCATTGCCAGAGCTCACGGGTCGTGTCGCGCCCGTACATGTCGCACGAGAGCGCGTAGTTTGATGCAGCGCCCCGGATCAGGAATCCCGCGTTGCGCCCGGATGCTTTCGATCCGGCCCACGACGCTTCAACGATCGCGCAGGTGAGTCCCTTGGCTTCGCACTCGATCGCTGCTGAGAGACCCGTGATCCCCGCGCCGATGATCGCGACATCGCATCGGATGACTTCGTGCGCCTTGGTTCGTTGCCAGACCGAGATGGTCATGTGTTCACCCCGTGCGCACCAGCGCGATGACGTCGTTCACGTTCGTCCCCGTCGGCCCGGTCATGATCGCGGCGCCGACGGTATTCAGGAATCCCAGTGTATCGTGCGCATCGAGCGCGTGTGCGGCCCGATCCATCGCGCCGTCCGCGCGCATGATCGAGTCGTCGAGCACCCCGGCGCACGCGCCCCCCGGGCCGTCCACGCCGTCGGTTGCTATGCCGATCGCACGCCAGCGGAATCCGGATTCCCGCGCGAGCACCAGCGACGCCGCGACAACACATTCGCACACCGGCCCCCCGGTCCCCGACGCGCTGCGCGCGTCGACGGTGGTCTCGCCGCCCATGACGACGGCCTCGCCGACCCGCGCCGAGCGCACTTGGCGCGCGAGCGCTTCGGCGCGATCGCGCGCGTCGCCGACGACATCGCGCTCGGTGTGGATGATGGTCGCGCCGAGCGCTTCGGTCAGCGCGTCGATGGCGTTGGTGTTGGATCCGACGATGGTGTGGGGGATGTCGAGGTCGTCGGCGATGAGCGGGCCGGAGGCAATGGTTCGGAGGTCGTTCCCGATGACATCGGAGAGCACGAGCGCGTGGACGCGCAGATGCGCGAGGATGCGGCCGAGTCCTCCGGATTTGAGTTGTTCGAGTTGGGATCGAGCGGCGTTGAGTTCGTGGATGGTGGCGCCTCGCGCGTTGAGTTCTGTGGTGGTTCGGATGATGTCGTCGAGGGTGTGGGGTGGTTTGGGGAGGCAGAGGTGCGCGGATCCGCCGCCGGAGATGTTGACGATGACGGCGTGGTCGTTGGGGATGGAGCGCGCGTGGTGGAGGAGTTGGTTGGTGGCGTTGATATTGGCTTGGGTGGGGGTGGGATGTTCCACGTGGAACAGTTGGATGGTGTCGTCGGGTGGGGTGGGGGTGTTGGTGGGGGCGAGGATGGTGGCGCGTTGGAAGCGGGTGCCCAGGTGCGCGCGCACGGATCGGGTCATTGGGAGGGCGGCTTTGCCGAAGGCGAGGATGTGTGTGGGTTGATTGGGGAGAAGTGTGTTATGGATTGTGAGCGCTTGGGTGGTGAGGTGCTCGGGATCACAGGCGCTGAGGATATGGGTGGTGAGGGTGTGCGCCCAGGAAGTGAGGTCGGGGTCGGGTTGGTCGGAGCGTTGGATCACGAGAGCGCGAGTCGGAGTCGGTGGATGGCGCGGTCGATGGTGGGTTCGGTTTTGGCGAATGAGAAGCGGATGAAGTTGTGTCCGAGGTCTGGGGTGTTGTAGAAGACGCTGGGAGGGATGGCGGCGACTGCGGCGTGCTCGGGGAGCCAGCGGCAGAGCTCGATGTCGGTGTTGAGTCCGAGACGCTTCGAGACTTCGGTGTGGTCGGCCATGATGAAGTAGGAGCCCTTGGGGGCGCGGATGTGGAACCCGAGCTCGGTGAGCGCGGATCCGAGTTTGTCGCGCATGGACTGGAGGTGGGTGCGGAGGTCTTCGACGTCTTGTCTGCAGTCATTGAGCATGGTGGCGCACCCGAGTTGGAGGGGGCCCGGGACGCAGAAGGTGATGAACTGGTGGGCGCTGCGGAGTGCGCCGGTGAGGGGGGCGGGTCCGAGGGCCCAACCGACTTTCCATCCGGTGAGTGAGAAGGTATTTCCCATGGAGGAGAGGACGAGGGTGCGCTCGCGCATGTGCGGGAGGGTGGCGATTGAGGTGTGCGGGGTGTTGTCGTAGGTGAGCTGTTCGTAGACCTCGTCGGCGATGGCGATGACGTCGTGCTGGACGCACTGGTCGGCGATCCATCCGAGCTGCTCGGGGGTCATCACCATCCCGGTGGGGTTGTGGGGGGTGTTGATGATGATGGCGCGGGTGCGTGGGGTGAAGGCGCGTTCGAGGGCTTCCTTGGTGAAGGTGAATCCGTCGTCGGTGGGGTCGATGGTGACGAACTTGGTGTGGGCGCCGGCGAAGGCGCAGGCGGCGCGGTAGGAGTCGTAGTAGGGCTCGAAGAGGATGACTTCGTCTTCGGGGTTGACGAGTCCGAGGAGTGCTGCGGTGATGGCTTCGGTGCACCCGTTGGTGACGGTGATCTCGGAGTCGGGGTCGTAGGTGAGGTTGTTGAGGTCGGTGTTCCAGTTCGCGATGGCGCGGCGGAGGTCCGAGAGTCCGTGGAGGGGGGTGTATTGGTTGTGGTTGGACTGGATGGCGCCGATGGCGGCTTGTTTGCCTTGGATTGGGCCGTCGAAGTCGGGGAAGCCCTGGGCGAGGTTGACGGCTTCGTAGTGGTTTGCGAGGGCGGTCATCTCGGAGAAGATGGTGGTGGCGAAGGGTTGGAGGCGTTTGGCGCGTTGGTCCATGGGGGAGGATATGGGGGGAGGGGGGGGGAACGCAGAGGGCGCAGCGTTCACGCAGAGGGCGCGGAGAAGGCATTCGGTGAAAGAGATGAAGGCAGTCCCCCTCCGTCCCGCTGCGCGGGCCACCTCCCCCGCCCCCCCCCCACGAAGCCCGGGGGAGGAGATGGGACGGGAGACATTGGGCGCGTGTGTCTGCCTGCTTTGGGCTTCGCCGCAAAGCAGGGCACCCGGGGTGGTGAATGTTGTTGGGATTTGGGGAAGCCCCCCTCCGTCACGCTGCGCGTGACACCTCCCCCGCCCCCCACGAAGCCCGGGGGAGGAGAGGGGACCTGGAGGTGGAGAGGTTATTCGTCGGTGAGTCCGAGGCGGTGGGCGGCTTTGTGGGCGGGTTTGGACCAGGGGGCGTTGATGGTGATGTCGATGAGGGCGCGCCGGGTGGGGATGTTGGTGCGGGGGTCGGGGTTGTTGGTCAGGGCTTTGTCGAGTTCTTCCTGGGCTTTGGTTGCGGCGTTTTGGGCGCGGGTGCGTTGTTTGGTATCGACCCAGGTGAGGGCTTGGGTGAACTGTTCGGCGGTGGGCATGGTGTGGCCCATGCCGTCGATGGTGTCGAGTTTGACGTCGAGGTTGTCGGCTTTGAGTGCTTTGATGCGGAGGGCCATTTCGGGTTCGTTGAAGTCCATGGTGCCGGTGATGGCGCGGAGTCGGTGTTCTTTGCATTGTTTGAAGAGTTTGCCCGGGGGGCGGCCGACGTTGCCTGCCCAGAAGAGGTTGGGTTGTCCGGTGGGGATGCGGTGGTAGGAGTCGAGGCCGACGATGGGGACGGCGCCGGTGATGAGGTCGGGGCAGGCGAGGAAGAGGATGGATGAGCAGCGGCCTCCTCCGGAGAGGCCGGAGGCGTAGACACGGGATTCATCGATGCGGAGGTGGGCGCGGAGGGTTTCGAGTGCGTCGAGGACGTTCTGGAGTCGGTCGGTGATGGGTCGGTTGTTGCCGTTGTTGTCGATGCCGACGACGATGAGGTTGAGTTCGTCTGCTGCTTGGTAGACGGCGGTGGGGATCCCGGCGTATTCGGTGGGTGAGATCCAGAGGAGGACCCCGGGTGGGTTGTCGGGGGTCATGGTGTTGGTGAAGCGGACGCGGAAGGTTTCGTCTCCGAGGGTCCGGGTGAGGGGGGGGAAGTTGTTCTTGATGCGCGATCGGAGTGTGGCGCGGTCGAAGAGGATGGGGGACTGGGTGTGGGGCGCGGTCCAGACGAGGTTGGAGGTGTCGGAGAACATGTCGCGCGCGAGCTGGGGGGTGAGCGCGGGGGTGGGGCCTTGCTCGAGCATGGTGATGTCGATGGGGAGGTCGGCGAGGTCGGATCGTTTGATGGGATGTGCTGTGGTTGGGTGGTCGGGATCGATGAGGGCGTAGGTGGTGG
>JALUWX010000113.1 GCA_027019265.1 Phycisphaerales bacterium
AAAAAGACTACTCCTCATTTTACATTATACGTGAATGGATATCCAGCCCCTTCCAGTAAACATCGCATCAAAAGTGGCCGACTCGACACAAACCAACAGGTCACAACACCAGGACACCAAGACACTGTGGTCAAGACTATTTCTGCGTGTCGTGCAAGAAATCAACATGCTGACTCCCCCTTCTCATCATCAGTCCTCGCACCTTCTCCTCTTCTCCTCTTCTGCTATGATTCCCTTGTTGCCTTGCTTGTCTGTCCTCCTTGGCTTCTTCTGTCTTCGTGCCTTTACGTCTACTCCTGGGCTCCTTGTTCACATGTGCAACCCTCCCTTTCGCTGGCAAGTGTTACTGTGAGTGATGAGTAGGCCTGGATGAAGCGTGAATGAACTGATACAATTTGCCAACTGACAGCTGATAGAATAACAATCAACGAATCAATGAAATAAGGATGACCGAATGCGGAATGAACAAGATCCGCCGCACATTCCAGGGTAAAAGGTTGTGCCGTGTTGTTTACTCTGCACAGCAGAACGAATAAAAGAATGAATGGGCTCATGACACAAGCTCCTGTGCAAGAGCGCGCATCGCCTTTAGTGCCAGCGCGGTTTCGTTCGTGCTCTCGGACTTGTCCTTCGAGAAGTCGCGGTAGATGTGCCGCACGCTGTCTGCGCGTGCCTGCAGCATGTCATACTTCTCGAGACTCTTCTCAAATGCAGCGTCAATGCTCTCGTCATCGTCGCTGCAATCTGCTCCACCACTGCTGTTTTTCTTCTGTTGGGCCCTCATTTCCTTCGCAGAGGCGTCGAGCTGCTGCAGTCGCTGCTGCTGCTCGGCCGTCAAGTTCTTTGTCAGTGCATTGTTGCTCTTGGCAAGTCTCATGATGTAGCTCCATACTGGTACATTGAACTGCTGCATCTGCGCAGCACCAACGAGCTGCTGTATCACAGGTAGTGGCTGGACTGGTTGCAACTGGGGCGCAAATGGAGCGGACAGGGGCAGTTCTCCTCTGTGCTGGCGCGACAGCAGACGCCTTTGGCGTTGCTGGAAAGCATCAGCATTGCGTAACTGCGCATGAAGAAACGTCTGGTGCTGACTCTGTTGCTGCTGCTGCATTTGCATTTGCTGGCGCAGGCGATCTTGCAGTGATTGCTGTTGCTGTTGCTGTTGCTGTTGCTGTTGCTGTTGCTGTTGCTGTTGCTGTTGCTGTTGCTGTTGCTGTTGCTGTTGCTGTTGCTGTTGCTGTTGCTGTTGCTGTTGCACCCTGCTTGTATCCTCGTCACGTCCAATCGACGCTGTCGTCGTTTGCAATGGATTCGTGCCCAGCTTCTCAATCGCGTGTATTCGCTCGTGTGGTGGCAACTCATTCAGCTCTGGGTGGTACAAGGCAAGCAGTGGGTAGTTATTGGGCATCCGCGGCGTTGGATTCCTCTGTTCTCTGTCGTGTGCAATCGTCGCCATGATGATGGCCTGCGGGCGTGGCCTCGAGACGGCAGTGTCGATGACTTGCTGGCCCGCATCGCTGTCCAACACCTGCTGCTGCGGCACATCAGGTACGTCGTCTTGACTCAACTGCTGGGTCAGCTGCTGCGTTTGCTCTTCGTCTTCACGCTCGCGTCGCTTCCGGATGGCAACGGCTTGCTCCTTGAAGCGGACCATTGCTGGGTTTCTGCTTGTCTGTGGGCCGTTGCGGCAAACGCGCAGCATTGAGTCAATCGAGTCCCGTGCTGTCTGCGCATCATGTGCACTCTCGCTTGCCGCAATAGCCCTTGCATTCTTGATGCGGGCAAACTTCGTCCGTCGCGTCGTTGATACGGGGATGAAGTGCGTAACACGCTCCTCTATGTCTTCGTCACGTGGTTGCAAACTGTTGCTACTTCCTTCGCCATCGCTCTCCATGGCCACACTCTCAACTTCACTTGCGTTCTGGCCCTCTGCCTCATCGTTCTCATCATTGGCATCGCCCTCACCACCCGCGCGGTCATGCTCGCTCTCGCTGTTCGTTTTCTTGCTTCTCTTGCGCGTGTGACGACGGCCTAACGAGCGCCTCTTCCCACCGCCAAAGCGGCTTCTGCTCCCGGCGACAATGTTACCAAGCCGGTTGTACGTCTCCCCAACGTTGTCAGCGACCTGCAGAGATTCACTGCGCTCAATCCCAGCCTGTGCCTCCTCCGCTTCTCGTTGGCGTTGCTGGGACCAGCCGTCGAGCAGCCGATGCACCTGGCTCATGCACTTTACCGCTGATTTCGGCGCAATCGTCATGTCCTTTAAGGTTGCTGAAACCTCATCAACAAGGCTAACCAACTGCGCATGATACTCTTCGTTTGCTTCTGTGATTTGCCTCTCTTGTCGATTGCTTCTTCTTCGCGCCACAGCGGCATCATCCACAATGTATGGGTTGCCCTCACTCAAGTTGTCGGTAATAGGCGTGTCTCCTTCGATTTCGCTGTCAGTTGCATCCCTCGTGCCATTGCCCGCTGACAATCGCATCGCCTCTTGCTGGCGGTGCTCTCTCGATGCATTCTGGAACTCAATCGTCTCGAAGATCCCATCAAGGTGCGTGACAAACTCAATGAGGTTGTTGACAGCCTCGTCCACGCGGCACTTGTTGCTGCGCATGTGCGGATACTTGTGCTTGATGGCGCTGTGGAACGACTCGATGTAGTTGGTCGTGTGGCTCGCCCACTTTGGCCTCGCAAATGCTGTCCAGTTCAGGGCGCGCTGCGAATACTGCCGCTTGTAGTACTTGATCAGCTTCGATCGGTCGCGGAACATCGTGAGAAAGTACTCCTGCACCTCACGAAAGACTGCCTCTGCCTTTGCACGCACCATCGCCGTGAAGAGATAGAGCGCAACCCTCCGCTCAGTGTTGTCTCGCAGGAGAGCACGGCTCTTGCGCAGGAACGCCTGCATCACGTGGAACCGACAGAGAAGGTGGTGGAATCTGTGGTGCTCCCCCTGCACCACTTCACTGTCGTTTGCATCGACGTCATCGTCATTCGGCAGCTCGGTCTCAATGTCTTCATCGTCATCCTCCTGCTCCTCTTCTTCGTTGTCGTTGTTGTCGTCATCCACGTACTCTTCAATGAATGCATCGTCGTTCTCGTCTCCCTCGTCTTCATCCTCCTCTTCTTCTTCTTCACCTTCATCATCCTCGTCGCTGCTGCGTTGCTCTTTCCCTTCTCCCTCGCTGTCATCGTCTGCGGCTGCATTGTGCTGACTTTCTTCACCCTGTGTGTCCGTACTGGCACGGCGGTTGCCTCGTCGCTTTCGCTGCGTGTACTCGTCGTGCTGCTGCGGCGTGCCGTATATTGCATCTCTGGATGCCTCGACGAGGATCTCGTCTGGCTGCGACTGCTGCAGCTGCTGCAGGTTGAGGTCATTGATCATCATCCGCATGGCAACGTCATCGTCAGACGTGATGAGCTTTGGAAGGGGGGCCTTTTCTGCTGCCAAGATGTCCAGAAGCGCCATCTTCATGAAGAAGCCAGCAATCCGTGCACCCTTGCTGTTTGTGAACATAAACGCAATGGGGTACCCTTTGTAGGAATTCTCCGAGCTCAGTGTGCTGGTGATGCGCCTGCGCACCATGATCGTAAAAAGGCTGTACTTGTAGCGATTCGTGCCGTGCGTCGCGTCAATGAAGATCTGGCTGTTGTCTTCCAGCTTGAGTGCTTCAACTGCATGGCGGCGCTGCCCGTCCGTCTGCACAATGAGAGCAAAAAGCTCGCGCGGGAGCTGAAGACCCTTCATGTCGCGGGGGTAGTGCACGGTCTTGTCACCTGCAGCCTTGAAGAACCGAATGGTGGGCGCAACTGTGGTCTTCATGTCACTGGAAGGCTTTCGCCTTCTTCTGTGCAGGTCCTGTCTGTCGCAGTGCAGCCGGATGGACTCGAGGTCATTCTTTGAGAGCCGCTCAAAGTGCTGGATGTCCATGCCCGCGCGACGCCGAATATTCCCAACATCCTTCATGCTCAAATAATAGCCTCTGTCGTTTGGCGTGTGCCTGCAAGGATGTGGAGGTAGTGGAGGGGGTGGAAGAGAAATCAAACTGGCGACTAAATTAATAAGAGTCGGGATGGAAGCTATGGAAGGGAAAAAAAAAGGCAAAATTAAGAGCGTCATGTGGACAATGGGGGGGGGACTCCAACGCACACTGATCTCATTTTGGAGATGATGGAAGATGTGCTGTGCTTCTGCGCAAGGAGGTAGAGGACCTCGTCTATCACGTCAGACGGCAAGTTCTGCATGCGATACTGGTTAATGAATGTGGGAAGAAGGTGGAGGAAGGAAAGGTGAGAAAAGCTGCGCTCGCAAACGAGAAAAGAGAGAGAGAGAGAGAGAGAGAGAGAGAGAGAGAGATGCAGAGGGGAGAGAGGGGGGGTTCAGTCGAAGTGGGGGGTGGCAGGATAGCGTAGATGGGTCGCATGGCATCGCAAGCCAACTGGCTTACATCAAGAGCGTGTGAGTGAGTCGGGTAGTAATGACAGATGCAGCGGCCACACTTGAGTATGTCCACGTAGATGCGCGACGAGCACCGCACAGTTTTTATGCTGTGTCTTCTCGCTCGCTTTGTTGTTGGCTTGTGACTATACAGCACAGGAGTATAAATAAAAAAAAGAAAAAAAAAGGGAAGGGATTGGGCCAGACAGAGTGCTGTTTTCCACATGCGACAGTTAATGGAATGCAATGGGCAGAGCAGGCCAAGGAAATGATGGTTTCTCTTCTATTACCTCGACGGTACTTTTGATGTCTTATCCCTTGAGCATGCGTAAAAGAGCGTCGTCTCCACCTCCCCATACGTGCCATCCTCTTCAGCAACAGAAGAGAGGAGAAAGGGGCGCAACAGAAGAAAGTAAAAAGGGCGGTTCGTAAGAAAGGTTGAATACAAGTGAGGAAGAGACGAGCATGAAAATAAGAGAAAGGCGCAGGTAACTGCATTCAAATACACTTCGTTGCAGGCGTTAACTCAAGATGGACTCACTCCACAGTGCCTCTTTACTGCTGGCCTTGCTGCTTGATCGAATCGCATAAGAGTGGCCTGTTGTTTTCGTCAACCACAACCGAAACTCGCTCTGATCCTCAAAATAAAGGGTCTCCGCAGCTGCGCATGAACACGAGTGGGAGAAAGAAGGTCAGTTGGTGTGTTGAGGAGAAACAAATAAAATAGTGAAGACCACCACGAGGTGCGAACATGGGCGTAGGTATTGGCAATGCAAATATTACACTGCTTCGACACACGAGAAAAGCACTCACGCTTGCCGTGGACTTTTTCACGGTGTTTGAGATATGCCCTGGTCTTCAAGAATAACAAGCCATCACATTCGTGGCATTTCCAGCCACGCCGCCCGCTGTTTTGGCGCTGTTGTGTTTGTGTGGCCACCTTCTCCTCCACGTGCGCATCCACCAGCTCAAGATACGCGTCTAAAAACGGGCGAAAATGGATCACGAGATGAAGAACGTGGCATCAAGGAGGTATCATTCTTGTTGCAGAACATACTGTCATGGCAAGGGCAAGCTGGGAAGAGGATACCTTTGAGCGGAGACTGCGCATGATACTTTTCCACGTGGCGTCGTATCCTCGTAAACTGGGCGATGCGTGCTGTACATGCAAAGGGGCAGATAAGACGTCCTGCGCTGTCGAACTGGAGCTCTATTGTCAATAAAAATATAGAAGGGGGGAAGTATAAACAAGATAAGGTAGTTGAGACAATAAATGCACACGCCAAGGAATTATGACAAATGACACAAGTACGAGAGGAGCATAGATACCTTGGGTACTGGCCGGGTCAATGCTCGCCTCCGCAGCTAGACGTTGCACGCGGCAAGCAGATGCCTTGTTCTGATGTCGCAGCAGTCGTTGCACATGCTGCCCGCAGAACCGACATTGCTCAAGCACAATGACTTCTTCATCATCATCTTCTTCCCCTCCTGCTGCTTCTCCAGCTTCTGGACTATTGGCTGTCACTGAAGAAGCTGTGCCGTCCACACCTACATCACCATGTTCCTCTCTATCATGATGTGGCCGTGATGCGCTCTTCTTCTTCTTTCTCTTCTTGATAACAGACGTCGAAAGGACACTGCGGCGCACCTCAGCGAGCTCGTCATCGGAAAGGGGCGTGCCATCCCGCGCCTCTTCAATCTCCTTGATCTTACTGCGCAGGGCCTCCGTGCAGGTTCTGCGAGGTTGCTTCAGATGTCTTATAATGGCACGATTGCTCTTTGCTTCCCATCCACAGAACCTGCAGCGAGGGACTCGTGACTGCTCTGGATCTCGCGAGGGGTCTGTTGTTGGAAGCTCGCGGCGAACGAGGCGAACGAGAGTGCGGTGGGCTTCGTCACTCATGCCAGCAACA
>JALUWX010000114.1 GCA_027019265.1 Phycisphaerales bacterium
TGTGCGCTGGGATGTGGGGATGGGTGCAAGTGGTTGGGAGATTTGGCCGCTCAGGGCTGCGATGGAGTACGAGTACACACACAATCAGGGGTCAGGATTCTCGGACGGCGATGCACCGGAGACGGGCGCGTCTTCTGACGGGGATTCTTATGCGTCTCGTGTGGAGACCCGTGTGGAGACGCGCAAGATGCGTTGCTCCCATGGGAAGGTGCTCGATCTGACGGGGCGCGGGATGCGGATCGTGCTCGACTCGAAGGATGCGCCGATCGTGGGTCAGTCCCAGGACTTCGTGTTCACGGGTGAGGATGCGGAGATCCGAGTCCAGGGAATCGTGCGCTGGGTGCGCCATGTGGGTGGGTTGCGGAAGCGCACGGAGGCCGGGGTTGAGTTTGTGGGGTTGCGTGCTTCGCAGAGCGAGGCGCTCCGGAAGTATGCGGTGGTGGGGGATCTGGAGGAGCCCGACACGGGGCTCGATCAGGTTCGGATCGAGTATCCGGATCTGTACGCGATCATGGGGGTGTCGCCGTTTGCGAGCTTTGACGAGATCCGTCGTTCGTACCACAAGCTTGTTCGTCGTTGGCACCCGGATGTGTGCGACGAGGAGGAGGCGGAGGAGCGGATGAGCGAGATCCACAAGGCGTACAAGGTGCTGCGCGATGAGGATCTTCGGGCGCAGTACGACGAGCGGTTCGGGCCGCTGCGCGGGGCGGCGTGATTTAGGTGGGGTTGGGGGCGGATTGAGATCCGCATTCGGGGCAGGTTTGGAGATCTTGGAGCTCGTAGCCGCAGGTGGTGCAGTGGTTTGTTTTGGTGCGCCGTGCGCGTCGGATCCGGAACGGGATCATGACGAGTTGGTAGGCGATGAAGAGGACGGCGGACCAGACGAGGGTGGAGAGGGCGAAGGGGGTCCAGATCGGGTTGAGTGGGAGGGGGCGCTGGCCGTGGGGTGATGGGAAGGGGATCCCGTTGACGAAGGCGCTGGAGATGGGGTTGTTGGGGAGGGGGCGTGCGTCGTCGGGTCCCCGGTGGGTCATGGTGTGGGTGGGCCATCCGGCTTGGATGATGTCGATGACGTGGTTGGGTTGGTCTCCGAGGAAGGTGACGTGTCCTCCGGAGTTGGAGACGCCGTCGGCCATGCCTTGGCGTTTGCGGAGGCGTGGGGGTTTGGGGAAGTCGGGGTTGACGGCTGAGAAGGAGTCGTAGGTGAGCCCGAAGGGTTGGTCCGGCCAGGAGTCGGGGACGTCGTCGAGCCATTGTTTGACGAGGCCTCCGGTGTGGAAGACGGGGGCGCGTGGGGGGTTGAAGAGTGCGGGGATCCAGGCGCAGAGGATGGTGGCGAGGGCGCCGAGGAGGAGGACGAGGGTGAGGGTGCGGAGGTGTTTCATGCTGGGGTGGAGTCGGTTGAGGGGTGGCCGCACTCGGGGCAGGTTTGGAGGTCGTTGAGCTGGTAGGCGCAGTCGGGGCATTGGGCGCGACTTCGGCGTGATGCTTTGTAAAGCGTTGTGTAGAGCACGGTGCAAAGGTACATCGTCGTTGCACAGATCAGTGTGTTCGGGATAGTTCCGAGGTAGAGGGGGTTGATCGGAAGGATCGAGCCGGGCCAACGCAGTCCGAGGGTGATGCCTCCGAAAAACCAGTTGGGGGAACGGGTTTTGCTTTGGCGTGTCTCGAATTTCTGGAGTTGAGAGTCGAAGACAGTGACTATGGAGTCAGAGGACTTCCAGCCGATCGAGCGGAATGGCCAGCCGTAGATGAGTTCGGTGGTCTGGATTCCAGTGAGTGTGACGCCGGTGACTGAAGGGGCTCCGGAATCGAGCAAGGCTTGTTGCTCTCGCAGACTGATACCGGGTGGTGTTTCCGTGTTCGTTACCGACCAGAGGCCGGAGAGTCCGAATGCTTGTCCTTCCCAACGCTCGTGTTGATACCCGGGGGAATCGATGCTTTGAGTTTGGGTATAGGCCTGTGCGCCAGGATGTGTGAAGTCATAGAACTGCCATGCGATGACCCAGATCGCATAGCTCACAAGGACGTTGAGAAGAAAGCCGAGCACGAGGAATCGAGCGATGCTCTTGGGTACATTCCAGCGTTTGCTAGCTCGGCTAGGCATCCGAGAAGTCATACCAGGCGGGGTAGGTGCCTGTTGCGGCTTTGTGGTAGGTGCGGAGGACGTCGTTGAGGAGGGAGGAGGCGCCGAAGCGGAAGAGGTCGGGGGTGAGCCAGGTTTCTCCGAGGGTTTCGTTGACCATGCAGAGGTAGTGCCAGGCCTGCTTGGCGGTGCGGATGCCTCCGGCGGGTTTCATGCCGAAGGTGCCGATGCCTTGGGTGTATGCATCTCGGATGGATTCGAGCATGACGAGGGTGACGGGCATGGTGGCTGCGGGGCTGACTTTGCCGGTGGAGGTTTTGATGAAATCGTGCTGTCGGATCCGGGAGATGGCGATGTCGCTGGCGCGCCTTACGTTGTCGTAGGTGACGAGTTCTCCGGTTTCGAGGATGACTTTGAGGTGGGCTTCGCCGCACGCATCGACGACGGCGGAGATTTCGTCGGCGACGATGTCGTACTTGCCCGAGAGGAAGGCGCCTCGGTTGATGACCATGTCGATTTCGTCGGCGCCTTTGGCGACGGCGTCTTCGACGTCACGGACTCGGATGTCGATGGGGTACTGCCCTGAGGGGAAGCCCGTTGCGACGGAGGCGACTTTGACGGTGGAGTCTCCGAGGGCTTCGCGCGCGTGCGCGACCATGCTGGGGTAGACACAGACGGCGGCGACATGGGGGAGTCTGCGCCCGAGGATTTCTTCGTCTCGTTCCCAGGGTCTGAGTGCTTTGCGGCAGAGACTGCGGACCTTCTCGGGGGAGTCGGCGCCTTCGAGGGTGGTGAGATCGATCATGCTCGTGATGAGGTCGAGCGCGGCGAGTTTGGAGGTTTTTTTGATGGAGCGCGTGGTGAAGGAGGCGGCGCGTCGGTCCACCATGACGGCGTCCACGGTGGGGCTGGTTGGGAGGGGGGTGGAGGTCATCCCTGGGGGTTCCCTTCGGTGGTGTCGGTCGTGTCCGGGTTCTCGGGTTCGATGGTGTCGATGGGGAGTCCTGAGGATTCCCAGACGACCCAACCTCCGAGGAAGAGTCGGACTCGTCGTTGGAAGAAGGTGTTGTATCCGGCTTCGATAAGGCGCTTTGCGACGGCGCGGGCTGATGCGGAGCCCGGGTTTTCGCCGTAGACGATGAGGTTGTCGTATTCGAGGAGTTCGGGGTCGGGGTCGTATCGGAGGTCGATCTCGTTGACCCGGATGTTTCGTGCGCCGCGGATGTGTCCGGCGGCGAATCGTTCGTGGTTTCGCGCGTCGATGAAGAGGGCTTTTTTGGGTTCTTCTTGGGCTTCTTCGTAGTATTCGACGGTGGGGGAGAGTTCGATAAAGTCGATTTTTTTGTCGGAAACGCGGTTTTTGCATGCGCCGAGGGGCAATAGGACGATGCTGAGCGCGATGAACGTGAGCAGACGCTGGATGTGGGGGGGGGTTGGCATGGTGTGCATCCTGTCTGGCGGGTTCGGAGAATAATTGCGGGGCGCACGTGGGTGTGTCCCGTTGGATCAATCGTATTCGGTGGATTCACCAAGGAGTTGCGGATCGTGAGCGCAGGATGCAAGTTCGGAATTGTGTGTCGTTTGGTGGTCGTCGGGGCGATGGTGCTCGGGGCGCGGGTGTCCGCGCAGGACGAGGGTGGGGAGGACCTGTACTCGGCGGGTTCGGCGCATGTTTCGACGCGATTGCTCCCCTCGAGCAACCGGGTTCGGATGGAGGATGAGAAGTTCCTGACGGTGCGTTTGATCATGGACGAGGGGTGGCACACGTACTGGCCGGGGATGAACGACACGGGGTACGGGGTGTCGATCGAGCTAGATCCGGTGGAGGGGGTGACGTTCGGGGATCCGATCTACCCGACTCCGGAGCGGTATGTGGCTCCTGGGGACATTCTGGATCATGTGTACGAGGGTCGGATGATTATTCTGGTGCCGTACACGATCGATGAGGATGTCGAGGTGGGGACGCAGCTGAACTTCCGGGTGCGTTCGGAGTTTTTGGTGTGCAAGGACGTGTGTCTCCCGGGGAAGGGTGAGGGGACGGCGCGGGTGGGGTTGATTGCTTCGGATCTGCGTCCGATCAAGAACTTTGCGGAGCGTCGGATGGCTTCGATGTGGAATGCGCGTCCGGTGGATCTTCCCGAGGGTTCGGTTGTGTGGGAGGGTGATCGTCCGGTGGTGGATTTGGAGGGTGGGTCGAGGTATCAGTTCTACCCTGCGGAGGATTGCGCGGGGTTTGTGGATCTGCTGAGGGACGGGGATGTGACGGGGGAGGCGTTTTCCCCGGAGCTCGAGGGGGAGGGGGCGCTGCGCGGTCGTCTCCGGGTGACGTTCAAGGACGGGAGAGTGATCGATTATGATGTGGATTCGGCGCGGCCTTGAGCGGCGCGGATCGGGATGGTTGTTTGTTGACACACACATGGGCTCGCTGAGCGCGGGCGCTTCTGAACGGAGAAGACACGATGAAGCTGATGAATAAAGCGTTGATGAGTGCGTTCGGTGCGGTGGCGATGATCGGTGCGGGTGCGGCGCTGATGGGGGCTGGGGTGGAGGCGGAGACGATGGGCGTCGCGAAGGTTGGGGAAGCGGCGCCGGACTTCACGCTGACGGCGTTGGACGGTTCGTCGCACACGCTGAGCGATCTGACGGCGGACGGAAACGTGGTCGTGCTCGAGTGGTTCAATCCGGACTGCCCGTTCGTGCGGAAGCATTACCGTGAGGACACCATGACGATGGTGAACATGGAGAAGGATCTGGAGGGGGAGGACGTGGTGTGGCTGCGGATCAACTCGGGTCACGACGGTCACCCGACGGCGGATCATGCGCACAACGAGAAGATGGCTCAGAAGTGGGGGATCACGAGCCCGATCCTGATGGATGGGTCGGGCGATGTGGGTCGGATGTACGGCGCGAAGCGGACCCCGGAGATGTACGTGATCGATTCGAGCGGGACGCTCGTGTACCACGGCGCGATCGACAACCGTTCGGACGCGGCGGGTGCTGGTGACACGAACTACGTCAGCGCGGCGCTGAGCGAGGTCATGGACGGGAAGTCCGTGAGCAAGGCTGAGACGAAGGCGTACGGGTGCTCGGTCAAGTACGACTGATCGGACTGGGAATGCGGATTGAGATGACTGGGAGCCCGATCCGGTGGGATCGGGCTCCTGTTGTTTTGGGGTGAATGTGCGGGGGTTGGGATGGGGGTGCTCAACCGTGGGTGGGGTGGCCGATAGACTCTGGAGCAGCTGGAACTTTGCACGGAGCGCGCATGTTCGATATCGGTGGACCGATCGGGTCGTTTCTGAACTTTCTGGTGATCGCGGCGGGGTTCGGCGCGATCATTTTCATCCACGAGCTGGGTCACTTCCTGGCGGCGAAGTGGGCGGGGATCCGGGTGCAGGCGTTCTCGATCGGGTTCGGTCATGTGCTGTGCTCGTTCCGGAAGGGGGTGGGGTTCCGGGTGGGGTCGAGCGAGCCCGAGTATCGGGCGAAGCAGGCGCATCCGAATGATCTGGTGGAGGGGGTGAGCCCGACGGAGTATCGCTTGAGCATGCTTCCCTTGGGTGGGTACGTGAAGATGCTGGGTCAGGAGGACATCAATCCGGGCGCGGTGAGCAGCGCCCCGGATTCGTATCAGAACTGTTCGGTCCCGAAACGGATGGTGGTGATCAGCGCGGGGGTGGTCATGAACCTGATCAGCGCCGCGGTGTTGTTCGTGATTGTGTTCGGGGTGGGGATGGCGATTATGCCTCCGACGGTGGGTCGGGTGGTGGATGGGTCGCCGGCGGCGGTGGCGCGTCCGGTGGACGTGAGCGTTGGGGTGGGGCTTGAGCGCGGGGATCGGGTGCTGTCGATCGATGGGCACGAGGTGCGCGCGTTCCGGGATATCGCGACGGAGTCGGCGATGGCGCGCCGCGCGAACGGGACGGTTGTGCGCGTGGAGCGGGATGGGTACGAGTCGGCGCTGGAGTTCCGGGTGGATCTGGAGCCCGGGATCGCGACGGGTTTGCTTGAGCTCGGTGTGCTCCCGACGATGTCGAACGAGACGTTGTACACGGATCAGGACGATCTGTGGGACACGCTCGGGGGACGCGCGGGGCTCGGGGGGGTGCCTTCGGGGTCCAAGCTGGTGACGATCGATGGCGCGGAGGTTTCGACGGCGACGGATCTGTACCGCGCGG
>JALUWX010000115.1 GCA_027019265.1 Phycisphaerales bacterium
ATGCGATGGTGGGGGGATGTTCTGGGGGATGATCGGACGGTGGGGTGGACAAATCCGCGTTTTTGGTGGTCGGATCGGTGATGTGCGTGTCTGTTTGGGTGTGCGGCGGTGTTGCTGCGCGGGAATGGAAGAGAAAGGACGATTCGTGACGATGGAACGGCTCCAGTCTGTGCTCGTGCTCGGGGTGTGCTCCGGGGTGCTCGTGTCGTCGGCGATGGGGGGGATCCGTCGTCATGATGTGGACGATTCGCAGTACCTGGCGCTGGCGCAGCAGGGGCAGTTTGCGCCGACGGCTCGGTTCCAGATCTTCACGGATGCGGGGACGACCCGGACGTGTTCGGGGACGCTGATTGCGGATCAGTGGATTCTGACGGCCGCGCACTGCACGACGGGGGCGAGCAATGTTGGGAGCTACATCGCGCAGATCGGGAGCGAGTTCGGGATCGCGGAGCAGGTGATCGTGCACCCGGAGTGGAACGCGAACAACATCACGGGTGGGTTCGATCTGGCGCTGGTGAAGCTTTCGAGCCCGATCCTGAGCACGAGCGCTGCGGCGTTGTACTCGGGTTCGGACGAGCTGGGGATGGTGGGGACGGGGGTCGGGTACGGCGCGACGGGGACGGGGCTTTTCGGAGAGTTGTTGGGGACCCAGGGGATGAAGCGCGCGGGCACGAACGTGATCGACGCGCTGGGGTCGGATCGGGGGTGGAACGAGTCGCTTTTGATCACGGACTTTGATTCGCCGCTCCGTCCGGAGGACTCGTCGTACGGGGATTCGAGCCCGACGGCGTTGGAGTACCAGGTGGGTGGGGGCGATTCGGGTGGGTCGTTGTACATCCAGACGGCTGAGGGGTGGGCGCTTGCCGGGGTGACGTCGTTCATCAACTCGATCGATGGGGATCCGGACGGGGATTACGGGGATATGAGCGTGTACACGCGGGTTTCGGACTACGAGGCGTGGATCCGGAGTGTGATCCCGGCGCCGTCGGGGCTGATCGTGCT
>JALUWX010000116.1 GCA_027019265.1 Phycisphaerales bacterium
TGGAGCTGCACGTGGGGATCGGGACGTTCCGGCCGATCGAGAGCGAGACGCTCGAAGAGCACGTGATGCACACGGAGCGGTGCACGATGGGGAGCGCGGGGGCGCGGTTTGCGGGGGGGAAGCCGACTGGGGGTCGGGTGATCGGAGTGGGGTCCACGAGTGTGCGGACCCTGGAGTCGTATGCGCGGGTGGTGGAGATGGGGGGTTCGGTCGGGGATCCGATCGACACGGACATCATGATCGCGCCGGGGTATGGGTGGCGCTGGGTGGACGGGATGGTGACGAACTTCCATCTCCCCAGGTCCACGCTCATCGCGATGGTGGCGGCGATGCTGGAGACGGAGGGGGTTGATGGGGTGGAACGGGTGCGCGAGGTCTATGCGCACGCGATCCGGGAGAGGTACCGGTTCTACAGCTACGGGGACGCGATGCTGATCCTGCCCTGAGTGAACCCGTGGGAGATCGGGTGTGGTAGGGTGTGGGGAGCGAAAAGTGCCCTTGGGTTGGTGGGAATGCCGATTCAGGGGGAGTGTGCGCACGGAGGCGCGGCGGAATGGAGCGCGATGGATCTGTTGACGCTCATCTCGGGGTTGGATGTGGAACGGCGCGCCGATGACGGGGCGCTGGCGCGGGTTCGTGTGTGCGATATCACGGAGGACTCGAGGACGGCCGTCCCGGGGAGTTTGTTCGTCGCGCGGAAGGGGACAAGGGATCGGGGGTCGGCGCATGTGGACGAGGCGATCGAGGGGGGCGCGGTCGCTGTGCTGACGGACGATCGGGGGTTGTTGGATCGGTCGGACAGTGTGGTGTTGGTATGCGAGGACGCGGCGCTGGTGGGGAACGTGGTGGCGGAGCGGTTCTATGGGGCTCCGAGCGGAACGCTGAAGATCGCGGCCGTCACGGGGACGAACGGAAAGACGACGGTGGCGCACTTCGTCGATCGGATCATGGACGGCGCGAAGCAACGTTGTGGGTTGATCGGGACGGTGGAGATCGACGACGGGCGCGAGCGCGGACGCGCGGCGATGACGACCCCTCCCGGGATCGAGCTGTCGAGGACCCTCGCGACGATGGTGGAGCACGGGTGCAAAGCGTGCGCGATGGAAGCTTCGAGCCATGCGCTGGATCAGCGCCGGACGGGCGCGGTGGAGATCGACGCGGCCGGGTTCACGAACCTGACGGGGGATCACCTGGATTACCACAAGGAGCTCGGGGAGTACGCGCGTGCGAAGGCGCGGTTGTTCGAGGGGCTCGGGGATGGCGCGGTGGCCGCGATCAATGTGGACGATGCGCACGGGGGGATGATGATCGATGCGTGCGCGGACGGGGTGCGCGTGGCGCGGTGCTCGATGGTGGACGAGGGGGCGGATTGGTTCGCGCGGGTGGAGGACGAGTCGATCGATGGGATGCGCGTGGTGGTGACGAGCCCGATCGGGGTGGTCGAAGCGCGGGTGGGGTTCTTTGGTGAGTACAACGCGCACAACGCGATGATCGCGCTGGCGCTCTCAGAGGCGCTCTTGGAGAAGCTGGGGGTGGGGGTCGAGGATCGGCTCGGGGCGCTGACGCGCGGGCTTCATCGTTTGAATCTTCCGAGGGGACGGATGGAGCGCGCGGGAACAGGGAAGCCCCGGGTGTTCGTGGACTTCGCGCATACGGATGATGCGCTGGCGCATGCGCTGGGCGCGGCGCGGCGGGTTTTGCCCGAGGGGTCGAAGCTGTGGTGCGTGTTCGGGTGCGGGGGGGATCGGGATCGGACGAAGCGCCCGAGGATGGGGAGGGTGGTGCGCGGGGGCGCGGACGTGGTGGTCGTGACGAGCGACAACCCGAGGAGCGAGAAGCCCGGCGCGATCGTGGACGAGGTGTTGTCGGGGATGAGCAAATCGGAACGCGATGGGGTGGTGGTGCAGGTGGATCGGGCTCGCGCGATCCGGTACGCGGTCGAGCACGCGGACGAGGAGGATGTGATCCTGATCTGCGGGAAGGGTCACGAGACGGAGCAGATTGTGATGGGCGATCGTGGGGAACTCGTGACCCATCACTTCGATGATCTCGAGCACGCGCGGGGCGCGATCGAGGATCGTGGGACGAAGAAGGGGGTGGTGGTATGAACGGATGGACACTGCGCGAGATCGCGCGAGCTGTGGATGGGTCGTGGGTTGTCGAGCCCGGGGAGGGCGCGGCCGCGCCGGTGGGCGCGTCGTTCGACACGCGCGATCTGGCGCGGGGTCAGCTGTTCGCGGCGTTTGTGGGGGCGCAGGTCGATGGGCACGACTATCTGAGTGTTGCGGAAGCGCGGGGCGCGGCGTTGGTGCTCGTGACGGATACGGAGAAGGTCCCCGAGGGGTACGGGGTCCCCACGCTCGTGGTGGACGATGTGCTCGCGGCGTTGACGACCTTGGGTGTGATGTGGCGACAACGGCTCAACGCGAAGGTGATCGGGGTGACGGGCTCGAACGGGAAGACGACGACGACCCGGATGATCGCGGCGGCGCTGTCGGGGGGCGCGGGGTCGGGGAGGGTGCACGCGCCGAAGAAGAGTTACAACAACGCGCTGGGGGTCCCGATCTCGATACTGAATGCGCCGATGGATTCTGACTTCGTGGTCCAGGAGATCGGGACGAGTTCGGAGGGGGAGATTGGGGCGCGGAGCGCGCTCGTGAAGCCCGATGTGTCGGTGATCACGTCGATTGGTCATGCGCATCTCGCGGAGCTCGGATCGACGATGGGGGTGGCGCAGGAGAAAGCGTCGATCCTGAGTCACACGGAGTCGCTCGGGATCGTGACGGGGGAGTCGGGGGAGCTCGACGGGGTGATCGAGGGGATGTCGATCCGCTGTGAGATCGATCGGGTCTCGTCGGATGATGTGCGCGTGGTCGAATCGGGGGCGGAGCGGGTCGTGTTCGAGGTGCGCGGGGACCGGTTCGAGGTCCCGGTCCCGGGGATGCACAACGCGCGGAACGCGGCGATGGCGGTGCTCGTGGCGCGTGCGCTCGGGGTGGACGATGACTCCATCCGCGCGGGGCTCGCGCACGCGAAGCTCCCGGAGATGCGCCTGGATCGGGTGGTGATCCCGGCATCGTCGGCACCGATCGTGGTGTTCAATGATGCGTACAACGCGAATCCGGATTCGGTGCGCGCGGCGGTTTCATTCTTTGAATCGCTCGACATCCCGGGGAGGCGCGTCGCGGTGCTCGGGGACATGCTCGAGTTGGGGGGCGCGACGGAGCGCGAGCACATGGCGCTGCTGAGCGAGCTTGTCGGGGAGAGCGTGATCGATCGGTTCGTGCTGGTGGGTCCCGAGATGGAACGGGCGCATGTGCACGTCGGGGGTGGGTCGAAGAAGTTCGAGTCGATCGGGTCGATGAGCGATTCGGCGCTGACGAGTGTGGCGCGTTCGATCCGTGAAGGGGATACGGTGCTGCTGAAGGGGTCGCGCGGTGTGAAGCTCGAGCGGCTCGTGTACATGCTGATCAATCAGCACACATCGCGCGCGGGTCGGGCGCTCCGGATCGATCCGAGCACGAACGCGCCCGCTGTGGACGACGGAGCTTCCTGACGATTCATGATCTATGTGCTCTACGACATCCTGCGGAGCTGGCTGCTCGACACATGGGCGTATGACCTGTTCAAGGTGCTTGAGGAGATCCAGTTCCGGACGCTCGCGGCGGCGGGTCTTTCGTTCGGGATCGTGGTGTTCTTCGGGAGGCGGGTGATCAACAAGCTGATCTCGCTCAAGATCGGGGACGCGGGGGAGACGGACGCGGAGCTGCTGCGCGAGCACGCGGCGAGCAAGGCGAACGTGCCGACGATGGGTGGGGTGCTGATCTGCGGGGCGATTTTCATCAGCACGTTCCTGCTCGCGGATATCCGGGTGAACCTGGTGTATCTGGGGCTGTTCGTGCTCGTGTGGTTGTCGGTCGTGGGCGGCGCGGATGATTACCTGAAGCTGACGGCGTCGCGTCGGGGGACGGGCCGTCAGGGGTTGTACTCGTGGGAGAAGCTGGTGTTCCAACTCGGGATCGGGTTGATCGCGGGGTTCTTTGTGTATCGCTACGGGGCGCAGTACGAGGGTGGGGTGGAGGTTGATTCGCTCGCGCATGTGCTGAATCTCCCGTTCCAGCGGACGTATGTGCCGACGACGAAGTTCCCGAGCGAGGGGTTGGTGTATCTGTCGCTCCCGGTGTTTGCGGGGCTGTCGATGCTGATGATCGCGGGGATGTCGAACGCGGTGAACATCACGGACGGGATGGACGGGCTCGCGGCGGGTTCGAGCGCGATCGTGAGCTTCGCGTTGGTGCTGCTCGCGTTGGTCGCGGGTCAACTCGGCGCGGCGCAGTATCTGTATGTGCCGTATGTGCCCTTTGCGGATGAGCTTGCGGTGATGGGGGGCGCGATGCTGGGCGCGTGCTTGGGGTTTTTGTGGTGGAACTGCAAGCCGGCGCAGGTGTTCATGGGGGACACTGGGTCGTTGGCGCTGGGTGGGATGATCGGGTATATCGCGATCGTGACGCGTCAGGAGATCGTGGTCTTGGTGATGTCGGGGGTGTTCCTGCTCGAGATCTTCAGTGTGGTGCTCCAGGTGGGGTGGTTCAAGTACACGAGGATCAAGACGGGGACGGGGAGACGGATCTTCCGGATCGCGCCGTACCATCACCATCTGCACCAGGGTGGGTGGGCTGAGAACCAGGTGGTGGCGCGTTTGTGGCTGGTGACGATCCTGCTGACGGTGCTGGCGCTGGCGACGCTGAAGCTGCGCTGAGTCGGGGTCCGGGTTGGATATGGTTGGAATCGGGGTTGATCGGGATCCCCCGGATGGTCGATGAGAGTTCGAATGGGCTGACCAAGGAGCATCGGTGATGGCGACGAACAGCACGGATATCAAGCGCATCGGTGTTCTGACGGGCGGGGGGGATTGTCCGGGTCTGAACGCGGTGATCCGCGCGGTGACGAAGGACGCGATCCATCACGGGATCGAGGTCATCGGGATCGAGGACGGGTTCCTCGGGTTGATCGAGGATCGGATGCGTCCGCTCGGGGTTGATGATGTCTCGAACATCCTCGGTTTGGGGGGCACGATTCTGGGGTCGAACAACAAGACGAACCCTCAGATGTACCCGGTGGGGAAGAACCCGGATGGGTCGCTTAAGTTCAAGGACCTGACGGATGTGTGTGTGACCCACTTGAACACACACGGGATCGATGCGCTCGTGGTGATCGGGGGGGACGGGACGATGTCGGCGGCGAAACCGATCGCGGATCGGGGGATCAACTGCATCGGGGTTCCGAAGACGATCGACAACGACCTGCACGGGACGGATATCACCTTCGGGTTCCAGACGGCGGTGGGGGTTGCGACGGAGGCGATCGATCGGGTGCACACGACGGCGGCTTCTCATCATCGGGTGATGGTGGTGGAGCTGATGGGTCGGAACGCGGGGTGGTTGACGCTCCATGCTGGTGTTGCTGGGGGTGCGGATGTGATCTTGATCCCGGAGATCGAGTTCGATCTGGATGTGGTGTGCCACTCGTGTGTGAAGCGGTCCCAGCACGGGAAGCGGTTCACGATTGTCGCGGTGAGCGAGGGCGCGCGTCCCAAGGGTGGGGAGCAGATCGTGGAGCGCGTTGATGAGTCGTCTCCCGATCCGATCCGGTTGGGTGGGATCGCGAAGTGGCTCGCTGGGGAGATCGAGGATCGGACGGAGATCGAGTCGAGGTATGTGGTGCTGGGTCATGTGCAGCGCGGGGGGACCCCGAGCCCGGGTGATCGCGTGCTCGCGACCCAGTTCGGTCATCACGCGATGGAGCTTCTCAAGCAGGGGAAGACGAACCGGTTGGTGGTGATGCAGGGTGGGAACCTGGGGGATGTGGAGATCACGAGCGCGGCCGGTCGTCAGCGGTTGGTGCCGGCGGATCATCCGTTGATCGCGGCGGCGCGGAGTGTGTACACGTGCTTCGGTGATCGGTGAGATGTGGCGCGCTCGGCGCATGATCGGATGCGGGGTGTTGGGGATCGCGCTGGTGATGGGCGCGGGGGGGGTGGTTTCGCTCGCGCCCGATGGCGCGAATCCGCGCGAGGTCTATCCGAGCGATTATCCGTTCGGGATGGACGGGACGGTTGATCATCCGGATGGGTACGACGGGTATCCCGGTGGGTGGGAGGGGAGTCCGTTCGGGCTCAATGGTGGGCCGGGGGGTGATGGGTATGTGAAG
>JALUWX010000117.1 GCA_027019265.1 Phycisphaerales bacterium
CCACCCTTCTCCACGCGCCCACCACCCAAGCCCAATCCTCCACCCCTCCGCCCCCCACCTACACCGAACTCGAACGGGATCCCGTCCGGATCGAATCCATCGGGCTCACCATCAACCTCCCCGTCGGCGCCACCGCCGAAACCATCCGCATCGCCGACTCCTCCTCCACCGCCGTCGTCCTCCCGGGACAGCTGGGCACCATCGTCATCAAAGAACAACGCACCCTCTCCGAAGACCTCAACGCAAAGCAAGCCATCGAGTCCATCAAAACCCAGCTCACCAAGTCCCTGGGCTACGAGCTCGTCGCCGAGCACCCCGACCTCCGCGCCAACATGTGGACCGGATCCCGCTTCTACGCAAAGTCCACCCGAAAGACCAACCCCCCCACCTACCGGGGCATCTCCATCTTCCAACCCAAAGCCCAGACCTTCCTCATCTTCGACCTCACCGTCGAAGGCGACGAACAACGCTTCGAGCAAGCCCGCGCCCTCTACGAAACCTCCATCGCCACCATGGACCTCGAAGAGATGTCCAACGAAACCCTCAAACGCGCCGCAGGCTTCAAAGCCACCTCCACCCTCCTCTCCACCATCGAGTTCGATGACTACGACGAAGTCCTCACAGGACGCAACGGCGAACGCTGGGAACGCCTCTACACCCCCGCCAAAACCGGCGAAGAAATGGACGCCACCGAACACGGCTATCGCCGCATCCGATCCTGGGCAGGCTACCGAGGAGAGCTCACCAACAAAGACAAATCCGACTGGAACGACCCCGACCGACAACTGGGCTACCTCGTCCAGATCGATGCCCTCGCCCTCGAACCCGCCATGCGCATCGAGTCCCGCTCCATCTTCTTCATGTCCCTCGACACCACCGAAGAAGCATGGACCATCCGCATGGCCATCAAACGAGACGAGTTCACCCAGAACTCCACCATCACCGGCGCACGGGTCGGATCCAAACTCACCATCACCACCACCCAGGGCAAAAACGCCCCCACCATCACCAGACCCTACGTCCCCGAAGAGGGCTACCTCACCCAGGTCCAGTCCTACCTCATGGGCCCCCTCCTCATCCACAAAGACCTCTCCGGCGAGTTCGCCTCCTACGCATACAACAGCGCCGCAGCCGCCGTCACCCTCCGATGGGACATCGCCGAACAACTCAAAGACGACCCCGACACCTGGCGCATCACCACCAAAACCGCCCCCGAATCCCCCGCCTCCACCTCCTACTTCACCAAAGAAGGCAAGGTCAAACGAGTCGAGCTCGGCATCGGCCGCCGATGGGAACCCATCCCACTCAAAGACCTCCTCGATCTCTGGAAGCGCAAAGGCCTCCCCCTCGACTAACACCACACCCACCACACACGAACTGTTCATCCTTCACCCGCATCCCGAGCAGTCCCCACAGGTACGATGACACAACCGCGCCATCCCCCGCGCGATGATCGACATCCAAAGGAGTCTCACACACCATGCGTATCCACACCGCCCTCACCGCAATCTCAGGCCTCGCACTCGCCCTCCCCCTCACCGCCTGCGAGTCCACCTCCACCCGCACCGACTCCTACGCCATCGTGGACGCCCAACGCGTCGAAACACCCAGCATCAGAATGGGCGACCGCGCCACCATCAACCGCATCATCGAGCAAGGCCGCGACAACTCCCAAGTCATGGACATCCTCCACACCTACACCGTCGAGATGGGCCCCCGTCTCACCGGGTCCTCCAGACTCGAACAAGCCCAACGCTGGGCCCGCGACCAGTTCGCAAGCTGGGGACTCTCCAACGCGCGACTCGAACAATGGGGCACCATCGCCACCCGCTTCGACCGAGGCCCCTCCTCAGGCAAAGTCATCCTCCACACCGAAGACTCCGACGAACCCACCGACCTCCGCGACCTCGACATCACCACCCTCTCCTGGTCCCGAGGAACCGAAGGCCCCGTCACCGGACCCGCCATCGTCCTCCCCACCACCACCGCCGAATACGAAGCCAACAAAGGCGCCTACGCAAACGCCTGGGTCATGATCCCCGCAAACTTCCAAGGCCGAGGAGGAGTCCGCTCCACCGGCTTCCTCATGCGCCAACGCATGGACGAACGACACAACCTCCGCAACAACATCGAAACCGAAGACGACAAAGCCCAAGCCGAAGAAACCGACCAGAACACCCAAGCAGCCGAGAACGGTTTCCTCTGGGAAGGCTCCTTCGACTACAACGGCACCAAAATCCCCACCACCCTCATCCTCGATCAAACCACCACCCCCCCCAACGGCTACATGTCCATCTCCGGGTTCTCCGAAGGTCCCCTCGAAGACATCACCAACAACGACGACGGGACCGTCTCCTTCGACTGGACCCACTCGATGGGCACCTCCCACATCACAATCTCCATCGATGGGGACACCGCCACAGGCAAATCCGTCGCAGACTCCGGAAACGAATACCAAATCGAGTTCACCCGAACCGTCATCGACACCATCACCGAAGAAGAACGCATCGAGCAAGACCGCAAGGACGCGCTCGCCGCAGTCCTCGCCGAGAACCCCGCCGGGTTCGTCTCCGCCTCAAAGGACGAGCGCGTCTGGACCACCTCCGCCAACGACTGGCGCACCCGAGAGCTCAAGGACTACCCCACCGACGTCGAGATCAACATCCGCCAGTCCGACTACGACTACATCATGACCCGCATCGCCGAGAACATGGACATCGAAGTCGAGTTCGACCTCGACAACAAGCTCACCGAGGGTCCCATCCCCGTCTACAACGTCATCGCCGAGATCCCCGGAACCCAGTTCCCCGACGAAGTCGTCATCATCTCCGCACACATCGACTCCTGGGACGGCCCGGGCTCCATGGGCACCACCGACAACGGAACGGGCTCCGCCGTCATGACCGAAGCCGCCCGCATCCTCACCGCCGCAAACGTCAAACCCAAGCGCACCATCCGCGTCTGCCTCTGGTCCGGAGAAGAACAAGGCCTCCTCGGCGCGCGCGAGTACGTCAAGAACCTCACCGACGAAGAGAAAGCCAAGATCTCCGCCGCATTCGTTGACGACGGAGGAACCAACTACCAAGGCGGCATCCCCGCCGCAGACTACATGGTCGAATACCTCGCCGCCGCCACCGCCCCCACCAACGGCACCTTCCGCTCCTCCATCGACAAGGGCAACCAACTCCGCGACGACAACCCCGACAACGACGAACTCGCCGGATACCTCAACGTCAACATCCGACCCACCGGCGCCCAAATCGAAACCCACGGCGGTTCCGACCACGCCGCATTCAACGCCGTCGGAATCCCGGGCTTCTTCTGGGACGAAACCGGCCGAGGAGACTACGGCTACACCTGGCACACCCAGAACGACACCTTCGACGAAGCCATCGAGGAATACCTCATCCAATCCGCCACCAACATGGCCATCACCGCCTACAACCTCGCCAACGCACCGGGACTCCTCCCCAGAGAAGGCGAAACCTTCTCCGACAAAGAAAAGTAACCCCACCAATCACACCAAAACCCCACAACCCCGGGCATTCTCCAGCCCGGCGTTGTTCTGCGCCGATATCCTGACAAACACCATGCCCACCGAACGACTCATCTCCTCCGCCCCCACCTCCCCGATCGAGGAACACCAGAACTGGGCGCTCCGTCCCAAGACCCTCGACGAATACATCGGGCAACCCGAACTCATCGAGCGTCTCCTCATCGCCGTCCACGCCGTCCAGGAACGACAAAAGACAAAGCTCGACACCGACCCCCACGAACACCTCGAGCACGTCCTCCTCCACGGCCCACCCGGCCTCGGAAAGACCACCCTCGCCCACGTCATCGCCAACGAGCTCGGAACCACCCTCCACACCACCTCCGGCCCAGCCCTCGCGCGAGGAACCGACCTCGTCGCCGCCCTCACCCGTCTCCAACCCGGAGACGTCCTCTTCATCGACGAGATCCACCGACTCCCCATCGCCGTCGAGGAGTTCATCTACCCCGCGATGGAAGACTTCAAAATCGACGTCTGCCTCGACACCGGGCTCAACGCCCGAACCGTCCAGATCAAGTGCGCCCCCTTCACCCTCATCGGAGCCACCACCCGCGCCGGGCTCCTCTCCTCCCCCCTCCGCTCCCGCTTCGGGCTCGCGCACCACCTCAAGTACTACGACGAATCCGACCTCACCCACATCCTCAACCGATCCGCAAACATGCTGGGCCTCAACCGACCCGACCCCAGCGCCCTCGAAACCATCGCCTCACGCTCCCGAGGAACACCGCGCATCGCCAACCGACTCCTCCGAAGAGTCCGAGACTTCGCCCAGGTCCGCACCAACGCCCTCGTCACCACCCAAGCCGTAGACGACGCCCTCTCCCTCGAAGGCATCGACCCCCTCGGGCTCGACGAACTCGACCGCGCCTACCTCACCACCATCCGCACCACCTTCGACGCCGGCCCCGTCGGACTCGAAGCCGTCGCCGCAACCATGAACGAAGACCCGGGCACCCTCGAAGACGTCGTCGAACCCTACCTCCTCCAGATCGGATTCCTCGCACGAACCCGAAGAGGCCGCACCATCACCCAACGCGCCTGCGACCACCTGGGCCTCCCCCCCGTCCCCCACGACAACCTCTTCTAACCCCCACCTCCGCACACCCCAAAAACAAACAAGCGGCCCAAACGAGCCGCTCGTATATCAACCATTCTTCCCGAAGCTCACTTCTTCGCGAGCTCCCCGGATAGCTCCGCCTCGACCTCCTCCGTCAGGTACAGGATGCACCCGTCGTTCGGAGAGATCGTCAGCTTCCCCTGCATCAACGACACCGCGATCTCCACAGGCACCGACATCATCGAGGAACCGCACACGTACTCGTGCCGCTTCCGATCCGCGATCTCCAGCGGCGCCATCGCCTCGTCCCCCCGGTTCTCGAGCAGCTCCTCGTACGTCCCCAACGCATCCGCCGGGACATCCTTCGCGAGCTCCTCACGCTTCGCCTTGAGCGCCGCAAGCTTGTCCGCGATCTCGTCGCTCCGCTCCTGACGCTGCTTCTCCGCGTTCGAACGCATCACCTCACGCTCACCCTCAGCGGCCTTCGCCGCCTCCAGCTGCGCCTTCAGCGCCTCGATCTGCTCGAGCGCCTCGATCGCCTCTTCGTCGTGCTTCGCGCGGGTTTCCTTCAGCGTGTTCACCTCCGTGAGCAACGCCTTGTATTCCTTGTTCGTATTCGCGCTGTTCATCTTCTCACGGTGCGCCTCGATGTGCTCGTTGATCCGAGCACTCTCCCCCTCCGCGTTCTGCGCCGTCGCCGTCAACTGACGGATCCGAGTCTCCAAAGAGTCCCGCTCAGCCCCCAGCGCCGCAAGCTGCTTTGTCTGCTCCGCAAGGAACCGTTCCGCCCCCGTCAGCCTCGACTGAAGCCCGTTGATCTCCTGATCGACACGAAAGACCGCGAGCAACTTCCTCGTCACCGACATGCATTTCTCCAGCTGCATCGAATACCCATCACACCAGAGTGTAGCACCCACCAACTCCACACACAAACACAATCAAGCCCCCGCCCCCATCACGAGCGTGATCCCCCAATACGCGATCGGCGCCACAAACACCGGCGAATCGATCAGATCCAGCACCCCACCAAACCCGGGCATGCTCGTCCCCGCATCCTTCACCCCCGCATCACGCTTGAAAAGACTCGCCGTCAGATCCCCCATCTGACCCAATCCGCCGAACACCACACCCATCCCCGCGCCCCATCCCCACCAGAGCGACTCCCCCGTCCAACGACTCAACAACACTGCGCCCACACCCCCCACGACCCCCGAGAACACCAACCCC
>JALUWX010000118.1 GCA_027019265.1 Phycisphaerales bacterium
GGATCCGGGGGGATCGACGGGGGTGGCGCGGGCGGATCTGATTGCGGGGGATTCGGAGCTTGATGCGATCGTGCAATCCGCGCGGGGTGGGACGGGGCTGATGTTCATCGACGCGAAGATCGGGGACATCTCTGGGAAACCGATCTATGTGTCGAGCTTCTTTGCGCCGATCGAGGAGCGGTTGGTGGCGATGTCCCGGACGAGCAGCTTGCAGGAGTGGCAGCGGCAGATGCAGGGGGTGGTGAAGCAGCGGCTCGATGACATCGTGTTCGATGAGTTGCTGCGCGCGGAGACGCTTGCGGCGTTGACCCCGGAGCAGCGGACGGGGCTGCAGGCGTTTATGCAGAACTTCCGGGACACGCTGCTGTCGGAGCACGGGGGGAGTGCGCGGTATGCGGATCGGAAGATCCGTCAGGAGCAGGGGATCACGCTCGATGATGCGGTCCGTCAGAAGGAGCTGGACACGCTTGTGTCGTTGTCGCTCCAGACGGAGATCCGGGATCGGGTGAACGTGACGTGGCGGGATATCAAGAACCGGTATGAGCGGGATTACGAGCGGTTCAATCCGCCGGCGACGGTGCGGCTGCGGATGATCCGCGTGCTTGAGGGTGAGGGGGAGTTGTCGCAATCGATCACGGCGCGGTTGGAGAACGGGGAGTCGTTCGAGTCGATCGCGCGGTCGGATGTGAACACGTACAACCGGGATACGTCGGGGGAGATCGAGCGTGTGCTGGAGAAGCCGTTCGGGGAGATGAGCTACATTGCGTATGCGCCGGTGAACGAGGCGATCTGGGGGATGGGTGAGGATGCGGAGCCCGGGACGTGGGTGGGGCCGATCGATGTTGGTGGGTCGCAGACGTACTGGGTGGAGTATGTGCGGTCGGTTCGGGAGACGCGTTCGTTGTACGACGCGCAGTTGACGATCTTCCGTGAGATCAGCCAGGAGCGGATCGAGGAGGAGCGTTTGACGTATCTGGAGACGCTGATGAAGCGGGCGCGGGTGTCGAGCTATGACGAGGTTCTGGCTCGGCTGATGTATCTCGCGTTTCACCTGTATGGGCCGGGCGCGTGAGTGTCGATGGGGTGGGGGCTCTGGGATCCTGATCGGTTGCCTTTGGGGGCGCGCGGGGAGCGGGTTGCGGCGCGGCACTTGAAGCGGAAGGGCTTGCGGGTTCTGGCGCGGAACGTGCGGTTGTCGATGGGGGAGATCGATCTGCTCTGTGAGGATCGGGAATCGGGGGTGGTGGTTGTCGTGGAGGTAAAGTCACGGATGGTGGATTCGGGGGATCCGAGATCGGCGCATCCGGAGGACACGGTGACGTCGGCGAAGCGCGCGAAGCTCCGGACGCTGACGACGGCGCTGGTGCGCGACGCGCGGTTTTCGGGGCGCTCGGTGCGGATCGATGTGGTGGCGGTGGTGTTCGAGAAGGGGAAGCGGCGCGCGGCGATTGTTCGGCATTACGAATCGGCGGTGTGAGCGGCTTCTTGCGGGGTGGCTTTGAGTCCTGCGCGGAACTTGGCTTCGAGCTTGGTTTCTTCGAGTCGTTCCATGTCGATCGAGGTGGGGATGATGACGGAGAACATGGATCCGGAGCCCGGTTCGGAGACGAGCTGGATTTCGCCTTGGAGGAGTCGTGTGAGTTCCGAGACGATGGCGAGCCCGAGGCCGGTCCCGGTGTGGGCGCGGGTGTGGGAGGAGTCTACTTGTTGGAACTTATCGAAGATGCGTTTTTGGTCTTCGGGGGCGATGCCTGGGCCGTTGTCGATGACGGAGACGCGGACGGTGTCTTCTTCGGTGTCGGAATCGGGGAGACGTTCTGCTCTGAGGATGATTTCGCCTTGGTTGCCTGAAGCGTCGTCTCCGGTGAACTTGACGGCGTTGGAGAGGAGGTTGAAGACGATCTGCTGGAACTTCTTTGCGTCGGTTTGGACGATGGGGAGGTCCTGGGCGATGTCGAGGGTGACTTTGAGGTCTTTCTTTCGCGCGAGGGGGTGGATGAGGCCGACGAGGGCGGTGCAGGTGTCGGCGATGTTCATGGGGGTGACGTTGAGCTCGACCCGTCCGGCTTCGATCTTTGCCATTTCGAGGAGGGACTCGATCATCTCGAGGAGTGTTCGTCCTGCGGAGACGATGTTGACGAGGTAGCGTTCTCGTTTGGCGTTTTCGTCGGGGTTGTTGGAGGGGGAGTCGAGGGCTTCTTCGGCGGCTTGGGCGACGTCTCTTCGGACGATTTCGAGGAGGAGCTCGGCGAACCCGATGATGGAGTTGAGGGGGGTGCGGAGTTCGTGGGAGACGGAGGCGAGGAACTCGCCTTTGAGTCGCGCGGATTCGTAGAGGGCGATGTTGGCTTCGGCGAGTTCGGAGAGCTTGATGTCCATCGCGGCGTTGGCGCTGCGGAGTTGTTCTTGTTGGCGCTCGAGTTCGGCGAGCATGAGGTTGATGGTTTCGGCGAGTTCTTCGAACTCGTCTCCTGTGGCGATGTTGGAGCGGGTTTCGAGGTGGCCGTCGCGGACGAGCTCGGCGGTTTTTTGGAGGGAGAGGACGGGTTTGAGGATGAGTTTGGAGGTGATGGAGGCGAAGACGACGAGGGCGACGGCGAGGACGACGACGCCGGCGGCGACGACGTAGAGGAGGTTGATGACGAGTTGCCAGCCCGAGCCGTCGGAGCGGTGTTCGAGGACGACGACGGAGAGGATCTCGGCGTTTTCTCCTCGGGTGACTCTTGCGTAGCGGTAGATGCGGTTCCAGCCCGCCCAGTCTGCGTCGAAGTATTCGGGTTTGGAGGTGGGGTCTTTGAACTGGTCGAGGGCGCGGTCGAGGAAGGGGGTGGATTGGCGTTGGTCGTTGGCTTGGTCGGCGGTCATCGCGGTGATGATGGCGCCTCCGGCTTGGACGGGTTCTCCCGAGAGGGGATGGGGGGAGAGGGACCAGGTGGCGTAGACGGAGCGGGCGAGTTCGCGTTCGCCGGAGCCGACGAGGCCGTTCATGCGGAGGAGGGGGAGGGAGAGGGCGATGGCGATGATGAGGGCGGAGGCGGCGCCGAAGACGAGGAGGCATTTGCTCGCTAAGGAGAGGTCCTGGAACCATGCTCTGATGTCATCGAGGGTGGTCACGGGGCGAGTGTATCACGGGCGGGGGCAAATGGTTGGTGGTGCGGGGGTTCTGGGGGCGTACACTTGGGGTCCGATGGGCAAGAAGCGTGTGTATCTCGAGACGTTTGGGTGTCAGATGAACGAGCTGGACTCGGAGCTCGTCGCGGGGTCGCTCACGTCTTTGGGGTATTCGTTCACGCGCGATTCGGATGATGCGGACATCGTGCTGTACAACACGTGCTCGGTTCGGGAGCGCGCGGAGCAGAAGGTGTGGTCCCGTCTGGGGGCGATGAAGACGGCGAAGAAGGATCGTCCGGATCTGGTGGTCGGGGTTTTGGGGTGCATGGCGGAGCGGGACGGGACGGATCTGATGCACCGGATGCCTGTGGTGGACGTGATGTGTGGTCCGGCGGAGCTGGACAAGCTTCCGGAGCTGATCGACAACGCGGTGCGGACGAAGGCGGCGCTGGCGGCGGATGACCCGTCGATGGCGATTCGGAAGTCGGCGAAAGCGGTGGCGCTTCAGGGGAGCGCGTCGCGGCGGTCTTCGACGCTCGCGGCTGCGGGGGACTCGCTGGAGAGTCTGGATCTGGGGCGGATGGTTTCGCCGGTGGATGTGGACTCGAAGCGGAGCGCGTATGTGCGGATCACGCGCGGGTGCAACAAGTTCTGCACGTACTGCGTGGTGCCTCACACCCGGGGTGCGGAGATCCATCGTCCTCCTGCGCACATCATCGATGAGATCAAGATGCTCGCGGACTCGGGGGTGGTGGAGATCACGCTGCTGGGGCAGACGGTGAACCACTATCGGTTTGAGCACGGGTCTGCGGTGACGGTGGACGGGGTGGTGCAGCCGCAGAAGGGGCGGACGTATAAGGGGTCGCACCATCGGGATTCGTTTGCGGGGGATGAGACGACGACGTTCGCGGATTTGTTGTACCGGATCCACGAAGAGGTCCCGGCGATCCGGCGGTTGCGGTTCGTGACGAGTTATCCGCGCGACTTCGGGAACGATGTGCTCGAGGTGATCCGGGATTGCCCGAGGATCTGTCGGTACATCCATGTCCCGGCGCAGACGGGCTCGAACCGGATGCTGAAGATGATGAACCGTGGGTACACGATCGAGGAGTACGACGAGTTCATCGATCGGTGCCGGTCGTATCTGGATCAGCCCGAGTTGGGCAGGCCGCTGATGCTGAGCGGGGATGTGATCGTGGGGTTCCCGACGGAGACGGACGAGGACCACGAGGCGACGAAGCGGATGCTGGAGCGTTCTCGGTACAAGAACTGCTTTATCTTCAAGTACTCTCCCCGTCCCGGGACGGTGGCGTATGACAAGATCCCGGACGACATCCCGGACGAGATCAAGCGGGCGCGGAACAACGAGTTGCTCGCGCTGCAGGCGCGGATCAGCGACGAGATCGCGCGGGAGCAGGTGGGGCGCGAGTTCGATGTGTTCGTGGAGGGGTTGTCGCGCAAGGAGCACAAGAAGCGCGGGACGGACGTGAAGCCCGGGTCGGGGATGGTGGGGATCACGATCAACGGTGCTGCGAGCAAAGCGCCGGTGGCGGTGATGGATGAAGCGGTTGGGGGGGATGAGCTCGTGCAGTTCTCGGGGCGAACGGACGGGGATCTGATCGTGTTCTTTGATGCGCCGGCGCAGCGGACGGATCTGGTGGGGACGGTTGTTCGGGCGCGGGTGATGGATGCGGATCGGTTGAATCTGCGCGGGGAGTTGATTTAAGAGCTTTGATCGTCGAAGCGTTCTCGGGCTCGGCGCTTTGCGGCGAGGAGTGAGGACTCTTCGGCGGGGGGTTCCGGTCTTGGCTCGGTGGAGTCCGGAGTTGGTGAAGATGGCGCGGGTTTGCGGCGGCGTTTGCGCTCCGGTTCGATCGTGACGTGGGGGTCGGTGCGCTGACGGTGCTGGACTGTTGAAAGTCGGTCGGCTTGGACGCGCTGGGTGACGGCGATGGTTTCGGCTCGGGCTTGCGCGAGCCAGCGGTCCCAGGCGAGCCTGCGCGCGGTGAGGTCGAGGAGGAAGAGGATGAGGGCGGTGAGGATGAGGGCGCGCCAGATGGGTTCGTAGGTACGGACGGGGTCGAGGTTGGATCGGTCGAAGATGGGGAGGGTGGGGTCGGTGAGGTCGAGGACGCGGCCTCCGGAGCGCTGGGCGAGTCGTTCGAGGGTGGCGCGGCTCGACTGGAGGGTGGCGAGTTCGCGCTGGGGGCTCACGTGGACGGCGGCGATGGTCGGGGCTTGCGGCTCCCCCACTACTGTCGGGCTGACGACGATGACGTGGTCTCCTGGGGTGATGGCGTTGACGGTGGATTCGTATCGACCGGGCGCGGTTTGGGTGAGGGTGGTGGTTCGGTTGGTGCCCGAGGTGTCGTAGAGGGTTGCGGTGACGGTGGCGCCGTCGATGGGGGCGCCGGTGTCGTTGATGGCTTCGTATTCGAGGGTGAGGGAGTCGGCGTTGACGATGGTGCGGAGTGAGCCGAGCCCTTCGGTTTCGTCGCGCGCGGTCCAGGCGATGATGCGCGACCAGAGGGGTTGGGATGCGCCGGACTGGATCCAGGACCTCGTCCAGAGGGCGGTGTCGGAGGTGAAGGCGGTGACGCGGCCGAGTTCGGTTTGTTGGGCGGCGAGGATGGGTTCGCCTTGGTCGGAGACGATGGGGGTCATGACTCTGGGGTCGTTCGATTTGAACTCGGTGACGACGAGCCCGGAGATGGGGG
>JALUWX010000119.1 GCA_027019265.1 Phycisphaerales bacterium
GGTGTGGGGGGGGTGGTGGGGTGTGGGGGGGGAGGCGGTGTGGTAGGTTTTGGGGGTTCGTGCCCGGGTGCCGGGTGCGGCGGTGGTTTGGAATGCACAGGAGGACCGGGATGTCGATGCTGAGTCGGATGGTGTGGGGTGTTTTTGCGGTGGCGATGATGGCGGGGGTTGCGCTGGCGCAGACGTCGTCGATGTCGTATCAGGGGATGCTGAACGATGGGGCGCTGGGGGCTGAGGGGGACTTTGATTTCCGGTTCTCGTTGTACTCGGCGGAGACTGGGGGGACGGCGCTGGGGACGGACGAGCACCTCGGGGTGGCGGTTGTGGGTGGGGTGTTCGATGTGATGCTGGACTTCGGGGAGACGGCGTTTGAGTCGGGGAGCGATCGGTATCTGGGGATCGAGGTTCGGGAATCGGGGGGTGGGTCGTATGTGGCGCTGGATCCGAGGGTGATGATCGGGACGGTTCCGTTTGCGGAGCATGCGGATCGGGCTGAGGTGGCGCAGTTTGCGTCGAGTGGGCCGTTCGAGCCCAGGGATACGACGCCTGAATCGACGAGCGGCGCGGCGGGGATGAACGTGTCGGTGAGCGCGGAGTTTGATGGGTTGATGACGTCGGGGTGGGAGGTGGATTTCCCGATCCGGATCGCGCGGGATGTCATCTACAGCTTGAACGGGGATGCGCTGTACGGGGGGACGGCGGATTTCGAGGTGGAGCTGACTCGGGATTGGGATGAGACTTCGTTCTACGCGGACTTGTTCGTGCAGGGGATTATCCCGGTGGAGGTCTCGATCGCGGTGACACGGGCTGGGGATCGGACGGACTACGTGTTCAGCTCGGGTGCGATCTCGGGTCATCGTCTCGCGAACGATCCGAACTCGAACGGGCTCGTGGAGGTGCTGACGGTGGTGTTCCAGCAGCCCGCGACGATGGATCCGTTGTCTTCGTATGCGTCCCGGGTTTCGACGGGGTTTTTGGGTGCGGGCACGCAGACGGGGATTCCGTTCGGGGGCGGGGATGCGCCACGCGATGGGTTGTACTTCTACGAGTTTGATGGGTATGTGGATCCGTACTCGAATGTGGGCGAGCTCCCGACGGAGTCTCGCTTTGTGAATCAGCGGTTCCCGACGGGGGATCTCGAAGCGGAGCCCGTGTCGGTGCTGATGAACGTGTTCTCGGATCGGTTCAATATGTTCTGGGGGCCGATGACGGCGTCTTCGTCGTTGCCGGGGCGGCTGTACCTGGTGGATGATCGGGGCACGAGACTGTGGGAGGCGGAGCCCGGGAACGCGAACCGGGCGATTGTCGGGTCTTGGACGCTCGATCGGGCTGATGACGGGGGGGTGTTCGAGACGTACGAGATCTATTACAACCCGGCGATGGGGTTCTGAATCGGGGTGATCGTTGAAGCTCTCGTGAATAGGATTGTGGCCCGGCGGATTGTGCCTGGTTTGCACCTGTGAACGGAGATTTCGATGACCACGATGGACGCGACGAATGATTTGGCTTCGATGATCGACCTGGTGAACCCGGGGACGCTGTACCGGTCTGCGATCGAGGAGGTCGCGGAGTCGATCGGGCCGGTGATCGCTGAATCGGAGCAATACCGGAAAGCGCGGGTGTTCGAGCGTTTGCTGATCCCTGATCGGGTGATCCGGTTCCGGGTGGAGTGGGTGAACGACGAGGGCGGGGTCGAGGTGAACACGGGGTGGCGCGTGGAGCACACGAATGTGCTGGGTCCTTACAAGGGGGGCTTGCGGTTCCACCCGAGTGTGACGGAGGACACGCTGCAGTTCCTTGCGTATGAGCAGTGCTTCAAGAACGCGCTGACGGGTCAGCCCATCGGTGGTGGGAAGGGTGGATCGGACTTCGATCCGAAGGGGAAGAGCGACAACGAGGTGATGCGGTTCTGTCAGTCGTTCATGCGCGAGCTGTATCGGCACATCGGTCCGAGCGTGGATGTCCCGGCGGGGGATATCGGGGTGGGTGGTCGTGAGATCGGGTTCCTGTACGGTCAGTACATGAAGATCACGAAGCAACGCGACGGGGTGCTGACGGGGAAACCGGTCGGGCTCGGTGGGTTGCTGGGACGGACGGAAGCGACGGGGTACGGGTGCGTGACGTTTGCGGAAGCGATGATGAAGCACCGTGGGGACAAGATTGCGGGTTCCCGTGTCGCGATCTCTGGCGCGGGGAACGTGGCGTTGTACGCCGCGGAGTTGGCGCTGCAGAAGGAAGCGAAGGTGGTGTCGGTCTCGGACTCGGGTGGGTCGTTGGTGTGCGAGAACGGGTTCAATGGTGATCAGATCAAGGAGTTGATCCGGTTCAAGGAGGTCGAGCGGGGTCGGCTCAAGGACTGGTCGGGGGACGGGTGCGTGTTCCATAGCGAGGACAAGCCCTGGAAGCACGCGGAGTACGACGTGGCGCTCCCGTGCGCAACCCAGCACGAGATCGAGGAATCGGACGCGAAGGTGATCGCGGACCGGGGGTGCTTGTATGTGGCTGAGGGCGCGAACATGCCCTGCACGCACGGGGCGCGATCGGTCTTCCACGATCGTGGGGTGACGTTCGGTCCTGGGAAGGCGGCGAATGCGGGTGGGGTTGCGACGTCGTGTTTCGAGATGTCCCAGAACGCGGGTCACGAGACGTGGACGAAGGATCGGACGCTCGAGAAGCTGCACGGGGTGATGCTCGATATCCACGAGCAGTGTGTGGAGCACGCGCCGAAGGAGAACGGGATCGTGAACTACGGCGCTGGCGCGGATCGCGCGGGGTTCGTGAAACTCGCGGACGCAATTGTCGCGATGGGTGTGTGAGCTCCGCTGACACGGTGTGGTTGTTTCCGGAGGGCGCCTTGGGCGCCCTTCTTTGTGCGCGGATCATGATGGGTGGGCGCGTTCGCGCTGGGCGATCATGTTCGCGAAGTTCCGGCCGAGGAGGAGGTGGAGGCGGGTGTAGAGGATCGCGAAGATGATGGGGCCGATCATGAAGCACATGGAGCCGATGATGACCATGATGGGGCCGGACCAGATGAGGTGTTTGGCGCGTGCGAACATGGCTTGGTCGAGGGTGAGACGCGCGATGTGCTTGAGGTAGAGCATGTGCTGGATCCAGAGGACGATCATGTTCGCGAGGACGGCGATCCCGAGGACGGCGAGGATGATGAGGATGACGATGTCGGAGGTTTGGAAGGTCCCGCTCTGGAGCCAGGTGGAGGATCCGGTGAGGATGGTGACGGCGTTGTAGACGCCGAAGAGAAAGGAGAGGATCGTTCCGATCGCTTGGAGGACGAGGGTGACGCGTGTCGTTCGTCGGGTGCTGTCTCGGGTGAGCCCGGGTGGGATCTCGGTGATGGGGGAGGTGATCTTCCAGCAGCCGTAGACGAGGAGGAGGACGGCTCCGGTGTTGAGCAGGTTGGTGATGAGCCCGAAGATGACCTGGGTCCGGTTGAAGGTGTAGGGCTGCCCGGGCTGGACGATCTGGAAGTGCGCGATGTTGATGTAGATGCTTCCTGCGGTGTTGAGCACGACGATGATGACGTAGAGGACGCAGGCGGTGAAGGCGAGGGTGAAGCCCTTGCGGATGGCGCGGAGGGTTTCGGTGTTGACGGCGGCGAAGGGGCCGGGGGGGTAGGAGAGGGAGGCGGGGAGCCCGCATTCGGGGCAGGGGGAGTCGGGGTCGGTGCCGGAGAGGTCGTAGTTGCAGGTCACGCAGACGGGTGGGTGTGATGGGGTGTCCGGGAGATTGGGTTTTTCGATCCGGTAGGGGTCGTTGTTGTTGGAGTGTTCGGGCATGGGGCGAGTGTACAGGACGGAGTGGGTGTCGTGAGGAGAGATCCTGCTTTGCCTTTCGGGTCAGAGCAGGGCACCCTTGGGAAGGAATGGATGTGAAAGCGCCCCGCTTGGGGCGGGGCGCTTGGGGGGATTGGGATGGGGTAGATTGGTTAGGCCGGGCTTGGGAGGGAGTCCGGGGGGGTGTCGGACTCGGGGTCGTTGAGGGGGCGTTGGGGTTCGGGGGCGTGGGTGACGCCGTCTTTGGAGGAGGGGTCTGTGTCTCCGGAGAGGAGGTCGGCGACGGTGGCGCGTCCGAGGGGTTCGCCGCGCATGAGTTGGTGGACTTCGTCGGCGGTGAGGGTTTCGTATTTGAGGAGTGCTTGGGCGACGTCTTCGACCTGGGTCCAGTGTTCGAGGAGCATCTTCTCGGCTTCGGCGTAGGCGTCGTCTACGAGACGTTTAACTTCTTCGTCGATGAGTCGCGCGGTGTCCTCGGAGTAGTCCCGGTCGGGGACGTACATCTCGCGCGAGTCTTGTCCTGCGTGGGTGACGAAGCCGATGCGGGGGGACATGCCCCATTCGGTGACCATGTGCTTGGCCATGTTGGTGATCTGGGAGATGTCCATGGAGGCGCCGGAGGAGACATCGTCCATGGCTTTGGCTTCGGCGATGCGGCCGCCGCAGAGGACGCGCATGGTGGCGCGGAGGTATTTGAGGGAGTAGCCCATCCGGTCCTTCTCGGGGAGGGAGAAGGTGGCGCCCCCGGCGGAGCCCCGGGGGATGATCGTGACCTTGTGGAGGGGGTCGGCGTCTTTGAGGAGGGCTTGGAGGACGGCGTGCCCGGCTTCGTGGTATGCGACGAGTTTGTTCTCGTCCTTCTCACGGACCCGAGACTTGTTGGCGCGTCCGAACTTGACCTTGTCGCGCGCTTCTTCGAGGTCTTCGTGCTCGATGAAGTCCTTGTTGTGCATGGTCGCGCCGATGGCGGCTTCGTTGATGATCGCGGCGAGGTCCGCGCCGGAGAACATGGGGGTTCCTCGCGCGATCTTCTTCAGGTCCACGTTGGGTCCGAGTTTGACCTTCTTGGCGTGGACCTTGAGGATCTCGAGTCGGCCCTTCACGTCGGGGAGGGGGACGGCGATCTGGCGGTCGAAGCGCCCGGGACGGATGAGCGCGGGGTCGAGGACGTCGGGTCGGTTGGTTGCGGCGATGACGATGACGCCGTCGCCGGACTCGAAGCCGTCCATTTCGACGAGGATGGCGTTGAGGGTCTGCTCGCGCTCGTCGTGTCCTCCGGTGGTGAACCCCCCACCACGGCGGCGGCCGACGGCGTCGATTTCATCGAGGAAGATGATGCAGGGGGAGTTGTCCTTGGCTTGTTTGAAGAGGTCGCGGACACGGGAGGCGCCGACGCCGACGAACATTTCGACGAAGTCGGAGCCCGAGATGGAGAAGAAGGGGACGTCGGCTTCGCCGGCGATGGCTTTGGCGAGGAGGGTTTTGCCGCAGCCGGGTTGTCCGGAGAGGAGGACACCCCGGGGGATGCGCCCTCCGAGTCGGGTGAATCGTTTGGGGTTCTTGAGGAACTCGATGATCTCGGTGACTTCGTGCTTGGCTTCTTCGATGCCGGCGACGTCTTTGAAGGTGATCCCGGTCATTTCCTTGGTCATGGTCCGGTGGCGGGACTTGCCGAAGGAGCCGAGCATGCCTGCGCCGCCGGAGGCGCCGCGCATGGAGCGGGCGATGAGGAACCAGAGGATGGCGAGGACGAGGAGGAAGGGACCGATGACATAGAGGAACTGGATGAAACCGGAGGTGGGTTTCTCTTTGACGTTGCCGTCGGTGAGCTCGTAGACGAGGGCGGCGATTTGCTCGCGCGAGGTGACGGTGATGGGGATGCGGATGGCGGGTGATCGGCCTTCTTCGACGGCGGATTCTTTGAGGGTGCCGAAGACGGCGGTGTCGGACATGAGGACGGAATCGTCCTTGATGTCTCCTGCTTCGTAGTAGGCGGCGAACTCGTTGTAGGTGACTTCGCGGCCTTGCTGGGCGCTGGTGAGGAACATGGCGAGGAGGAAGACCATGAGCATGAGGACGACGAACCCGAAGGCGCCGCGCGAGCGCGGGGGCTGGGGGGTTGGGCCGCCCTTGTTGCTGCGGCGCGCGGGGTCGGAGTCCTTGGAGGGGTTCTTGGCGTCGTTTTTGTTCTTCTTGGGATCGGGCATGCTCGTCCTGGTTGGGGTGGAGTCGTGTCCGGCTTGGCCGTGCGTGGACTATCGGTCCGTTCGTCGTGATTCTTCCCTGCGATGCGATGATCCGCGTTTTGTGCGCGTGGAACAGCGTTGCTTATTGTAGATACGTCGCTCGGGGGGCTTCGGATCGCGCGGGGGTTCGGGTGGTGTTACCAGCGGGCGCGGAGCTGTTCGACGAGGTCCCGGGCGAGCTCGTCGATGGCTTCTCGTTCGGCGTGTTCGAGGCGTTCCCCGATCCCGCGCTGGGGGACGAAGGTGGAGGTGGCGCTGAAGGCGGCTCGGGCGGAGAGGATGTCCCCGGTCCGGTTGTCCACCCATTCGTAGCGGATGGAGAGGGTGACCCCCTGCTCCTGGACGAGCCCGGTCCCGGGGGTCTGGGAGAGCTGGGAGAGTCGGTGCTGGGTGAGCGCGCCGGTGAGGGTGGTGTCGGCGTTGTCGGGGCGGGCGATGCGCCAGGGGGTGCGGGTCTGGATCTGTTTGATGATGGCGTCGGTGAGGGAGGTTTCGAGTCCTCGCTCGATGGTGTTGTTCTGGAAGATGGGGACGGCGATGGTGCGGATGGAGTCGTCGTAGGCGGAACCCAAGGCGTACCCGCGTGTGGGGTCGGAGGCGCAGGCGCTGAGGGGCGCGAGCGTGGTGAGGAGGGCGATGGCGATGAGCGCGCGGATCATGAGGCGGGTGTGGTCTCGGTGGTGTCTTCGTCGAAAGTGAGCCAGCCCTGTTCGAGCATGAGGTCGAGGGCGTCGTCGGCGGCGATGGTTGCGGGGTGACGGCGGATCAGTCGCGCGAGGATGAACTTGGCGGAGGTTGGATCGTCGGTTTTGAGGTACCAGCGCGCGGTGTCGAGGGCTTGCTGGGCGGCGGATTCGTCGATCCAGGCTTCGAGCCCTTCGGTGATCCCGGAGCGGATGGATTCGGCCGGGAATCGTGCTCGGTAGTCTTCGATGAGGAGCTTTGCGTCAAGGAGCCCTGAACCGTCGTAGCGAGGACCTTTGAACCTCGCGATGTTGCACTCGATCTCTCGGAGCATGGCGAAGCGGGTCTGGGTGGATTCGGGGTAGTTCTCGCGGAAGATCTCGTACATCTCGGCGGCGAGTTTGAGTTCGCGGCGCTTGTAGTAGTAGTTTGCGAGTTCGAGGGCGGCGGTTTCGGCGAGGGCGGAGCCCGGGAGTCGTTCCTGGACCCGGATGATGATCTCGACTCCGGTGGGTCGTCCGGACTCGACCCGGAGCCCGAAGAGCTTTTGCTTGAGCCCGCCCAGGTAACGGAGCGCGGTTTCGTATTCGCGCTCGATAGCGAGTTGGTAGTACGGGGTCTCTGGGTAGTCCCGGATGACGGCTTCGAAATCGAAGAGGGCTTTGTACTCGTCGTTGTTGGCGGTGCGGGCGATCCCGCGGAGGTAGTAGGCCTGGGGGAGGGTGTCGTTGTGTCGGCGTTTGTGCTCCTCGATCCAGTCGGTGAGGAGGGAGGAGGCCTTTCCTGGCTTGTCCTCGGCGATGAGGCGCTGGGCTTCGGACATGACCCATTCGTCGGACCCGGGTTCGGGGGCGCTGGTCTGGGTGAAGGATCCGGAGTCGTCGAGTTCGAACTCGGTGGACTGCGCGTGGGCGCTCCAGGTGAGCGCGGCGATGAGGAGGATCGTTGGGGTGGTTCGTTTCACGCGGAACCATAGGGCGATGGGTCTGGGATGGGGTGAAAAGAGAACCGCCCGTCGTGACGGGCGGCTCTCGTGTGGAGAAAGGGACAAAGGTGCAACAGGAAGCCCCAATCTCAAGAGTTCGGCTCCGCACAGAGAGAAGCCGGGGTCAGATATGGGGGGTCAGTTTCGGCGGCGGCGGGTGAGGAGGGGGGCGCCGACGATGGCGAGGGCGATGCTGGAGGGGGCGGGGACGATGGTGATGCGCCCGAGGAGGGTGGATTCGGTGAAGATCTGGTCGATGGAGTCGCCGTTGGCGGTCCCGGTGCCGACGAAGGAGGCGAGGTAGTCGATGTCTCCGGAGTCGGAGAAGAAGGCGCGGATGACGCCGTCCTCACTGGCGGAATCGCCGCCCAGGGCGCTGAATGCGGCGCCTCCGGAGGCGTTGTTGAACTCGGAGCCGTTGTCGCGGACGTCGCGGCCGTAGAACTCGATGGTGACGGGGCCGGCGAAGGAGCCGTCCTTGTTGAAGATGTTGTAGGCGAAGGGGTTGTCGTTCCCGACGAAGAGGTCGTTGGAGGGGACGATCATGGAGGCGAAGGAGAAGTAGCGGTTCGTGGCGCTGTCGGCGACGTCGATATCGAAGGAGGCGGACTCTCCGGGGGAGTAGACGGGTGCGTCGCCGTCGAATGCGACGGAGGCGAGGGTGGCTTGGGTTGCGCCGGGGTTGTTTGCGGCGAATCGATCGGAGATGGGTGCGGTGTTTCCGCCTTCGGCGATCTGGGTGATGCCGTCGAAGAGGTCTGCGTCGGCGCTGGTGTCGTAGGAATCGAAGGAGCCGTCGTGGAACCCGACCCAGACGGGGGTGAAGAAGAACCCGCCGTCGGCGGAGGTGTTCTCGATGGTGACGGTGATGGGGGACGCGGTTGCGGCGGTTGCTGCGAGCGCGAGGGCGGTGATGGTGATGGTCGTGGTGTTCATGGTGTCTCCTCCTGTGTTCGAATGGATGTGAACGGGCTCGTGGACCCGGGTGAGACAATGAGACATTGTGTTTCGTTTGTTCGCGCGGGAACATCGACGGGGCGCGATGGGTTCGATCGGGTGTGACGATCGGTTCGGATCGATCCGCGCGATGGGTTGCTGCGGATGGTGTTCTGGGTCTGAAAGGGGATGATGATGGAGCTCGGACAGCTTCGTGCTTTTGTTCAGGTGATCGATCAGGGGGGGTTTACCGCTGCGGCTCGTCATATGGGGGTGTCTCAATCGACGCTGAGCGCGCAGATCGGTCGGCTCGAGGATGCGCTGGACCTGATGCTGTTCGATCGGAGCGGGCGCGGGGCGGTGCTGACGGATGCTGGGGAGGTGCTTGCGCCGAGGGCGCGGGCGCTGCTGCGGGATGCGTGGTCGATCGAGTCGGAGCTGATGAGCTCGGTTCGTGAGGGGTGTGTGGAGCTGCGGATCGGGGCGATCCCGACGGTGTCGGGGTTTTTGATGGCTTCGGTGATCGAGGGTTTGGTCGAGCGGATGCCCAGGATCCGGGTGAGCTTCGAGGAAGCGCCGACGGAGGATCTGGTCCGGATGATCGAGACGGGTTCGATCCACGGGGCGCTGATGGCGCGGGTGGGATCGGTCGGGAAGCTGGAGCAGCGTGTGATCGGGGAGGAGCGTTTGGTGCTGGCCGGGGCGAAGGGGGACGGGGTGTTCGAGCGGGGGTGTCTGGATCTGGAGGACATCCGGAAGCGCGGGATCATCTCGCTCGATGAGGTGCATTGTCTCGGGGAGCAGACGAGGAACTGGTGTCTGGATCGGGGATTGGAGGGGTCGATCCGGTGTCGCGCGACCCAGCTGGGGACGATGATGACGCTGATCGAGGACGGGGTGGGGATCTCGCTTGTCCCGGAGATGGTGATGGCGACGAGCGGGGATGGGAAGCTTCGGTATCGGGAGGCGCGTCCGGAGTGTCCGACGAGGACGATCGTGCTGTGCTCGAAACCGGGCGCGGCGCTTCCGGGGGCAATGAAGGATGTGGAGGCGCTGGCGAAGGCGCGGATGGGGGCGCTGCTGGAATCGGCGCGGGGGATGATCGGGGGCGCGTAGGATCGCGCATGGATCTGCGGGTGATGCGACAGATTGTGGAGATCGCGGAGCACGGGCACATGACCCGGGCGGCGGAGACGCTGGGGGTGACACAGTCGGCGCTGAGCGCGGCGCTCCGGAAGCTTGAGGACGAGCTGGGGACGGAGCTGTTCCATCGGACGGGTCACGGGGTGGAAGCGACGGAGGCGGGGAAGGTGTTTATCGAGCATGCGCGGATCACGATGCTGGCCGCGGATCAGACGACGCGCGCGGTGCGGTCGCTCGTGGGGCTCGAGACGGGGTCGATCCGGGTGGGCGCGGGGGCGACGGCGGCGGGGTATCTGCTCCCGGGCGCGATCCAAGCGGTTCGGGCGCGGTATCCGGGGCTCCGGTTCTCGATCCGGGAAGCGGGGAGTGCGCAGGTGGCGCAGGGGGTGTTGTCGGGGGAGCTGGATCTTGGGGTGGTGACGCTCCCGATCGATCATCCGAGGGGGGATGAGTTGATGGTGGTGAAGGAGATCCGGGACGAGCTGATGCTGATCGTTCCCGAGGGGCATGCGCTGCACGGGCGCAAGACGTTCCGGTGGTCGGACATCGAGGGGGATCCGGTGGTGGCGTTTGAAGCGGGGTCGGCGGTGCGGAAGCTGATCGATGCGGCGGCGGCGGAGCACGGGGTGGGGCTCGAGGTGGTGATGGAGCTTCGGTCGATCGAGAGTATTGTGCAGATGGTGCGCGCGGATATCGGGGTGGGGTTTGTGAGCAAGCACGGGTTGCCCCCCAATATGGGGCTGCGCTGCAAGGACGGGGCGTTGACCCGGAGACTGGGGGTGGTTCGGGCGCTGGATCGGCTTCCGAGTCGGGCTTCGGCGGTGTTTGAGGGGGAGCTGTTGGAACGGCTGTGAGGCTCGTTGCGACCGGCTCGCACTGCATTGATTCTATTGATACAACAGGTGATCTGGATTGATTTGATTGATTGATCTTTGGGTTCGATACTTGTCTCATGGGATGGTCCGGGCCACCCCCCCACTGCTGAGCTTTCGAACCACGGAGATCCATGATGAGCAACGACCCGTTCAACGCGCGTGAGACCCTTTCGGTCAACGGGACCGACTACAGCTTTGTGAATCTGAAGGCGCTGCAGGCGCAGGGGGTGGGGAACATCGGAAAGATGCCGTACTCGATCCGGGTGCTGCTCGAGGCGATGGTGCGGAACCTGGACGGGTTCATCGTGACGAACGACGACATCGCGGGGCTTGCGAACTACAACGCGAAGGATGTGAACTCGGTCGAGATGCCCTTCATGCCCGGTCGTGTGGTGCTTCAGGACTTCACGGGGGTGCCTTGTGTGGTTGACCTTGCGGCGATGCGTGACGCGATGAAGAACCTGGGTGGGGATGCGGAGCAGATCAATCCGGCCGTCGCGTGTGACCTTGTGATCGACCACTCGGTGCAGGTGGACGACTTTGCGACGCGCGTGGCGCTGACGATCAACGCGGAGAAGGAGTTCGAGCGGAACAACGAGCGGTACTCGTTCCTCAAGTGGGGGCAGGAGTCGCTCGACAACTTCCGCGCGGTTCCCCCGGCAACGGGGATCGTGCACCAGGTGAACCTGGAGTACCTGGCTCGGGGGTGTCTGACCAAGAGCGTGGACGGCGCGACGTGGGTGTACCCGGACTCGCTCGTGGGGACGGACTCGCACACGACGATGATCAACGGCGTTGGTGTGCTCGGTTGGGGTGTGGGCGGGATCGAAGCGGAAGCGGTGATGCTCGGTCAGCCCGTGTACATGCTGACCCCCGAGGTGGTCGGGTTCAAGCTCAAGGGGAAGCTCCCCGAGGGCGCGACGGCGACGGACCTGGTGCTCACGGTGACGCAGATGCTCCGGGCGCACGGGGTGGTCGAGAAGTTCGTGGAGTTCTTCGGCGAGGGGATGGCGGAGCTTTCGATCCCGGATCGCGCGACGATCGCGAACATGGCTCCGGAGTACGGCGCGACGTGCGGGTTCTTCCCGATCGACGCGAAGACGATCGAGTTCTTCCGGTTTACCGGCAAGACCGAAGAGGAATGCGCGCTCACGGAAGCGTGGGCGAAGGCGAGCGGGTTCTTCTGGACCCCGGATGCGCCGGAGCCCGAGTTCGGCGCGGTGCTCGAGCTTGATCTCGCGAGTGTGAAGCCCTGTGTTGCGGGTCCGAAGCGCCCCCAGGATCGGATCGATCTGGATTCGCTCCACACGGCTTGGAACGAGATGCTGACCGCGCCGATGGGTCCGAAGGGGCTCGGGGTCGATCCGTCCAAGACGGGCGCGACGGCGAAGGTCGTCCACACGGAGGCGTCACACCCGGAGACGATCGGTCAGGAATCCATGCTCGCGCACGGGTCGATCGTGATCGCGGCGATTACGTCGTGCACGAACACGTCGAACCCGGATGTGCTGATCGCGGCGGGGTTGGTGGCGAAGAAGGCGCACGAGCTGGGGATCACGCGCAAGCCGTGGGTGAAGACGTCGCTCGCGCCGGGTTCGAAGGTGGTGACGGAGTACCTGGACAAGTCGGGGCTCACGGCGCACCTGGACGCGGTGGGGTTCAACACGGTCGGGTACGGGTGCACGACGTGTATCGGGAACTCGGGGCCGCTGCCGCCGGAGATCGAGGGCGCGATCAAGGAGGGCGATCTTGCGGTGGCTTCGATTCTTTCGGGGAACCGGAACTTCGAGGGTCGTGTCCACCCGGAGGTTCGCGGGAACTTCCTTGCGAGCCCGCCGCTCGTTGTTGCGTACGCGATGGCTGGTCGGATCGATGTCGATGTGTACAACGAGCCTTTGTGTCAGACCCCGGAGGGGAAGGACGTGTACCTGAAGGACATCTGGCCGACGCGCGCAGAGATCGACGAGATCGTGAACTCGTCGGTGACGACGGAGCAGTTCGAGCGGAAGTACGGGTCGGTGTACTCGGAGAACGAGACGTGGAACGCGGTTCCCGTGTCGAAGAGCGAGCTGTACGGGTGGGAGGATTCGAGCACGTACATCCAGAACCCGCCGTTCTTCGAGGGGATGACGGAGGAGGCGCCCGGGTTCGGGACGATCGGTGGGGCGCGGTGCCTGGTGTACGTCGGTGACTCGGTGACGACGGACCACATCTCGCCGGCGGGTCGGATCGAGCCCGAGACCCCTGCGGGTCAGTACCTGCTGGCGCAGGGTGTGGCGCAGTCGGCGTTCAACTCGTACGGGTCGCGCCGCGGGAACGATCGTGTGATGACGCGCGGGACGTTCGCGAATGTGCGTGTGAAGAACAAGATCGCGAAGACGGGGTCCGAGCAGCCCGAGGGCGGTTGGACCCGGAACTTCACGAAGGGCGCGGATCTTTCGAGCGCTCCTGTGGAGTACATCTGGGACGCGGCGCAGGACTACAAGTCTGCGGGGACCCCGCTGGTGGTGCTTGCGGGCAAGGACTACGGGATGGGTTCGTCGCGCGACTGGGCGGCGAAGGGGACGCTGCTGCTGGGTGTGAAGGCGGTGATCGCGGAGAGCTTCGAGCGGATCCACCGGAGCAACCTGGTGTTCATGGGTGTGCTGCCCTTGGTGTTCAAGGACGGTCAGAGCGCGGAGTCGCTCGGGCTCAAGGGCGATGAGACGTTCGACATCATGATGCCCGATCCGGTGGAGCCCCGCTGCGATGTGACGGTGAAGGCGACGAAGCCCGACGGGTCGAGCGTGGAGTTCACGGCGATGTGCCGGATCGATACGCCGGTGGAGATCGAGTACTTCAAGAACGGCGGGATCCTGCAGACGGTGATCCGGAAGAAGCTGAACGAGAGCAAGCAGATGGCTTAAATTTACCACAGCATTCCAATTGAACTGGCACGGCGCGCAGCCGTGCTTTTTTCTATATGATCTCTACATGACTCTCTCCGAACCGCCAAAGAACCAGATTGACGCCTTCTTGCGCCTGGGTATCGAACTGGAGTCTGACACTATGAGATGCGGGATCGAAATCAGAAATCTATCGAAATCTGATTACAAAAGAGAATGGCTGGATTGCAGACTCATACTCGTCTCTGTAATTCGATTTACTCATATGTTTCGTTCAGGCATCCCCGGCAAGACAAATGAATCCATCAGCAATCGGCTACAACTGATAGCTCAATACGCTCAGGGCGTAGGCCTAACTGAGACAGCAATTTCAGAAGGGCTGTATGTCAAAGCAAACGCACTCCTGAAACAGGATTACGAAATTCTAACTCGAATCCGCGAATACAAAGCTGGAGCAGTGAAAGTTGGCAAAACCCCGAATGTAAAACATGCCCCTGAAGGATCACAGCAATTTTACGGTGATCTGAACTCTGTCGCTCACCCATCCAATCCTGATTTGCTTGCTGCTCTAACCCGTCAGCACATCGACGGCGAAATTGCAGGAGTTTCTTCGTCACCAGTTTATCTTCGAGAAACCGCATGCTCTCACTATGAACTTCATGTTTGGATCACACTTGAAATCGCCAGAGAAGCTCTACTGCTCTCATGTGAAATGTACGACAAACACGAGGACATGATGGATCTGTCATTGCCATTCAGGATGTTTCTCACTGCGGTCAAATCACTAGAATCTGTAGGCTTTGAAGTAGAAACTTCAACAAGGGAGTAAGCATGTCTGACCTCAACAGCGTGCACAACCGGTTCGTGTGGTGTGATATCCCGGTGGATGATCTGGATCGGGCGATCGGGTTCTACGAGGGGGTGATGGGGATCTCGTGTCATCGGGAGTCGTTCGGGGAGTTCAACTTCGCGGTGCTCGACCACGACCAGGGGAACGGGGGGTGTCTGGTGCCGCGGCGTGAGGGGCAGGGGCGGAGCGGGGCGCTGGTGTACCTGAATGTGGACGGGCGGATCCGGGATGCGGTGGCGAAGGTGAAGGAACTCGGGGGGAAGGTGGTGGAGGATGTGCACGCGATCGGGCCGCACGGGTGTCGGGCGCTTATCGAGGATTCGGAGGGGAACCCGATGGCGCTGCACTCGACGACGGACGCTTGATCGGACGGGGGGCTACAAAAAGACAGCCGTCCGTTCTTCGGGGGGACCCGGGGAACGGACGGCGCTTTCGATCGGGGCGGCTTAAGCCCGTGTCGTTTGGATTACTTCTTCTTGGTGGGCTTGGCGGCCGGCTTCGTGCTGCCTTTGGGGGCGGGCTTGGTCGCGTTCTTGGCCGGGGCGGTGATCTTCTTGGTGGTTGCCATGGTGTGTGCTCCTTCAGAGAAGCGTTCGTCGCTCGCGGAGTGCGTGCGGCATGCGCAAAGTATGACATGTTCGGCGACAAACTCAAGTCGTCTGAGGCAGCGGGTTACAAATTATTTTTCGCAAGTGCCTTTGGCGGGGCACGCACGGGTTCGGAGGGGGACTGATCAGCCCGTGGACTGCATGGCAGCGGCGATGGCGTTGATGCTCGCTTGGAGGACGGGCGCGAGCTGATCGCGCTCGGTGTCGGTGGTGGCTGACTGGTAGCGGCTCAGGAGCTCGATCTGCGCCAGATGGAGGACGTCGGTCATGGGGTTGCGCTCGGCGATGGAGCGCCCGACGACGGGGGAATGGGCCATGAGGTCGGCGGTGCCTGTTGCGTGCTGGATGGCGCTGGTGGCGCGGACGTACTCGTCGTGGATGCGCGAGAACATGGCGTCTCCTCCCTCGGCGCGGAGCGCGTACCTTCGGAGGATGGGCATTCGGGCTCTTGCGAGTTCCTGGGAGGCGTTTTCGAGGATGGTGGCGATGAGGGGACGCGAAGCACCCTCGGCGAGTTGGGCGCGTTCGGTGTCGGACGCGCCGGCGATGGCGGAGCCGATCCCGTACCACCCGGGCGCGAGGGCACGCATCTGGATCCAGGAGAAGACCCAGGGGATGGCGCGGAGTCGGTCGAAGGTGAGCGCTTTGCCCTGAGCGCGGGAGACGGGACGGGACGCGATGCGGAGGTTCCCGATGTGCTCGATGGGGCTGGCGCTGACGAACCAATCCCAGAACCCGGGGTCGTCGATGAGGGAGCGGTAGGCGTCTTTGGCGCGGGTTGCGAGGGTGTAGAGGAGGTCGTTGAAGGGTTCGTCGGTGGGTGTGTCGCAGACCCCGGAGCTCGCGAGGAGGGCGGCGTGGACGATCTGCTCGAGGTGACGACGCGCCATGTCGGGGAGCGCGTAGCGGAAGGTGATGACTTCGCCTTGTTCGGTGAAGCGCATGCGCCCGGTGCGGGCGTTTGGGGGCGCGGCCATGATGGCGCGGCCGGCGCGGCCTCCGCCTCGTCCGATGGTGCCGCCGCGGCCGTGGAAGTAGCGGAGACGGATCGAGTGCTTGGCGAAGACCTCGGCGACGCTGTGCTGGGCGCGTGCGAGGGCGATGTTGGCCATGAGGAAGCCGCCGTCTTTGTTGGAGTCGGAGTATCCGAGCATGACCTCTTGTTCGAGGGGGGCGCCGGCGGCGATGGTTTCGAGGTGGGCGCGGAAAGCGGGGTCGGTGAGGGTTTCGTCCATGAGGGACGGGGCGCGCTGGAGGTCATCGATGGTTTCGAAGAGGGGGACGACGTGGACGAGGCTTCGCGCGGGGGTGGTCGGGGTTTGGGGTCTGTAGAGCCCGGCTTCCTTCATGAGGAGAAGGAGCGTGAGCATGTGGCTCACGTCGTGGGTCATGGAGATGACCCAGGAGCGGACGGCGTCGGGTTCCTGTTCGACGGCTTCTTTGACGACGGCGAGGACGTCCATGAGTTCGCGGGTGTCGTCGGAGAGGGGGACACCCTGGGGGGTGAGGGGACGCGCGGTGGCGAGTTCTCTCCGGAGGAGATCGAGTTTTTGGGCTTCGGGGAGGGACGGGAAGTCGTCGCAGACCCCGGAGATTGTGAGGAGCTCGGTGAGCGCGTGCTCGTGGACGCGCGAGTGCTGTCGGATATCGAGGGAGGCGAGGTGGAGCCCGAAGGCCTTGGCTCGGACGATGGAGTCGGCGATCAGCCCGTGCTCGGCGACGTCGGCGAGCCCGGCGCTGTGGAGGGCGCGGCGGATCATCTGGAGGTCATCGAGGAGGTCGGACGCGCGGTAGGTGTCGTCGCGTTTGACGCGCTGCTGCACCTCGACGAGTCGGACCCGGAGGGGTTCGTAGCGGCGCTGTCCGAGGTGTTCCTGGTCGTCCACCCAGTGGAGGTCGCGCTGGATGCGCTCGGTGAGTTCGGTCCCGAGGTCGGCGCGGAGGGTGGAGACGCTGAGCGCGTGGCGGAGCTTTCCGAGTTCGTCGTACCAGAGCTCGCGCGCGGCTTCTCGGTGTCGTTTGAGGGTGTCCCGGGTGACCTTGGCGGTGACGTTGGGGTTCCCGTCGCGGTCGCCTCCGATCCAGGAGCGGTATCGGAGGATGGCGGGGAGTTCGTTGGCGACGATGTCGGCTTGGTCGTCCCCGAAGGATTCGCGCGCGGCGTGGGTGATGTCGCGGACGAGTCGGGGGACGGTTTCCCAGATGGTGGAGGTGAGGAAGTAGAGCCCGTTTTTGACCTCGTCGGTGACATCGAGGCGCTGGGCGCGGATCTCGTCGGTGCGGAGGAGGACCGAGATGATCCGGTGGAGTCTTGCTTCGATGTCGGTTCTGCGGCGTTTGCTGAGGGACTCGTTGTTGAGCTCGATGAGGCACTGCGCGATGTCGGCTTGTTTGTCGAGGATGGTCCTGCGGCGGGTCTCGGTGGGGTGCGCGGTGAGGGTGGGCTGGATGTCGAGGTCGTCGATCAGGGCGCGTGCTTTGGGCGCGTCGATCCCGGACTCGCTGAGTCGCGCGATCGCTTCATCGATGGACTCGGGGCGCGGGGACCCGGATTCGGACTCGATCTCCCGGCGCTGGTTGACCCGGATGATGTTCAGCTGCTCGGCTTTGTTGATGAGGTGGAAGTGCGCGGTCGCGACCCGGATCAGGTCGGCGATCTCTCGGAGCTCGAGCTGGGCGATGCGCTGCGCGGGTTCGTCGAGGGTAGTCTGGAAGGGGTCGGACCCGGACTGGGCGCAGCGGGCTTCGAGCTCGGTGGCACGCTCATGGGCGCGCTGGAGCGCGGGGGTGGAGCAGGACGCGGCGAGGGTGGATGCGAGGAGCTGCTTGTCACGGGTGTGCATGGATGGATGGTACGGGGGAGGATGGGTGGATCGGGTTGTGCGAACGGTCGATGTTGGTGGTATGGAGACGGCTTTGGTTGTCATCGGGTGGGCCGTGGGGTGTGTGATCCTGCTCGGGGTGACGCGCTGGCTCATCCGGATCGGGGGCGCGGATTCGTCGTGGTTCAAGGGCGGTGGCTCGGGATCGCTGTGAGCGTTATTGCTCGGGTGGATCGGGGATATCGCGCGGGCGGGACCTGTATACTCGCCCTGTGAGTTCAGGGACGGACGACATCCAGGCACTGCCCGATTCCGAGGTCCTGGATGCGGTGCGTCGGGTGTGGGGGTTTGATGCGCTGCGCCCGATGCAGGCGAAGGCGATCGAGGCGGGGATCGAGGGTCGGGATTGCTTGGTGGTCCTCCCGACGGGAGGGGGGAAGTCGCTGTGCTACCAGGCGGTGCCCTTGGTGACGGGGAAGGTGTCGATCGTGGCTTCGCCGTTGATCGCGCTGATGCGGGACCAGGTGCGGGGGCTGGAGCTGTCGGGGTACAAAGCGGGGGCGCTGCATTCGGGGGTGGACCCGGAGGAGGCGCGGGAGATCATCACGGGCGCGTTCCAGGGGGAGATCAATCTGGTGTATGCGGCGCCCGAGCGGATGGTGACATCGGGGTTCAAAGCGATCGTCGCGGAGCTCGCGGATGCTGGTCGGTTGGGTTCGATCGTGGTGGACGAGGCGCACTGTATCAGTCAGTGGGGGCACGATTTCCGTCCCGAGTATCGGCGGATCGCGGAGCTCCGGGAAGTGGCGCCTGGGGTGAGTGTGCAGGCGTTTACGGCGACGGCGACCCCTCGGGTGCGCGAGGACATCGTGAAGCAGCTCGGGCTGGTCGATGCGGATGTCTTGGTTGGGACGTTCGATCGTCCGAACCTGACGTATCGGGTGCAGGCGCGGAACGATGCGGCGGGGCAGATCGGGGAAGCGGTTCGGAGGCACAGAGCGGCCGGCGACGGGGGTGGGACGATCGTGTACTGCATCTCGCGCAAGGAGACGGAGGGGCTTGCGGAGAAGCTGCGCGAGATCGGGCTCGATGCGATGGCGTATCACGCGGGGATGGACGAGCGGAAGCGGTCGAGGGTGGAGGAAGCGTTCAAGAACGAGACGCTGGACATTGTCGTTGCGACGGTGGCGTTCGGGATGGGGATCGATCGGTCGAATGTGCGGCTCGTGGTGCACGCGGCGCTCCCGAAGTCGATCGAGGCGTATCAGCAGGAGACGGGACGCGCGGGGCGGGACGGGGAGCAGGCGGAGTGTTTGCTGCTGTACGGCGCGAGCGACAGCTCGAAGTGGGAACGGCTCATCGAGCGGAGCGCGAATGAATCGGGGAGCGATCCGTCGGCGCAGCTCAAGCTGGTGCGCGAGATGCGCCGGTTGGTGTGCGGAGCGGGGTGTCGTCATCGGGCGTTGTCGGAGCACTTCGGACAGGAGTACACGCCTCCGAAAGGTTCGCACACGTGCGGGGCGTGTGATATCTGTCTGGGGGAGACGGAGACGGACCCGGATTCGGTGCGGGTGGCGCAGGTGCTGATGTCCACGATCGCGCGGACGGATCAGCGGTACGGGGCGGCGTATATCGCGGACATCGTGCGCGGCGCGGACATTGCGGCGGTGCGGGATCGGGGGCACGGGGATTTGTCCGTACGTGGGATGCTCAAGGGTCGGCGGAAGGCGCGGATCATCATGGATCTGGAGCAGCTGGTGTCGATGGGGGCGCTCGAACGGGTGATCGAGGAGCAGTTCGAGACGCTGCGATTCGGGGAGCGCGGGGTCGAGGTGATGCGCGGGGAGGTCCCGGTGACGCTGGTTGCGCCCGTGGGGACGGGGTCGGCGCGGGCGGAGCGATCGAAGCGCCAGGGTCGAGAGATGATCGCGCTGAGTGTCGAGGAGCGTGCGGTGTTCGAGTCGCTCCGGGAAACGCGGATGCGTTTGGCGAAGGACAACGAGGTGCCGCCGTATGTGGTGTGCTCTGACGCGACGCTGCGCGAGCTGATCCGGGTGAACCCGAGCACGCTCGAGGGGATGCTGGACGTGAAGGGGATCGGTCGTGCGAAGATGGAAGCGTTCGGTGATGAGCTGCTGAGCGCGCTCAAGGAGGCGCAGGGATGAGCGGTGCGACGGGTTCGGGATGGCGCGTTGTGGAGGTTCCGACGGCGGAGGTGCTGCCATTGCGTGCGATGGTGCTGCGCCCGGGGTGGGGGTCGGACATGTGCGAGATGCCCGGCGACACGAAGGCGGGGACGTTCCATCTCGGAGCGCGTCGGGATTCGGACGGCGCGATCCTCGCGGTGATGACGATGATGGTCGATGACACCCCCGCTGCTGGATCGTTGACTCCTGCGCCGGCGTGGCGGATCCGGGGGATGGCTTCTCATCCGGAGGCGCGGGGGATGGGGTGCGGGAAGGCGCTTGTGGTTGAGGGGTGCGCGCGGGTGTGGGGTGAGCGGAAGGACCCGGTGTGGTGCAACGCGCGGCGGGTTGCGTACGGGTTTTACGAGAAGCTCGGGTTCCGGTTCGAGGGGGGGGAGTTCGAGATCGAGGGGATCGGGCCGCACATGGTGATGGTGCGGGATCCGGAGTGAGTCGATCTCAGTGCTGGCTCTGCGCGGCGCGTTTCTTGGCGCGTCGGTGTCCGGCTTTCATATTGATGAGCTCGAGCACGAACGCGAAGACGATCGCGAAGTAGATGTACCCTCGGTTGAAGTGCTCGCCGATCCCTTCGGCGACGAGCAGGACCCCGATGAGGACGAGGAAGGCGAGGGCGAGGGTCTTCATCGTGGGGTGGGTGTTGACGAAGCTCGCGATGGGTCCCGCGAACCCGATCATGACGATGATCGCGATGACGACGGCGAGCGCCATGATGGGGTAGTGGGTCGTCATCCCGACGGCGGTGATGACGGAGTCGAGGGAGAAGACGAGGTCGAGGAGCATGATCTGCATGAGGACCTTGCCCACGGTGGCGACGGGTTTTTTGAGCCCGGGGCGGACGGTGGGGTCGTGCGCGTGGGCGCCTGCATCGTCGATGAGGTGATGGATCTCGGAGACGGCTTTGTAGATGAGGAAGAGCCCGCCTCCGAGGAGGAGGAAGGACTTGCCCGAGAAGTCGCGCCCGAGGACGGTGACCCAGGGGTCGGTGAGTTTGACGATCCAGTAGGCGAGCCCCAGGAGGATGAGGCGCATGACCATCGCGAGGAGGAGCCCGATGGTGCGGACCCGGGCGCGTTTCTCTTCGGGGAGCCGATCGGCGATGATCGCGATGAAGACGACGTTGTCGATCCCGAGGACGACCTCGAGGACGGTCAGGGTGAGGAGGGCCATGAGCCCGGCGACAGTGAAGAGCCCGGCGTCGCTCGGGGTGGGCGCAGCGGCCGCGGATTCGGAGAGGAAGGCGAGGGTTGTGAGGGCTGATTCGCTCATGGACGATCAGCTGTCGTGGTCGTCGTCGTGGTGGAGATCGGTCTCGGCGTGCGCGTCGTGGAGGTCGTCGTGGGTGATGACGGGACGATCGATACGGGCTGCGCGTTGCGCGGCGCTGGCCATCGGTTGCGCGACGAGGAGGAGGACGACGACCCCTGCTGCTGAGCAGAGGGCGGCGATGCGCCGGCCGGCGTAGCGCGATGAGGTGACGATGGGCGCGGGGCCTTGTCCCTTGTCGAGGTACGCGACGGCGACGAGGCGGAGGTAGTAGACGGCGCCGATGGCGCTGTTGATCCCGAGGATGACGACGATGGGGATCTGTCCGGCGCTGACGCCCGACGCGAAGAGCCCGAGCTTCCCGACGAACCCGAGGAGGGGGGGGAATCCGAGCATGGAGAGGGCGCAGAGGATGACGGTCCATCCGAGGACGGGGTGGGTCTTGGCGAGTCCGCGGAGGCACTCGATGTCGTCGGCTTCTTCGTCCTTGCGGGTTTCGAGGGCGCCGAGGACGGCGAAGACCCCGACGGACATGACGCCGTAGACGGCGAGGTAGAAGAGGACGGCGGCGAGGCCGTTTCGGTAGAAGGGTGCGCCGGCTTCACCGGGGCCGGCGAGGATCCCGACGAGCATGTACCCGGAGTGGGCGATGGAGGAGTACGCGAGGATGCGCTTCACGGAGGACTGGAGGAGCGCGAGGATGTTCCCCGCGAACATGGTGACGGCGGCGACGATCCAGAGGGTGGATTCGACGGTCTCGGGGAGGTGGCCTCCCTCGCGCCATCCGACGGCGGCGGTGATGGCGATGATCCCGAGGAACCCGGCGCACTTGGGGACGAATGCGAGCATGGCGCTGACGGGGGCTGCGGCGCCCTGGTAGACGTCGGGGGTGTAGAAGTGCATGGGGAAGGCGGCGATCTTGAAGCAGAGCCCGAGGAGCGCGACGAGGATCCCGGCGGTCCCGATCGGGGAGAGCCCGTGGGTCGCGAAGTGCTGCGCGATCTCGGCGAGGTTGGTGGAACCGGTCGCGCCGTAGATGAGGGCGAACCCGTAGAGGAAGATGGCGGCGCCCAGCGCGCCGAGGAAGAAGTACTTCACGCTCGCTTCGTGGGACTTGTTGGACTGGGTCGAGATGGCGACCATGATGTAGGTGGGGAGGGAGGTGAGTTCGAGGGCGAGGAAGAGCCAGATGAGGTCGTCGGCGCTGGCGGTGAGCATGAGCCCGGTGATGGAGAAGAGGAAGAACGCGTAGAACTCGCCGCGGTTGGAGCGGAGGGGGAGGAAGGGTTTGCCTTCGTCCACGTCGCGCTCGAGCTGACGATCGACGACCCCGGAGAGGTTGACGAGGAGGAGGAGCCCGATGAACCCGATCATGGCCTTTGCGTAGGGGGCGATGGTCGGGAGGAGGGCGCCGGGGGTGGGTTCGGTGTTGAGCCCGATCATGGCGGCGATGAAGAGGGCGATCGCGGCGATCCAGGGGGTGATCTCGCGCAGGGCGCGGGAGGGCCATTGACCCGTGATCATCACGACGCAGGTCGCGATGAACAGGACGATCTCGGGGACGATGAGCGCGAGCTTCTCGTTCACGGCGTGACCCCCATGGTGATCGTGTCGTGGTGGGTGGTGGACTCGGCGTGATCGCCCGATTGGTGGTCCATGTGGTGCTCGGGGTGGTCGTCGATGCGCGGTGCGGCGGCGCCCGAAGCGGCTTCGACGTGCGCGATGGTTGCGTTGACGGGCTGCTCGATGGCATCGAGGAGGTAGACGGGCTTGAGCCCGAAGACGAGACACCCGAGCGCGAGGGGGATGAGGGTCCAGATCTCGCGTTTGTTCAGGTCCGCGGGGAGGACGGGGTGCGCGTGGTGGTCCTTGGGTTCACGGTACGGGCCGAAGCAGATCTTCCCGACCATGTAGAGGAGGTACATCGCGGCGATGACCATCCCGGTCCCGGCGAAGACGGCGAACCAGGGGCCCAGGGTGACGCCCCATGCGCCGGGTTCGCCCATCGCGGTCCAGGTTGCGTCGGCTTGGAACGCGGCGATGAGGCAGAGGAGTTCGGAGGGGAACCCGTTGAGACCCGGGAGTCCGACGCTCGCCATCGCGAAGAAGACCATGAAGAAGGACCAGACGGGCATTTTGGACGCGAGCCCCCCCACTGTGTTCATGTCGCGCGTGTGGTAGCGCTCGTACATGAACCCGATCATGAGGAAGAGCCCACCTGTAGAGAGCCCGTGGGAGAGCATGTAGAGGACGGACCCGGACAGACCCGACGCGTTGACTGCGGCGAGCCCGAGGACACAGAATCCGAGGTGGGAGACGGAGGAGTACGCGACGAGCTTCTTGATGTCGGTCTGGACCCAGCAGATGAGCCCGGCGTAGATGATCCCGATGACGGAGAGGGTCGCAATCATGGGCGCGTATTCGACGAACGCGCCGGGGACGACGGGGATCGCGAAGCGGAGGATCCCGTAGGTACCGAGCTTCAGGAGCACACCCGCGAGGATGACGGAGCCCGCGGTGGGGGCTTCGGTGTGCGCGAGGGGGAGCCAGGTGTGGACGGGGAAGAGGGGGACCTTGACGGCGAAGCCTGCGAGCATGGCTCCGAGCACGAGGGCTTGGTGCTCGACGGGCATGCGCGGGGCGATGGCGGTGATGATCCCGATGTCGAGGGTCCAGAGCCCGGTCTCGCGCGCCACGAAGGTGACGACGAAGAAGAGGCCGGCGAGGGTGATCATGGAGCCCGTGAAGGTGTAGAGGAAGAACTTGGTGGAGGCGGCGACCCGGTTGGTGGAGCCGAAGACCCGGATGAGGATGAACATGGGGAGAAGGGTGAACTCGAAGCAGATGTAGAAGAGGAGGAGGTCGCGCGCGGCGAAGACCCCGACCATGGCTGCTTGGAGGACCAGGAGCCAGGAGTAGTACATGCGCCGGTTGGTCGTGATTGCGGTTTTGGAAGCAGCGACGACGATCGGTCCCAAGAGCGCGGTGAGCGCGATGAGGAGGACGGCGATGGAGTCGGTCCCGATGGAGAGCTTGAGTCCGAGCGCTTCGACCCAGGTGATGCTCGCGGCGCCCTGGAACATCGACGCATGGCTGAAGTCGAAGTTCATGAGCATGAAGACGGCGGGGATGAGCGTGAGGATCATCGTCCGCCAGGCCGACTGGTATGCGCCTTCTTCCCGATCGAACGCGACGAGGAGTGCGCCGAGGAGGGGGAGGGCGATGAGGAGGAGTGTCCAGATGGCGCTCACGAGAGGCCTCCTTGCGCGATGAGCACGAAGACGACGAGGAGGAGGATCGCGACTCCGCCGGCCATGGAGACGGCGTAGCCCTGGAGGACACCCGATTGGCTCGGACGGACGATCCATGCGCCGACGCGCGGGAGGATCCCGAAGAGGTTGACGATCCCGTCGATCACCAGCTTGTCGAACCAGTGGAGGACGTGGGAGAAGATCCGGAGGGGGGTCACGATGACGGCCCAGTAGATCTCATCCACGTACCACTTGTGCTCGGCCCATTTGGGGATGGGGCCGAAGAGTCGTGCGATGGGGTCCATCTTGCATGTGGCGGCTTCGGTGCGCCCGAAGAGGTGGAGGAACCATGCGAGGGCGATCCCGATGACCCCGACGACACCCGAGATGTAGTACATCATCTTGTGGGGGTCTCCTCCGAAGAGGGGGACGGTCTGCGCGTGTTCGATGGTTCCACGGGGTCCGACGCCGGCGGCTGGGGCGGCGTGGTCGGAGCCGTGATCGTCTGGCGCGTGGGCGTCGTCGTCGTGCGAATCGTGGGCGGCGTGGAAGGCGTGTTCGGAGTAGGGGGAAGAGAAGGCGGCCGTCGAGGACATGACCATCGTCTCGGCGTAGTGCTTGGTGTGCTTGTCGGAGGATCCTCCGACGATGTAGAGACCGGATGCGGCGAGTGAGGCGATGGTGAGGGTCGCGAGGACGGTGTTGATCGCCCAGCCCGGCGCGTGGGGGTGGAAGTGGTCGCTGTGGTGATCGCCGTTCTGACCTGCGTCGTGGTGGTGTTGCTCGCCGTGGGCGTCGTTGTCGTGATCGTGGTCGTGGGCTTCGTCGCCGGGGTGGTATTCGACGGGTCCCATGAAGACCCGGAAGAAGACCCGGAACGTGTAGTACGCGGTGAGCCCGGCGGTGAAGATCAGGATCCATCCGAGGAGTTCGTACCCGGGGGTGACGAAGGCCTCGGCGAGGATGGTGTCCTTGGAGAAGTAGCCCGCGGTGAAGGGGACACCCGCGAGGTTGATACACCCGACGAGCATCCCGATGGTGACGATGCCCCAGCCCTTGACCTGGCGTAGGCCGGAGAGCTTGCGGAGGTCGAGCTGGCCGGCGAATCCGTGCATGACGGCGCCGCAGCAGAGGAAGAGGAGGGCTTTGAAGAAGGCGTGGGTGAGGACGTGGTAGACGCCGCCCGTGGGGGTGAGGACCCCGAGCCCGGCGAACATGTAGCCCAGCTGGGAGACGGTGGAGTAGGCCATGATGCGCTTGATGTCGAACTGCGCCATTCCGATGGTCGCGGCGAGGAGGGCGGTGATGGTGCCGATCCATGCGACGATGGGGAGCGCGTGCTCGGAGGCGATGAAGAGGGGGTAGGTGCGCGCGATGAGGTAGACCCCGGCGGTGACCATGGTCGCGGCGTGGATGAGCGCGGAGACGGGGGTCGGGCCTTCCATCGCATCGGGGAGCCAGACGTAGAGGGGGAACTGGGCGGACTTACCGAAAGCACCGACCATGAGGAGGAGCGGGATCCACTGCGCGGTCGCGGGGATGGCGCTGAAGTTGCCCACGCTTGCGTATTCGACGTAGGAGAGGAGCTTGGGGTCGCTAAAGAGCTTGGCGTATTCGAGGGTTCCGAAGTGGACGAAGGTGAGGTAGACGCCGAGGGCGAGCCCGAGGTCGCCGATGCGGTTGACGATGAAGGCTTTCTTGGCGGCGGCGACGGCTTCGGGCTTCTTGTAGAAGTACCCGATCAGGAGGTACGAGCAGAGCCCCACCCCTTCCCAGCCCAGGTAGAGCATGAGGAAGTTGTCGCCCATGACGAGACAGGCCATCGAGAAGACGAAGAGCCCGAAGGCGGCGAAGAAGCGGCAGTACCCGAGCCCCACGTCGTGGGACATGTATTCGGAGGCGTAGAGCGCGATGAGGGTCGCGAGCCCGGTGACGAAGAGCATCCAGTAGATGGAGAGGGTGTCGATGTAGAAGGAGAAGTTCGCGATGAGGGAGCCGTGGGAGTCGGTGTGGACCTGGATCCAGTCGAAGGCCTTGACGGTGTAGGGGGTGCCGTCGTAGGAGATGTACATCGAGACGGTAAAGAGGAACGCGATGAAGCACGCGATGACGGTGGTCCAGGCGGGTTGTTTGGATTTGACCCCGAGTGCGGCGGCGAGGCCGGAGATGATGCTCGCGAGGAGGGGGAGCCCGACGATGAGGAGGATCCAGCTCGGACCGGAGCCGATCTCGGTGTGGGCAGCGTGTCCGTGCGCGTCGGGCGCGAGCATAGCGGTGCTGCTGAGGACGGGTTCGAGGATGGATGTGAGCGAGGTGATCACCCGTTGAGTTCCTTCCACGCCTGGGACGAGAGGGTTTCGCGATGGCGGAACAGGAGGACGACGAGCGCGAGCGCCATGGCTGCTTCAGCGGCGGCGACGCACAGGACGAAGATGACGAAGGTCTGGCCGTCGGCGCCGAGGTGGTGACGGCCGAAGGCGATGAGGGCGAGCCCTGCGCCTTGGAACATGAGCTCGGTGCAGAGGAACATGACGATCATGTTGCGCCGGGTCATGAACCCGACGAGCCCCATGACGAACATGGCGGCGGAGACGAAGAGGTAGTGCGCGAGGGTCGCGTTTCCGACCGCTTCGGGGAAGGCGAGTTGGAGGGGGGTGATGAGGTCGATCATGTGGTTCATGCGTCACCCCCTTGGGAGGCGCTCTTGCGGCGCGGGGGGAGGGTGAGGGAGGGTCCGAGCTTGCGGGCTTGGGCCGCTTTGAGTTCGTCCTCGAGTTCGATGTGCTTGCGCGCGAGGACGGTCGCGCCGAGCATGGCCATCAGGAGGATGACGCCGGCGATCTCGATCGTCATGGGGTGGTCGTGCATGAGGTTGTAGCCGAGTCGGTCGAGGTTGCCGGCCGTCAGGGTGTCGGGCCACTGGTCGGGCTCGAGGACGCGGGTGGTCCCGAGGTCTTCGTTCTCGACGACGATGGTCCGGTTCGCGATATCGAGGAGGGCGGTGCCGTCGTCGGCGCGCGCGACGCGCTCGTCGTCGTTGATGACCCCGGCGCGGTGGAGGATGCGGTCGACCTTGCGCGGGAGCTGGACGAGGACCGAGTCCTGCGCGGTGTCCATGCCCTTGGGGGCGCGGAGGTCGCTGAGCCCGTTGAACATTGCGCTGGTGAGGACGGCGAGCATGACGAACCCGATGGCGCTCGCGAGGATGGGCTCACGCGCGACGGCGTCGGTTTCGTCGAGGATCTGTTTGGAGGCTTCGGTGGGCTGCTGGGTGGCGAGCATGATGACGAAGAGGTAGGTGATGAGGATCGCGCCGGCGTAGATGATGACGAGGGCGAAGGCCATGAACTCGGCGCTGAGGAGGACGTAGAGCCCGGCGCTGGCGATGATCGAGAGGATGAAGTAGAGCGCGGAGTAGACGGGGCGCGGGTGGGTGATGACCCGGGCCGACGATCCGAGCGCGATGATCGCGAAGATATAGAAGAAGAGGTTGGGGGTGTCTTGTCCGGAGCTCTTTGCGGCGCTGGTCAGACCCAGGGCGGCGAGCCCGAGGGTGATGGCGAGGACGACCCCGCCGACGATGGCGAGTTTGTCGTTCCTTCTCGGGAGCGCGAGCGCGAGCGCGAGAGCTCCGAGAGCGCAGACAAGGTAGAGCACGAGTGGGTTGATGATCGATTCCAAGGCCCGTGTCCTTCGCGCTGAGCGGCGCGTCGAGCGCTCCTCAAGTGCGCCACTCCGAACGGAAGGGCGCGATCGAGACCTGTGCGGCGCGTCCTTCAACCGCTCTGAGGACGCTGAGCACTCAGGATAGTGAGCACTCGCGCTCCCTTCCACTCACGATGGGTGTTTGGGTGGGTGTGCATCACAAGATCTCGGGGGTCGCTCGGGGCTCGGGGGAGCACTACACTGGGCCGATGACGCAACTCCAGACGATGATGGGCTCGCCGGAACAGGCGCGCCGTGTCCATATCCCGAACCTGCTGACCCTCGGACGGATCGTGCTCGCGATCGTGTTCGTGATCCTCTTGTCCTCGGCGAACCCACGTGAACTGGGGGACGAGCTGAGTGTGGGGTCCCGGATCGGGGAGCTGACCCAGAGCTCGACGACCCTTCTGATTGTCGCGTGCGCGATTTTCGTGATTGCTTCGATCACGGATGCGCTGGACGGGCATCTCGCTCGGAAGTGGAAGGTGGAGTCGAAGTTCGGACGGATCATGGATCCGTTCGCTGACAAGCTCCTGGTACTCGGCGCGTTTGTGATGCTTGCTGGGCCGGTGTTCGCAAGTCCTTTGCTCTCGGGGGGTTCGCTTCAGGTTTCAGCGGTTTCCGGGTGGATGGTCATCGCGATGATTGCGCGGGAGCTGCTCGTGACCTCGATCCGGGGGGTGTACGAGGGTGAGGGGGTCGAGTTCCCGGCGGGTTGGTCGGGGAAGGCGAAGATGATCCTTCAGAGTGTGTCGGTCCCGATCATTCTGTTGCTCGTGGCGCTGGGTTCGCCGGGGCCGGGGAGCGCGGAACGGACGATCATCGTGGTCCTGGTGTGGCTCACGGTGGTGGTGACGATGATCTCGGGGCTGCCCTATGTCCTTCGGGCGCTTCAACATACGGTGGATCAGCAGGCGAAGATGCTCGAGGTGATGCGTGGGAAACCCGCTCGGAAGCCCACGAAGGGGACGAATCGGCCGGGGGCGAAGGCGCGTCAGAAGAGCACCAAGGGCGGACAGGGTGGTGGCAAGAAGCGGTAAACGCTTCGGAAAGCGGGGTTTGCGATGAACACGATCTCTGCGAATCGGGCTCGTTGGCTGACGGTGTTCGGGCTCGGGCACATGAGGCCGGCGTCGGGGACGTGGGGGTCGATGCCGGCGGTGGTGCTCGGGGGGGCGATGATCGTGTTTATCCATATCAGCACGTTCCCGGGGGAGGGGTATCGGGTGCTGATGGCGCTGGGGGCGCTGTGGTTCTCGCTCGTGTGTGTGCTGTGGGGCGCGGACGCGGAGGCGCGCTGGGGGAAGGACCCGTCGGAGGTGGTGGCGGACGAGATGGCGGGTCAATTCGTGACGTTGCTGATGATCCCGAGCGCGATGCTGGGGACGGGGTGGTCCACGCTTTTGACGCTTCTGGGGGCGTTTTTCCTGTTCCGGGCGTTTGATATCCTCAAGCCCTGGCCGGCGGGGGCGATGCAGAAGATCCCCGGGGGGTGGGGTGTGCTGCTCGATGATATTTTCGCCGGGGCGATGGGGGGATTGGTGATCTGGATTGTGCAGTGGGTGCAGTGAGGGCGGGTTGTCTGAGGCGGGGGCTCCCCCACTACCATTGCGGATCGTGACGCAAGCTATTGAGACATCTCGGGTTGGGTTTGCTTCGCCCTTGGTGCTTCGAGCGTCGGGAGGGTCCGTGGCGCTTGAGAGCAATCTGATGCTCGCGCCGATTGCGGGGTGGTGTGAGCATGCTTGGCGGGTGGCGGTTCGGAAGGTCGGGGGTGTGGGGCTTGCGTGCACGGACTTGTTGAGTCCGACGGGGCTGATCTGCGGGTCGGAGGCCAGCAAGGACCTGGCGCATACGAGCGGGGAGGATCAGCCCATCGGGATGCAGTTGTATGGGTCGGATCCAGGGGTGATGGCGGAAGGGGCCGTCTGGTGCGCGGAGCACGGGGCGACGGTGGTGGACATCAACATGGGGTGCCCGGTCGATAAGGTGTGCAAAAAGGACGGGGGGTCGAAGCTGATGTGCGATCTCCCGAACACGTTCGCGATTTTCGAGCGGGTGCGCGCGGCGCTCCCAGGGACGATCCCGCTGACGGCGAAGATGCGCCTCGGGTGGGACGAGGATGCGAAGCGCGACGGGGTTGCTGGTGAACTCGCGCGGGGGCTGTGCGAACGGGGGGCGGCGTGTATCACGGTGCACGGCCGGACGACGGAGCAGCGATTCAAGGGGTCGTGCGATCACGACGGGATCGCGCGGGTGGTGGACGCGGTGAACGACGCGACGAACGGAACGGTCCCGGTGCTCGGGAACGGGGACGTGAAGTCGGCGATGGACGTTGTGGCGATGCGCGCGAACACGGGGTGCGCGGGGGTGATGATCGGGCGCGGCGCGTTCGGAGATCCGTTCATCTTCCGGAAGGCGTGGGCGCTGCAACAACAGATCGATGAGCACGGGGTGGATCCGAGGGACACGGAGGGCGTCGAACGGATCGATCTGAGCGATGTGGTCCCGAGCGACGACGAGGTGCTCGATCTGGTGCTCGATTACTTCGAGCGGATGATCGAGACGCGCGGCGAGCGCCACGCGATGCACGTCATCCGGCAGAAGATTTCGTGGCTCGGGAAGACGATCCGGGACGGGCACAGCAAGGCGTTGAAGGAATCGATCCGGACGGCGAAAGACCCTGACGAGGTGCGTTGGGTGATCGGGGATTGGCGCACGGGGGAACGCGCGTGATCTCGAGGTTTGTGAGCGCGTTCGTCGGGGGGCGCGGCGCGGTGCTCGACGATCGGGGGAAGGTTGTTCAGCGCGGGAGGCACGGGGATCTGAAGTTCCGTCGGGACGAGGGATCGGGCGAGACCGATGGACTCGATGAGTCCGAATCTCCAAGAAGTGAACCGCTCAAACGGCGTGTGTTCGGGTGGGTGTTGGTCATCGGGAGCGGGCTCGTGACGCTCTGGATGGTTGTTTGGATGGGGTGGCTCGGGTGGCGATTCGCGCGATGGATCGGGACCACGCTGTATGGGCTGTCGGGTGTGCTCGGCTTGTTGAGCGGGACCGGCACGTTGCTCGGGGTGGTTGCGATCTGGATCGTTGTTGGATGGCGAGCGCGGAGTGCGCGGAGCGAGGTTCGCGCGAACGAGCGGCGGAGATCGTTCGAGGATCGCGCTGAGATCGCGGGTCGGCTCGTGATGGGGTACTGCCCGGCGTGTTTCTACCCGATCGAGGGGTCGCGCGTCGAGGAGGACGGGTGCACGGTGTGCGGCGAGTGCGGGGGCGCGTGGCACCAGGATCTGTGGTCCACGTATCGGTGTGTGGAGCACGATGTGATCGTGAAAGGGATGGGGAAACGTGAGATCGACTCGATGGTGTTCTTCGATGCACGGATGAGTGTGTGCCGAGCTGCGCGTCGGTTGTCGGAGCGGGAGGTTGTGGCGCTGTGCTCCACGACACGCTCGTGGGCTCGGCGGTTGCTGCGTTGGGTGCTGGCCCTCGGGTGTATCGGGGGCGCCACGTTGATCTGGATCATGCTCGCGGGATCGGCGCTGGATTCGAACACTTCGTTCGCGGCGATTGTGTTCGTAGTTTCGAGTGGGGTGATCGGTGTGGTGGTGTTGGTGCTCGGGATCCGGTCCGCTCGGATCGGGAGTATCCGATCCGATGTCCGTCGATGGATGCTCGGGGAGCTCCGTGCGAAACGGTGTCCGTGCTGCGCGGCGGATGTATCGGGGGTTCGCGCGGACCCGGTCGATGGAGCGATCGTGTGCCCTGGGTGTGGGCATGCGTGGGACGTGCTCCCGAGGGGTCGGAAGCATCATCTCTGGAAGCCCATTGAGCGGGAGTTCCGGAAGACGCTCCGATCGGGGGTCGCATGGGAATCGGGACGGGATCGAGACGATCGGACGGTCGGCATCCCGACCAGAGGTTGAGAAAGGGATCCGCTCGGTCGAACTGAGGTCGAGGGCAAGTGGGATTCGCTTCCGGGACGATCCTGAACCTGCTCTGGAGGGGGAAACCCGCGGATTCGGCTGAAACCGGGGAGGATCGGGTGTCGTATGGGGGGGCACGGGCGTTCGTCCCGGCGGGTGTGGCCGACTCTTGGTGTGCCCGTGTTTGATGGATCCTCCCGGCTCGTGATTCAACTGGAGATGGTATGATGGCGCGCAATGGACTTGGTGTGTGGTGTGGTCTCTCTCTCGTGTGCTCGTGCGGGGTCGCGGCGTCGGTTGCCGTCGGCTCCCAGGATGTGCCGGCGGCGCTGACGCCGTTTGATGCGCCCGAGGGGACGGTGAAGGTGCACGGGTGCTTCGGCGATGAGCACGGGCACCTGGAGGGCGGGATTCATTTCATCGAGCAGGACCCGCTCGTGCTCGAGTTGGTCGAGGCGCTGGAACGAGCGCAGGGCGCGGCGCACGACAACCGGGTGGACATCGTGTTTGTGGGGGACGGGTACACGGCGGGGGAGATGGCGCAGTTCCATGCGGATGTGGACCGGGTGCTCGATACGTTCTTCTTCTATGAGCCCTTCAAGAGTTATGAGCCGTACTTCCGGATCACACGGGTCGAGGTGGTGTCGAACGAGTCGGGTGTGGACAACGACCCGTCCCAGGGGATCGATCGGGATACGGCGCTGGACATGGGGTATTGGTGTTCGGGGATCGAGCGTCTGCTGTGCGTGAATGTGTCGAAGGCGTACACGGCGGCGTTCATGGGCGGGGTGGATGTCGATCAGGTGATCGCGATCGCGAACTCGAGCAAGTACGGGGGCGCGGGGTACCCGAGCAACAACCTCGGGACGGTCGCGGGGTCCAACGCGTTCGCGGCGGATATCGGGATCCATGAGTTCGGGCACTCGTTCGGGGATCTTGCGGACGAGTACACGTACGGGGGGCCGCAGACGTACAACGGGCCGGAGCTGAGCCCGGCGGACGTGTCGATCTTTGATCGTTCTGAGCAGATCTCGATGGAGACGAAATGGTGGCGTTGGATGGACGCGAGCATGAGCGGGTTCGACGGTCCGACGAGCACGTACGAGGGCGGGAACTACTCGGAGTTCGGGGTGTACCGTCCATCGAATAACTCGATGATGCGGAACCTGGGTCGGCCGTTCAATCTCCCGAGCGCGGAGGAGATCCTGAAGAAGCTGTACGGGGGCGAGGTGGACCCGATCGATGACGGGACCCCGAACGGGACGGAGCTGATGGAGGGGGACACGGCGTGGGTGCTCCCGATGCAGCCCTTGGATCATGATCTGACGGTGATCTGGTATCTGGATGATGTGATCGTGCCGGCGTTGATCGGTGAGACGAGTGTGGACATCGCGATGCTCGGTGCGATGCCCGGCTCGGAGCTCAAGGTCGAGGTGATCGACGCGACGCCTTGGGTCCGGAACCCGGACACACGAGCGAACCGGTTGACCGAGACTCGGGTGTTCACGATCGGCGGGTGCGTCCGTGACCCGGACCTGACGGGGGACGGGGAGCTCGACTTCTTCGATGTGAGCGCCTTCCTCCAGGCGCTCGCGAACGAAGATCCGATCGCGGACTTCTCGGGGGACGGTCTGTACGACTTCTTCGATGTCAGCGCGTTCCTCCAGGCGATGGCGAGCGGAGAGTGCGTTCCGGCGTGACCCCGTGTTCGATTTGCGTTCGGTATCGATCGGTGTTTTTCGGTCGTCGAGGGTGCAATGGTGCGGTTCGTCCGGCGTTGAGCGAGCGCGTGATGGTGTGTTCGCGCGGATCGGGTCCGGGATTGAGCTTGGGTGTCCGAGACTAGTATGGATCAGATCTGACCTTTGATCGCTTGAAGAACTCAGGAGGCAACGAGATGGTGAAGTTCACGGGACGGATGTCGATGATCGCGATGCTCGGTCTGTCGCTTACGGCGGCGGGGGCGTTTGCGCAGGACGCGGGCTCGGCGGACCCACATGCTGGGCATGACCATGCGCCGGGTGAGCATCGCGCGATCGATGAGGACCTGAACAACTCGAATATGCTCTTTAAGAGCGACACGGTCTCGCTCGGGGAGGTGCTCGACACGGACCCGGTGCCCTTGGCGTTCGAGTTCAAGAACACGGGTTCCGAGGAGCTCGAGGTTCGGCTCGTGAAGCCCTCGTGCGGGTGCACGGCGGCGGATATGAAGAAGACGAGGTTCGCGCCGGGTGAGAGCGGGACGATCGATATGACGTTCGACCCGCACGGGCGGAACGGGGCGCTGCGCCGGAATGTCACGGTGTACACGAACTCGAAGACCAACCCGGTCCAGACGCTGTACATCGATTGCATTGTGAAGCCCGTGGTGATCACGAAGCCGCAGGTGCTTGCGTTCGAGCCCGTGGACAAGGGTCAGGGCGCGGAGCAGACGCTTTCCGTATTCGGTCGTTTCCCCGAGTTCGAGGTGTCCCGCGCGACGGTGCAGGACCCCGGGAACTTCGACGTTGAGGTCGTGAAGGTCGGGGAGGAAGAGGTCCAGGGCGACACGATGTACCGCTGGGACCTGAAGGTGAAGATCAAGGAGGGCGCGAAGCCCGACAACTACCGGACCGAGCTTTCGATCCGGACGAACGACGAGCATCGTCTGATCTTCTCCCGCGCGGTTGTCGCTCGGGTGATCGGTGACCTCGAGCTCCGTCCCGTGCGTTTGACGATGGGTCGTCTGCGTGTGGGTGACGAGTTCGAGCGCGAGGTGACGCTCAAGTCCCGTTCGGGGAAGGCGTTCAACGTGACGAACCTGAACTCGAACAACATCGTCCTCGACGCGGAGTACAGCGCCGAGCCCGTGGATCCGGAGAAGAAGGACGAGTGGGTGATCCGGGTGAAGGGGAAGGTGTCGAATGCGGCGCCGCGCTTCAACTCGCAGCTCTTCGTGGCGACGGACATGGAAGACGAGGATCTGGTGACGGTCCAGATGTACGGCCAGCTCCTCGACAAGTGATCGGAGCCCCATGAACGGATCCCTTTCTACCCCGACCCGGGTGCTCGCGATCGTGGGGGCGGCGTTTGTCGTCGGCACGGTCCATGCGCTTGTCGGTGCGCCCGTCTCGCTCAAGAGCGCGACCCTGAGCAACCCCGATGCTGAGGTGAAGGGCGGAGAGCGCCGGACCCCGAACGCGGACACTCCTGCGGATGCGCCGGATCCCGTGGTCGAGGATCAACTCGACGAGACGGAGGAGGTTGTTGATCCTCAGCAGAAGATCGACGACATGCTCGCGAATCTGGACGATCCGGAGTATCGGAGGAACCAGCTCCTCGATGCGCCGGTTCCCGAGGGGACGATGACCCTGCGCCGATCGCACGAGTTGTGGGAGCAGGGCGCCTACTTCATCGATGCGCGTCATCACGATCAGTACGACGCGGGGCACATCGAGTACGCGCTGCGGCTCACGAGCGGCGAGTTCGACACGGACTTCGAATACGCGAACTGGGTCATGGGACAGATCCCGCAGGACGGGACGGTCGTGATCTACTGTGTCGGGGGCGACTGTGATGCTTCGAAGAACGTGGCCGCTCGTTTGGAACAGTTCGGGTACACGGACCTGCGGATCATGGGCGCGGGGTACAACGAGTGGGAGATGGCGCAGCTCCCGAAAGCGTTCGGACCCGAGGGGAGCGAGCCTTGAGCACGAAGAAGGACGGGCACGGGGCGCTGGTGTGGGTCGAGTCGATCCTGATCGCGCTCCCGGTGCGCCTCGCGCTGGGTGGGCTCATCGGGCTCGCTGGGGTGAGCAAACTGCAGGGGGTTCAGTCCTTCGCGGAAGCGATCAAGGGCTTCCGGATCGTCGATGCGGAGGAGCACGGTCATCTGATCATCAGCGCGGCGTACACGATCCCGTATGTGGAGCTGATCGCGGCGTTGCTGGTGGTGCTCGGGCTCTGGACCCGGGCGGCGGCGGCGGCGCTGGGGCTGTTGCTGCTGGGCTTCATCGGGGCGCTGGTCCGGGTGATCCTGGATGAATCGGTTTCGGCGGACTGTTCGTGCTTCGGGGATATCGAGCTGTTCTGCGAGGCCGGGGTCGGGTGGTGTCAGGTGGGTCGGAACGCGATCCTGCTCCTCGGGGTGGGGTATTTGCTCTGGCGCAAGGGTGGGCTGGTGTCGATCGATGCGTGGTGTTCGGGTCGGTCCGCGCAGGCCGGGGACCCGGAATGGTCGGTCGAGCGGTCGGAACCCTGAGGGGTGGAGACTTGCGGGGGGTTCGGGGCTAAACTCCTTTCCCGATTCAGAATCCGTCGCTCGGGTGTGACACGTCGTTCGTGACACGATCCGGGCCGCAATGAAGACCACGACGGAGCATTTCAGATGAGCAGATTCCAGCGTTTCGGTGCTACCCAGGGCAAGGTCACTGTTGAGAGCGGCAAGGGTATCGAGTACGTCGATTACAAGGACGTCGAATCCCTCCGTCGGATGATGACCCCGAACGGGAAGATCTACGGGCGCAAGCGCCTGGGCACGAACGCGCGTCAGCAGCGGATGGTCGCGACGGCCGTCAAGCGTGCGCGTTTCATGGGTCTGCTCCCCTTCACGAGCGCGACCCTCTGAGCGTTGCTCGTCTGAACCGACGGACTTATGGCGACATTCGATCGTGAATACGAGCCCATCGTGCTGGCGTTGAACCACGTGGCTGGTGACCGTGCGCGCCGGATGCGTGAGGTCGTCGATGTGCTGTGGCGCTTCATGAAGGACCACGGGGTGTCGTGGGTCGGGTTCTACCTGATCAACGAGGACGAGAGCGCGATGAACCTCGGTCCGTCGCGCGATACCCCTGCGTGCAATCCGATCGAGCTCCACGGGGCTTGTGGGAAGTCGTGGCGCACGAACAAGCCGCTGATCATCCGGGATATCAAGAACCTGGGTCCGGAGTACATCGCGTGTGATCCGCGGGATATGTCGGAGCTGGTGATCCCGTTGTTCGATCAGGACGGTGGGTGCTGGGGGGTGCTCGACGTGGATTCGCGCGAGCGTGGCGCGTTCGGGGAGGTGGACATGGTGGAGCTGCGCCGGATCATGGAGTCCACGGGGCTGTCTTGGCCGAAGCCCCACCTTGAGGCGCTGCAGTACTGAGTGATCAGAACGGGTCGGGGGCTTTGAACGTCATCCGGCGGCCGCTGACGGGGTGGTGGATCGTGAGCATGGAAGCGTGGAGCATGAGGCGCGGGGCGTTGGGGGTGCCGTAGAGCTCATCGCCGACGACGGGGGCGCCGAGCCCCTCGGTTTCGTCGCCCTCGGGGAAGCCCACGGTGGTGATGTTGGGGTGCGCCGTGTGGACCCGGAGTTGGTGGGTGCGCCCCGTGACGGGTTCGAGCTCGACCCGGGTGACGGGTCTGCCGTCGTAGGTTTCTCGCGCGAGGACCCGGAATCGGGTTACGGAGGGTTTCCCGTAGATGTAGTCCACGAGCATGAGGGGACGGACGTCCATGTCCTTGCGCATGGGGGTGTTGACTTCGCCGGAGTCGGATTCGAGGTGCCCTTCGAGGAGCGCGAGGTAGCGTTTGGCGGTGTTCCGGTCCTCGAACTGCTTGGAGAGGTTCCGGTGGGTGTGCGCGTCGAGCGCGAGGATGATGATCCCGGAGGTGGAGAGGTCCAAACGGTGGCAGGTCATCGGTCCCGTGGCGTTCGGATAGAGCTCGGAGACCCGGGAACGGACACAGTCCTGCTTTTCGGGCGCGATCCCGGGGACGGTGAGGAGCCCGGCTGGTTTGTCGACGACGACGAAATGCTCGTCCTCGTGGAGGATCGAGAGGGGATCGGTCGGGGGGGTGTAGTCGAATGTCTCGACGGGCTCGGTCCGGACTCTCCGGAGGAGGTGGTCCGGGATCTCGGGGTTGATGATCTTGGGTTTTTTGGGTTTGGAGCCCTTGCGCTTGCGCCGACGTTTGGGGCGTTTACCTTCTGAGGGATCGGGGCGCGCTGACCTAGGATCGTCCATGAAGATGAGTGTATTCAGCGGCATGGTGACGCCGGCGCTGCTCGCGGCGACGGCGATGGGACAGACCACGAACCCGAACCCGGGCTGGGACTCGGAGTGGGACCAGCGTGAGGCGCGCTTCCTGACGAACCATCGTCAGATCACGAGCGAGCAGGAGTTCGTGAAGGCCGGGGAGTCGTACTTCTCGCCGGACGGGAACATGATCATCTTCCAGGGGATCGAGATCCCGGAGGACGGGGAAGCGCCAAGCGCGTACTACGCGATGTATGTCGCGCCCGTGGAACGGGACGGGTCGGGCGCGATCACGGGGCTCGGGGAGCCCGTCATGGTGTCGGAGCCCGGGAGCTCGAACACGTGTGGCTGGTTCCATCCCACAGACTTCACTCCGGAGCAGTCGTACGAGATCCTGTTCGGGACGACGACGACTCCGCCGAACGACGAGGGGGTTGCTGGGTATCAGCGCGGGACGTCGAAGTACTCGTGGCAGTTCCCGAACGAGATGGAGATCGTCACGAAGACGGTGAGCAAGCAGACTCTCCGGATGACGCCGATGGATGACGAGAACCAGGGCGAAGTGAGCAAGGGCACCATGATCATGAATGGTGGTCCGATCTGGGAGCGCGACGGGTACGACGCGGAGGCTTCGTGGTCCCCCGATGGTCGGCACATCCTCTACACGCGCCTCAAGCCCGACAGCGACGACGGGGATCTGTGGATCTACGACACGCAGACGGGGAAGCACGTCGAGCTGATCGCGGAACCGGGCTATGACGGTGGGCCGTTCTTCTCGCCGGATGGGAAGTCGATCACGTACCGATCGGATCGTCGTCAGGACAAGCTGCTCCAGGTCTTCGTCGCACGGCTCGGGTTCGACGATTCGGGCGCGGTGACGGGGGTCGAGAAGGAGATCCAGATCACGGACAACGAGCACGTGAACTGGTGCCCGTTCTACACGCCGGACGGGAAGTACCTGTTCTACGCAACGAGCGAGGTGTCGCACGGGAACTACGAGGTGTTCTGTGTGAGCGCGGAGGGGGACGAAGGCGCGGATGCTCGTCCGAGACTCCGGATCACGGATGCGCGGGGGTTCGACGGGCTCCCGGTGTTCTCGCCCGATGGGTCCACGATGCTGTGGACGGCGCAGCGCGGGGCGCAGCGCGAGGATGAGGGTCGTCCGAGCTCGCAGTTGTGGGTTGCGGATATCGATCTGAAGGGCGTGGACAAGGCATATCGGGCGCTCGAGGAGTCGATGCGTTCGGAGGACACGATGGAATCGTTCGATGAGTTCGTGCCCGAAGGTGTGGATTGATCGAGAGGGAGGGTTGAACGCGCGATGAGCTCGGCGCCGATCCATGACGATGCTGTCCGTGTGATGGCGCACGTCGGGGATCGCACGCCGTCTCCCGAGCACTCGGTGTTCTGGAAGATGTGGTTCCAGTCGCTCATCGAGACCCAGCCCGAGCTGTGTGCGCGGACGACTTCGGACGAGTCGGACCCGAGCGCGACCCACGAGTTCGTGTCGCACGGGGATGTGCGGATCGGGTGTTCGCTCGTGGTCCCGGAGTCGGCGCCGATCAAAGCGGCGATGGTGACGCTGCACGGCGCGGGGACCCCGGATGCGTTGGAGTCGGATGCGCGTCGGTGGCGCGGGGTTGCGGACAAGGGGGTTGCGGTGCTGGTGGTCCGGGTGCGCGGGTTCCCGGGGTCGAGGACGGACATCGAGGGTCGATCGATCGGGTTCTCCAGCGATGACCACGGCTGGTTCACGCGCGGTCTGGAGCAGGATGAGCCGAACAAGTGGGTGGTCCCCCACATGGTGAGCGATGTGTGCAACGCCGCTCGGGTGATGCGGAACGCGCTCCTGGGTCGGGATGAGTCGGGTCGGTGTCTCACACTCGGCACGGATCTCAAGAACGCGCCCGTGTATCTGCACGGGGTGTCATTGGGGGGTGGGCTGTCTGTAATCGCGGCGGCGCAGCTGAGCGGTCGTGTGGTGGGAGAGCCCGTGATCGAGCGGATCGCGCTGCGCTGGCCTTCGATGGGGGCGATGGGGTGGCGGCTCGCGAACTCGCGCGCGGGGCTCGCTGGGGTGATCCACGAGGCGCTCGAGGCGCACCCGGATCGTCGGGAGCTGCTGATGGATCGCTTGCGATTGTGCGATCCGGTGGTGCATGGTCGTCGGGTGCGGGTGCCCACGCTGGCGCTGCTTGCGGCGCTTGACGATGTGGTCCCGGGGGAAGCGGCGGCCGCGGTGTACAACGCGATCGAAGCGGATCCGGGTCGGAAGTGGCGCATGTGTATCGAGCGGGGTCATGTGGACGGGGACGTGGCGCTGACGAGACGGATCGCGACGTTCCACCGGGCGCTCGAGGACTTCTTCGACCCGGATCAGCGCCCGATCGACGCGATGCACTCCTGGGATTCCGAGCTCGGGGTCCGCGCGATGGTGCGGAACGAGCGTTGAGCGATCCGGGTCTACCCTTTGGACATGAGCGAACACAAGGCGGCGACGATGAGCGTGATCAAGGCACTGATGGACGGAGTGATCGACTACGCGGGCTTGTTTCCCCCGAGCGCGGTGTCGATGGATCAAGCCGTCACGAACTACGCGAAGTATCTGCGCTCCGAGCACGCTTCGTTCCTCGGGCGCTTCGTGTGCCCTGTTGCGCGGCTCGACGAGTTGACGAAGGAGGGCGCGATGCTCATGCCCGGGACCCACGCGACGAGCGGGTACCGGGAGAACGCGGACACGATCGATGCGTGGCGCATCAGCGGGGTGCTGCGCGAGGACCTCCCGGGTGCGCTCGAGAAGATCTACCAGTTCAACGAGCACCACGACGACGAGGCGAACGGGCTCGCGATGGTCGATGTGATCGAGATGCCCGTCCGGACCCCGGACGAAATCGACGAGGCGCTCGAGGTGCTCCCCGAGATGATCGGGGCGGCGTTTGAGATCCCTCAGGACATCGTGGTGGACGGGGACCCGCGCGGACTGATCGCCGCGCTCGCGGGGTCGGGGGTTTTGGCGAAGGTGCGGTGCGGCGGGGTTGAGCCGCAGATGATCCCGGACAGCGCGAGCATCGCGCGGTTCATGATCGGGTGCAAGCGCGCGGATGTGGGGTTCAAGTGCACGGCGGGGCTTCACCACCCGATCCGGAAGGAATACGCGCTGACCTACGAGGACGACGCGCCGCGCGGGGTGATGCACGGGTTCGTGAACATGTTCTTCGCGGGCGCGGCGACGCGCAAGCTCAAGAACATCGACGAGGCGACGATTATCGCGATCCTCGACGAGACGGACCCGGAGAAGTTCGTGTTCAAGGACGACTCGATCCGATGGGACACGATCACGATCGGCACGGATGATCTTGTTGTCGCGCGGGAGTCGTTCATCACGAGCTTCGGGTCGTGCTCGTTCACGGAACCGACGGACGATCTGCGATCGATGGGGCTTTTGTGAGCACAGCGGACAATCCGAGTTCGTCGAGCCCGAAGCCCGCGTTGTTCTACGGGTGGGTGATGCTCGGGATCGCGATCGTGATGGCGATCGCGACGATGCCCACGCAGTCGGTGGTGGTGTCGTTGTTCAACGATCCGATCAGCGGGGCGTTGTCTCTGGACCTTGAGCAGCTGAGCCGGGCGTACACGATCGGGACGATCTGCGCCGCGATCCCGCTCCCGTGGGTGGGACGGATGGCCGACAAGCACGGGCTCCGGGTGGTCGTGGGGATCGTGTGTATCGGGTGCGCGGGCGCATTGGTGCTGCTGTCGTTCGCGCATTCGTTGGTTGTGCTGACGATCGCGTTCTTCTTCATGCGGTTCCTGGGTCAGGGGTCGCTCGGGATGCTTGCTGGGCACACGATCGCGATGTGGTTCGAGCGGAAGCTCGGGCGCGCGCACGCGCTGCTGGCCGTCTGCGGGTTTGCGGGTGGTTCGGCGCTGATGCCCGCGCCGACGGCGTGGCTCATCGGGGAGCTGGGGTGGCGGAGCGCGGCGTTGGTGCTGTCGGGGTTCGTGGTCCTGCTCGTGCTCCCCTTGGTGCTGTTCCTTTTCCGGAACAAGCCCGAGGACATCGGTCTGCACCTGGACGGGGATGATCACGAGCACATGAAGCATGACGTGATCCACGGGGGGAGCCCGCCGAAGAACGATCCGGGCTTTACACGCCGTCAGGCGATGTGCACCCGCGCGTACTGGATCATCGTCCCGATCATGTGCGCGAACGGGATGATCGGGACGGCGTTGCTGTTCCATATGACCCCGATGCTCCGAAGCGCGGGGATCGACGGGGACAACGCGGCGTTGCTCAAGCAGTCCGCGCTCGCGATCCAGCCCTGGCCGATCGCGTTCGGGGTATCGATGCTCTCGATGGGGTGGTTGGTGGATCGGGTGAAGCCGAGACATCTCATGCCTCTGGGTCCGGTGCTGATGGGGATCGCGTGTGTGGTGTGCCTGGGCGCGGTGTCGGGGTGGTTCGGTCCGGATCGGATCGTCGCGGCGATGGGATTGGGGATGGGGATCTTCGGGGTCGCGATGGGGGTCGGGGTGGCCGTGGGGAATCCGGCGATCGCGCGGTATTTCGGTCGGACCCACCACGGCTCGATCCGTGGGACGATCTCGCTCGCGAGTGTCGCGGCGACGGGCGCTGGGCCTTGGATCGCGGGGAAGGCGTATGTGGTGAGCGGGGAGGATTTCGGTCCGGTGCTGCTGGTGTTCGCGCTGTGCGGGATCCCGCTGGCGATCGGGAGTCTGTTTCTCCGGCCTCCGAGTCCTCCGAAGGATCGGGATGTGTCGGATCCGGACCCGGATGATGTGGATCCGGTCCAGGTGTGAGGGGGATCGGGGTGGATGGAGGCGACTCCCCCACTACCATGCGATTCACGATTGATGGAGATAGATATGGCACCGATCATCGACGAGACACACGATCCGAAACTCGAGTCCTGGGTGGAGAGCGCGAATGAGCCGGGGACGGACTTTCCGATCCAGAACTTGCCGTACTCGGTGTGGAACACGACCAACCTGAACTTTCAGGGTGATCATGTCCTCGTGCCCATTGGCGATCAGTTCCTTGATCTGGATGAACTCTCAGAAGCGAAGCTTCTCAATGAATCACTCTTCCAACCGTTCCATTACGGGGACCTCGATGATGGAGCCCGTTCATTGATGGCGATTGCTCAGTCTCCGATCCATGTACGGCGATCGTTGCGGAAGCGATTGGTGGCATTGCTGTCTGGAGAGGATGCTTCACTCCGAGACGATTCCAAACTCAGAGAACGCTGCCTGATCTCGCGTGAAGATGTGCTCAATGATGGTGTCCCGATCTGCATCCAGTCGCGCGACTACACGGACTTCTACGCGTCGCTCCATCACGCGACGAACGTGGGGTCGATGTTCCGGCCGGACAATCCGCTGCTCCCGAACTACAAGCACATCCCGATCGGGTACCACGGGCGCGCGTCGTCGATCGTGGTGAGCGGGACGGATGTGCGCCGTCCCGTGGGTCAGCAGGCGCCGACGGAGGACGGGGGTTCGCCGGGCTTTGGGCCTTGCAAACTGCTGGACTACGAGATGGAGATGGGCGCGATCATCGCGCAGGGGAACGAGCTGGGGGAATCGATCTCGATCGAGGATGCTGAGGATCACATCCTGGGGATGTGCATTCTCAACGACTGGTCGGCGCGGGATCTGCAGAAGTGGGAGTATGTGCCGCTCGGTCCGTTCCTGGCGAAGAACTTTGCGAGCACGGTGTCGCCGTATGTGGTGACGATGGAGGCGCTCGCGCCGTTCCGGTGTGGCGCGTTCGAGCGGGATGGGTCGGATCCGCAGCCGCTCCCGTACATGGATTCCGAGGGGAACCGGGAGTCCGGGGGGATCGACATCACGGTCGAGGTGTGGCTGTCGTCCGCGCAGATGCGCGACAAGGGGATGGACCCGATCAAGCTGTCGCAGGGTTCGTTCAAGGACATGTACTGGACGATCGCGCAGATGGTGACCCACCATACGGTCAACGGGTGCAATCTCCAGCCCGGGGATCTGCTCGGGTCGGGGACGATCTCCGGTCCGACGCGTGGAGCGCGGGGGTCGCTGCTCGAGCTGACGTGGGACGGGGATCCGTTCGCGGAGCCCCCGGTGCTGGTCCCCGGGACCCAGCGGACCCCGATCGAGCTCCCGACGGGTGAGGAGCGGAAGTTCCTCGCGGATGGTGACGAGGTGATCATGAAAGCGTACTGCGAGCGCGACGGGTTCCGTCGGATCGGGTTCGGGGAGTGCCGGGGGATCATCACCCCGGCGCGTTCGGTGTGACACCTGTGTCCGTGTTGCGGTAGGATGCTCGCACGATGACGACGAAGTCCGTGCTGGCGCATCGTGAGCGCCTGACCCCGAAGTACCTGACCCTGCTCGCGGCGATGCTCGCGGTCCTCATCACGTTCGCGGTGCTCGCGGCGATCCGCGCCGTGAAGCACCCTGATGAGACGGACTTCCAGTACTTCTACTACGCCGCATACGGGGTGGTGAACGGGGAGCATCTGTACACGGTCGGGGAGCAGTTCACGGGGGTGCGCTGGTATGCGTATCTGCCCTTGTTCGCGATCGTGCTGTCGCCGCTGGTTCCGCTCGGGGTCGGGACAGCGGGCGCGGTGTGGGCGTTTGTCTCCGCGGCGATCCTGGGCGCGTGTGTCTGGATCGCGAGTTCGCAAGCGATCCGGAGACTGGGGATGCGCGCAAGCCCGAACCTCCTCGTCGGGGTCGCGATGCTCGTGGTGCTCGTGTTCGGGGACAAGATCCGGGGGGAGCTGCGCCTGGGTCAGTCCGATGCGTTCGTGATGATCTGGGTGATGCTCGGGCTCTTGTGGCTCGAGAAGCGCCCCATGCTCGCGGGGTTCATGCTGGGTGGATCGGTGAACGTGAAGCTCCAGGGGATGGTGTTTCTTCCGTACCTGATCGTGCGCGGGCGCTGGAAGAACCTCGTCGGGCTCGTCTCGGGCTCGTTGTTCTTCGCGTTTGTCGGGGTGCTGATCTGGGGGTGGGCGCGGAACCTGGAGTACCTCGGGACGGTGCTCGGGTGGGTTGGGCAGCTCGTCGGGGTGGAGTCGGGAGTTGAGAAGTCGGAGCTGTACCCGCTCGAGTGGATCCGGAGTGTGTCGATCCCGAGCGTGATGGCGCGGGCGCAGCTCCGGTTCGATCTCCCCGAATCGTTCGTGATGCTCGCGACGACTTCGCTTGTCGGGCTTGTCGTTGCGTTGGGATGGGCGATGTACCGACTCCGGGGGGTGGCGCTGTTCAAGAGTCGGTTCGGGGCGAAGGAAACGAGCAGCGCCCAGCGCCGGGGGATTGTGGGGCTCGAGTATGCGGGATTGCTTGTGGGGGTGCTGGTGTTCTCGCCGCAGAGCACGGTGCGGCACTTGCTGCTGTCCGTGTTCGTGGTCGCGCTGGGGAGCGCGATCCTCCACTCGGGGGTGTCCATCGCGAAGAAGATCCCGATCGGGGTGCTGATCGCGCTGTATGGGGCTTCCCTCACGTTTCCGCCGGCGAGCAACGGGGAAGCGTTGAACTGGTGGCGCGGGGTCGGGGGCGCGTCGTGGGTGCTGCTCGGGCTGTACTTCTCTGTGCTGTGGGTGGGATTAGGGATCGTCCGAGAACTCCCGTCGGATCGGGATTCCGATGCTCAGCGTGTGGTTGACGCATAAACTCGGGTCGCGGCGATCGCCGCGGATCTGGGGACACCATGCGGACCGTGTCAGTCATTGTGCCGTGCTTCAACGAGGAGGAGGTCCTCGGGGCTTTCTATGAGCGGAGCGTGGCGGCCGCGGATGCGGTTGGGGGATGGAACCACGAGTGGATCTTCGTCAATGACTGCTCGACGGACCGGACAGCCCAGACCCTCGACGCGCTGAGCGCGCGTGATGAACGGGTGAAGGTCGTCCATCTCGCGCGGAACCGGGGTCACCAGGTCGCGGTGACGGCCGGGCTCGACTACGCGATGGGGGACGCCGTCGTGATTATCGATGCGGATCTCCAAGATCCCCCCGAAGTGATCGAGCGGATGCTGAACCTGATCGACGAGGGGTACGACGTGGTGCACGCGCAGCGCGCGGAGCGCCGGGGGGAGACGAAGTTCAAACTGCTGACGGCGAAGCTCTTCTACTCGATCCTGCGCCGGATCGGGAACGTGCGCGTGGTGGAGAACGCTGGGGACTTCCGCTGTGTGTCGAGACCTGTCGCGGACACGATGCGCGCGTTCCGGGAGCCACACCGGTTCCTGCGGGGGATGTTCGCGCATCTGGGGTTCACGCAGTGTGTGCTGCGCTACGACAGAGACGAGCGGTTTGCGGGGGAGAGCAAGTACCCGTTCATGAAGATGCTGCGATTGGCCGCGGACGCGGTGTTCAGTATGTCCGCGGCACCGATCCGCGCGATCCTGTGGGCGGCGGCCGGGATGTGGGCGCTGGGGCTCGGGTATCTGGTGTACTCGCTCGTGACCTACTTCACGGTGGGGATCGAGGAGCCCGGGTGGACGTCCGTGGTGTTCCTGCTCACGATGTACACGGGGTTGATCCTCGGATCGATCGCGGTGATCGGGCAGTACGTGGGACGGATCTTCGAGCAGGGGCAGGCGCGCCCGCTGTACTGGGTGTCGGCGATGCGGAACATCGATCCCGATGCGCTGCGCGGGAAGTCGGTCGAGTCCAAGCTCGCGCGCCGGGTGGTGACGAAGGGGTCGGGCCTTGCGTCGCAGACGGAGATGAAGGTCTTCACGGTCCAGCGCCCGGCTGACGGGTGGTCCAGCGCGATCCGCGCGGATCAGCGCGAACCAGAGACGACGAGCGCGTGAGTGAGCGGATCGAGCAACCCGACCACGACACGTGGACGAACGTCTATCCCGACGGGATCGGCGATCACTACTGGACCCATGCGCGGAACGCGCTGGTGCGATCGCTCGTGAAGGGGTATGCGCCCGAGGCGCGGGTGCTGGAGATCGGGTGCGGGCGCGGGGTGGTGTGCACGTCGCTTCTGGAGCACGGGATCGACTGCGAAGGGATCGATCTCGAGGCGCACCGAGCGATCGACGATCGGGTCGCGCCCCGGATCCGGACGGGAGTGGACCTGTTCGATCAGGACCCGGATTGGCTCAGCACGTTCAGCGCGGCGATGATGCTCGACGTGCTCGAACACATCGGGGACCCGGTCGGGTTCTTGACTCGGGTTCGCGGAGCGATGCCCAATCTCCGGACGATCATCGTAACCCTCCCCGCGCGGATGGAGCTGTGGTCGAACTTCGACGAGTTCTGTGGGCACTACCTCCGGTATGACGAGGGGTCGCTCCGGGCGCTCGCGCGGGGCGCGGATCTGGAGTTGGTGCGCTGGGGGTATGCGTTCCGGCCGATGTATGTGATGGGACGGGCGCTGCTGGGGTCGGGGAAAGAGCGATCCACGACGATCGATGCGCCGAGCCCGATGATGCGCCCGATCCACCACGCGCTGTCGGCGATGCTCACGCTCGAACGTGGTCTTATCCCGGATGATTGGAAGGGATCGACGATCTACGGGGTGCTCAGGGTTCGCTGAGCGGGATTCGGATCTGTCGAATGGAGCGCAGGGGACTCGAACCCCTAACTTCCAGCTTGCAAAGCTGGCACTCTACCAGTTGAGTTAGCGCCCCGGAGGGACCCACCCGGGTTGGATGGGGCCGCAATGCTAGCCCGGATCTTCATGGATGACGAATCCGCACGGGTCGAGGGTCCGGGGTAGGATCGACACCATGAAGACCATCATCCCCTGCTCAGCTCGTTCGATCCTCGCGATGTCTCTGTTTCTGGGTGCGATCGCGCCGATGGCGCTCGCGCAGGACGGGGGTGCGGATCGGGCCGTCGATCCAGAAGCGCAGGAGGCCGTCCGGCCCGAGCGCCCGGGGGTGACGATCACCCTGAACCCGAGTGTGTGGTACAGCGCGGAACGGGACTACGACACGGGGGTCGGGGATGTCGAGACGACCAAGCTCGGGGGCGAGGTCACGATCGGTCTTCCGATCGGGGATCGTGGTCGGCTCAACCTCGGGGTGGGCGCGTTCACGACGGACTACGACGTCACGGTGAACCCGGCATTCGCGGCCGGGGTGAACGCGGCGACGATCGGGACCCAGTTCGATGAGGTCCAGGAGCTGAGCTTCAACGCGATGTACACGCGCGTGCTCGATGAGCAGGGGACGGCGTTGTTCGTCGGGGGTCGGATCGGGTCGGCGAGCGAGGGCGGGGTGGACTTCGACGACGCGCTCGTGTGGGGCGCGTTCGGGGGGCTCTCGTGGCGCGTCAATGAGCAGTTCACGTTCGGGCTCGGGGTCGGGGTGTTCTCCAGGCTCGAGGACGATGTGCGGATCATCCCGCTCCCCCAGTTCCGCTACACGATCGATGAGCGTTGGACGCTGATGAGTGAGGGACCGGGGGTGAAGCTGGATTATGCGTGGAAGGACGACATGCACATGGGGGTGTTCGCGCGGTTCGAGGGGGACGATTTCCGGATCGAGACCACGAACACGATCGTCCCGGGCGGCGCGGTGTCGAACTCGATGGTCCCCATCACCTACTACCTCGACACGAAGCTCGGGGATTCGAAGAATATCGCGCTCTTCGCGGAGGTGGGTGTGGTGGTCGCCGGGGAGACGGAGATCTTCAACGCGGCCGGGAATGTTGTGGTCGAGGAGGACATCGACCCGGGTGTGTTCGCCGGGCTGTCGCTCAAGATCCGGTTCTGACCCCCCTCCTGCTCTCGCCGTTACCGATCGGGTTCGGTGCGCGCCGGGGTGGGCTCGGTGCGCTCGAATGAGCCGTCCTGGACGAGGGTGCTCAGTGGCGCGGGGCGCTGCGCGTAGGGGGGCGCGTCCCGGAGTTCGCTCGACAGGATCATGGGGGGATCGAGGGGACGGTCATCGGGGTTGACGGGGACGCTCGCGATTTTGCGGATGGCGTCTTGTCCCGAGACGGCCTCCGCGAAGCTGGTGTAGCGCCCGTCGAGGAAGCTGGTCCCTTCCCGCGAGAGCGCGACGAAGACCTGGGATCCGTTGGTGTCCGGGTCGGAATCACGCGCCATCGAGAGGACCCCGAAGTCGTGAGGGAGGTCGGAGTTCTCGAGATCGATCATGTACCCGGGTCCACCCGATCCGGTCCCGGAGAGGTCCCCGACCTGGATGACGAAGGGCGCGCCCGTGGGGAGCGCCGCAACGACCCGGTGGAAGATGACGTTGGTGTAGAACCCGCCTTCGACGAGGTGCATGAAGTTGAACGCTGTATTCGGGGCGCTGTCCGGGCGCATCCGGAACACGATGTCTCCTTCGCTCGTGGACATGACCACTTCCTTGTCCGGGTAGATCCGGAGCCCCGAGTAGGTCACTTCCCGATCGGTCACGTTCTGTCCGAGCGCGCGACGTGACTCGATGAGTTTGTCGTCGAACATCACGGGGGCGCGTGGATCGGTCGAGGGTTCGAGGGTCGAGGGATCGATGACGTGCCCTCGTTCGGGGGTGATGATGGGCTGAATGACGAGGGGGGACCCGACCTGCTCGCCGTCGAGGATGAGCTGTGCGTAGATGACCCTGTGGGGTTTGTCTTCCCAGAGCACGGGGAGGAGGGAGGTGAGATCCACGCGCCCTCTGGCGGCCGGGGCGCTCCGGGTCCAGTCGGGGTTCTCGGGATCGATGAGCTCGATCGCGATCTCGCCGGCGAAGTCATCGGGGGTCTGGACGAGGATGGGGACACGTTGTCCGACGCCGTAGTACAAACGCTCGGGGACGAGTTGGGCGTGCGCGAGATGGGATGTGAGGGTGAGGACGACGGCGAAGATCGCGAGCGTTCGTGTCATGGGAGAGCGTACGCACGGACAGCGTGGCGCGATGGGTGGTGGGGTTGCTGTGTGGGGGGTGTGGGGCTGTTAGGAGCCCGAGCTGGTGTCGTCGCCGTCGAGGAGGACCCAGGTGCGGTTGACCTCTTCGATGATGTCCTCGTCGTTCCCGGTCCGGCTCATGATGGACTGGGTGATGAGGTTGTCCGTGTCTTCGAACCAGTTCACGCTCAGACCCGCGGCGAGGACGTTGAAGCCCTCTTCGTGGTTGATATCTTCGAGTGAACGGACGGAATCGGTGACGAGTGACGCGCTGGACTCGATCATGTAGAGGTAGCGTTCCCCGCCGGGGCCGATCCCTCGGTACTGGTAGTTGGTGATGATCTCATCGTCGTTTTCCTCGTTCCAGGCGCTGGCGTAGACATCGACCTGGTGTGAGCCCTTGTGGCTCGGGCAGTAGTACACGCTGGGCGCGTTGACATAGGACTTGTAGAAGAGGACCCCGAGCCCGTCCCATTGCATCCAGTCGCGCGGGGCGAACTCATCGGTGCGGGTCCGCGCGGTGTCCATCCGATGGGGTGCGATCGACTCCGCTCGGCGGGCTCCGTTGGCTTGGAGGAACACGCTGGGGGGGAGGAGGTCGTTGTTGTCCTCGGCGTACATATTCATGCCCAGACCGATCTGGCGCATGTCGGAGGAGCAGATCACCTTCCGCGCGGATTCACGGACCATGGAGATCGAGGGGAGGAGGATCGCGATGAGGACGGCGATCACGCTGATCGACACGAGCACGTCGATGAGGGTGAACGCGCGGCGTTCGGATCTGGAAGCGAGTTGGTGTTGACCCTTTTTCACGAGAGAGAACCCACTTTGTCTGAGTATCGGAACATCACCGGACGCGGCTTTGTTCGATATCCGGACGCGGGGTCTTTCAACCCAGCGCCACGACGCGCTTTTAGGGTACAGGGAAGTGTGAAGATCCGCAAGGACCGAACGAGATTCGGGTGATCCCCCTACTTTGCGGAAACACTCGATCATGACCCGATAACCGAGCGAAGGCATTGTGAAAAAATCGGTTGGATCTCGGTGTTGCGGGCATCCCCTCGCTTCGAGTAGCGTATAGGCCGGTGGCTCGCGGGCGTCTTGCGAGCCCCGGGCACGCTCGTGAACCCGGGACAAGATGGCAGAGAATCAGAATCAACGTGATAGGGACCCACGTGTTCAGGGGAAGAACGCGGGATCCGGCGAACCGCCGTTGCGGGCGCAGGATCTGTCGGGTCAGGACCGAGTGGACTACGAGCTCATGCAGAGTGTCGCGCACAACCAGGAATCCGGGATTTCGGAGCTGTACGACCGATTCGGGTCGTTGGTGTTCCGGATGTCGGTCCAGGCGCTCCCGACTCGCGATGAGGCCGACGATGCGGTCCAGGAGATCTTCGTTCGTCTGTGGAAGACGGCGGATCGGTACGACCCTCGGAAAGCGGCGCTCGTGACGTGGGTGATGCTTCTGACTCGTCGTCACCTTGTGGACAAACTCCGGCGCAAGCGTGCCCGGATCAAGACGACTGGATACGAGGACACCGGGTACGGGGGAGACACGGCCCGGGTTCTTGCTGATGTCTCGGAGCGCATGGAGCGCGACGAGAACTTCGCGGCTCTGATGAAGCGCGTGGACGCGCTCCCTGAGCTGCAACGGACGGTGGTGATCCGTGCTTATCTCGGAGGTCAGACGTTGCGTCAGATCTCGGATGAGCTCGATACCCCGCTCGGAACGATCAAATCCGCGCTCAGCCGAGCGTTGGTACGTCTGCGTGAACGCGCGGAAGAGGAAGTGGCTTCATGAGCACCAACAACGACCCCTACACCACCCAGGATCTCATCGAGAACACCATGCTCCACGCGCTGGGGTTGCTCGATGAGGACGAATGCGCCATCTACGAACGCGCGATGCTCGATGCGCCCGAGACGACCCGGTCGCTCGTGCTCGAGGAAGCACGAAGGATGGCGGACCTCGGGGACCTGCTCCCGAATGAGGAGCCCGACCCCGCGCTGCGCGAGATGGTCATCGCGGCGGTCCGTGCGGCGATCCGTGAAGAAGAAAACGATCAGCACCTCACAACGGCTGGTGTGAACGGCGCTGCGGTCGCTGGGCGGATCACCCACGAGAGCGCGGCGCGCGCTCAGAAATTCGCGCAACCCGTGATGCCCAGGGGGCGCCGGGTGCATCGCGCGTGGCGCGCCGCTTCGATCGGTTTGGGCGCGGCGACGATCGCGCTGACGGTCGTCTCGATGAACCACTACAAGACCTACCAGAGCACGATACCCGCGGGTCAGTTCGGGTCCGCGTATGACAATCTGGGGGGTCGGTTCTACGACGACATGATCTATGACCCCACGACGCGCCGGGTGTCGCTGGTGTCCCAGGACTCCTCGACGGAAGCGATGGCGGCGGCCGTCTGGTACAACTCGGACTGGGACTCCCCGCGCCTGCACATCAAGAATCTGCGCACCGAAGCCGACAAGCCCTACCGGCTCGTCGTCCTCGATGCCGACGGGAACGTGGTGCGTGAGGTCATGACTTTCGTGTCCTCGGGTGAGCGCGAGAACTTCGCGGTGGATGTGAACCTCGGTACGGACGACTCGTTCGCGATCTACGAGAGCGTGTCGAGCGAAGTCCGCGCGGACGCGCCCCTCCTGCTCAGCACCGACAGCACGCTCTGATTCAGAGCCCCATCCCTGATCAATCAGAAACGCCCGCTCGGATCGAGCGGGCGTTTCTCGTTGTGGAATACACGGAGAAGGAGGTTGTGGTCAGCCCTCGTTCACGGTCCAGCTGTCCTCGTCGAAGAGGGGCTCGACCCGGGTGTCCCGCTCGAACTTGGCTTTGACGGCGCTGAGTCTGCGGAGGAAGAGCCCGCCGACGAGGAAGGTCGCGAGGGAGGAGCCGCCGAAGATCATGCCGGCCATCTCGACGCGTTTGGTGTCGAGGGGGGATTTGCCGGCCGTCGCTGTCTGGTCGATCTTGGTGAGCGCGCCGTCGGTGCGTCGAGCGCGGGACGCGTTCGCGTTGGAGGTGAGGGTGAGCGCGAGGGTGTCGAGGACGCGCTGGGTGCGCGCGGCGCCTTCGCCCCGGAGTTCGATCTGGATCTGCCCGGGTTCGGGGGTCATCACATCGAGCGATTCTCGGATGTGAGCGCCCAGATCGCCGGGCACGGCGAGGTCAGTGATCCCGCGCTGCTTCATGCGCTGGGAAGCTTGCTCGTGGAACTGCGGGTCCTGGATGAGCTCGGTCACGTAGGTTTCCCATCCGGAGAGATCGGAAGCAGTGAGGGAGCGTTCGCCGGCGTCGGCGCTGAGGACGATGCTCGATGCGTACACCCCCGGGGTGATCTGACCCGAGACGAACCAGCTGAGCCCGGCGAGGAGCGCGAGCACGAGCCCGAAGGCGCCGAGCCCGATGAGCGCGCCGGAGCGGGCTTCACGGCGCGCGAGCTTCTTCTCGCCCTCGGCGACGGCGTTGTACGCTTCGACGAGCTCGGCACGCTTCTGGAGGACCGCTTCGCACTGCTCGTAGCGATCGCTCAGCGCCTCGGTCGCGAGGCGTACCTTGTTGGCGCGGTTCTTGAGCGCCGCTTTCACGTTCGCGAGGCGCTCACGGCGGATCGAGACGAACTCGTCGCTCACCCCCTGGGGCTGCGATTGGAGTTCCTCGACCTGCGCTTCGAGGGTGTTCGCGTGCTTCTGGGCCATCGAGAGCTCGGCGTTGACCCGGTCGAGGTTCTGGACCCCGATCGCGAGCTCTTCTTCCAGAGTGCCGATCCGTTCGATGGCTTCGCGGAGCTGCTGCTCGATCTGTGTGTTCGATTCATTGGTCGCGCTGCGTGATTGTTCGAGTGCGGCCGACAGCTCGTCGCGCTCCTGGATCGCGCGGTCCGCGGACTCCTTGGCTTGATCGAGCTGCTTGGAGAGCGACTCGGCTTTGGCTTCGAGCTCGCTGATCCTGGCTTCGGATTCCTTCGCGCTCTCTCGGAGGGAGTCGTCGCCCTGCTTGGCTTGTTCGAGCTCGAGGCGTGCGGAGTCGAGCCTTTGCTGCGCGCTCTGGAGCTTGGACTCGAGCTCCTCGATCGTGCTCAGTGCGTGCTCGAGCTCTTCTTTCGATGATGCGCGCCGGGTCTCGAGCTCCTGCTCGAGCGATTCGACCTTGAGCTGCGCGTCCTGGGCGGCGACGAGGGCTTGATCGAGCTCGGTCCGGTCCGCCGCGCCCTCGATCGCGCGGGACGCATTGGCGAGTTCATCGCGGAGGGTCTGCTCGCGTTGGGCGTACTCCTGGGCGCTGGACTCGAGGGTCTCGATCCGTTCCATCGCGCGGGTGAGAGCTTCGTCGCGCGTCTCGATGAGCGCGGTCGCTTCGTCGAGCTTCGCTTGGACGGCGCTGGTCTGCGCGGAGAGCTCCTCGCGCTCTTTGCGGGAGCGTTCGCTCATCTCCTGGATCTGGTTCTCGAGCGCCCCCGCGCGGACCGCGAGCTCTTCGACAGCGCGGGCGCGGTCGCGCAGCTCGATCTCTTTCCCGGAGACGGCCGCTTTGGCTTTCTGGAGGTCTTCCTCGAGCTGCTCGATCCGAGCGGCGAGCTCGGTGTCCTTCTCGAGCTTGGCGCGGGCTTCCTCTTCGAGCTTCGCGAGCTCTTCCTTGCTCTTGGAGATCCCCTCGAGCTGTTTGTCGAGCTCCTCGACGCGCGAGTCGATTTCCTTTGCTCTGGTGTCGAGTTGGGCTTCGAGCTCTTCGATCTTCTTGGCTTGCTCGGCGAGCTGGGACTCGCGGGTCTCGAGACCCGAGGCGCGCTGGACGAGGTCCGACTCGCGCTCCTCGAGCTGCTCGCGCATCTGCGCGACCTCGACCTCGTGGTCGGAGACCTCGGTTTCGCGCGCTTCGAGCTGATCGTTCATCTCGTCGAGCTTGGCGCGGCGGGTCGCGAGCTCGGCGGCGAGTTCACGGTGTTCCTCGTGCGCACGGCGGAGCGATTCGAGCTGCTTCTCGACACCCTCGATGACACCCAGGACTTCGTCCGGGTTCTTGGGGGGTTTGATCTCCGCCGTCGGATCCTTGGGGGGGGTCTGGTCCGCGCGGGCGGCGCGGGAGTTTCCGGCCGTCTGTTGGTTGTGGTCCTGAGACATCGCGCACCTCCATCGCCGGCGCGGTCCCCTTGTGCGTAGCGCGCTCGGCAACTCCTGATATCGGTTCTGGATCGCTCCCGATCGATCACTCCCCGGAACAGGCGCAGATTCTGCGGAGTCCGTGGTCCGGTCGTGACGCGCGTAACGGACACAACGATCGAGCACCCGAAAGGGGGTCGATCTCCGCGTCCGATCAGGGGTCCGGATACAGTGGGACATGGGTCCGATCACCCTGGAATGCGATGATCTTGCGTGCGCTCTGGGCTCGACGAGCCCTGGGGCGCTCGATGCGCTCACGCTCCGGCACGGGACATCGGGGTGGGTCCCGATCCTCCTCGACCCCGGGTGCGCGGCGCTCCCCGATCGGATCGGCGCGAGCGAACTCATCGTCCCCGACGGATCCCCGGCGGGGTCTACGGGCTGGAGGATCTTGGACCGATCACCCGGTTCTGCACGATTCGTCCGGGAGTTCGGGTCCGGCTCGACCCGGATGGGCGCGGTCCAGCGTGTGGAGCTTTCGCCGGGACGGGTGACGATCGACCAGTCCGTCACGAATCTTGGGGACTCCCCCACCCCGTGCTGGATGGCGCGGCGGTTCCGGGTCCCGAGGGTCCTGCTTTCGACGAGCGACACCCTGGATGTGGGTCGGGACGGGGAGGGCGCGTCGTGCTCGTGGGTCCGATCCGGGATCACGCTCCACCTAGACCATTCGGGCGCATTCGATCGACTCGGGTTCGAGGAGCCCGAATCCGGGGTCGGGACTGCTGGGGAGTCGATGTACGTCGAGATCACGATGTCAACGATCGATCCCAGGGTGCTCGGGAGCGGGAGCGAGCGCGAGCATGCGCCGGACCTGGGTCCGGGGGAGACGTTGAGCGCGACGATCGCGCTGAGTGTGACGTCGGGGCGCGCGGTGTCGCCGTAGGATGGGTGTATGGCGACATGGCTTCTGAAAACCGAACCCGATGACTACTCGTACGACGATCTGGTGCGCGATGGGCGCACGATCTGGGACGGGGTGTCGAATCCGACGGCGTGTATCCATATCCGGAAGATCAAGGCCGGCGATTGGGCGCTAATCTACCACACGGGGAAAGAGAAGCGGATCGCCGGGCTCGCGAAGGTGATCAGCGATCACTACGAGGACCCGAAAGCGCCTGGGCTGACGGCGAAGGGGGACATCAAGCGCCCTGTCGTCGATCTGGAAGCTTCGAAGGAAGCGACGAAATCGCTGACATTGTCGGACATCAAGGGTGATGACTCGTTCGTGCACGAGGGGTTCGAGCTGACGACGAACTCAAGGCTCAGCGCGATGCCCGTCCCCGCGCCGATCGCGAAGAAGATCCGCTCGCGCGCGGGGCTCTGAGCAACCATACTTCATTTTTTCGGTATCCCGTGACTGGTGATGTGCTCCGGCGCGTCACTGATTTGGTCGCGCGCTGTTTGTGCGCGCATCGCACAGAAGAAGAGAGGAGCCGGCATGCTCGGACGGATCGGGATTGCAGTCGTGTCTGTGGTTGCTTCGATGGGGAACGCGGCTCCTGTCGATCGGGAACTGATCGACGAGCTGTGCGACATGATCCGCGCGAACTACGTGTTCCCCGATGTCGCGAACGATGTGGCGCTGCACTTGGAGTCGCGCGCGGACGAGGGCGCGTACGACGACCTGGATCGGATGGCGCTGTCGTCACTGCTGACCCGGGATCTTCAGGAGTTCACGAAGGATCGGCACTTCGGGGTGCGCCCGCTCCCCGAGGGGTGGGAGCCGCCGGCGGAGGATCCGGAGCTCGAGCCCGCTGAGGAACCCGTGGGGATCCCGTGGGAGCGTTCCCCGTTCGGGGTCTACAACGTCGATCGGCTCGACGGGAACATCGGGTATCTGGATCTGCGTGAGTTCGGGCCGGTGGATGTGGTGCGGGATTCGATCATGGCGGCCGTCCAGCTGCTGAAGGGCTCGAGCGCGCTCGTGCTCGATCTCCGGAAGAACGGAGGGGGGGACCCGGCGACGGTGCAGCTCTTGTGCTCGTACCTGTTCGATCCGAGCGAGCCCGTGCACCTGAATAGTTTGTACTTCCGGCCGACGGATACCACCACGGAGTTCTGGACGGACCCGGAGCGCCCGGAGCTGGCGATGGGGGACATCCCGATCTACGTGCTGACGAGCCCGTACACATTCTCGGGCGCGGAGGAGTGCGCGTACAACCTCCAGACGCGCGAACGCGCCACGATCGTCGGCGAAACAACCGGGGGCGGGGCGCACCCGGTCAACGGGTTCCCGATCGCGCGTTCGGTTGTTGCGATGATCCCCGTGGGTCGTGCGATCAATCCCGTGACCAAGACCAACTGGGAAGGGGTCGGGGTCGTCCCCGATGTCGAGGTCCCGAGCGATGAGGCGCTGGACGAAGCGCGACGGATGATTTTCGATGAGCTCATCGCGAATGGGGATCCGCGCGCGATCTGGGGGAAGTACGGGATGATCAGCGCCGACGGCGGGCTCGAGATAGACCCGGAGACGATCCGCGAGATCGTGGGGTCGTACACGGATCGCGAGATCCGTGCCGTCGATGGGGCGCTGGAGTATCGGCGCAAGGGCGCACCCGATTGGCGCCCGCTGCACCGGGTGGATGACGATGTCTACATGATCGATGGGCTCAGCGACTTCCGTCTCGAGGTCGATCGTGACGGGGAAGGCTCGATCATCGGTCTCCGTGGGTTGTACCGAGGAAACGAGGATTACTCAGCTCGGGAATGAAGACACGGAACGATCCCCGAAATCCTTCCGGATGTGTTCGAACTCCTCGTCCCGCGCGATCTGGAACTCGGGGACGTGGACCTCGTCATTGAAATAATGCAGAATGAAATCCAGACTCCCGGTTCTGTAGAGATCGGCGAAAGCATCGACGGCTTGGGGCCAGTAGCGGGTTCCCGATCCGGACTGGATCTCGACGAGCGCGTTGTCGGCCGCCCGTTCTCCGAGCTCGGACCGGTAGGGTCGGACACTGGTCATCGCGTCGAACGAGTCGATGACGGCGAACATGCGCGGCGCGATCGGGATGGAGTCACCTGAGATCCCGTATGGATATCCCTTCCCGTCCCAGCGTTCGTGGTGGTATCGGATGAGATCGAGGATGGGTTCTTCGGAGACGTCCATGTGGATCATGCGTGCGTAGCCGGAGACGGTGTGGAGCTTGATGATCTCGAACTCTTCGTCCGTGAGCGAACCCGGTTTCTGGAGTATCCGGTCGGGGATGTCGAGCTTGCCCACGTCGTGGAGCGCGGCGGCGTGGGTCGCGATCCGGAGCTCGTCGTTCGTGATCCCGAAGTGTTCGAGGAGTGCGCGTGTGTACAGCACGACGCGCCAGGTGTGTGCGGCCGTGGAAAGGTCCTTGCGCTCGATGCGGCGCACGAGTTCGTAGACGATTTCGGGTGACATCGTGTGGGTGCTCCACACGAGTGTACGGAGTCGGGGGCTTCCGGTTCAGGCCGCCCGTTTCGTGGTCTGCTCGGAATCGAGGAAGTCGGGGATCTGATCGCCGGGCATGGGTTTGGCGAAGAAGTATCCCTGGACCATGTCGCACCCGTGGGCGAGGAGGGCGGTGACCTGAGACTGCGTCTCGACCCCTTCGGCGACGATCGTCATCCCGGAGTTGTGCGCGAGCTCGATGATCGCGTGGAGGACGGCGCCGATGTCTCGGTTGAGCTCGAGGTTGTTGATGAAGCTCCGATCGACCTTGAGCACGTCGAACTGGAAGTTGTGGAGCAGACTGAGCGAGGAATGCCCGGTCCCGAAGTCGTCCATCGCGATCTGGACACCCATCTCTCGGATCGCATCGAAGACCTCGATCATGGGCTCGGAGCTGCGCGGATCGACGATGGTGGACTCGGTGACCTCGATCTTGAGGTACTCGGGGTTGAGCTGGGTCCAGTCGAGGAGCGCCTTCAGGTTCGGGACGAACGAATCATCGATGATCTGACGCTTGGAGACGTTCACATTCACCGAGAGCACGGCGGCATCCTTGCGCCTCGAGTTCCAGACCATGATGTCCTGGACGGCGCGTTCGAGGACCCAGGATCCGATCGGGACGATCTGACCCGTGTCCTCCGCGATGTTGATGAATCGGTCCGGGCTGATCATCCCGAGCTCGGGGTGCTCCCAACGGATGAGCGCTTCGAACCCGCGCGTCTCGAGGGTGACGAGATCGATGATGGGCTGGTACGCGACCCGGAGCTGGCCCTTCTCGATGGCCTTGTAGAGATCCTCTTCGAGGCGGAGACGGAGTTTCGCGTTTTCGTGCATCTGGTGATCGAACCCGACGACCCTCCCCTTCCCGTCGAGCTTGGCTTGGTACATGGCGGCGTCGGCGTCGCGGATGATGTCGTCGGGGTTGGTGTACCGATCATCGCTCATCACGAGCCCGATGCTCGCCGTGGAGGTGACCTGGTGCCCGTCCAGATCGTGGGGCTCCTCGAAGACCTTGAGCAACCGATTCGCGGCCTCGTAGGCCTGGGTTTCGGACTCGATGGGCGCGAGCACGACGACGAACTCATCGCCCCCGAAGCGCGCGGCGAGCTCGGTGGAGCGGAGCGTGGAGCGGAACCGGTCCGCGATGGAACACAGCAGCGCGTCGCCGGCGGCGTGGCCCAAGGAGTCGTTCACGAGCTTGAAGCGGTCGAAATCGAAGAAGAGGACAGCGAACTTGCGGCGCATGTCGTTGTGGTATTCCTCGATCTCGCACGCGAGCGCCTTGCTGAACAGCTCCCGGTTCGCGAGCCCGGTGAGCTTGTCGTGCTGGGAGTCGTAGCGGAGTGTTTCATTGAGCTTGACCAGCTGCTCGGTCCGTTCGACGACGGTGTAGTCGAGTTTGTCGATCTGCTGCTTGAGTGAGTATCGCATGTCATCGACGGCGTGCTGGAGCTGCCCGATCTCGTCGTCGCTCGTGATCTCGATCTTCCGGAACAAATCCCCTCGAGCGACGGCGGTCGCTGACTCGACGAGCGATTGGATCGGTTTGCTGAAGTACCGAGCGAGGATGATCGCCGTGATGGCGCAGATGAGGATGATGACGAGCCCGACGACGGTGAATCGTGATTGCTGCGCCCGCGCGTCGGCGAAGACCTCTCGCTGACCGAACTCGACGGCGATGATCCAGGGATAGACGCTCGACGGCATGTATACCCCGAGGACCGGTCCGTCCGGGGTGTTGTAGTTCCCCGACGAGATCCGTCCGGTCGTCATCGCTGAACGGAGCCCCGGGGTTTTGGTGGGGATCTCAACGCTGTCGCCTTTGAGATGGACGACACGCGCCCCCGTGCTCGTGACGAGCTCGATCCGTCCGGACTCACCGAGTTTGAAGTCCGAGCACAGCAGGTCGATGGTGCTCTGGATATCGATCTCGATCACGACGACCCCGATCGTCTCTCCGCTGCTCGAACGGACAGGGTGCATCGCGAGCTGGTGGTAATGGTCACGCTCCTCGAACCCGAAGAAACCCGAGACGTAGGGAGCGGACTTCGCGTGCTCGAAGCTTTCCTCGTTGGCGATCGATTGTCCGAAATGCGGGCCCTGGGTGTGCTCGATCAGTTCGATCGTCAGCCCGGGCTCGGACCAGCCCGTGGCCGGGGGGGAGAGGACGACATTCCCATCGAGATCGCAGAGGAAGACATGGTGCGCGTCGCCCCAGGCCGTCGCTTGGATCGTGGCGAGTTCCTGCGCAACCCGGATGGTGTTCGAGTGCTCGGGACTCTCTCCGCTCGACAGGTCCGTCAGGTACTCGATCAGGGAGGGCATAGTCGCGAGCGCGCTGACGTAGCGCTCCATGGAAGCGATGTGCTCTTCGAGGAGCTTCTCACGAGCGCTCACGAGTTCGATGAGCTTCTCTTCTGTGTCAAGATTTGCTTGAGTGTGCGCGGCGTTGTTGATCGCGGCGAGCCCGATCACCATGGGGATCGACGAAGCGAGGAAGAACGCGATCGCGATCTTCGCCGTGATGGATCGGGTGGGTGATCGGAGAAAGCGTCGCATCGATGTGGATCCCTCAACCGAGAGACAGCGATGACCCCGAGCGGAACGAGGTGCCGATCCGCTCAGTCGGCAGAATCACGGGGGCGGATCCCATCCGATCACACAGGATCGGGTCAGATTAGGGGTAACGGCTGAGAAGAAGTGATTATCGGTTGTGGAACATCGAGATCTGCTTATCCGCGAGATAACTCGATCGGACGAGGGGCCCGGACACCACGAGCTTGACTCCGGCGCGTTCGCCCATCGCGATGTATCGCTCGAACTCGTCGGGGTGGACCCAGCGATCGATCGGGAGGTGGTTGCGCGTGGGCTGGAGGTACTGGCCGATCGTGATGATGTCACAGGGCGCGCCGCGCGAGGGGTCGTTCTCGTCGCGCGGGCCGTCGTGATCGGACGTCATCTCCACAAGGTCGTGGAAGAGCTGCTCGACTTCGTGCTCCCGCTCCCCGATCCCGACCATGATCCCGGTCTTCGCGACAGCGCCCTGGGCTTTGACCCGTTTGAGGAGTTCCATGGTGCGTTCGTATCGAGCGCTGGGACGGACGGCCGGGTGACAGCGCTTCACCGTTTCGAGGTTGTGCGCGATGATCTCGGGCTGCGCATCGATGACCATCTGGAGCGCGGCTTCGTCCCCTTTGAAATCCCCGATCAGGACTTCGATGGACATGTCGGGACAGGCGTCCCGGACCCGGAGGATGGTTTCTGCCCAGATCCCCGCGCCGCCGTCGGGGAGATCGTCTCGGTCCACGCTCGTGATAACGATGTGGTTGAGCCCGGCGCCGCGGAGGGATTCGGCGACTCTCCGGGGTTCGTCTTTGTCCACGGCTCCGGGTTTCCCGGTTTTGACGTTGCAGAACCCGCACGCGCGGGTGCAGGTGTCGCCGAGGATCATGGTGGTCGCGACCCCACGGGACCAGCACTCCCCGAGGTTGGGGCAGGCCGCTTCCTCGCAGACGGTGTGGAGCGCGTGTTTCTTGACGGTTTCGCGGGTGCTCCGGAAGCCCTCGCCGTGGGGGAGTTTGGCTCGGAGCCAGGAAGGTTTTTTCTTGGGGTTCAGGTGATGGATCGCGCCGTCCTGGTTGTCGAGGATCATGGCGCTGAGCGAGACACTCGGACGGAGGGTCCGGATGGGGTCGCCACCGAGGGGTCTGGGGTGCCGTTCGAGGGTCCGCGCGATCCCGGTGCTGGGTGTTGGATTGGGCGCGGACGGGGTGGTCGGCGAGTGCTCGGATGCGGATTCGGAGGGCATAACGGAGTTTATGTCGGCGGGTTGGGCAATTCTCGAACGATCCGGGATCGGGGGCGTACGGAGAACACGCGGAATCTGCGCGGCTCGATGAGGTGTGGCCCGGATCTTCGAGATGAGTCGAGCCGGAGGATGGAGAGGACCGAAAAGAACCTGATCTTCGGGTCTGGATCAACAGACAGGGTCTCGTGGTCGATGGCGAGACGGGCTCGGGCGCACTGGCGTGCGTGGTGACCCGGCTACACTGCGTTTGCGGCGGATGGCGTCGCTTGGATCGAGCTTTGAGGAGCGATTCGGACATGGGTTGTCGAGACGAGAATACGAGCGGGCTGAAAGGCCTTGGCGCACGCACGATCCGGACACTTACGGCCGGGGGCGCGTGCTTGCTCGCGCTAGGGGGGTGCAACACATATGACTCGTTCCTGAACCCGTCCGTGACGGGTCGCTGGGAACGGACCCCGACCCGGGTTCCGATTCTGGAGCACCTTGCGGCGATCGAGGATCCGTCTGACCAGTGGGTCGAGTTCTCCGAGATCACGCGCGAGGATCTGATCCCGCAGTCGGATGTGTACCGGGTTGCGCCGGGGGATGTGCTCACGATCACGGTCTGGGACCTGATCCAAGCGAACCAAGCGGAAACGCTCCCCCGTGTGGTGGACCCGAACGGGTATATCGAGATCCCCCAGCTCGGGCGGATTTTCGTGACGGGACGGACGGAGAAGGAAGTCGCGGACGCCGTCGCCGACGCGATGACGGTTCTCGTGCTGGACCCGACGGTTTCGGTCGTGGTCGAGCAGCGCCGGGACCAGACGTTCCACTTGATGGGCAATGTCGCCGGACCCGGCGCGTATGTGATCCCGAGCGCGGACTACCGGTTGCTCCAGGGTCTGGTGGGCGCTGGGGGGATCCCGGCGTTCATTAAAGAGGTCTATGTCATCCGTCAGGTCCCGCTGAGCGATGATGCTGGACGGATCGCGCCCGAGGCGCAGCCCCAGCTCCCCGATTCTGGGGGTCCGAGCGGGGATGATCTGCTCGATGTGATCGATGATCTCTCGAGCCCGGCCGTGATGTCGGGACGGGCTTCAAACGGGCTTGTCGCGCCGAGTATGAACGTGCGCGATGAGGATCCCCCGATCGACCTGATCGATTCGGGGTCCGCGCCTTCGAGGACTGCTGCCCAGAGCGCCCAGAATCAGGGCGGATCGGAGTCGCAAGCGGTTCAGAACTCGCTCAGCCCGACCTGGCGATTCGTGGACGGGGAGTGGGTGCGCGAGTCGATCCCGGTGACGACTGGACGGACGATCGCGCGGGATGAATCGATGACCCCTCAGGATCTCCGGGGTGATCTGTTCACCCAGCGTGTGATCCGGGTTCCGACGGAGCCGTTGCTGGCCGGCGATGCGCGGTACAACATCGTGCTCCGTCCTGGTGACATCATCAATGTGCCCCCTGCTCCGGCCGGGAACGTGTATGTGGACGGCGAAGTGAACCAGCCCGGGGTGTTTAACCTCCCGACGCTGGGCCGGCTGACCCTGACCCGGGCGCTCACGAGCGCGGGCGGGTTGAACGGTCTTGCGGTCCCGGAACGGGTGGATCTGACCCGGATCGTTGGACACAACGAGCAGGCGACGATCATGCTGAACCTCCGCGCGATCGAGGAGGGGACCCAGCCGGATGTGTACATCAAGCCTGACGATCGGATCAATGTGGGGACGAGCTTCTGGGCGACCCCGCTCGCGGTGGTCCGATCGGGTCTCCGTGTGAGCTACGGGTTCGGGTTCCTTTTGGATCGGAACTTCGGGAACGATGTGTTCGGTGCACCGCCGACGCGGACCCGATTCTGATCGATTTGACGAACAAGGCGCAAGAGCTGCCCGTACGACTCGGGCCGGCGCTTTTGTGCGCGCTGGATCCGAGTACAAGATGAGCGTTGCGACGGGTTTGTGCGTCATTGACCCCCTACCGTCGATGCTCACGAAAGATCCCTTGCGTAGGTGCCGATCGAACGCCTGACACGATGACGAACGACACACCCAGAGTGAGCGCAACGAGCGGTACGGCCGCGATGAACGCCGGGAACGGCGGGGGCGATCTCGTGCTCGGGATGTTCACTCGACGCGGGCTCGCGATGATGATCGCGCTGGGCGCGGCGTTGGTCTGGCTGTTCTGGCGATGGTTCGATTACCAGTTCCGGGTCAGCTGGGAGCACATGGAGGACTGGGGTCACTCGTTCGTGATCCCGTTGATCTCCGGGTATCTGCTGTGGCAATCGCGCGAGCAGATCGCGAAGACCGATGTCCGGGTGTTCTGGGTGGCGCTTGTGCCGTTCCTTGTGGGGATCCAGACCTACGCGGTGTCGTTGTTCATCGTGAGCAACCCGATGCTTCAGGGGTTCTCGATGATCCTGACCCTGGGATCGTTGGTGCTGCTGCTGACGGGTCCGGCGATGCTCCGGTACACGTTCCTCCCCGTTGCGTACCTGATCTTGATGGTCACGATCGCGGAATCGATCATGCTCAAGATCACGTTCAAGCTCCAAGCGATCGCGACCCAGGGGTCGTGGGTGATGCTGAATCTGATCGGTGAGCCCTTCGGGTGGTTCACGGTCGATATCGACGGGAACCGTCTCGATATCTTGACGAGTTCCGGCGCGATCCATCCTCTGAATGTCGCTGAAGCGTGTTCGGGGATGCGGATGGTGGTTGCGTTCTACGCGCTGGCCGGCGCTGTGGCGCTGCTCGGGTGTTCGCAGTGGTGGCAGCGGATCATGCTGTTGCTGCTCGCGGGTCCCGTGGCGGTGTTCATGAACATGATCCGGGTCGTGGTGCTCGGTCTGCTGACGCTCGAGGACCCGAACCTCGCGGCCGGGGACGCGCACACGCTGATCGGGACGATCCTGCTGATCCCGTCGCTCGGGCTGTTCATCGGGATCGTGTGGGCGCTCAACAAAATCGTGGGCGGGAATGAGCCGGAGACGAAGGGGGTTGCGGCGTGAACGGATCATCGGGGACCAAGGATCGGGGTTCGATCGTCGCTGGGGTGCTTGCGCTGGTGATCATGCTCGGTGCGGGGATCGGGCTGACGGTCTTCGTGAAGGTCTACGACCTGCACATGCAGAAGATCCCGATCTATCCCCCCGGGAACCGTCAGGTGAGCGCGATCCCGACGGAGACGGAACACTGGAAACAGCTCGGTGCGGATCGGATCTCGTCGGCGGAGATCGTCGAGACCCTCGGGACGGAGAACTACCTCTCGCGCGATTACGTCCGGAAGGACTCGGAGGGGACGAAGGCGCCCAGCATCGTCGAGTTTCACGCGGCGTATTACACGGGGATGATCGATACGGTCCCCCACGTTCCCGAACGGTGTTTTGTCGGGGGCGGGCTCCAGCAGTCTTCGTCGTCCCGTGTGATCGAGCTCGAGCTCGACACGAGCTCGTGGGCCCCGGACCCGAGTGTCCCGGAGGAACTCGGTGGGCTCGAGGGCGCGATCTACACGACCCGTTTGAGCAACAACAGCGCGTGGACCGACGCGCCGGGACGGAGAGTCCGGCTCCCGCGCGGGGTGACCCCGGACTCCGGGATCAAGATGCGCTGTTCGGAGTTCTTTTTGAGCGAAGGGCGCAAGATCTATGCGGGGTACTTCTTTATCGCGAACGGGGGGACGCGCGCGAACGCGGACGAGGTCCGTGCGCTCGCGTTCAATCTTTCCGACGATTACGCGTACTACCTGAAGGTTCAGATCAACAGTGTGACGGCGGACTCGTTCGAGGAGTTTGCGGAGCAATCGGCATCGCTCTTGAGCGATATCATCGGCGAGGTCATGCGCTGCACCCCCGATTGGATCGAGGTGCAGGAGGGGCGTTACCCGCCTGAGTCACAGAACGAATAAGGCACAGACGGGGTGTCGTCTCCAGACACCCCGAGAGATCCGGCCCGGATCGGGGTGTTGCCCCGGCCTGGTCTGAAGAGATAGCAAAGGACGAATGCGATGGCATCTCGGGTGAATACAAAGTTTGTGGTGATCCTGATCGCGGCGGTGATCGCGATGCTCGCGGCGGTGTTCGCGGCGTACACGATCGTGCTCAAGTCCGCGGCGGATCTGTCCGCGCGGGGTGACGCGGCGATGGCCGCGGGCGAGATCGAGCAGGCGGTCCGCGCGTATTCCCGAGCGGTCAACAAGGAGCCCACGAACGACATCTACTTCGAGAAGTGGATCGATGCGCTGGGGCAGTGGGTTCCCTCGCCCGAGACGGTGTATCGCGATACATTCCGGAACGATTACCTCCTCGCGATCAACCACGCTTCGACGGTGCAGCGCACGAACGTGGAGGCGTACGAGCGTGAGCTCTCGACCAGCTTCAAGATGCTCGATCTCGGGTATTCGCGGGGGCTCGCGGATTCGCTGATCAAGCGGACGACCGAAGCGCTCGGCCCGTTCGATGGTGTTCCTGGGGTAGACGAGAACTGGCCCAAGCTCCGTCGTTTCCGCGGGCTTGCTTGGCAACGGATCTCGGCGCAGGACGGGATCGTCGAGGAAGCGCAGTACGAGCTTGTCGATGAGGACCTCCGCGCGGCGTACGCGATCGTTCCGGAGGATCCGGATCTTGCGGCGGCGATCATGCGTTGGATGACGTACGTGGCGCAGCAGTCGTCGAGCGATGACAACATCGCGCCCCTCCAGACGGCGCGGGCTGAAGCGATCGAGTTCGCTGATGAGCACCTCGCGGCGCACCCGGATTCTCCGATGGTGGCGTTGACCCGTCTCGCGATCGCGATGGAGATCGAGCGCACCGATGCTGCGGTTTCCAACGAGGGGATGGCGCGGACCCAAGCGATCCGCGCGGTGCTCCAGTCTTTCGCTTCCGATTTCATGTCGATCCGCGATTCGTTGATGGAGATGGATCCGTCCAAGATCACGGTCGCGGTGGTCCAGAACTTCCAGCTTCTCGAGGCGCTGACGTACCCGGAGAGCGGGTTCGAATACTCGCACGATCTGATCAAGCGTGTGGTCGATGCTCGCGCGGACGATGCGGAGATGCTGCGTTTGTACGCGTCGCTGCTTGGTCGTCAGGGGCGGGTCGATGAGGCCGCGGCTGCGTACGACCGTCTTGTCGCGATGCCGATCCCTCCGCTGTCGGTCGAGGGATGGCGTCTGTTCGACATCAAGCGCGAGTCGTATCTCCAGAGCGCGTCGATGCAGCTCGATGAGTACGAGCGTCTCAGCTACGAGGAAGAGCCCGACACGGCGCGGATGGACGAGCTGCTTCAGCGTGCGGAGTCTCAGCGTGCGACGTATGCGTCGCTGGTGTCGGAGGATGACCGGGCGCTCATGCTTCTGGACGGTCGGATCGCGTATGCGAACGACGACGTGGACAACGCGCTCCGGCTTTTCAAGCGGTTCAACGAGCAGACCCAGAGCAGGAGCTGGCAGGGTGTGTGGCTCGAGGCGATGGTCTCGCGCGAGCTCAACCAGCTCGGCGCGGCGCGCGAAGCGCTCCAGCGTCTCCTCGAGCTCGACAACAACAGCGTGCGCTGTCTCCTGATGCTCGCGGATGTCGAGGTGCGTCTGCAGGAGCTTCGTTCCGCCAAGCTGCACTTCGAGCGGGCGCTCCAGGTGGACCCGGATAACCGGACGGCGCGTGACGGGATCGCGAATATCAACGCGCTCCAGAACCCCGACCTGGTCGAGGACCCGGTGCTCTCGCTGATCCTCAAGGCGCGTCAGCTGCGCCGTGGTACGGAGGACACCCCGGGGGACCTCTCTTCGGCGATCGATCTGCTCCAGGGGGGGATCGCTTCGCTCAACTACGCGCCCGACGCGACCCGCGAGCTCGCTTCGCTCCTGCTCGATGCGGGTGATGTTGCGGGTGCTCGGGTGGTGATGGACAAGGCCGTCCAAGAGAACCCGGACGACGAACAACTCAAAGAGATGCAGCAGGCGATGCTGCAGGACGATCCGACGGACATCCTGATCGACCTGATCGGGCGCACCCAGGACGACCCGGTGGAGGCGAAGATCGCGATCGCGAATGTCGCGTTTGCCCGTGGGCGCGAGGCGCTGCTCGACCAGACGGTGACGGAACTTCTGACGCTCGCACCGAACGATCCGCGTGTGATCGATATCGCGTTTGTCCGCTCGCTCGGGCGAGCCGACATCAACCTCGCGAAGGATCTCGCGGAGCGTGCGACGAAGGGGAACACGGACCGGGTCGGTGGTTTGAGCTACCAGGCGCGTGTCGCTTCGTTCGAGGACGACCACATGCGCGCCGTGCAGCTGCTCGAGCAGGCGGTCGCGATGGGGACGGCGGATTCGGCCGTCTTCCGGATGCTCGCGATCGAGCAGCGTTTGATCGGGCGTTTGGATTCGGCGATCGAGTCGTTCGAGCGTTCGCTCTCGATCCGTCCCGACGACCAATCGAGCATCATCGAGTACATGGGGACCCTGATCCAGTCGGGTCGCTTGGATGATGCGCTCGACGTGGCGCGTCGTTTCCAGCGCTACGCGATGGACAACACCCAGTTCGTCACGACCTGGCTCACGCTCGAGTCGAGCCAGGGCGGAGAGGAGGGTCGCGACTTCGCGATCAAGCAGCGTGAGAAGTTCCTCGAGCTCAACCCCGGGGACGTCAGCAATAAGTTCGCGCTCGCTTCGCTCTACATCGAAGCGAAGCGTTGGGACGAGGCACAGACCCTCATCGACAACCTGGTCTCGAGCGAGGGTGAATCGCTCCGCACGGTCGGGCTCAAGGCACGCTGGTACGCGGACCAGGGACGCGTGGGCAACGTGAACGGGCTCGCTGCGGCGCGTCAGGTCTTCACCGATTTCATCGAAGCGCAGGGCGAGAACGCGGACGCGACCCCGTACATCGCGATGGCGCGGTTCATGCTCCAGCGTGGTCGTCCGGACCTCGCGGTCCAGGCGGCCGCGGACGCGGTGGAGCGTGAGGACCCCGAGACCCTCGAGGGTTCCAAGCTCCTCGGCGACCTGCTGCTCTCGCTGAACCAGTACACGAACGCGGCGCAGGCGTTCGAACGGGTGATCGATGCTGGGGTCGATGAGAACGACCAGTACCGGCTCCGGCTGATCGACATGAACATCCGGACCCGTCAGTTCAAGAGCGCCCGCGAGAACTTCGATGCGCTCGACGAGAAGAACAAAGGCACGATCGTCGCGATGCTCCAGAACGCGGAGATCGAGGAGGGCCTTGAGAACACGGCGAAAGCGCGGGAACTGCTCGACCAGGCGGTGGCGGCGTATCCCGAGAACCCGATCGTGTACATCAAGCGTGCGGAGTTCCTGGCCGGGGACGAAGCGACGATGACGGACATGCTCGCGGATATCGATGCGGCGCTCCGGATCAGCGCGGACGATTGGCGCGCGTACCGGGTGCGTGCGGCGGGCTTCTTCGCGGTTGATCGTCGGGACGAGGCGATGCGGGACCTGCAGCGCGCGGTCCGTCTGAACCCCGCGCTCGACCAGGCGCTCTTCGGGATCATCAACGAGATGATGATCGACGGGCGGAACGCTGAGGCGTACGACTTCGCGCTCGAGATCGTCGAGCAGCGTCCCCGTGACGGCTCGCTCGTGAACTCGCTCGGTCAGCTGTTCGCTTCGCGCGACGACTGGGAGAACGCGACGGCGATGTACAAGCACGCGTGGGAGATGCAACGATCCCCCACGGCCGGCGCGACCCTGATCGACGCGATCGTCCGGACGCGCAACCCGGATACGGCGTTGGCGAATGAGGTGATCAACGACCTGACGCAGATCGCTGGGGATATCAACAAATCCCCGGGGCTGCTCGCCGCTCAGGCGCTCGTGCTCCAGGCGCGTGGCCGCAACGAGCTCGCGTTGCAGCAGCTGACGAAGGCGTTCGATATCTCCTCGAACGACGACACCGCGCTGATGCAGTGGTCGGGGAACCTATCGCGATTCTTCGAGAGCGGGACCAACCGTGAGCAGATCGCGTATATGGAGGAGCTCAAGCGCCGGAACACCAACCCGGAAGTGCTCAACTGGCTCGACCTCTTCATCGCGCAGCGGATGGTCCGTTCGAACACCGATGTCGAACGCGCGAACCAGATCTTCGATCGTCTCGAGGGGATGAGCTCGCAACCCAACATCCAGCGGATCGCGTTCCAGTCGCACGGGACCACGCTCTACACCCAGGGTCGCTACGAGGAAGCGGCGGAAGTCTGGGGCAAGGGCGCGGACCTCTACCCGAACGATTGGGAGATGGCGAACAACCTCGCGTACGTGCTCTCGAGCGAGCTCGGGGACAACGAGCGGGCGCTCGATCTGGCGGAGCGTGCGATCGCGGCGAGCCCGGATCGTTCCGAACCCTACGACACGATCGGGAAGGTCTACACCCGGATCGGCCGGTACGACGAGGCGGAGCAGATGCTGAACCAGGGGATGCGATTCGCGTTATCGGTCCGTTCCCGGATCACCCTGATGCTCGCGCAGATCGAGCTCGATCTCGCACGAGGGAAGGAAGATGCGGCGAAGAGCACGCTTTTGGACATCCGCTCGCTCCTGAGGGCGATGCCGACACGCGATCCTGGGCTCGAAGCGGATGTCGAGGCGATGCAGGAGAGAATCGGCTGAGATCGAACCCTCGGAGTGCCGATGGAGTAGGTGAGGAGAGAGAACCTGGCGCAGGCCGGCACGGTGTCGGCGACGATGCGCAGTCTCTGGGGATGACGAAGGAATGAGATACGAATGAACGCAACACCCACGACATCCTCACCCCGTCCGGGCCCCCAGGGGGGTCGTCCATCCCCGAGCGGCGCGGGCGCTGCGACGGCGGGTGTGACCCTCGACCCGCTCAAGATCCTCCAGAAGTACAAGTACGTGCTTGTCGCTTCGGTGGTGATCGGGATGATCATCGGTGTGATCGGGCACAAGGTGCTGATGCGGGTTGCTCCCCGATACACCTCCCAGGTCATCTTCAAGGTGAACCCGGCGGAAACCGAGCTCCAACGCACCAGTGTGTCCACGGTCGATGAGACCGAGATGGATCGCTTCATGGGGTCGGAAGTCGAGAGCATGAAATCCAAGCTCGTGCTGAGCAAGGTCGTCGCGGATCCGCGCTTGCCGCAGCTCGCGCCCGAATGGGCTTCGAACTACATGAAGGGCGGGCGGATCGACATCGTGGATTCGCTCGACGATCTCAAGGACATGGTGTCCGCGGGGATCATCCCGAAGACCTTCTACATCCGGATGGCCGTCACCACGAGCAACAAGACCGACGCGGCGGGGCTGGTCTCGCTGGTGAAGGAGACGTACCTCGCCGAGCTCGATACGCGCTACAAGCGTGACGTTGTGTCGCGTCGTACGGCGATCCGGGATTCGATCCAAGCGGCGAACAGCCAGATCGAAGAACTCACGGCCAAGAAAACCCGCTTGGTCCGCGAAGAACGCATCGATTCGATCAACTCCGAATCTTCCACCACGGCGGGCCAGATGAACATGGTGAACGCCCGTCTGGTCGAGATCCAGCAATCGCTCGAGGCGCTCGAGGTCGCGAGACTCCGGGACGAATCCCAGCTCAACCGTGAGACAGGGATCGAGTACGACTCGACCCTCCGCGCCGAGGTCGAGCTTCTCCCGATGATGCAGACGTTCCGACAAGAGCTCAAGTCGCTCGAGACGGCGTTGCTCTCGCTCAAGAACCAGGGGATCCAGCCCGGGCATCGATCCTACAAGCAGATCACCAACCAGATCGAGGCGCACGAGCGCAAGATCGAGAAAGCGCGGGAGGAGCTCCTCCGCGAGCGATTCGAATCGCGTCTGCAGCAGACGGTGATCACGATCGCGCAGCTCCGAGCACAGGAAGCGGATCTGCTGACCCAGAAGGAACAGCTCGAAGAGAAGCTCACGGAGCTCACCCGGATCTCCGAGGAGATCAACGACATCGACCGCCTGATCGACACGACGATCACACGCAAGGGCAGCCTTGAGCAGGACCTGACGGAGCTCCAAGCGTCTTCCGCGCTCTCGTCGGCGCAGCGTGTGTCGGTGATCGAAGCGGAGACCGTCCCGGATCTTCCGTCCTTCCCCAAGATCATCATCATGGTCCCGGCCGGTGTGCTGCTGATCGTGGGCCTGACGGCGGGTGTGATCGTCGCGTTCGAGCTGCTCGACCAGCGGATCAAGAGCGCGAGCGATATCCGGATGATCCCCAGACTCAACCCCCTCGGGATCGTGATGGACGCTTCCGAGGATCCCGTCAAGATCGCGGATGTCGCGACGGCGTTCAACGATGCGCCTGATTCGGTGTTCTCTGAATACTTCCGTCAGCTCCGCGCCACGCTTGCGAAACGCATGGACCACGCGGGTCACAAGACCCTGCTGATCTGCGGGGTGAACCCGGGATCGGGCGCGACGTCCGTCTCGACGAACCTCGGGATCGCGTGTGTCGCGACGGGGATCAAGACCCTGATCATCGACGCGAATATGCGCCGTCCGCGGATCGCGGAGTCCTTCGGGCTCGAGGACTCGCACCCGGGTCTGAGCGACATCCTGACCGGGAAGTCGGACTTCGCGCAGAGTGTTCGGAGCATCGAGAACGGGCCGGACATCATCGGCGCAGGGACGAAGGAGTTCCGTCAGATCGAGCGGCTCGGGTCCCAGGACATGAGAGCCCTGCTCGCGAAAGCGTCTGCGGAGTACGACATGGTGCTGATCGATGTCGCGCCGGCGGTTGTCGCCGGGGACGCGGCGGTGCTCGCGAACCAATGCGACGCGACGGCGCTCGTGGTCCGCGCGATGAGCGCGAAGCGTGGTCAGGTCGCGCGTGTCGCGCGTGAGCTGGGCGAGTGCCGAGCGGAGTTCTTCGGCGCGGTCGTCAACGGCGTGAAGAGCGCCGCCGGCGGATACATGCGGAAGAACATCCGTGAGTCGTTCGCGTATCTCGTCAACCCCGACGAGAAGAAGGACAAGGACTCGAAGAAGACAGATCAGGATAAGGCGGCGTGATCCGAGCGTATCGGGCGCGGAGCTACGCGTAGGATCGGTCTGCACGATCCACGTTTCGGAGCGCAGGAGACCCCATGAGCGAGCACGAGGACACGGGCGCGGCCCAACGTTCGCGCGTCCTCGTCACGGGGGGCGCGGGCTTTATCGGCTCGCACCTTATCGATCGGCTCATCGCGCAGCACGCTGACATCGTCGTCCTCGACAACCTCTCGACGGGATCACGCGCGAATCTCGAGGCGCACGCCGGTTCGATCCGGGTGATCGACGAGCCCGTCCGAACGGGTCTCGACACGATCCGGGGCGAGCGATTCGATCGGATCTACCACCTCGCGGCGGCCGTCGGCGTTGATCTCGTGCTCCGGGATCCGATCGGGGCGATCCGCTCGAACGTGATGGAAACGGACACGGTGCTCGAGTTCGCGCGGAGCGTGGGGTCCCCCCCGACCCTGATCGCGTCGTCGAGCGAGGTCTACGGGAAACCGGGCGCGAGCGTGTTCTCCGAGGAGGACGACGTGCTCTATGGGCCGACCTCCGTGACCCGATGGTCGTACGCGTACACCAAAGCGATCGATGAGCATCTCGCGCTTGCGTATCACGGGCAGCACGCTCTTCCGGTGGTCGTTGCGCGGTTTTTCAACACCGTGGGTCCGCGCCAGACGGGCCGATACGGGATGGTCCTCCCGAGGTTTGTCGAGTCCGCGCTCCGGGGTGATCCGCTCCGGGTGTTCGGGGACGGGAAGCAGACCCGCTGTTTCTGCGATGTCCGGGATGTCGTCGGGGTGCTCCCGAAGCTGCTTGATGAACCGAGCGCGCACGGGAGGGTGTTCAATGTCGGGTCCGACGATCCGATCTCGATCCGGGACCTGGCGCAGCTCGTGATCCGGACCCTCGGGTCCTCGTCGAATGTCGAGCTCGTCGAGTACGACGATGCGTACCCGGACGGGTTCGAGGATCTCCGGCATCGCAAGCCCGACCTTTCGCGCTTGCGCGGGTGTGTCGGGTTCAGCCCGGAGCACTCGCTGGTTGATACGATCCGGGACCTCGCTTCGCAGATGTCGCCGAGGATGGAGACGTCGTCGTGAGTGTCCCGGGAGTCAGCACCGCGCAAGAGGCCGCCGATGGGCTTGTCCATCGCGCGATGAACTCCGAGCTCGGGGTGATCCAGGGGTATCTCGGGGTGTTCGTGGTCTCGTTCCTCGTGACGGTGCTCATCACCCCGCTTGTCCGACGTCTTGCTGTTGCGAACGGGATCGTGGATCGTCCGGACGAGGCGCGGAAGATGCACAAGATGCCCATCGCGTATCTCGGCGGGGTCGCGGTGTATCTGGGGATCATGGCCGGGCTGTTGTTCTCGTACATCGCGGACAAGGTGCCCGGGCTGATCGAGTTCCACGAGATCGGGAGGGAGAACCTGACCGACGGCTTGTTCATCCCGATCGTCCCGCCGTGGATCGCGCTGGGGATGACGGCGATCGTGGTGGTCGGGCTGATCGACGATGTGACGGGGATCGCGCCCCGGGTGAAGCTGGGTGGTCAGCTGATCGCGGCGGCCGCGCTCGCGATCGGCGACATTGGGGTGAAGGTCGCCGCGGGTGTGCTGACACCCACGATCGGGAAGCTCCTCGACAATCCGGATCTGGTCTACCAGATCCCGCTCCCGTTTGATGTGCCCGGGTTCGGGACGGAAATGACCCTCGATCTGATCTATTGGTCGGGGACGGTGGTCATCGCGATCTTCGTGCTCGGCGCGACGAACGCTTCGAACCTGATCGACGGGCTCGATGGCTTGCTCACGGGTGTGACCTCGATCACGATGGTGGGGTTGATCATCATCGCGGCGGGGATGGCGCTCGTGGATGATGGGCCGTTCGATGGTCCCCGGATGATCATCGGGCTCGCGATCCTCGGCGCGTGTCTCGGGTTCCTCCCCCACAACTTCAACCCGGCGGTGATCTTCCTCGGGGACACGGGGTCCTTGCTGCTCGGATACTGCTCGGCGCTGATGATTTTGTCGCTGGGGGATACGGGTGACACGGCGCTCGTGTTCGCGGGATTGATCATCTACGCGATCCCGATCATCGACACGATCCTCGCGATCGTGCGCCGGAAGCTGGCCGGGAAGAAGATGTCCGACCCTGATGCGGACCATCTCCACCACATGCTCAAACGGGCGCTGGGTGTGAAGGGCGCGGTCTTCGCGCTCTACGGGATCGGGATCCTGTTCTGTGTGCTCGGGATCCTGCTCTCGGAGCTCCGGGCGCGGTTCATCTACGCGCTCGTGCTGCTGCTCGCGTCGTACATCGGGGTGTACGCGATCAAGATCGCGCGTCGGTCCCAGATCGAGGCGCAGGTGCACTCGAACGAGAAGCCCGAACCCGCGGCGACGCGCCCCGATTCAGTGGACCCGTCGTCGGAGCCCGATCAGAGCGCCTCGATCGGGTGAGCCCTCTTACACATCCGCGAACTTGAAGCTCACCCCGGCTTGCTCGACGGCTTTCCGTCCCTCTTCCGCGCTCCGGATCATCTTGCCCTGACCCGTCTCGAACGACAGGGTGGGTCGCTTCTTGTTGAGCTTCCCGATGATCCACCCCTCGACGAGCATGGCTTCGAGGACCTGGACGTACTGGAAGATGTTGATCCCCCCCGAGTTCTTCTGGAGGGCTTCGCAGATCTCCTGGAGATCGTGGTGCTTCTCGAGGACGGCGATGACGCGCTTCCAGAGCCCGGTGTTGGGGAGGAAGGTATCGCCGCGTTTCCAGCACTCCACGGGGGTGATGCGCCCGTCGCGCATCGCGCCCTGGGTGACTTCCTGCGCGTTCGCGAGGTTGAGCTTGAGCTCGTTGACTTTGCTGAGCGCGAACTTAGCTTCCTTCCCGGAGAAGACCTCGACGAGCTTCTTCGAGGACCCGAGGTCGAACGCGCCGAAGGCGGCCGTCTCGATCTCCTGGTTCGAGAACCCGCCCTGCGCGAGCCAGCGCCAGGCTTGCTGGGGGGTGAGCTTGAGCCCGGCGTCTTTCGCGATCTGCTTGCAGTGGTCCTGGAGGTCGGTGAAGCACCCGTTGGCGGCGTACCAGTACTTCGCGAATCGGATGTGCTGACCGATGTTGCGCCGGTTCTTCTCGTCGTAGAAGCTCTTGACCCATTCGGGGTCCTGCTCACCCCGTTCGACCTCGAGGATCGAGTAGGCGCAGTGGCGCGCCGAAGAATGCGCGAGGGTCATCCCGGCGGCGAGGATGGGGTCGGCGAACCCGGCCGCTTCGCCCATGATCCACCAGTTCTCGCCGGAGAGCCGGTTCGCGAGGTGGGACCAGTTCTTGGTCGTCAGGACGTTCCCCCCCGTGGAGCTCTGCGCGTCCTTGATGAGCGCGTGGATCTCCTTCTGCTCCTCGATCGCGCGGAGGTAGACCTCCTTCGGGGAGAGCCCGGTGGACTTGTAGTACTCGCTCGGGCAGATGAGCCCGATGCTCGCACGCTTCGGACCCAGGGGGATGAACCAGATCCATCCGTAGGGGAGCGATCGCACATGAACGCGCGTTCCCCCCACCCCGATCTCGACGGCCCAGTCCGCGTTGTCCCAGTAATCCCAGAACGCGACGTTGCGCAGCTCCTCGGGCGCTTCGGACTCGACCCCGAGGGCGCGGCGCAGGAGCGCGACGTGACCCGACCCGTCCACATAGTGCTTGGCTGTCAGGGTTTCGCCCGAATCGAGGACGAGCCCTGTGACCTTGTCCCCCTCGACCTTGATCTCCCGGACCATGGTCTCCTCACGAACCTGCGCGCCCCAGTGGTGCTCGGCGTGGCGCAGGAGGATCTCGTCGTAGCGATCCCGCTCGACCTGGAACGCGGTGTGTCGGCGTTGTCCGACGAACTTGGCCGGGCGTTCCTCGTCCTTGAAATCCTCGGCCGGGTAGAAATCGAAGTCCCAGACGTCGTTGTTCTTGCCCCAGGTGTAGGACCCCCCGAGTTTGATGGGGAAGTTGGCTTCCTCGATCTTGTCCCAGACCTCCATCTCGTCGAGGATCGCGCTGATCCCGGGGAGCTGGGATTCCCCCACGTGCTCGCGCGGGAACTTCTCCTTCTCGAGGATCAGGACCGAGAGATCTGGGTTGTATTTGCGGAGGAGCGACGCGAGGGTGGACCCGGAAGGGCCGCCCCCGATGATGATGACGTCCGCGCTGTGTGTGTACTCGGGCTGGCTGATCATGACTCTCTGGGACTCCCACGGCGCGTCTGCGAGCGCTGAAGGACCAGAATACACGATCCGGGCCCGGAGACAACCTATGTTTCCCCGGACGGATCACGCATGGTCCGGATATCACCGGTACACACCAACCCTTCTGAGCGAGCCCCTCCCATGAGCACGAGAAAACCATTCGTCGGCGGCAACTGGAAGATGAATACGGACCTGAACGGCGCGGCCGAGCTCGCCGCTGGGGTCGCTTCGGCCGTTGGATCGGATTCGGGGGTTGAGGTTGCGTGCTATGTCCCGTTCCCGTACCTCGTCAGCGCGGGTCAGAAGCTCGGATCCAATGTTCGTCTGGGGGCGCAGGACGTCTGGACCCAGGACAACGGCGCGTTCACGGGTGAGGTCTCGACGGACATGCTCAAGGACTGCGGGGTCACCACGGTCCTGACGGGTCACTCGGAGCGTCGGCATGTGATCGGGGAGTCGGACGAGCTTGTGGGGGAGAAGACCCGTCGCGCCCTGATCGCGGGGCTCCAGGCCGTGCTGTGTATCGGGGAGACGATCGAGCAGCGCGAAGCGGGGGAAACCGATGCCGTCAACGAGCGTCAGATCCGGGCCGGGCTCGACGGGGTCAGCGCTGAGGATCTGAAGAACGTGGTGCTCGCGTACGAACCGGTCTGGGCGATCGGGACGGGCAAAACCGCTACCCCCGAGGACGCGCAGGACGCGCACAAGAAGATCCGAGCCCTGATCGGGTCCATGTACGACGAAAGCGCTGCGGGCGCGATCCGAATCATCTACGGCGGGTCCATGAAGCCCGGGAATGCGCCCGAGCTGATGGCGATGGACGACATCGACGGCGGGCTCATCGGGGGCGCGTCCCTCAAGGCCGACGATTTCGGCGCGATCATCGAAGCAGCGACTTCCCGGGTCTGAGCGTGTTCGACCCGGGTTCGGGTCCCCCCGAGGGAGGATCCGACCCTGATGGGGTCCGGAGGGATCCCCTGAAGCAAGGGCATGAGCCGCCTAGACTTGCCTTCCCGATTTTGAGCCCTGATGAGCGGCGGAGTTCGCCGGAGACGACCCTTGATGACCCCCCAAGCATTGCTCGCGATGACCCCCTCGATCACCCTCGGGATGTCCCCGATCGTCGTGAACCTGCTCGTGGGTCTCTTCCTCCTCGTCTCGATCGTCATGATCCTGATCGTGCTGATCCAGCGCCCTCAGGGTGGCGGGCTCGGGGGCGCGTTCGGCGCGGGTGGGGGATCCGGCGCTGGACAGACGGCCTTCGGGACCAAGACGGGTGATGTCCTCACGGGGGGCACCATCGCGATCTTCGTGTGCTTCCTTCTGCTCGCGATCGGGCTCAACTTCGTGACCCGTCCCCAGTCGATGGAAGCGACCCAGCCCACGCTGGCCGCGCCCGCCGACGAGGAGGCCGTGGACGGATCGATCGAGGACAGCGCGGGCGACATCATCGACGAGAGCGTCGAGGGCGCGAGCGATGTGATCGACGAGACGGGCGATGAGATCCTCCCCGAAAGCACGACGGATGTCCCCGAGACGGACACACCGAGCGAACCCGACACCACGTCCACCGACGACAACTGAGCGCACCCGCGCGAGATGTGAGGACCGACCCTTGATCCGAAGCATGACCGGTTTCGGCGACGCGAGCGGCTCGTCCGCGCACGCGCATTTCCATGTCGAGATCCGCGCCGTCAACAACAAGTACCTGAAGTCGAGCGTGAGACTCCCCGAGTCGATCGCCGCGCTCGAGCCCGAGTTCGAGCAGATCATCCGCGCGACGATCTCGCGCGGGTCGGTGGTGCTCACGATCGCGTGCTCCGAGCAGGGTGAGCACGCCGCGCTCACGATCAACAAGGACGCGCTCCGCGCGTACGCGAAGCAGATCGCGGACTCGATCGGGATCGATATCAAGGATGTGGACACGTCCTCCCTCGTCACCCTCCCGGGGGTGCTCCAGCAACCCGGGGACGAGGAGGAGCGGCTCGCTTCCGCGCGGGAGACGATCAAGCCCCTCCTGATGCTCGCGATCGAGCACATGGTCGCGATGCGTGAACGCGAAGGGATGGCGCTCAAGAGCGATCTGACAAACAATCTCGCGTTTATCCGTGAGCGCCTCGACAAAATTCAGGAGCTCGCGCCGAGCGTTTCGGGGGATTACGAGAAGCGTCTGAAGTCGAGGATGGAAGCGCTCCTGAGCGAGTTCGATGTGCAGACCGAGCAAGCGGACGTGATCCGAGAAGTCGCGATCTACGCGGAGAAGACGGATATCGCTGAGGAGATCGTCCGTCTCGGGGAGCATCTCACCCATTTCCAGGAACTGCTCGACTCGGACGACGAACGTCCGATCGGACGGACGATGGATTTCGTGGCGCAGGAGCTCCTGCGCGAAGCGAACACCATCTCGTCCAAGAGCCCCGACGCGACCATCAGCAAGCTGATCGTCGAGGTGAAGGGCGCCATCGATCGGATCAAGGAACAGGTCCAGAACGCGGAGTAACGCGTGACGCAGACGAACACGAGCACAGCAGCGCCGATCGACGACGGGCGCGAGCACTTCGCGCGTCGGGAGATCACGGACGTGCTCTCGCGCTACGAGACGGGGACGATCACGAGTGTGCGCGAGATGATCGCGGGGTCGTCGATCGCTCCTAAGGCCGTCATCGAGAGCGAGCGCGGGAAGCTGCTGCTCAAGCGGCGCGCCCCGGGTCTGGAGCACGCGCCGTTGGTGGGGTTCGCGCACTCGGTCATCCTCGGGCTGCTCGCGCGTTCGATCTGTGTCCCACCGATCATCGGGACGAAGAGCGACAACAACTCGATGTGCCAGATCGCGGATCGGACGTACGAGCTGTTCGTGTTCATCGACGGAACCCCCTACGCGCGGACCGTAGCCCAGGCGTATTCCTCCGGGCAGCTCCTCGCGCAGATGCACAACGCGATGGACACGATCGAGACCGAGTTCGAGACCCCGCGCGAAGCGGATCCCGTCTCCCCGAATCGCGCAGACGGCGCGGGGCTCACCGATCGTGACGCGCAGGACACCAAGCGGATCCTCTCGTACGCGCTCGAAGCGCACCAAGCGAACGCGCGCCCCCAGGCGCTCGTGCACGGGGACTGGCACCCGGGGAACATGATCTTCGAGGGGGACGAGATCATCGGTGCGTGCGATTTCGACAACACGCGCCTCGGGTCGCGCGATCGGGAGTTGGCGCAGGCGCTGGTCTATTTCTCGATGAAACGCGCGAGCGACACGGACAACCCGGACGCGCCGCTGATGGATCTGCTCACGAGCGTGTGGCGCGGGTATCGGGATACGTCGAACTCCCCCACCAATCCTCGGCTTTGCGCATCCATGCTCCCGGCCGTCATCCTCGACGAGGCGCTCGCGGATACGGGGATCGATCACGAGTCCCGCGCGGCGCTCGTGCGGCTCGCGCTCCAAAAGGCGCGGGTGCTCGATGAGAAGATGGGCGAGATCGAGGGCACGCTCTCCCGAGCGTGATTTACTCTTCGAGCTCGCGCTCCAGGTCCTTGATCACCAGATTCACGAGTTCGATCGCACGCTGGAACTCCTCGCGCTTCTTGTCCTCGGGCTGGATGAGCTCGAGCGCGCGTTTGCAGCGTTCGAGCGCCTTCTTCCGGATCCCCGGACGGGGGATGTCGTTCGCGTTGTCGAAGACATCCGCGAGCTTCACGATCCGAGCCTGCCAAGGACCCGTCCGGAGGCGCTCGTCGTACTCGGGCTCGCGCTCGGGTTCGCGCAGGAACATGTTCTTGGTCATCGCGGCCGTCGCGTGCGCGACGTCGATCCCGAAGCGTTTCTCGAGATCATCGAAGTCCGTGCGTGTGTCCTCGATCGTGTCGTGGAGCAGCGCGCAGCAGATCGCGACCTCGTCGTTGCACCCGTAGAGCCCCTGGAGGACCATCGCGACCCGGAACGGGTGCGCGATGTAGGGGGTCTTCTTGTCCTTGCGGAGCTGCCCGTCGTGCTGACGCGCGGCGTATGACGAGGCTTTGAGCCAGAGCGGTGTGTCCATACTTCGCTCCCCTTCTCTCTCACGATTGAGCTGCCCGGGATCGACCCGGAAAGCCCATCATACGCGCTCGGTGTTGAGCTTCGCTTTGCTGGGCGATGCGCCGTGCTCGTCGAAGATGAGGAGCTCGTTCATCGCGTCCTCCTTGAGCCAGGATCTGGGGATCGCGAGCTCGAGCGCGGGGGGAACGGATTTGCCCGTCTGGGTGGATCCGAAGTAGCGCCCCAGAGCCCGTCCGTTCACGTAGACCATGCCTTTGGAGAGCCCGCTCGTGTCGAGCGAGATCGCGAGATCCTGCGCCGGGACCTCGAACGTCGTGCGCCACCAGGTCGGAGCGCCGACCTTGGTGATCCGAGCGCTGGTGACAAGGTCGAAGTCCGCGTCGCTCGGGGGCTCCCACTTCGCGAAGGACCACTCGCCCTTGTCGGTGAGGGGTTCCGCTTCCTCCGTGAAGATAATCTCCTTGGTCAGGGTCTCAAGGATCGAGGACACCCGTTCGTCGGCGAGATCCGCGCTGAGCGCGTCCACGTGGAACGCGAGCTCGAGCACGTTGTTTCCGCGTTTGGTCGCTTCATCGTCGAGCTCGACGACGCGCCTCCGGTTCGCGCCCAGGAGCATAATGGGTTCGTCGTTGAGCACGACCACGATGCGCGCATCGACGGGGGGGATCTCGAGGAAGATCGACGACTTCTTGAGATGCTTGAACGACCACTGGAGTCGGCTGTGGTGGGTCGTGTCCCCTTCACGGACCCCGAAGACGGGGGTCTTGAACCCGAGGACATCGATCGGATCACAGGTTACGACGGAGCTGCGCCCGACCTTGAAGGATGTCTCGTGGAGCAGGTGTCCGTAGAGCCCCTTCTTCTCGTTCATCACCGAACCGGAGGAGACGCGCCCCATGTTGTCCACGAGCGCGGTCACGGTGTGATCGCCCTTCTTGAGCTGGACGGGGAGGACACGCTCAGCGCCGGGTCCGGACCCGAGGATCCCGACGGGCTCGCCATCGACGAAGAGCTGCGCACGATCCGCGGACTGGGGCGCATGGATCTTCGCTTTGTGGTTCGATCCTGATTTGATCGTCGCTTGATACCACCCGTACCCGTAGGGGGTCCCGAGCTCCGACAGATCCGCCGGGCCGGGGATGACGGCGTAGCGCGGGCTCGACCCGTCCACATACGCATCGGTGTGCGCGACTTCCCAGTCCCCGAGCTTGAGCTTGGGGAGGCGCGATCCGGGGTCCCGATCGCTGGGTTTGGGGGTCATGCTTTTGACTTTGGCATCGGGGTGAACGACGGCCGTCGTCTTCGTGTGGCGCGAAGGAAGGGGCTCTCCCTCGGCATCGACACTCGAAGCGCCGACATAGACCTTGTCTCCGACGAGGAAGGTTTCGTCGGCCGTCTCGTCGCTGACCACGGTCACACAGATCCCCTCGTGCATCATGCTGACGGGTTTGCGCCCCTTGGGGACTTCCACGACGAGGGGGGACGCGTTGATCGAGACTTCGCCGATCGATCCGGGCGCGCCGAACACGACCAGGTGCTGGTCGTTCGAGGTCAACGCGCAGAGCGAGGTGTAGTCGAGCGTGTGCTTGGGGGAGAGGGTGACATCCATCAGGAACCAGTGGATGCGCTGCTTCCCGAGCTGGACGGGGAGGGACGAACCGTCGCTGAGGAGAAGGTTCATGGACCCGGGCTTGGCTTTGGGGGGGGAGAACACGAAGAGCACGGAGCCCTGGGATCCGCCGAGCTGGTTGACGATGTGACCCTGGATCATGGATTCATCGACGGCCGGATCGATCACCACGGGGGGTTGCGCGGGCTCAGCATTCGCGAAGACCCGTGAGAACGAGGACGTAAAGCTCAGGAGACGACGGACGGGTCCCATCGCTTCCGAAGCGCGTCCGTGCTCATCGACGAGCGACGCGAGATTGTGGGTGGGCGCGAACGTCGAGGGTTCTTCGATCCCGGACTGTCCACCCCAGAACCCGAACGAGGTCCCCGTGCAGAAGTTCGCGAGGTTGAACTGACCCCCGGCGCTGAGGATCTCCCCGAGCTGGCGCTGGAGCTCGAGCCCGTCGATGGAATCGGGCGCGTCCTGGCCGAGGATCGGCGCGCGGAGCGGGCCGTAGTCGATGACGATCGTGGGCTGACCCGGACGGACGGTGCGGAGCTGGCGCATGGTGGCGAACATGTCGCCTTCACCCGACCACCCGTCGATCTCGCCCTCGACCCCTTGCCAGAGGTTGTTGGAGTTGATGCGCGGGACCGTGAACCCGGCTTCGCGCATGTACCGCGCGAGTTCGCCCAGATACTTGGGCGCGGTCTCGGGGTCGTCGCAGTCCCACTGAGACTCGTTCTGGATCATGATGAGGGACCCGCCGGACTTCGACGAGGCCTGGAGGTTCTTGACCTGCTTCGCGAGCGCGTTGAAGTATCGACCCACGGCTTCGAGGAAGGGCTGGTTCGCCGTCCGGAGTTCGAGCTCGGGGAGATTCAGAAGCCAGGACGGGAGCCCACCCAGATCCCACCCAGCGCCGACGAACGGGCCGGGACGGAGGATGGCGTGGAGCCCGAACTCTTCGCAGAGCCGGAGGAAGTGCGCCACATCGTTGTTGTCGTTGAAGTCGAACGACCCGGGGCGCGGCTCGATCAGGTTCCAGAAGAGCGGGGTCTCGATCGTGTTCAGACCCGCGAGCTTGGCTTGGTGGATCCGATGGCGCCACTGCTCGCGCGGGACGCGCTGCATGTGGATCGAGCCGGAGACAATCCAGATCCGGCGGCCGTCGATGGAGAGGGTTCGTGAATCAAAGCTGACCGATGGCATGCGGTTGTCGCTCCGATCGAGATGTGCAAATGCTTGCGTGTGCGTGTGTTGTCGTCGTGACGCGCCCGAGCGCCCCGTCGCCGCCTGGTGGATCGAATTCCCTAGGGGGGGATCGAGATTCCACCAATTCGTGCGGACCTAGACCGTAGGCGGGATCCTTCAAAAGGCAATTCGAGCCCCACCAACCATGACCCGAACCCGAGAATGCGGGTTGACGACCTCGGCCGCAACAACACACGCAAGCATATGTCAATTCGAGATTTAGAAGACGCAGGGTCGATTTTGAGCGATGATCCCTGCGCGCCAACAAACCGCTCAATGGAGCGCGGAAATCTGAAAGAATTTTGGGATTCGTCGATCCGACGGAGACGTCAAGTTTGGTCTTTAGTCGGATCGGCGATAGATGAACTCGTGGTGGCGGATCAGGGCACCGTTGATATCGAAGAGATCGGTCCGCCCTGTCGGGATGAACCCGAGCCGGGTGGCCACCGTGTGGGACGCGACATTGTCCATACAGATATGCGCCCGGATCGTATGGAGACCCAATCCCACGGGGACATCCGCGCATCCGTAGTCGATCATGGCACGGATCGCGTGGGTCCCGAGACCCTGACCCTGGAGTCGTTCATCGAACCATGCGATCACTTCCGCGCTCCATTCGAGGCCCCGATCGATCTTGATCAGGTTCACGACCCCGACGAACTCGTCGTCGTGGGTGAAGACACCCCGGCGTTGCGCGGAGCCCTGGTGGTCCCCGATCGCGCCCATATCGACCAAACGATCGAAGTAATCGAACTCGTCCTCGTTGAGCTGTTCGAGTGGGATCCATCTCCGGAGCGATTCGCGCGATCGGCGGAGCGCATCGATGAACACCCCCTGGTCCGATCGGACCAACGGGCGCATGTAGATCCGATCCGTGCTGGGCTCGCGCATCGGCACGACTTCGCGCCTCTGGGCGCGATCGAGCTCGGTTCGGGTTCTGCGGCTGATGATGCTCATACAGGTCCAATATCACTGGATCTGCGCATCATCGGACGTTGAGCCCTGGCGCTTGAGTGCTCGGATTGATTTCTCGGATGTTGGGATGAACGTCCGTGGGACGTTATCGCCCGATCCAACAGCGGAATCAGTATCCGGGACTTTCGACTCGGATCACTCCACCGTCACGGACTTCGCGAGGTTCCGGGGTTTGTCCACATCGTGCCCGCGCATGAGGGCGGCGTGGTACGACAGGAGTTGGAGCGGGACCACGGTCACCATCGGGCTCAGGCACTCCTCGACCTCGGGGACGTAGAGCACGTCCTCGGCGAGGGTCGCGATCTGCTCGTCGCCCTCGGTCGCGACGGCGATCACGTGACCCCCGCGCGCCTTGACCTCTTCGATGTTGCTCAGGACCTTGTCGTACTGGTTGCCCTTGTTCGCGATGAAGACGACGGGCATCCCTTCGTCGATGAGCGCGATCGGGCCGTGCTTCATCTCGGCGGCGGGCATCCCCTCGGCGTGGATGTAGGAGATTTCCTTGAGCTTGAGCGCTCCTTCCATCGCTGTCGGGTAGTTGTACCCGCGCCCGAGGAAGAGCCAGTTGTCCCGGTTGACGTACTTCTCCGTGACCTTCCGGATGTGGTCGTTCGTCTCGAGGACCCGCTCGATCATGTCGGGGACACGTTCGAGCTCGCGCATGAGTCGTGCGCTCGCTTCGGGGGACATCATGCGCCGACGCGCCATGAACAGGGAGATCATGGTGAGCACCGCGACCTGACCCGTGAAGGCCTTGGTCGAAGCGACCCCGATCTCGGGACCCACACGGAGATACACCCCAGCATCGGTTTCCCGGGTGATCGTGGATCCGACGACGTTGATGACCCCGAGGGACAGCGCGCCCCGGTCCTTGGCTTCTTCGAGCGCGGCGAGGGTGTCGGCCGTCTCCCCGGACTGGGACACGGCGACGACCACCGAGCGGTCCTCGATGAGCGGGTTCCGGTAGCGGAACTCGCTCGCGTATTCGCACTCGGCGGGGATTTTGGCGAGGTCTTCGAGGAGGTACTCCCCGATCATCGATGCGTGGAGGGCCGTCCCCTGGGCCGTCAGGATGACGCGCCGGGATTTGACGAGTTCCTTCGCATACGCATTGAGCCCCCCGAGCACGACCTTGCCCTCGTTCTTGTCGAGTCGGCCCTTGAAACAGCGGCGGAGCGCGTCGGGCTGCTCGTAGATCTCCTTGAGCATGTAGTGCTCGAAGGACCCGAGCTCGATCTGGTCCAGGTCCATCTCGAGCTGGGAGATCTTGGGGGAGAGTTCGACATCATCGACGGTGCTCGTCCGGAACCCGTCCCGGGTGATGCGCACGACGGAGTAGTCGTCCAGGGTCATCGCTTGGGTGGTGTGCGCGATGATCGCGCTCGCATCCGAAGCGATGATGTACTCACCCGACCCGATCCCGACGAGCAGGGGGGAGCCCTTGCGCGCACAGACCATGACGTCGGGTTCCTTCTCGCAGATGACGGCGATCGCGTAGGCGCCGCGCACCTCGCGGAGCGCGGACTGGACGGCTTTCTCCAGATCGACCCCGTTCTCCGGATCATAGAGGTGGGAGATGAGCATCCCGAGGACCTCGGTGTCCGTCTCGGACTCGAAGGTGTGCCCCTTCTCTTCGAGGAGACGGCGGATGGAGGCGTAGTTCTCGATGATCCCGTTGTGGATCAGCGCGATCCCGTGGTCCCGATCCCGGTGGGGGTGCGCGTTGAGCTTGGTGACACCGCCGTGGGTGGCCCAGCGGGTGTGCGCGATCCCGATGGAGCCGTGGATTCCCCCCAGGGATTCGAGTTCGTCTTCGAGGTTCGCGACCCGTCCGACGGCTTTGGCGATCTGGAGCCCGTTCCCGTTGATGGCGGCGACCCCGGCGGAGTCGTAGCCCCGGTACTCGAGTCGTTTGAGCCCTTCGACGAGGAGGGGCTGGGCTTGTTTGTTGCCGATATACGCGACGATCCCGCACATGCTCTGGAACTCCTGGGCGTGTTCGCGGCGATGAAAGGGAGGGGATCGCCGCGCGTTGTGGATTCTACGAAGTCGGCTCGTCGGTGTTCGCTGCTCAGAAAGATTGATACGAGCGCGTCAGAGGGCCCGAATTCGCGCCGTGCGACTCGGATCAGGGCTACACTCGTCCAGTTTATCCGGACCCGATCCAGATCCACCCCACTCCCCCCTCGCGAGACGCTTTCCCATGCCCAGACGCGACGACGTGCGGACCATCCTCCTCATCGGATCCGGACCCATCGTCATCGGACAAGGCTGCGAGTTCGATTACTCGGGGACCCAGGCGTGCAAAGCGCTGAAGGACGAGGGGTACCGGGTCGTCCTGGTCAACTCGAACCCGGCGACGATCATGACGGATCCGGCGATGAGCGACCGGACGTACATCGAGCCCATCACCCCCGAATCCGTCCGGAAGATCATCGAGAAGGAGCGCGAGCTCGGGACCCCGATCGATGCGGTCCTCCCCACCCTGGGGGGACAGACGGCGCTGAACTGCGCGTGCGAGCTCCACGACCAGGGTGTCTTCGAACAGTTCGGGATTGAGATGATCGGCGCGGACCGGAAGGTCATCCATCGCGCGGAGGATCGCAAAGCGTTCTCCGACATCTGTCACGAGATCGGGCTCGCGACCCCCGAATCGCGCACGTGCGAGACTCTCGAAGAAGCTGAAGCGTTCGTCGAGACGATCGGGCTCCCGGCGATCGTGCGCCCCGCGTTCACACTCGGGGGATGGGGCGGGGGGATCGCGTATAACCGCGCCGAGTTCGAGGAGCTGGTGACGCGCGGGATCAACGCTTCGATGATCAACCAGATCCAGGTCGATCGTTCGCTCATCGGGTGGAAGGAATACGAGCTCGAGGTCGTCCGGGACAAGAACGACAACTGCGTCATCGTGTGCTCGATCGAGAACATCGATGCGATGGGTGTGCACACGGGGGACTCGATCACCGTCGCGCCCCAGATGACCTTGACGGACAAGGAATACCAGAAGCTCCGTGATGCTTCCCTCGCGATCATGCGCTCGGTCGGGGTGGAGACGGGTGGGTCGAACGTGCAGTTCGCTGTGAACCCGAACCCGGAGCGCCCGAGCGACGGGTCCGAGCCCCCGTTCGAGTTTGTGGTGATCGAGATGAACCCGCGCGTGTCGCGTTCGTCGGCGCTGGCGTCGAAGGCGACGGGCTTCCCGATCGCGAAGATCGCGGCGAAGCTCGCTGTGGGGTACACGCTCGACGAACTCCGCAACGACATCACGGGGACGACAAGCGCGTGCTTCGAGCCGACGATCGATTACGTCGTGACGAAAATGCCGCGATGGACGTTCGAGAAGTTCCCGGAAGCGGACGAGACCCTGACGACCCAGATGAAGTCCGTCGGGGAGGGGATGGCGATCGGGCGCACCTTCAAGGAATCGCTCCAGAAGGTCATCCGCTCGATGGAGGTCAAACGCTTCGGGCTCGGGCTCGACAAGAACGATGCGTGGCTCAACGCGCAGTCCCCCGACGCGGACGATGAAGCGAAAGCCGCTTGGCCGATCGACAACGACAAGCTCATCCGGAAGCTGAGTGTTCCGTCGCAGGGCCGACTGTACTACGTTCGCTATGCGTACAAGATGGGGTGGACGACGGCGCAGATCCACGAGCACACGAGAATCGATCCGTTCTTCCTGAATCAGATGCGCGAGCTTGTCGAGTTCGAGGACGAACTGGTCGGCGCGGGATCGCTCGAGAACGTGAGCTCCGAGCTGATGCAACGCGCGAAGTCGCTCGGGTACTCCGATCCGCAGCTCGCGCAGCTGTACCTAGGCGCGATCACGACGGAGACGATCCTCCAGGTCCGCGCGACGCGCGATGCGCTCGGGGTTCGGGCCGTGTTCAAGTGCGTGGATACCTGCGCTGCTGAGTTCGAAGCGATCACCCCCTACTACTACTCGACGTACCAGCGCGGGCACCGGATGGTTGATGAGAGCGGGACGGTCCGCGAAGTCGGACCCGAGTGCGAGCTGCGCGAACGTCTGCTCAACGATCCGGACAACAAGGAGAAGGTCGTCATCCTCGGGGGTGGTCCGAACCGGATCGGTCAGGGGATCGAGTTCGATTACTGCTGTGTCCACGCCGCGATGAGCGCCCGCGCCCTCGGGCACGATGCGGTCATGATCAACTCCAACCCCGAGACCGTCTCGACGGACTACGACACGAGCGACCTGCTCTTCTTCGAGCCCCTCACCCTCGAGGACGTCCTCAACGTCATCGAGCGACTCAACGGCGATCACCTCAAGCCCGACCCCTCCAACCCCGGGCTCGTCATGGGCGCGATCGTCCAGTTCGGGGGGCAGACCCCGCTGAACCTCGCGCACGGGATGTCCAGCGCGGGGGTCCCCATGCTCGGGACCTCGATCGATGCGATCGATCGCGCGGAGGACCGGGACCGGTTCGACCAGCTCTTGACGACCCTCGATCTCAAACGCCCCGGGTCGGGGATCGCGCGTTCGATCGATCAGGCCGTCGAGATCGCGAAGGGGATCGGGTACCCCGTGCTCGTCCGTCCGTCGTACGTGCTGGGTGGGCGGGGGATGGAGATCTGTCCGGACGAGAAGGCGCTGCGTCACTACATGACGACGGCCGTCGATGTGTCGGGGCTCGATGACGCGCCGATCCTGATCGATCACTTCCTCGACAGCGCCACGGAGCTCGATGTCGATGTCGTCGCGGACTACGGGAACTCGGACACACCCAAAGCGCTCGTCTGCGCCGTGATGGAGCACATCGAGCAGGCCGGGGTCCACTCGGGGGACTCGACGTGCATGATCCCGACGACGACGCTGCGCCAAGCGATCCTTGACGAGGTGAAGGACACCGCGCGGAAGCTCGCGAAGGAGCTCGGGGTGTGCGGGCTCATGAACGTCCAGATGGCGATCAAAGACGACGAGGTCTACATCATCGAAGTGAACCCCCGCGCCTCGCGCACGGTTCCGTACGTCGGGAAAGCGAAGAACACTCCGTGGGCTTCCATCGCCGCTCGCGCGATGATGGGGGTCTCGCTGACGGAGCAGAGCGCCAAGGAGATCCCCGACGCGGGGTTCTACGCCGTCAAGGCGCCCGTGTTCCCGTTCCGGAAGTTCCCGGGCGTGGACTTCGTGCTGGGTCCGGAGATGCGTTCAACGGGCGAGGTGATGGGGGTCGATGTCTCGCTCGCGATCGCGTACCTCAAAGCGCTCGAGTCCTCCGGGACCACGCTCCCCAAGGAAGGCGGAGTGTTCGTCTCCGTCCGGAAACAGGACAAGGACGCGATGACCCCCATCGTGCGATCACTGATGGCGATGGGGTTCACGGTGTACACCACCCAGGGGACGGCCGATACCCTCTCGAAGCACGGGCTCCGACCCAAAGTGCTCCAGAAGATCCAGGCCGGGGCGCGTCCGAACGTGATCGATCTCATGCAGAACGGGGACATCGATCTCGTGATCAACACCCCGACACGGACGGGTTGGCAGACCGACGAGGGTCGGATCCGCGCGACGGCCGTCCGTTTGGGGATCCCCATGATCACGACAGCGACGGCTGCTGGTCAGGCGATCCACGCGATCGAGTCGCTCCGGGCCGGATTCTGGGGTGTCAGTGCCCTTCAGGACCTCGCAAAGTCCGAATCTGCGGCTCCCGTCAGTTCCATATAAACAAGTGAACACTATCTGAATACCCACTTGTCGCAATTCTCTTGTGCAACACGCGGGATGTGTGGTAGTTTGTTCGTCGCGATACCCTGTGCCGACTTCTGGAGACGGCACAGTTCATTGCCGATCGTGAGGGCTTCCGCCCTTGCGATCGCTTGTCGGGTTCAGGGCAGGGGTTCCCTCCTCGTGCGCTCATGAGCGCGCGTTGAGATTCGAAGCCGTGAACACGCTCGCTGTTGCGTCACGTTCCCACTGATGCGCCGGCCCGGCTTTCGACTCATAGAAATCCCAGAGCTCGAACCAGTACGCACGGAACTTGTGTTCCCCGAACGGCTCGTAGTGCGCGCCGAGCTGCTTGTACAACTGCGCGTCCGTCCCGTCCATCCCAAGAACGGACTTGGCATGTCGGATCGACTCGGTGTCGAGCGCGAGGCGCGAGTAGCGACCCATGAGCTGCATGATGTTGCCCGCCGCGTAGGGACCGATCCCGGGGAGGGTCAGGAGAAAGGTGAACGCTTCCTCGTCGGTTGCTTTGGTTTCGAGCCACTCGACATCGACCGAACCCTTCGCGAAGAGCTTCGCGAGCTCGACGATGCGCGTGTCCCGGTACCCGACCCGGCAACGGGCGCGGAGCGTGCCGGGCTTGATCCGCGCGAGCTTCTTCGGGGTCGGGAATCCCCGGGCTCCGGAGACGGCCTTGCGCCCGCAGACCTCGCAGATCCGGGTGTTCATATGGACCGTGGATGGCCAGGTCACGTTGCAGCTCGTGACCGTCTTGATCACGTCCTCGAACAAAGTCGGGGAGCGGAAGAGCCGCGCCCGTCCATCGCGTTTCCATCGCGGATCAACCCTGTGGAATGCGCGGACATCCTTGGCGCTCGTGTCCAGACTGAGCATGCGTGTGATTTGGGTCCGCGCGTGGGCTTGCTCGGTGCGCGAGAGAGCGCGATCGAAGCGAGCCCGGAGCTTCCCCGAGTCGAGCTGTGTGATCGTGCAGGCGCTGGGGCCGTCGTCGAGTTCGAGGACCCGGAGCATGCGCGAGCGGGGGACGTCCCAGTGGTTGGGCGCGAGGAGGAAGTAGCCGTAGGAACAGACGTCACGTGCGAGGTCGTAGTCGCGCGGGGTGTTGATGTTCAGAATCGTGCCCATGGGTGCGGATCCTATGATCGTCGAATCGGTACGACACACGACGTGAGATGACACCCAAGCGGAGCCCGTGATGACCCGAACCCAGTCCCTGTTTGTTTCCCTCCTGATCGCGCTCGTCGCGCTGAGCACGAACGTTTCCGCGCAGGAGGTCCGTGACTCGGTCGTCAAGATTTTCGCGACCTATCGGGGTCCGGACTTTGGGCGTCCCTGGACCAAGCTCCCCCCCCAGGAACTCTCGGGAACGGGGTTTGTCATCGAGGGTGATCGGATCCTCACGAACGCGCACGTCGTCGAGCAGACGAACCGGATCTATGTGCAGCCACCGAACAGCGCGGACAAACTCCGCGCGGAAGTGATCGGGATCTCCCAAGCGATGGACCTCGCTGTCATCCGGATCAGGAAGGACTCGGAGCGTGACGAGTTCCACGCAAGCCATCCTCATCTCGAGATCGCGGACGCGCTCCCCTCGATCGGATCGACGGTCCAAGCGATCGGGTACCCGATGGGTGGGGAGCAGGTCTCGATCACCGAGGGTGTCGTCTCGCGCATCGAGTACGCCGACTACAACATGGACACCCAGGGGCTCCGGATCCAGGTCGATGCGGCCCTCAACCACGGGAACTCCGGAGGACCCGTGATCCTCGACGGCAAAGTCACGGGGGTCGTCTTCTCCGGGATCGAGTTCGCGGAGAACATCGGGTACGTCATCCCATCCGAAGAGGTCCATCTGTTCCTCGAGGACATCGAGGACGGGTCGTACGACGGGCAGCCCCGTCTGTACGACGCGCGGTTCCAGACCTGCGAGAGCGACTCGCTCCGTGACTACCTCGGGCTCGAGCGCGAGCAAACGGGGATCGTCTACACCCGCGCGGACGACGACTCGGACCTCCCGCTCAAGCATTGGGACGTGCTTGACAGGATCGGGGATTACGACATCGACAACGCGGGGCTCGTGACGAGCGATGATGATCTGCGCTTGCACTGGCGCTACTTCATCCGTGAACTCGCGGATGATGGATCCATCCCCGTCACGGTGATCCGGGACGGCGAAGAGGTTTCGCTCTCGCTCCCCGTGACCAACCAACGCGACGATCTCGTGCCCTGGATCGGGGACGGGTACCCCGAGTACTTCATCGTCGGCCCGATGATCTTCACCCCCGTCCGGCGCGAGCATTTCTATGAGCTGTATCTCGGGTACGGGATCGTGGACGGCTCGCCCGTCGGGCTGCGCATCAACGACGAACGCGAGTTTGAAGGGGAGGAGTACGTCGTCCTCGCCGGACCCATGCTCCCCCACCCCATCACCAAGGGCTACGAGATTCTCGGGAACCCGACCATCAAGTCCGTCAACGGCGAGAAGGTCACATCCCTCGCGCACCTCGTCGAGCTCGTCCGGGACAACGACGAAAGCTCGATCATCTTCGAGTTCTACGACCGATCCCAGGAGACCCTCGTCTTCAACGCGCAGGACCTGATCGACTCCACGGAGGAGGTCCTCGAGGACAACTCCATCCGTGACCAAGGCTCCGATCGGTTCATGGACATCTGGGAGGAGTGATGAGCACACAGCACGACCCGGGTGTCGTCAATCTGCGGGACAAGCTCGCGCGTTTCGATGAGACCTGGACCCCCAAACTCATCGGCGCGCTCAACGGGCAGCTCGTCAAGCTCGCGAAACTCGAGGGCGAGCTCATGTGGCACGCGCACGAGGATGAGGACGAGCTGTTCCTTGTCCTCGAAGGCGAGCTCACGATCCAGCTGCGCGATCGGGACGATGTGCACCTCAAGGTGGGGGACATGTACATCGTCCCCAAAGGGGTCGAGCACAACCCCGTGACCACCACGGGCGCGTCGGTGCTGTTGTTCGAGCCCGAAGCGACGAAGCACACGGGTGAGCACATGACCGAGCGCACGGTCATCGATCAGCAGTGGATCTGAATGATCAGTCCTGCTCGGGGACGCGCATCAGGATGGTGCAGTCATGCCCGCGCAGGTGGTCGTGGCTCATCCGCACGAGCGGGGTCCGATCCAGCGCCCAGTCCAGCATCCGGACCGTGTCGAAACGGACGGCCGGCGGATGCGCGGGGGTCCGTGCTTTGTCCATCCGATCCGAGAGGAAGTTGAACACCAAGCGCCCGCGCCCCGCGCGTTCGAGCGCGTTGTAGTACCGATCCAGCACGTCGATCGCTTGATCCATCGGGAGGGTGTTGAGCGATCCCGAGAACACGAAGACCTCCGCGCCCCCGTGCTCGACGAGCTGCTGCGCCAGATCCGTCTCGCTCACGAAATCGTGGCGCGACATGACCCCATCGACTTCCAGCTCCGACGCGCGGGCGCACGCGAGCTCCGCCATCTGGGGCACCCCCTCGATCCCGAGGTACCGATCCGGGAGGTTGTCCCGGTCCTGGAGGTACACGAGCAGGTCCGCGACCCCGCACCCGATGTCCGCGAGCACCTTGCCCTTGGGGCGCGCGAAGCGCTCGATGACCCGGAACCGGCGTTTCTGCGCGTCGCGCGAGAGCCAGAGCTGGGACTCGAACCCCGCGCCCATCTGGCGCACCGCGTCGGTGTACGGATCGAGGTACGGAGTCTCGCTCATGGGATTCCGATCAAACTCGCCTTAGGTGGCGAGGTGCATCATCTTCGCGTAGTCGTTGAAGCGGGCATGGACATCGTCGATCGTCAAGCCCTGGAGGCGCTCGAGCGAGAACGACTCGACGTTGAACGACGCGAGGATCGTCCCGTGCGCCATCGCATCACGGACGGCGCTGTACGAACCGGGATCGTTCCCGCCGGCGACGGCCAGACGCCCCATCAGACCCCCGGCGAAGGTATCACCCGCGCCCGTGGGATCGACAACTTGCTCGGTCGGGTACGCCGGGAGCGCCGCGAGCCCGTCCTTGTGGACCAGGATCGACCCGTGCTCGCCCTTCTTGATGACCACGAAGCGGGGTCCGAGTTCGAGCAGGTGCTTCCCGGCCGTCACGGGGTTCCGATGACCCGTGAACTGCTCCGCTTCGTCGAAGTTCAGGACCAACCCGTCGATCTTCCCGAGGAGCTGGGTCAGCTCGGGCTTCGCGATGTCGATCCAGAGATTCATCGTGTCCGCGACGCTCAGCTTGACGTTGTCGAGCTGATCGAGCATCCCGATCTGGACCATGGGGTGGGAGTTCGCGAGGAACACGAACTCGGAGTCCTTGTACGACTCGGGCACGGGAGGCGGCGCTTCTTCGAGGATCCCCAGCTCCGTGAAGAGGGTCTCCCGATCGTCCATGTTGTCCATGTACTTCCCGCCCCAACGGAAGGTTTTGGACCCCGCGCGTTTCTCGAGCCCTTCGAGATCGATCCCCTTGAAGGAGGAGAGCGTGTCCATGAAGGAATCCGGGAAGTCGTCCCCGACGGCCGCGACGAGGCGCGGCTTCGCGTAGAACGACGACGCGGCGCAGAAGTACACGGCCGAACCCCCGAGGAGGTCCTCACGACGACCCGCGCCGGGAGTCTCGACCGTATCAATACCGATGGTGCCTGTAACGATGAGATTCATGGTCGATCATAGCGAGAACCCTGCAACCGATCGCCGTGTGAACTGTTCAATCATGAACGCAAAGGAGAACAGTCATGACCCGAACCACCCGCGCGATGCGCGCCCGTTGTCTCGTGCTCCCCCTGATCCTCGCGCTCACGGGCGCGACCCAACGTGCGAGCGCGGACGAGTCCAGAACAGAACGAGCCGTGGAACGCGCGATCGAGCAGTACGTCCGTGCTCGGTATGAGGGGGATGTGGACACCCTCAAGTCCCGGGCGCACCACGACATCGCGCGCCGTGTCGTTACGGATCAGTACTGGGGACGGCCGAGCGACGAATGGGTGCGCCCGATCTCGCACGATCACCTCGGGTTTTTCGGGACCGAGCACACGGATGCGCACCGGGACGACCCGGAGAACGGGCGCTGCGACATCGAGATCTTCGATCTGGAGGAACGGACGGCCAGCGCGGTCGTCGTGATGGATGACGCCGTCGATTACCTCCACATGATCTACTTCGACGGACGATGGATCATCGGGGACTCGGCCGTCCTCTCACTTGATGACCCGGACGATGTCCCAGAACCCTCCACCGATGATGCGGAAACCATCGAGCGGATCGCGCGGGATTACTGCGTCGGGTTCTATGAAATCGACGGCGACAAGGTCCAGGACACCTGCCACCCGAGTCTGTCGAAGCGCTCCGTCGAGCACGCCCCGGATACGGACTTCGATTTCTTGAGCGAGATCACGTGGGAGGAGATCCGGATCCTCGGGAACACGTTCAACCGCGGGTGGGGATTCGATCCTGATGTCAAGTGCGAGGTCGAGGTCTACGAGATCCGCGGGAACGTGGCAGCCGTCAAGATGACGGGGACCGTGTGGTTCGACTACTTCCACATGATGCGCGTCAACGGGGAGTGGAGCATCGTGAACATCATGTACGAGTCGCTCGACGAGTCTCGCTGGGTTGATGTCCCGGCGGATCATCGCTATCGGAACGGGTAAGACTCAGGGCGCGCCGAGCTCGATCGCCGGGGACCACTCGAGCCATGAATCCTTGGGCTCGTCCTCGAGCTCGAAGATCTGGTTCGGAGCCGGTGCTTCGGGCTTGCGCGTTTCCGGGGTTGCGAACGAGACGGACGAGCTGAGCACGCTCTCAAGCGAGTCGGCTTGGACACTGAGCCCGCTGAATATCCCGAAATCGACACCGACACCCCCGGAGCGCCAGAACCGTGTGTCGCGACGGATCAACGGCGCATAGCGGGGCTGGATCTGGATCTCCACGAGCACGCGCGTCGAGTCGTGATCGAGTCGCGCGGAACGGACCGCGCCGACCCGGATCTCTCGGTAGAGCACCGGTGCGCCAGTCTGCAATGTCCCGAGTCGATCCGTCGAGAGGGTCAGGATCAGAAGCGACTTCTCGCTCGGGTCGAGCACGGGCTCGCTCGAACGACCCTCGAACGCGCGGACCCGCGCCCCCGTCGGATCCCCGGGACGGAGCGCGATGTAGTTCGGGCCGATGAGCGTGTCGAGCCCAGAGACCTGCTGCAAGCTCAGCTGGGGGCGCACCACCCAGAACTCCGAACCCTCCACAGCGAGCGTGCCCGCGCTCGGATCGAGCTCGGCAGTCACGACGGCATGGTTCAGATCGAGCGACAACTCCACATCGCGCACGATCCCCACCCGGATCCCCCGGTGCACGATCTCAGAATCGGGCTCGATCCCCTGCGCGTTGTCGAACGAGATCGTGATCATCGTCCCTCGGGTGCGGTTCACCTGCTGGTACACGACGTACCCGAGCACGACCAGCGCGATGAGCGGGACGATCCAGGTGAACGAGAACCTTCGGCGCCGGACCTTCGCGCGGGGGATGGTGTCGGGCTCGCTCATGAACGCTCCTCTTCCCAGATCGCGTGGGGATCGAAGACGAACCCCGAGACCAGACTCAGAATCACCACAGCGCCGAAGAACGCGACCCCCGGCCCGGGTGTCACGCTCACCAGATCACCCAGCTTCACGAACGCAACAAGAATCGCAACGAGGAGCACATCGACCATGCTCCATCGCCCGATGAACTCGACGAGTTTGTAGATGCTCGTCCGGTCCCGCTGACCCACGTGCCTTGTCGGGGCGCTGAGCACGAAGAGCAGGACCAGCTTCGTGATCGGGACCACGATCGAGAACAGCAGCACCGCGATCCCCACGACCCACTCGCGCTCAGCCAAGAGCCCGACCATCCCGGACCAGATCGACGAATCCCGCTCGTACCCCAATCGTTCGATGCGCATCACGGGGAGGGTGAGCGCGAGGGGATACAGGATCAGCGCCGAGAGCGCGAAGGCGGCCGTCCGCGCGCGGGAGCGCGGGTTCGCGCCGTGCTTGATGACCGTGTTGCAGCGCGTGCAGCACGCGACAGACCGCGCGTCCACATCCGGGACCCGGTGCACCAACCCGCAACAATGGCACGCGCCGAGCGGCTCCATCACCCCATGATACGGAAAACCGCGCTCACGATGTCAGCGGTTCTGCTTCGACCACGAGTCCTTGAGGGTCGCCGTCCTGTTGAACACGGGCGCGTCGATCGTCGACTCCCGGTCCACACAGAAGTACCCGATCCGCTCGAACTGGAAACGACGGATCCCGTCGACCCAGTCGGGCTCGTCGGGGGTGCGCTCCAGGATCGAAGTCTCGATCTTCGCGTTCGTGTTGATCACGAGCGAATCCGGGTTCAGATCGTCGAGGTGGTTCCCCGTCGCTTTCCCGGGCTTCTCCGCGTTGTAGAGACGATCGAAGAGGCGCACCTCCGCGTTCACACAGTCCCCGGCGTAGACCCAGTGCAGGGTCCCCTTCACCTTCCGGACCTTGCCCTCTTCATCCGGGGGCGGGTTGTTGCCGCCTTTCGTCTCAGGGTCGTAGGTGCAGTGGATTGTTGTGACGTTGCCGTCGGAATCCGTCTCGTAGTCGTGGCAACGCACCCAGTACCCGCAGCGCAGGCGCACTTCACGATCCGGGCCCAAACGGAAGAACTTCTTCGGGGGATCGATCATGAAGTCCTCACGCTCGATCCACAGCTCTTTACCGAACTTCACGGAGCGTTTACCCGCGCTGTCGTCCTCGGGGTTGTTGATGACGTCCATCATCTCGACCCGGCTCTCATCGCCGCCGTCGCCCCAGTTGGTGATGACGAGCTTGATCGGATCGAGGACGGCCATCCGTCTCGGAGCCCGCTTATTCAGGTCATCCCGGATCGCGCCCTCGAGGCGTGACACATCCATGACAGCGTTGAACTTCGTCACCCCCACGATCGACACGAAGTCCTTGATCGCTTTCGGGGTGTACCCGCGACGACGGTGCCCGGCGATCGTGATCATCCGGGGGTCGTCCCACCCGGACACGTGATCCCCCTCGACCAGCTCGCGCATATAGCGCTTCGACATGTTGGTGTACGACATCGCGAGGCGCGCGAACTCGATCTGCTGGGGATGGTGGATCGGCTCGTCCCGCTCCGTGTTGATCGCGTTGATGAACCAGTCGTACAACGGACGATGATCCTCGAACTCGAGCGAGCACAGCGAATGCGTGATCCCCTCGATCGAATCCTCGAGCCCGTGCGCCCAGTCGTACATCGGGTAGATGTGCCAGGTCGACCCGGTCCGGTGGTGGGGCGCGTTGAGCACCCGGTACATGACCGGGTCCCGGAGGTTCATGTTCGGCGACGCCATATCGATCTTCGCGCGGAGGACCATGGAGCCGTCGGGGAACTCCCCGTTCTTCATGCGCGCGAACTGAGCCTTGGATTCCTCGATCGGGCGCACCCGGTACGGGGACGGGGTCCCCGGGACCTCGACGGACCCGCGCATCGATCGGATCTCCTCGGGGGTCGATTCATCGACGTACGCGAGGTCCTTCTCGATCAGCTCCATCGCCCATTCGTACATCCGATCGAAGTAGTCCGAAGCGTACTTGATCTCCCCGTCCCACTTCGCGCCGAGCCATTCCAGATCCCCGGCGATCGACTCCACGTAGTGGGTCTCCTCCTTCACGGGGTTCGTGTCGTCGAAACGCAGGTTGAACGTCCCCCCGAACTCCTGCGCGATCCCGTAGGAGATATGGATCGCCTTGGCGTGCCCGATGTGGAGGTACCCGTTGGGCTCCGGAGGGAAGCGCGTCTTGACGACGGACCGATCCCCCGGGCTCCCCCACTTCCCCGATTCGATGTCCGAATCGACGATCTGCTGGATGAAATGGCGCTGGGGTTTGTCGGTCTCGGGCGCGCGTTCGGTGGGTGTGTTGGACATAGTCCGGGATCGTAGATCGATCAGCGCCCCCGGAGCAGGGCCCCTCGGGACCGATTCCTTGGGTTTACGCCGTCGGAGTTCCCGAGAGCGCGGGATAGTCCGTGTACCCCCGCGCATCGCCGCCGTAGAAGGTATCCGAGTCCCACTCATTGAACGGTCCGCCCACCCCGATCCGCGCGGACAGGTCCGGGTTCGCGATGAACGCCTTCCCGAACGCGATCGCGTCCGCCCAGCCCGAGTCGATCATCGCCGCCCCGCGCTCCGGGTCGATGTCCCCGTTCGCAACATACAACGAGCCCCCGCCCTCCTTGAACGCGCGGACGATCCGAGGGATCACCGTCTCGATACGCGGATCCGCGTTGCTCCGGTCCCAGGTCTCCACGGCGTGCAGATACCCGAGCCCGAGCGCCCCGAGCTCCCGCGCGAGGGTCGAGAACGTCAGCCCCGGGTCCGAGTCCCGAACATCCTTGTGCTCGCTCAGCGGCGAGATCCGATACCCGACCCGGCGCGCGTCCCCCCACGCATCGACGACCGCGCGCGCGACCTCAATCGGGAACCTCAATCGCTTCTCGAGGGTCCCGCCGTAGTCGCCGTCTCTGGTGTTCACCCCGTCGCGCGTGAACTGGTCGAGGAGGTACGAGTTCGCGCCGTGGATCTCGACCCCGTCGAACCCCGCGCGCTTCGCGTTGCGCGCGCCCCGCGCGAACTGCTCGACGATCCCCGGGATCTCGTCGTCCCGGAGCGCCCTCGGGACCGAGTTGTCCACCCGGGTCCCCGAATCATCGACATACGTCTTGGACCCGCTGGGCACATCCGTCGGCCCGAGCGGCGAATCGCCGTTGGGCTGGAGTTCCGAGCTCGAGACCCGGCCCACGTGCCAGAGCTGGAGCACGATGTGCCCCCCGCGCGCGTGCACCGCATCGGTGACGAGCTTCCATCCCTCGACCTGCGTGTCCGTGTGGATCCCCGGGGTCGCGTAATACCCGTGTCCCCGATCCGACACGGGGGTCGCCTCCGCGATGATCAGCCCAGACCCCCCCACCCCCGCACGCTGCTCGTAGTACTCGGCCATGAGCGCATTGGGTACATTCCCAGGCATCGACGAGCGCGACCTCGTCAGCGGCGCCATCCACACCCGGTTCGTCAGCTCAAGATCACCCAGCCCGATCGGCGTCAGCAGCGGGTTTGTCGTTGCGTTTGATGTCATCGTCGCACCTTTCTCAATCCGGGATCCTGCGCGACGAGCAATCCGCGTTCAGACCTGGCTCGCGCAGTGCTCGACACACCGATCAATGCGCGCCAGCACCGAATCCTTCCCGAGCACGCCCAAAGTCACACCCAATGGGGGAGACACCGCATCCCCGGTCACCGCGACGCGCAAGGGCTGGGCGAGTTTGCCCATCCCGACCTCGCGCGATTCGCAGAACTCTTTCACGTGCGCCTCGATCGCATCGGGCGCAAAGTCCGCGAGCGACGACAACGCCTCCCGATAGTCCTTGAGCAGCTCGAGCCCCTTGGCTTCGCCCTTGATGAGCGCCTTGTGGACCGCTTTGCCCTCGAACTCGAACCCCTGGTCTCCGACAAATGCGAACCCGATCACCCCACGCGCGTCCTTCAGGGTCTTGCAGCGCGTCTTGATGGCCGGCGCGAGCACCCGCATCGTCGCTTCGTCGAATCGATCGACGATCTCCGTGTCGTACGCGCTCGCCCATTCGCGCCAGCGTGTTGCGAACTCGTCGTCCGAGAGGGCCGCGATGTCGTCCGCGCTGAACGCGAGCAGCTTCACCCGGTCGAACTTCGCCTGACCCTTGCCCATCCCCTCGAACCCGTAGTGGTCCGCGAGGTAGTCCATCGAGAACCGTTCGAGGTCCGTCCCATCCTCGTTCTTCGCCTTGGGGTTCCACCCGAGGAGCGCGAGGTAGTTGTTCAAAGTCCCCGGGAGGTATCCCGCGCGCCGGAAGTCCTCGACGTCGATCTCGGGAAGATCCACACCCACGACCCGCGCGAGCTCAACGAGCGTGCTCGATTCGAGCTGCTTCGTCTTGTTCTTGAGCCACTCCGCGAAGTCAGCATCGGACAACGAGGACACAGGGGATGAGGTCAGCCCCTCGTCCTTGCACGCTTTCTTCGCCGCTTTGTCCTTGTCCCGCTTGCTCATCTTCGATCCGTCCGGATTGAAGATCAGCGGCATATGCGCATACGTCGGTTCATCGAAGCCCAGCGCCCGCTGGATCGCGACGTGCCTCGGGGTGTTGATCAGGTGCTCCTGACCACGGAGCACGTGGGTCACCCCCATCATCGCATCATCGACCGTCACCGCAAGGTGGTAGGTCGGGAACCCGTCGCGCTTCCGGATGATGAAGTCGTCGAACTCCTCGGGCTCGAGGGTCACGTCCCCGAGGATCTGGTCCTTGACCGTGATCGCGGTGTCGGGCATTTTGAACCGCACGACGTGCTCATCGCCGCGCGCGAGCCGTTCCGCGCGTTCTTCGGACGAGAGCTCGAGGGCCGCGCGATCGTACTTGTACCCCACCTTCGCGTCGATCGCTTCCTTCCGTTTCGCTTCCAGCTCGTCCGGGGTCTCGAAGGCCGGGTACGCATGACCAGACTCGATCAGTTTCTCGATCGCGGCGTTGTAATGCCCGAGCCGCTCCGATTGGAAGTACGGCCCAACCCCGCGCTCGTCCCCGCCGAAGCGCTTGCCATCGAACTCCAGCTCCGGCCCGTCCTCCCACGCGATCCCGAGCCACGCAAGGTCCTCCAGGATCCCCTTCGTGGACGACTCGCTCGATCGTTGCTGGTCCGTATCCTCGACGCGCAGGAGGAATCGCCCCCCGTTGCGTTTCGCGAACGCCCAGCACAGGAGCGCCGTCCGCGCGCCCCCGATGTGAAGATGACCAGTCGGCGATGGCGCAAAGCGAGTGATGACAGGGGTGTTGCTCATGGGACCCAATCGTAGCGGGCCAACCCATCAAGACTCAGTCCCGATCCCGCCCCCGGACCCCGTCGATCGTGTGGTGGACGGGCGTCCCCACGACCCTCGTAGATCCGATCCACTCCCCCTCGCCGTTGGGGTACCCCGGATGGAGCTCCGATCGCCTAGCCCGCTCGGCGTGCCCATCCACATAGCCCACATCCAGCTCGTCGCCGGCGATCTCTGATTCGCCGATGTCCGTGTAGATCAATCGACGCAGCATCCCTTTGGCCGAGGGGTACAGGACCTGCGAGCTCCGCGTCGCGTGCCACTGGGTCGGTCCCGTCCGGGTCTCGGCGGCCCAGAACTCGGGCGCCGCGATAAAACACGCCGCGTACCGATAGTCCGGAACGAACGACACCACCTCCCGTGGCGCCCGGAACACCTCATCGAGCACCGACTCCGCGTACCCCCCGGGGACCATCGCGAAGTTCCAGAAAACCGTCGCATCGAAATATCGCGCCGCGACATCACCAGCATCAGATCGGAGCACGCTGTAATCCGCCCGCGGGTCCGTCAGGTACGGATGGATCCCGCGATGGTCCGTCGTGTACATCCCCACCATCGCTACATTCTGCCGGATCCGCGACAGGCTGGCCGCCTCGTCTGCGCGCCCCATCGCCCCCGAGATCGCCGGCATCACAAACGACGCGAGAACCGCGACGATCAAGATCACGATGATCAGTTCGATCAACGAAAACCCACGCCTCCCGTATCCCAGCCCCGCACGCGCCTCGCCCACGATCACCCCCTCCGATGCTTGACCCAAAGCCCCACCGCGATCAGCAGACACCCAATCAGCACGCCGCGGATCACCCACACCGACCCCCCACCCCCCCCACGCCCCCCGTCACCGAGCGCACCCTCGGACTCCACCACTCGATCCGCATCGAGAAACACCACCCTGTCCGATTCCGCGCGGTGGTCATACACCGACGCCACCGTCACCTTCCCCCGCACCGGATCAGCCCCCAGCGCATCGGGCACCCCCACGATCGCATCGAACGCGTCCTCGGACAACGCCCGCACATCCTGCAGCCGGAACTCGAAGTCGTCGCCGAACTGCCGGACGTGCACCGCGTCCGCGACCCATCGCTCGAGCGCTTCCGAGTACGACCACCCCTCCACCCGATACCCCGACCCCACTAGATCCGGATCACCCGATCGGACATACTCGACCGACTCGACAAACCCCCGCCCGAGCGAGCCGTCCCATCGGAACTGGACCTCCGCGTCCCAGTCCTGGTCCGCGTTTGTGAGCCGCGCGCGGTACGCGTCCGGCGACGATTCATTCAGTTCCACGATCTCGACCGACCCCGCCGGGAGAAACCGTAATCCACCATGAAAGAACCACGACACGTACACATCGACCACCCCGCGCGCCGACGCGAAGTCCTTCGTCATCGGCGCCCGATCCGGATCGACGATGTTGAGCTGCGCCCCGGTCAGCGACCACGCGGCCCGCCCGTCGAAACCGATATCGCTGTAGGCTCCGTCCCACTTCTGGGTCGTCGAGTACCGGAAACGCTCGTCGTCCCTCGTAGCGCAGCAGATCAGAAAGCGGTCGCCGCCGTTCGTGAGCCGCCGCGTTTCGATCTCGAGAAGCGAGCGATCCGGATGGTCCGGGCGACCCTCGATCCGCGCCGCGATCTCGCGCAGCTGATCCGCCGAGCGCGATGGGCGATAGATCTTCTCGAGACACACCTGATAACCAACGGTCTCGATGGGCCCTGCCGCTTCCGCGAGCTCACGCTCGAGCCAAGCCCCGACTTCATCCGATGCCGCGCACGGCGAGATCGCCACCGCGGACAGCAACACCCCAACAATGACGATAATGATCTTCACCGCGACAATCTAACATCCCGACTCCGCCCGCAGGGCCGCGGGTACGCCCCCGATCGAAAGTTTCCACCCGCGGACCGCCCGGATCGCCCCCGACACGAACACCGTGCAAACGGGGAGTGATTCCCCCTCCCCGACCCTTCCAATTCGTCCGGGTTGTGTTTAGGATGAAGGTTGCTGGTGCGCCAACGCGCCAGCAGACAACCAACCCGCGGGCGATGCCGGCCCGCGACACTTCCTGGGCCGACGCGTCCGCCTGACAATCCGAAAGGCGGCCCCCCATGCGTCCCACTGCAGATATCCGCAACATCGCGCTCGTCGGACAAACCGGTTCCGGCAAAACGCTCTTGGCTGAGCGGCTCCTCTTCACGACGGGCGCGATCACCCGGATGGGATCCATCGAAGAGGGGAACACCTTCTCCGACTGGTCCGATGAAGAGCGCGACCACAAGCACTCGCTCCGGACCACCATGCTCCACTTCGATCACGAAGGGCACATGGTCAACATGATCGACACCCCCGGGCTCGCGGACTTCGCCGGACACGCGATCTCGGTCTTCCCGGCCGTCGAAACCGTCTGTGTCGTCATCGACGCCAACAAGGGCATCGAGCCCATGACCCGGCGCATGATGAAGATCGCGCAGCAACGCAAGCTCCCGCGCATGATCATCGTCAACAAGATCGACGACGACCAAGCGGACCTCGAAGCCCTCACCGAATCCATCCGGGAATCCTTCGGACCCGAGTGCCTCCCGATCGCGCTCCCCAACCCCGATCGCTCGAACACGGTCTCGGTCTTCGATTCCGACCAGAGCGGGGACACGCTCTTCTCGTCCTCCGATGGTGCGCACCAAGCGATCATCGAGCAGATCGTCGAGATGCAAGACGACCTCATGGACACCTACCTCGAGGACGGCGACGAGCACAACATCAGCAAACAGCAGCTCCACGATGTTTTCGAGAAAGCGCTCCGTGAAGCGCACCTTGTCCCGATCACCTACGTCAGCGCCAAGTCCGGCGCGGGGGTTGACAACCTGCTCCACGTCGTTGCCTCCCTCCTCCCCAACCCCCTCGAAGGGAACCCGCGCCCGTTCCTCAAGCGCGATTCCGAGGACACGTCCGAGGTCGAGTTCGCCGCCGACGAACAACCCAACTCCCCCGTGATCGCGCACGTCTTCAAGTGCACGACCGACCCGTTCGTCGGGAAGCTCGGGGTCTTCCGGGTCCACCAGGGGACCCTCAAGTCCAAGTCCGAGGTCATCATCGGGGACCAGAAGAAACCCGTTCGGATCGGGCATCTCCTCAAACGACAGGGCAAGGAATCGCACGAGGTCGATGCGATCGGACCCGGCGACATCGGAGCGATCGGGAAGATCGACGACGTCCACTTCGATGCCGTCCTCCACGAAGGGCACGATCTGGACTCCGTCCACCTCAAACCGCTCCCCCTCCCCAAGCCCATGTACGGGCTCGCGATCGAGCTCAAGAACCACGCCGACGAGAGCAAGTTCTCGACCGCGCTCCACAAGCTCCTCGCTGAGGACCCGTGCCTCGCGCTCGATCGGATCAAAGCGACGGGTCAGACCGTGCTCCGGGGTCTCGGAGAGCTCCACCTGCGCATTGTGCTCGAACGACTGAAGGAGTCCCAAGGGATCGAGCTGGTTACCTCGCCTCCGAAGATCGCGTACAAAGAGTCGATCCAAGGCAAAGGTGAAGCGTCGTATCGGCACAAGAAGCAAACGGGCGGCGCGGGTCAGTTCGGGGAAGTCCATCTCCGGGTCGAGCCCCTCCCCCAGGACCACGAAACCGGGTTCGAGTTCGTCAACGCGACCGTCGGCGGCTCCATCCCCAGACAGTTCATGCCGGCCATCGAGAAGGGGGTCCGCTCCGTCCTTGAGCACGGCGCCGTCGCCGGATACCCGATGTCGGGTGTGCGCGTCGAGGTCTTCGACGGCAAGCACCACCCCGTGGACTCCAAGGAAGTCGCGTTCATCACGGCCGGGAAGAAAGCGTTCATCGAAGCCGTCGCGAAGGCGCACCCCGTGCTCCTCGAACCCTTCGTCCATCTGGAAGTCACGATCCCCAACGACAAGATGGGCGACATCGCCGGGGATCTCTCCACCAAGCGTGGGCGCGTCCAGGACACCCAGATGCTCCCCGGCGACATGTGCACGGTCATCGCGCAAGCGCCCCTCGGAGAACTCCAGAACTTCTCGACCGAGCTCAAGTCCATCACGGGCGGCGCGGGGTCGTACACCATGGAGTACTCCCACGATGAACTGACTCCCCCCCACATCCAGCAGGATGTGATCAGCGCCTTCGGTGGGCACGACGACGACGATTAATCGTCGTTCGGGTCCTTCATACAAACCGAACAGTCCCGAGCCCCGCGCCAGCGGGGTTTTTCGTTTGATACTTGTTCATGGATCCCGCTTCTGCGAAGATAGGAAACCACGGCCAAGAGGGGAACCCGAGATGCTCAACGACAAAGCAACGACAGCGTTGATCGCGATTCTCACCATCGCGATATCGATCACGCACGCACATGCTGACGGGCTCCGATGCGAGACACGGGTCTTCGATTCGACCATCCCGAGCTTCGCCGTGTACGACACCGCGATCGGGAACAGCACGATCTACAGCACATCGTTCTTCAGCGAGGGGATCTCCATCTATGACATCTCGGACATCGGAGACCCGGCCGAGATCGGGTTCATCCCGATCGAATCCGGGGACTTCATCAAGCTTCTACTCAGGGAGGGCTATCTCTACGCGCTTTTCGACGCGGACGGGCTCGGGACCCACAGCATGCACGTGTACGACGTCCACAACCCCAGCGCCCCGGTCCTCACCCATGAGTATGAGCTCAACCGATTCGTGAGGGACATCGAGTTCGAGAACGGGCTGCTCTGTGTCCTCGATTCGACCACGCTCCACATCTTCACCCTCGAGGATCCAGCAATCCCGACCAAGATCGGGGAGCACCCCATCCAGGGCACCGGGGTCGAGTTCGAGCTCAATGACAGCGCCGCATTCGCGTACATCCGTTTGTACAACGCGCTCCGCCGGATCGATCTCTCCGACCCGAGCGCGCCGGTCCGGACCGGGTCGATCCCGACGGGCAACTCCGACTTCGAGCTCAGCTACGACTCCGGATACCTCTACCTCGCGAACACCAACGGGGATCTGAAGGTTTTCGATACTACGACCCCGAGCTTCACACTCAGCGACACCCTCGACCTGTGGATCTCACAGTACTCGACCGTTCGGGACGGGATCGTCTACTCCCAGGAGGACCAAGCGCTCCGTCTGATCGATATCCACGACCAGAACAACCCCGTGGTCATCGGGTCGCGCCCGGGCGTCTCCCGTCCGGATGTGTGGTTCAACGATGATCTCGTGCTCTTCGAGAGTTCGTTCGGGCTCATGCTGACCAAGCACGACCGGCTCCTCGAGCCCTACGACCCCCAGACATCGACCTTCGACATCACGGGCATGTACAACGCCAACGGGCGCGCGATGGCGGCCGCCGGCGACCACCTGTACCTCCCCAACGATGGGCTCGGGATCGGACGCATCGATCTCACGGACCCCGCAGCACCGATCTTCTCAAGCTTCAGCCCTTCCACAAACGCGCCGATCCAGCTCGAACGGATCGATGATCTCCTTCTCGCCGTCACCGGGCTGGGGGAGTTCCTGATCTTCGATGTCTCGAACCCCGCGAACCCGACCCTCCTGAGCACGACGACATTCGGCGCGATCCACGGGAAGATCGCGATCGACGGATCCCGGGTCGCCTGGATCGACAGCACCGACACCCTCACCATGCTCGACATCACGGACCCGAGCAACCCCGCGCTCTCCGCGCCCATCCCGCTCGACCTCGGGTCCTTCTTTCAGTTCAATGTCTACACCGCGCTCAAGGACGACACGTTCTACCACACGACGAACGAAACACTCCGCTCGATCGATGTCTCCGATCCCATGAACCCCATGCTGATCGAAGAGGTCCCGCTTGTGCAGTTCGGCTACCCCGACGGGCTCGAACGGATCGGGGACACCCTCTTCCTCGCGCAGGGCGGCGAGTGCGTCACCGAGATCAGCGCGATCGATATCAGCAACCCCAGCGCCATGAACGAAGTCGGATCCTTCGACCTCGAACAGTGCTACGAGATGACGCTCTCAACCGACGGCGAATCCCTGTACGCCTCCTCCGAAAGCATCCTCTACATCCTCGACCCGTCCGACCCGAGCGACATGCGCGTGGTCGGGTGGCACTGGCACGACGGCGCGATCTTCACCGCCCACGCGACCCACAGCAATGTCGTCCTCACAAAGCACTACTTCGATACGGGCTCGAACGGGTTCGTCACGATGTTGTCGCCGATCGATCAATCCGACTGTCCGTACAAGTACTGCAGAGCCAACCTCTTCCCCGACCAATCGCTCGACATCTTCGATATCCAGATCTTCCTCTCCATGCTGACCTCCTCCGATCCCGGCGCGGATCTGAACCGAGACGGCGATCTCGATTTCTTCGATCTGAGCCAGTACCTCCGTGATTTCCAGGACGGGTGCGAGTAAACCCGGACCAGAACGCGCAGCGTTTGCCGACGTTTTCCCTATTCCGCGCGTCCGCACGCAGTTATCACGCGATCCGCGCGTGATCGCCGACCATGTTCTGTGGTACCCTCGCTTCCGCGCCGGCACGGAGGCCGAAGCGAATCACGATCCCACGAGAGCAATCCCGATGGACCGAATCAACCCCTCGATCATCAATCCCGCCATCCAAGCGATGCGCGCCTACGCCCAGACCCCGACCACCCAGGGTGTCACCCCGACCCGCGCCACCCCGTCGACAACCCCCGCCCGATCAACCCAGCCCGTCCAGCGCACCGAGCCCGTGGGGAGGATCAACCCCGCGCCCTCGCGCCAGCTCTCCAGCGCCGACAAACTTGTCGCCGCGAAGGTCGATCCGATCAACCTCGCGACGGATGTCGCCACCATCTCCGGCCCGCGCCCCATGATGACCAGCGCCGGGACCTACTCCATCCACCCCAGCGCCGTCGATCGCAACGCGGCCGCCACCGGGGTCAAGCTCGGACGATCCCTCGACATCCAGGGTTAACGCGCCAACCCCCCGTGCTCCATAGCATGGGCTCATGAGCCCCCCCCTCACAACCCTCCCCGACCCGTCCGGTTTCGCGCCCCACTTCGTCATCGACCCGGACATCGTCTACCTCAACCACGGCTCATTCGGCGCATGCTCCGAAGAGATCCTCCGCGCCCAGGACACCCACCGGCGCAACGCCGAGCGTGAGCTTGTGGATTTCTACGTCCACAACGCCTGGCCCCTCCTCGACCGTTCGCGCCGCGCCCTCGGGTCCCTCGTCAAGTGCGCCCCCGAGGACCTCGTCTTTGTCCACAACGCGACGACCGGGGTCGCGAGCATCGCCACCAACCATCATCTGAACCCCGGCGATGAGATCCTCATCACCAACGCCGCATACCCGGCCTGCGCCAACAACCTCCGTCGCGCGGCAGATCGCGCGGGCGCGTCCGTCAACGTCGTCAACCTCCCCTGGCCCAACGTCACCGAAGACCTCATCATCGACACCATCATGGGCGCCGTCACCCCCAAGACGAAGCTCTGCATGCTCTCGCTCGTCGTCAGCTCCCTCGGGTACCGACTCCCCGTCGAGACCCTCATCCCCAAACTGCGCGAACAGGGCATCGAGACCATCCTCGATGCCGCCCACGGCCCGGGCTGCATACCGATGGACATCGAAACCTGGAACCCCGCCTACACCACGGGCAACGCGCACAAGTGGCTCTGCGCCCCCAAAGGCGCCGCCTTCCTCCACGTGCGCAAGGACCTCCAGCATGGCTTCCGCCCCCTCGTCCTCTCCAACGACGCGCGGAATCCGGAGGAAGCCGGGAAGCGCACCGGGCGCAGCGCCTTCAACCACGAGTTCGACTACGCCGGCACCGACGACGTGAGCCCCTACCTCACCATCGCGGATGCGATCCAGTGGCTCTCGTCTCTCTTTGACGACGGGATGGAAGGGCTCATGGCGCACAACCACGCGCTGTGCATGCGCGGGCGCGACGCGCTCCTCGACGTCCTCAACATCGAAGCCCCCGTCCCCGAGTCCATGCTCGGCCCCCTCTGCACCCTCCCCATCGGATCGCTGAGCCAAAACGTCAACGACATCAAAGCCGCCCTCAGGAAAGACCACAAGATCGAGGTCCCCGTCTGGACCGCGCCCGATGGCTCCCCCATCCTCCGGATCTCCGCGCAGCTCTACAACACCGAAGCGCAGTACACCTACCTCGCTCGCGCCCTCGACACTCTCCGCGCTTAACGCGCGGGCTCGAGTGTCTCCACGAACAGGTCGTTGATGCGCCGATACTCATCGAGCCACGAGCTGGGCTCTTTGAAACCGTGGGGCTCGATCGGGTACAGCATCATGTCCCAGTTTTGTTTCTCCAGTTCAATGAGTCGCTGCGACAACCGGATCACGTCCTGCGCGACCACGTTGTCGTCCACGAGCCCGTGAAGGATCAACAGGTGTCCTTCGAGCCCTTCCGCATGCTCGATCGGGGAAGAACGCTTGTACACCTCGGGGTCCAGCTGCGGCGTATTCAGAATGTTGCTCGTCCACCCGTGGTTGTAGTGCATCCAGTCCGTCACGCTCCGGATCGCCGCGCCCGAGGTGTAGGTCTCGGGTTCGAGGAACAGCGCCATCAGGGTCATGAATCCCCCGTAGGACCCGCCGTAGATCCCGACGCGCGATGTGTCCACGTTCGCGTTCTCTCCCGACCACGCGATGATGTCGTCGAAGTCCTCGAGCTCCTTGTACCCGAGCTCCCGGTACACGCTCGTGCGCCAATCGCGCCCGTACCCCTCGGAGTGCCGATAGTCGGGCTCGAGCACCACGAACCCCTGGTTCACCAGGATCGTGTGGAACATGTGCTCCCGGAAATAGTGCGACCACCCGTTGAACACGTCCTGCAGGTACCCCGCGCCGTGCACGAAGATCACCACGGGTCGGGGTCCGTCGAACTTTGAAGGGTCCGGGCGGTACACGCGCGTGTGGATGGGCTGCGCCCCGTGCGATGACGGGATCATCACGAACTCCGGGAGCACCCAGCCGAACGTCCCGAACTCGTCCGTCGCCGTGTCCGTGAGCTTCGAAGCATCGCCCCCGCGCGATCCGACGACGTACACCTCCCTCGGGGTAAACGACTCCGAGTAGGAGAACACCACGCGCGACTCGTCCGGGCTCACCGTGTACGACTCGACCGTCCCCCCCATCGCCGTCAGCGGGGTCAGCTCGGTGCTCTCAAGGTCGAGACGCTCCAATTCGTACACCCCCGGGTTCGTCCGGTTCGTGCGCATGAACGCGCCCGATCCGTCGCGCGTGAAGCGGACATCACGGACCTCCCAGTCTCCGTCCGTGCGCTTCGTCGTTTCTCCATCCTCAAACGTGTACAAATGACCGTACCCCTCGTGCTCCGACAGGAACCACCCCGTCTCCGTCCCCGGCACAAACCCCATATCCCGGAACCCCCACCCCACCCACGCGAGGTCCCGCTCGTGGAGCACCGTCGTCAGGGCGGGCTCCTCATCCCCCATCTCCCCGACACCGGGCTCCACCATCACGATCCACCGATCCTTGTTGTCGTGCGACTCCACCTGGATCAGCACCCGCTCCCCCGAGTCCGACCACGACACGCGCGACACCGACACCCCCCGTGCCTTCCCGGGCTTGGACTCCGCTTCCTCCGGCTCATCGCCCTCGGACTCCTCCCCTTCCGGGTCCTCATCCACATCCTCTTTGTCATCCTCACCCTTGAGTTCCGCTTTCAGATCCGAGAGCGGATCATCCGAGATCATCGGGAGCACCGACAGATCCAGTTCGTGCACCGTCTCCGACTCCAAGTCGATGAGCACGAACGACACCGCTTTCCGGGTCTCGTTCCCCACCTTCGCGCGGAGTCGCTGGGTCGTCACGTACCCGTCGTCCGTCACGTAGACGGGCATCACATCCCGCTTGTCCCCGCTCGCTTTGCTCGATCGGGTCCCCACAAGCAGGTGCTTCCCGCTCGGGCTCAGCCAACGACCAGCATCCTCCGTGTCCTTCCCCAGATAGAACGGCCCAGGAACCGCGCCCGGATCTGCTTCCCTCCACGCGCGACCCTTCGCCTCCCGCGCTTCCTTCCGTTCCTTGTTGAGCCGAATGAAGTCGAAGAGCCGCTCCTGCTGATCCTTCAAGTAGTCCGACTTCTCCTCCTTCGCCTCGGGGTCTTCCGAGAACCGGACATCCGCAACCTGCGCCACGAACCCCGTCTCGACATCCCGAACGAACCACGACGACCCGCTCCGGTACCCGATCGATCCGTCCACCATCCACATCGGGCTCCCCTCCCACCCCTGGGTGCGCGTGAGCCGATCCGCCGTATCCGTCGCGCGGGTATAAAGGAAGAGATCACCCCCCTGAGACACGATCGACACCGACCCGTCCGGGTTCCACACCCCCGAGTCGCGCAGGATCCCCGCATCCGTCGCGTCATCGAGCACCACGGGCTCTCCCAACGCGCCCAGCGCCCCGACCCCCAAAATCGACGTCTCGCGCAGGTCGCGCCCCACCAACCCGGGGAGGCGCTGGTCAAACACGATCGCCGAACCATCGATCGTCCACTGGACCCGTTCCGGGGAGCGCGCGATCCAGTCGGGCTCGCGCATGATCTGTTCCAGGGTCGGGCCGGAGGCCGCCCCGGTTCCGACAAACGAGCTCAGGGACATCAAGAACGCAGTCAGGATTCGTGTGGATGATCGGTGCATGACCCGAGGATACCCGCGCGCCCCGTTCGATCGGAAAAACAAGAACAAAAGAGTGCGTCCGATCGTTATCGAGTGTGCGACTTCTCCCCCCCCTGTCGATATCGTTTCCTATGACCCAAACGAGCACACGGATGAGCACCCACCCCTCCCCCACCACGGCCGAAACCCCCACCCCCACGGATCCGATCGCACAGTCGGCCCAGCGCCCGACCCCGATCCTCGAGGTCTTCAAGGACAGACTGGGTGAAACCGCCGACTTCCCCGTCCGGGAAGGGCTCACCCAGCTCAACAACGGGTCCTACGGCTGCGCCCCCGTCGTCGTCCGCGCCGCGCAGGAATACCTCCAGCAACAGCTCGAAGGGGACGCCGTCCGCTTCTTCAAGCGCGACCTCGAGTTCTACTCCGACGACGCGCGCCGCGCCCTCTCCGAGTTCGTCGGCGCCCCCCTCACCGACCTCGCGCTCGTCCCCAACGGGACCTTCGCCGTCTCGACGATCCTCGCGAACCTCGACCTCAACCCCGGCGACGAGATCCTCATCACCGACCACGAATACATGGCCACGATGAACGAGCTCGAGCGCGTCTGCAAACGCTCGGGCGCGTCGCTCTCCATCGCCAAGCTCCCCTTCCCCGAGATCACCGAGGACCTGGCCGTCGAACGGATCCTGGGCGCGATCACCCCCAAGACCAGGTACGCGCTGCTCTCGCACATCGCGAGCGCCAGCGCCTACATCCTCCCCCTCGAGCGCATCATCCCCGAACTCAAAGCCAAGGGGATCAAGGTCATCATCGACGGCGCCCACGCGCCGGGACAGCTCAAGCTCAACATCACCCAGCTCGGGTGCGACTGGTACGCGGCCTCCTGCCACAAATGGCTCGCGACCCCCAAGGGCACCGGGTTCGTCTACGCGCACCCCGACGTCCAGAAGGACTTCAAACCCCTCGCGCTCTCGTGCAGAGTCCACGAGAATCGCATCGATCGCGCCCCGTTCCTGTGCGATTTCGACTACGTCGGGACCAACGACTACAGCGCCAACCTCTCCATCCCCGTCGCGATCGCGCACCTCGGCGCGCAGTTGCAGGGCGGTTGGGACGCGCTCTACCAGCGCAACCACGACCTCGTCATGCAGGGCGCCTCGATCGTCCGTGACGCGCTCGGGATCACCACCGCCCCCCCCGAGTCCATGACCGGGTCGATGGTCTCCATCCCCATCCCGGGCACCCCCACCAAGGGCACCATCTACGACGACTCGCTCTGGGACGCGCTCTACGCGAAGCACAACATCCAGGTCCCGGTCTGGGCGATCCCGAACGTGCACCCGCGCGCGATGCGCATCAGCGCCCAGCTCTTCAACACGATCGAGGACTACGAGAAGCTCGCCAAGGCGCTCAAAGCCGAGCTGGGCTGATCCCGAAGCCCCATCCCAAAAAGAGAGAGGGTCGGCGCTCCCCCGCGCCGACCCTTTTGCATGTCCTGATGACTCGGAAGGTCAGAGCCCGTACGCCGGCCGCACCCGCGACTCCAGATGTCTCATCAAGGGCTCCGGATCCAGCGCCCGACCCGTCGCGCGTTCGATGATCTCACCCGCGCTGTAGCGACGGCCGTGCACATGGATATGCGCCCGGGTCCACGCGAGCAGTTCACCGAACTGACCCTTCGCCATCTGTTCATCGAGGTCCGTGATCGTGTCGTTGATCGTCTCCCACATCTGGGCCGCGTACAGGTTCCCGAGCGTATAGGTCGGGAAGTACCCGACGAGCCCGAAGGACCAGTGCACGTCCTGGAGACACCCGCGCGCATCATCGGGCACATCGAGCCCGAGCATGTCCTTGAACTTCGTGTTCCACGCTTCGGGGAGGTCCTTGATGTCCAGGTTCCCGCTGATCATCGCGCGCTCGAGCTCGAAGCGGAGCATCACGTGCAGGTTGTACGTCGCTTCGTCGCTCTCCACCCGGATGAAGCTCGGGGTGCACGTGTTCATCGCGCGCACCATCGGGTCGAGCGCCACATCGTCCATCGTCGGGGAGAACATCTCCTTCGCGATGGGGAGCGCCCACGACCAGAACGCGCGGGACCGACCCACCATGTTCTCCCACATCCGGGACTGGGATTCGTGGATCCCGAGCGAGATCGCTTGGGTCAACGGGGTCCCGAAATCCCCCGTCTCCTTCGGGAGCCCCTGCTCGTAGAGCCCATGCCCGCACTCGTGCATGGTGGACCCGATCGCATCGGGGAAGTTCGTCAGCGCGTAGCGCGTCGTCAATCGCGTGTCCCCCGGCGCGAACCCCGAGCAGAACGGGTGGGTCGTCGTGTCCAAGCGGCCCCGATCCGTGTCGAACCCGAACGCCTTGATCACCTTCATCCCGAACCCGTGCTGCTTCTCCGTCGGGATCTCCCGATGGACGAACGACACGTCCGGCGCGTCCCCGTTGTCCGCGACCTCCTGGATGAACGCGCTCAGCTTCCCACGGAGCGGCGTAAAGATCGACTCGATCTGGGCGGCCGTCGCGTTGGGCTCGTACTCATTGAGCAGCGCGTCGTACAGTTCCCCGCCCTCCGGGATCCCCAGACACTCCCCCTTGCGCCGGGTCAGGCTCATCACCTCGGTCAGCGCGGGGACGAAGCTCTTGAAGTCGTTGTTCTTCCGCGCGGACTTCCAGACGTCCTGCGCCTTGGACTGCGCCTTCGCGAGCGCCGAGACGAGATCACCCGGGAGCTTCGTCGCTTTGTCGTAGTCGATGCGCATCTCGCGCACGTTCGCGAACTCCGCGTTCGTCGGGTCCTGAAGATCCGGGTCCGACTCGCACACGCTGATCATCTCACCCAGCTTCGGGTCCGTCGCGCGTTCGTGCATGAGCTTCGCGAGGAGCGCGGACTGGTCCGAGCGTGCCTCCGTCCCCTTGGGGGGCATGTACGTCTCCTGATCCCACCCGACGAGCGCCGAGATCGAGCCCAGGGTCCCGAGTTCGTGCATCGCCGCGCACAGGTCGTTGTAGCTCGAAGGCCGGGTCGTTGTCGCCGCCGTGGTCATCCGGATCTCCTCAGAAAGGGTGGTGTTTCAGATCAGTTTAGGGGCGCACGGGGGAAGCCGCCGAATCACCCAGCGTCACGCGCCCCGGAGCACGATCGACGCGCCCACCACACACGCCGTCTCGATCCGGAGCACGTGCGGGGTCATCCGAACAACGCGCGCCCCCGAATCCCCGATCCGCGCCAGCTCCTCATCGCTCCATCCCCCCTCGGGACCCACGACGAGCCGGACCTCACCCCCACCGTCCCCCGGGGTTTCGAGCACGTCATCCACCCCGCCCTGACACACGAGCGTCGGGACCTCCCCCGACTCCCCGAGCACATCATCGAGCACAACCGGATCCCTGATCTCCAGCGCGTGCGCCCGGACACACTGCTTGCACGACTCGAGCACGATCCGCTCGAGTTTGTCCGTCCTCAGCGCATCGGGGTTCCGCTCCGAGCGATCCGTCACGATCGGGGTGTAGCTCGTCACCCCGATCTGGGTCAGCGCGTCGAGCATCGAACCCAACCGATCCCCCTTCGGCGCGGGCGCGAACACCCGGACCACGGGGGACACCCGATCGATCCGCTCGATCGATCCCAACGTCGCCGCAACGATCGGCCTCTGTCTCGACCCGGCGATCTCCACGATCTCGCACACCCCCACGAGCCCGTCCCCGTCCATCACGAGCAGCGACTCCCCAACCCGCGCCCGCTTCACCCGCGCGAGATGGTGCGCCTCGGGTCCCTCGAGCGTGATCAACGACGGCGCGGCGCACCCGGATAGGTCCGAGAAGATCGCACGATGATCACCCTGAGGACACTCCTGCATGGTTCTCCCCACAACACGCGCAATCCCCCAAGGAACGGCCGATATCCCTTGAGTTCAGCCCGTTTACGACCGATCATACTCCCGCCGTGTCCGATCAGAACGATTTCAACATCGAAGACGAGCTCCTCGGAGCCATCGATGAACTCCTTGAGCAAGTCGAGGAGCAGAAACGCACGCGCGAACCCGATCAAAGCAATGCCATGCTCGACGGCCCCCTCGACGACGGGGGCGAAGTCGCTGAGCCGCTTGCCCCTTCGCCCGAGCCCAAGAGCGACGATCTGGAACAGGACACCCCCGACAACGAGGCGCAGTCAGAAGCCCTCAACGAGGACGCGCCGTCCGCCGCGCCCGAACACGAGTCCACCCAAGAGTCGGAAGAGGCGACCGAACCCACCCCCGACCCGGCCCAGGACGCCCTCGACGCGATCGAGCAGGTCGAATCCAACGCCGAATCACTCCTCGAAGAGAGTCTCGACGCGCTCCTCGAAGACGTCGAGAACAACACACCCGAGGAACAGGACGATCCGGGATCGAACGATCCCGAGGATTCATCCTCCGAAACCGAACCCGATCCGGAACCCGAGATCGCGTCCGAACCAGCGGACGACTCGGAGGAAGCCCAGGTCGATCCTCAACCCGAACCCACCGACAGCGACGAGCCCTCGGAGCCGGAGTCCGAGTCCGAGCCGACTGAGCCCGAAGCCAAGATCGAAACCGAGCCCGAGGCCGAAGCCGAGCCCGAGCCAACCCCGGACGACGACGTCTCCCTCGACGACGCCATCGATGCCATGCTCGGTGAAAATCGCTCCCAAGACGATTCACTCCAGACCCCTCCCGAGGAGGAAGCAGCAAACGATCCGTCCGAGACAGACGAACCGGTGCTCGAACACGACGACGAGCCCGAAGCCCAAGCCGCGGATCCCGAGCTCGCCGGATCGATCGATTCCTCGATGGATCAACTCGACGAAGCCCTCGCCGGAGCGGCCGAGGAAATCATCGACAGCGCGGCTCAACCGAGCGATTCAGAACTCGTAGACGAGGACCCCGATTCATCCGCGGCCAGCGCCGTCGTCGAAGCCATCATCCAAGAGGAAGACGAAGACGCCCTCATCGAAGACGCCGCCTCGTCCATCGACGATGATCTCAACCTCGACGACGCGCTCGACCAAGCACTCGAAGGCACGAGCGAACCCCCGAGCGCATCGCCCGACGATGCCGCTCCCGATCCAGATCCGACCCCGGAACCCGCCCCTGCCGCCGCCGTCGCAGAAGCCCCCCAGGACGAACCCGACCCCACGGATTCCGAGCTAGGGATCACGGTCCCGGCCTGGTTCGTGCGCTTCGTCGAGATCGTCCGTCCAAAGCTCGACAACATCGATCCACGCAAGGGCAAGAGCGTCGATCTTCTCGCGCAAGGGATCGGATGGACCCTCGGCGCGATCTGGTTCTACACCCCGAAATACGCGTTCAAAGTCTCGTCGATCATCTCCAAACCCATCGACAAGCAGCCCCCCCAGATCCGCGCCGCCATCGGCTACGTCGGGCTCTGGACCCTCATGCTCGCGCTCGTCGTCTGGTTCTACGCGATGTTCGTGCGGACCCCGATCGTCCCGGAACCAAGCGAAGCGCCCACGCGCGTCCTCGACGAAAGCCCGGACACCACCCACGCGGCCTCCCAAGACCTCTGATCATTCGTCGGCCGAACCCGACTCCCGATCGTCCTCGTGCGCCAGCGCCATCTCCCGCATCGCGCGTGTCCACTCCAGATCGAGCTCGTCGAACCACATCCCCAACACCTCACGGGACGCTTCATCGATCGTCGCGCCCTCACCCATCCGAGCGAACCACGCGTTCCGCGCGTCGCGTCCGAACTCGTCCCCCACGAACCGAACCATCGACCACCCCTGGGTATATACGAAGCGCACGTGGTTCATCGCCGCGCCCCTGAAATCCGCGAGGTCATCCCAATCCCGGCGTTCCCCGCGCGACACCAACCGCGCCACCCCGAGCTGACGCTCCTGCGCCCCCGTGTCCTTGTACGGATCCGACACGATCTCCGCGATCCCCTCGAGCGACCACCACGGCGCATCGATGATCGACTCCCCGTACATGAAGCTCACCCCATGACCCACCTCGTGCGCGACCAGCGCCGAGACCCGATCCGGGGTCGTCCCGTCGCGCCCCAGAATCTTGATCGACTCATCGGGCTCGTTCCACCCCGACAACGGATCGGTATACGCCGGCGAGATCGAATGACGGATCTCGTCCACCGTGTCGTACACCTTGATCACGAGCACATCATCGAGCTCGCGTCCCAGCTCCTCCTGAGCCACGCGCACGATCCCCGGGGTCACCTCAGCGAGCACCTCGATCAGATCCTCGCGCCCCACACCTCCCAGGATCCGAATCCGCGGCGACTCCACCCAACGCTCCACCCCCCAGTCGCGCCCGGAGTACACGTACACATCCGACCCACCCGCGAACGGCGCAAACCGCGCATCGTACGCCGATGACTCCGCGCGTCCCTTGTAGACCCACGACACCCGGATCGGTGCAACCACCGATCCGTCATCGCCCGCGCGCTCCGGACCCACGATCTCGATCCGGAGATCCCCGACCCCGCGCTCGATCGCGTCGTTGATCCACGCACGCTGCTCGTGCGCGAGCTGGTGATCCCGCGCGTCCACGCACAGCATGTACGCGCCCGAATCCCCGCGCTCGATCGCGCGGTTCATCGCATCAACCGTCCGATCGACCTGCGCCGCGCACACGCTCGCGCAGACCAACGCGCCCGTGCCGAGCCCTCGCATCAGAAGTCCGCCTGACGGGGCGCCCTCGGGAACGGGATGACGTCGCGGATGTTCTGCATCCCCGTGCAGTACTGCACCAACCGCTCGAACCCGAGCCCGTACCCCGCGTGAGGCACCGTCCCGTAGCGGCGCAGATCCCGGTACCACCAGTAATCCTCTTTGGGCAGCCCCATCTCGTCGATCCGCGCGTCGAGCACATCCAGGCGCTCCTCGCGCTGAGATCCGCCGACAAGCTCTCCGACACCCGGGACCAGGATATCGACGGCCGCCACCGTGTCACCCGGCGCACCGTCCGTCCCCGGATCGTTCATCCGCATGTAGAACGCCTTGATGTCCTTCGGGTAGTTGATCACCGCGACGGGCTGCTTGAAATGCTTCTCGCACAGGTATCGCTCATGCTCGGACTGCATGTCCGATCCCCACTTCACGTCGTACTCGAACTTCTCGTTGCACGTCTCGAGGATCTTGATCGCTTCCGTGTACGAGATCGTCTTCACGTCGGACTCGACGAGGGTCTTGAGCCGATCGATGATCCCCTTCTCGATCCGGAGATCGAAGAACTCCAGATCGTCCATGCGCCGCTCGAGCAGATCGCTCGCGCACGCGCGGAGCATCCCCGAAGCGAGCTCCACATCGTCGTGCAGATCCGCGAACGCGATCTCGGGCTCGATCATCCAGAACTCAGCGAGGTGCCTCGACGTGTTCGAGTTCTCCGCGCGGAACGTGGGACCGAACGTGTACACCCTCGACAACGCGCACGCATACGTCTCGACGTTCAGCTGCCCCGACACCGTCAGGTTCGCTTCCTTCCCGAAGAAGTCCTTCGAGTAATCGACCGTCCCGTCATCGCACTTCGGGATGTTCATCATGTCGAGCGTGGACACCCGGAACATCTCCCCCGCGCCCTCGCAGTCCGAGCCCGTCACGATCGGGGTGTGGACCCAGTAGTAGTCCCGCTCGTCCATGAACCGATGGATCGACTGCGCCAGCGCATGACGAACTCGCGCGACCGCGCCGAACGTGTTGGTCCTCGTGCGCAGGTGCGCCACCTCGCGCAGGTACTCGAACGAGTGGCGCTTGTTCGACACCGGGTACGTATCCGGGTCCTCGACCCAACCCACGACACGGATCGCCGTCGCCTGGACCTCGACCGACTGCCCCTTCCCCTGGGATTCGACAAGCTCCCCATCGACCTCGATCGAGCACCCCGTGTTGAGCTTCGCGATCTCCGACTCGTAGTTCTCCAGATCCGCTTTCGCGACGACCTGGATCGGATCGAAGCACGTCCCGTCGTGGAGCGCCACGAACGACAGCCCACCCCCGGCCTTCGAATCCCGCTTCGTCCGGACCCACCCCTTGAGCGTCAACGACACCCCGGGCTCCGCTTTCAACGCATCCTTGACTTTCATCCACGGCATACGGTCGATCCTCCAAGATCTCGAGCTCGATCCCCCGATCGTAGTCCCCTCCCCTCGTCCTACCCTTCCCCGTATGCCTCCCGCCGACGACATCGCGCCGATCGACCCCCTCGGGATGACCCACGAGCAGTTCGTCCGCGCGTGCGCCGAGCACGGGATCAAATCCGGGCGCGCGATGAACGCCTACCGCGCCGTCTTCAAACAGGGCAACACCGACGCCCCCCCCGCGCGAACCACCATCCCCCCCATCGTCCATCGCCTCACGGAAGACGTGGACGAGGGGACCACCACCAAGTTCGTCTCCAGACTCGACCGACCCGACGACGAATCCCGCGCGCACGACACCCTCGGCGCACTCGCAAAGGACCTCCGGGTCGAGCACCTCGACATCGAGTCCGTCATCATCCCCATGGTCGGGCGTACCAAGAAGAAAACCCACACCCTTTGCGTCTCCTCCCAGATCGGGTGCGCCATGGGCTGCGGGTTCTGCGAAACCGCGCAGATGGGGCTCGTCCGCTCCCTCACCCCGCGCGAGATCGTCGCGCAGTGGTACAGCGCCACCCACCACGAACACACCCACATCGACAACATCGTCTTCATGGGCATGGGCGAACCCCTCGACAACTTGGACAACGTCCTCAGCGCCATCGCGTGTCTCACCGACCACCACGGCCCGGCCGTCCCCATGAGCGCCATCACCATCTCCACCGTCGGCCGGGTGGACGGGCTCCGCAAACTCGCCCAGGTCGTCCAGCAGCCCGGATGGAAACGCCTGGGTCTCGCGCTCTCCCTCAACGCGTCCAACGACCACGTCCGCAACCAGATCATGCCCCTCAACAAGAAATGGGGGATGGACGAGCTCCGCGACACCATGATCGAGCTCATGCACATCCGGGGCTCGCGCAAGATCCTCTTCGAATACGTCCTCATCCCCGAGGTCAACGACTCCCCCGACCACGCGCGCGAGCTCGCGCTCTGGCTCGAACCCTTCATGCGCACCGAAAAACGCGGACACATCGGGCTCCTCAACGTCATCCCCTACAACCCCAGAAGAGACTCCCCCTGGCCGGCCCCCGACGAAGCCAACGTCAAGCACTTCGTTGACCAGCTCGCCGACCTCGGGGTCTTCGTCAAGCGCCGGCGCACCAAAGGCCGATCCACCATGGCCGCCTGCGGGCAGCTCGGCACCGCCTCCATCCGCAAACGCAAGTACGTCGACCTGAGCACCAGCGCCACGAACGAGGGCCATGGCTGACGACCCGTCGCACCAGACACCAACCCACACCCGACGCGCATCCAAACGCCGTCCGTCGCGCCTTGCGCTCGTCCTCCTCTACCTCATCATCCTGATCCCGAGTTCCCTCTCCGGATCCGCAGCACGACTCCAGCGCATCTCCGACATCCCCGACCGGGCCGACGTCCCGATGCGCCGCGCCGACGGCTCCATCATCGACCACCGATCCGTCCTCATCGATTGGGATCGGTACCCACCATCCGAAACCGACCAAAGCCTCCCCCCCATCCTCCTCATCCACGGCGCCCCCGGCGACAAATCCAACTTCCGCGAACTCGCCCCCCTCATCGCACAGCACGGGTACCCCGTCTATTCCATCTCCCTCCCGGGCAATGGAGACTCCTCCTCCGCGCCCAACCTCTCTATCGAGACCCAAGCCCGCTACGCGCTCGACTTCCTCGCGCATTTCGACATCGAACGCGCCCACGTCCTCGGATGGTCCAACGGCGGCGCCGTCGCGATCCACATGGCGCACCACGCCCCCGAACGCATCGCCTCCATCACCATGCTCGCGTCCATCGGGGTCCAGGAGACCGAGGGCTCGGGCTCCTACACCTTCGAACACTTCAAATACGCTGTCGGGCTCGCACTCATCGGGTACGCGCCCGAGCTCATCCCCCACTTCGGACACCTCGGCTCCATCGAATCCCGCACCGGGTGGCTCTGGGGATTCTGGGACACCGACCAGCGCCCCATGCGCAACCTCATGTCCTCCAACACCACCCCCACCCTCATCCTCCACGGCGACGACGACTTCCTCGTTCCCTATTGGGCGGCGCGCACCCACCACGAGGTCATGCACACCTCGTCCCGGCTCGTCATGATCGACGGGACCCACTTCATGCCCTTCCTCCAGCCCGAACTCGCCGCCGAACACATCGTCGCGCACCTCGACCGACACAACGAACCCGGAGTCTCGCCCCTCACCGGCACCCTCGACCTCTCCTCGATGAATGGGCTCGACCGTCCCCCCGGGCTCCTCCACACCCTCGGCGCATGGATCGGATCCGTCCCCTGGTTCATCCAGATCCCGATCATCACGCTCCTCGCGCGCCGCTTCCCGTTCGTGACCCTCACCATCACGACCCTCTTCGTCGGGCTCCTCCGCATCGACTTCGGGGTCGCGCTCCTCGCGCTCCTCATCGCACGCGCCTGGTACCTCACGACCACCTCCAACATCCTCGACCGACCCCGCTCGACCCTGAGCTTCATCCGCGCGATTGTGTTCTTCGTCGTCGCGTATCTCATCGCAACGATCGCGCTCTCCCCGTTCGCCGCCCCGGCGCGGGAAGCGAACATCGTCGTCTCCTTCAGCGCCGCGATCGTCCTCGCCGCGCTCCTCAACCTCCTCCGCCTCCTCCCCACCACACTCGGCCGCGCCCGAATCCGCGGCGCCCTCGACCGCATCACCCACCCCGAGTACTGGCCCACCCTCCTCCTCTACCTCCCCGTCCTCCGGCGCGGCGCGTCCCTCATCCTCCGAGGACAAGGGCTCGCCTTCCTCACCAACGTCAACCCCGGGTTCGGTTGCGGCGGCGGCATTGTGGACGAACGCAAATCCGACCTCCACCCCCGCTTCGCCCCATCCCCCGAACTCCTCGACCTCGAGCCCCTCCGCGCAAACGACCCCGACCGACTCACCCGCGCCACAACCCTCGCGTCCACCCTCGGGGGTTACCCGATCATCGCCAAACCCGACTCGGGACAGCACGGGGTTGGGGTTAAACTCTGCAACAACGAACCCGCGCTCCTTGCCCACCTCCGCGCCTCTACCCAAGACCTCGTCCTCCAGCGCTACCACCCCGGACCCATCGAAGTCGGGATCACCTGGGCGCGCGACCCGCGCACCATCACCGACCCCGACTTCACCGGACCCCAGGGCTCCATCATCGGGATCAACCTCAAGCACCTCCCCACGATCACCGGGGACGGCAAGCGCCCTATCCGCGCCCTCATCATGCGCGACAAACGACTCCGCCGACAGATGAACGTCCTCTTCCGGGCGATGCGCCCCCGGCTCGACGACATCCCCGATCAGGGCCAAACCGTCGTCCTCGGCGCCGCAGCCAACCACGCGCAGGGCGCCACCTTCCTCGACGGCTCACACCTCATCACCCCAGAGCTCAACGACACCATCACGCGCATCGCCTCGTCCTTCGCCGACGACCAGGACAGCCCCTTCGACATCGGGCGCTTCGATGTGCGCTGCACCTCCCTCGAAGACCTCGCGCACGCGCGGAACCTCGGGATCATCGAGCTCAACGGGATCACCGCCGAGCCCGCGCACCTCTACGACCCCGACAAACCCCTCCGCTGGCGCTGGGCGCAGCTCTCTGACTACTGGAACCGGGTGCACGACCTCGCGCGCGCGCGACAAGCCACGAGCACGGGCAACCCCATCTCCCACGCGCAGATCATCACCATGACTGCGCGCAACGCCTCGGCCTTCATCTGACCCCACCTCGATCTAGATCAGGGCTGGAGTCGCGTCGCGCTCCACGATCCGAAGCTGAAGTCATCCCCCTCGCGCGTCATCTCTCGCGTCCACAGCGCCCGATCATGGATCCGACCCGTGTCCCCGCACCACAGCTCCACGCGCCGCGGGTACAACCGGAACCCGCCCCAATGCGGCGGCCGTGCAATCTCCGGCGCCTTCTCGTCCCCGTGCACGATGGAATCGAGATCCAGCCCCATCTCGTCCATCTTCTTCGCGACTTTGTCGAGCATCGCCTGACGAGACCCGATGGGCTCCGACTGATCGCTCGCCCACGCCCCGAGCTGCGACTCCCAGCGCCGCCGCGAGAAGTAGTGATCCGATTCATCCATCGGCGACTTCACCACCTCCCCCTCGAGGCGCACCTGACGATCGAAATGGTCCCAGTGGAATGTCGCCGCGCACACACGCTGCTCGAGCAGTTCCTTCCCCTTCCGGCTCTCATAGTTCGTATAAAAAACTACATGCCCCGGATCCGCATCGATCCCCCGGCACAGCACGATCCGCCCCGAAGGCCGACCCTCCGAATCCACACTCGACACGCACATCGCGTTCGGATTGGGTTGGCGCTGCGCCTTCTTCGCATCGTCGAACCATGACTGGAAGATCGCAAAGGGAGACTCGGGGAGCTCGATCGGGAGGTTCTCCCCGGGCTCGTACACCTCGCGCCCGTACGGCGCTTTGGGTTCGTGTGCGCTCATGACACACGATATGCAGACCAACCCATCCACAATCCGCCCTGACCAACCTGTCACTTGTCGAATTTGCCGGGCACACCCATGAAATCCGAAGCGATCCCGCACACAATGAACCCGTGAGCAGCTTCTCCGAATCCAAACCCCGCCGCAAACAGGACACCCGTCCCACCGTCGATTCCTCGGCGCTCTTCGATCGGACCCCTCCGCACCACACGGATGCGGAACGCTCCCTCATCGGGTCCATCCTCCTCGATCCGAAGACACTCAACGAAGTCATCCCCATCGTCCCCTCCCCGGACCAGTTCTATCACGAAGCCCACGGGCTCATCTACGCGAGTCTCATCGAGATCGACCGACAGCACCAGTCGGGGGACCTCGTCCAGCTCACCGAACTCCTCCGGGCCAAGGACGCGCTCGAACAGATCGGGGGAACCGGGTTCCTCATGGAACTCGCCCAAGCCGTCCCCTCCGCCGCGAACGCGCCGTACTACGCCAAGCTCATCGCCGACGCCGCCCGTCTCCGAAGGCTCATCGACGCCTCCGGCGAAATCATGTACGACGCCTACACCCAAGGCGGAGGGTCCCCCGGCGCGGCCAAGAACGTCATCGACCTCGCCGAAAAGCGCATCTTCGACATCGCCTCCGAAGACGTCGTCTCCGAACCCGAAGCCCTCGACAAACTCCTCGAGCACGAGATCATCATGCTCGAGGACCGGATGGACGGCAACGTCGATTCAGGTCTCTCCACAGGATTCCGTGATCTCGACGACCGACTCTCCGGGGGTCTCCAGGACGAGGAAATGGTCATCCTCGCCGCCCGTCCCTCGATGGGCAAAACCGCGATCGCGCTGAACATCGCGGAACAAGTCGCCTTCGGGGGCGCGACCCCCTGGACCCCCAAGCACAACGTCAAACCCATCGCCGTCGGGGTCTTCTCACTCGAAATGGCGCGCGGCGCGCTCACCCAGCGCCTCCTCTCCGCGCGATCGGGTGTCGATGCCGCGAAGATCCGATCCGGCAAAGTCTCCGACCACGAGTGGGAACTCCTCCAACGCGCCAGCGCCGAGCTCGCGACCGCGCCCCTCTACATCGACGACACCCCCGGGATGACCGTCCTCGAACTCCGCGCCAAAGCCCGGCGCATGAAGCTCCGCTACAACATCCGCTGCATCGTCATCGACTACCTCCAGCTCCTCACCTCCCCCACCCAGGCGCGCGAGTCCCGTCAGGTCGAAGTCTCCGAGATCTCCCGCTCCATCAAGTCCATCGCGCGCGAGCTCAAGGTCCCCGTCCTCTGTCTCGCGCAGCTCAACCGCGGCGCGGAGCAGCGCGAAGGCAACCGACCCAAGATGTCCGACCTCCGTGAATCGGGCTCCATCGAACAGGACGCCGACGTCGTCATGCTCCTTCACCGAGAAGCGTACTACCACCGCGGCGAACCCACCTGGGACCCCCACTCCCCCGAGTTCGACGAAGACAACCGCGAAAAGCTCAACATGACCGAGCTCATCGTCGCGAAGCAGCGCAACGGCCCAACCGGAACCGTCAAACTCGTCTGGGACTCCGCCTCCGTCCGATTCAAAAACCACGACGGCATGCACGCCGGCGGTTCCCACGGCTTCTCGCGCGAAATCGCCGCCGGGATGGAACCCAACTTCAACCAACCCCAACAGCAACAACAACCCTACAACCAACCCTCGTACCAGCAACCCAACGCCGGATACGACGGCCCATCCGACTTCGCCGACCAAGGCGGATTCGGCGCAGACTTCGCGTCACAGAACGACGCGCCCCAACCCGAAGTCCCGCGCCACTCCTTCGCCCCGGGCAAAAAGTCCGGCCCCGAATCCGACTTCCGGGACGGATCAGGCAACGACGTCAACTTCGACGACGACAACGAGATCGACGGCGTCCCCTTCTAACCCCCAGCTTCAAAGCCCAAACTTACGCCATCCCCTCCGCGCGACGACGCGCCCGGAGGTAGCTCATCTCGTCCCGCACGTTCGCGCGCTCCACCATCCCCGGGATCAGGAACAGGTCCACGAGCTGACCGATCAGGAACAACCCGCCCGTCAAAAACCAGATGAGCCCCGTCACCCACTTCCCGGCATAGAACCGATGGATCCCGCAGAACCCAAGAAAGCAGAGCAACCAGAGCAGATACGCGATTCCCGATGTCTTCATCGCCGAGACCTCCTACCCCACCTTACTCGGAATCGCCGCTCTCCGGTTTCAAAACCTCCCCGATCCCCCCGAACCTCAACCGGCGCACCTTCACACCCGTGAGCGTGTACGTAAACCGATCCACCCCCATCGATCCGAACACCCCACCCTCCGGATCGCGCGCCGCTTCGCACACCAACCGCATCACCCCGCGCCCGATCTCCGCCGCACCCGATGAATCACACGCCGCGCGATCCCCGAACGACACGCGCACCCAACCCCCCTCTTCCACAACCTCGTACTCGATCACCACGCGCACCGTCTCGTACCCGAGCGACACGGGGTGCAGCACACCCTCCAGCGCAGTGAAGTCCCCGATCCCCCCGGGATCCTGAACATCCCACGCGCGCCAGTCGAGCCCATCCTCCCCGCGCGCTTCGTTCTCCCACCCCACCAGATCCGCACCCGGATCGAGCGTCTCCCCTCCCACCAACCGATCGCGCACATCCTCGCTAACCCAGATCACCAGCCCGGGCACCCCCACAC
>JALUWX010000120.1 GCA_027019265.1 Phycisphaerales bacterium
CCCGACTCCTACGAGCACATCCTCGACCTCGACCGATGGACCCTCCGCGATCTCACCCTCTACTGGGAAAACGACGGCACTCTCCCCAACATCATCGACGACACCGACCGCTACTACACCAACGCCGTTAAAATCGAGCTCTCCATCGACCCCAACCTCCCCGAGCCCCTCCAGGATCGACTCACCCCCGACTCATGGTCCGACACCCGTTTCGGACTCGGGCTCGCCATCGAACAACGCATCTACACCCCCGAAGACCTCCAACGCCAAAACCCACCCGCGCGCGAACACCCCTACGCCGGATACCTCGCCCTCTCCCTCACCCTCCAACGCGCCGAACAACACACACACGACTCCCTCGAACTCGAACTCGGGATCGTTGGCCCCGCCGCCGCCTCCGAAACCATCCAGAAATGGATCCACAACACCTTCCCCGACGAGATCTTCCCCCTCGGATGGGACACCCAGCTCTCCAACGAACCCACCATCAACCTCAACTACACCCGCACCTGGCGCACCGACAAAGCCGACCTCGGAGGGCTTCACCTCGACCTCCTCCCCCAACTCGGCGCCGACCTCGGAACCGTCCGCATCGCCGCTCGTTCACGCATGACCGCACGCTTCGGGTACAACCTCCCCGATAACTTCGGACCCCCCTCCATCCTCACCCAGAACGACCACACCATCGACCGAGTCCGAGCCCTCCCCGAAGACAAACCCTTCTCCCTCTACCTCTACACCTCCCTCGCCATCGACTACATCGCCCGGGACATCTTCATCGACGGCAACGCCTTCGCCTCCTCCCGCTCCGCAAAGCGCGAACCCCTCCTCGCAACCTTCTCCATCGGTCTTGCGGCCCAGTACAAATCCTTCTACCTTGGATGGACACAGCACATCCAAACCGAACGATTCGAGCTCCAACCCAACAACCAACACTACGGCTCCATCGTCTTCGGCCTCTCCATCCCCTGGTAACACCCCCGAGCCCCACATGACCGACCAGCCGTTCGCACCCAACCCCAACGATCGGCCAGTCGATCTCAACGCCCTCGAACAACAATCGCGCCATCGCTACAACGATCAGCACGACCCCGACCACGAGCGAACACTCGAAGACGACAAGGGCACCCTCCCCTTCTACCTCCTCCCCCTCGCCTTCTTCTTCCAACCCACCAGGTTCATGCGATCCTGGGGCGCGCACATCGCCGACCCCACGATGTTCGCCATCATCTGGATCACCGGCGCCTCCAGCGCCGCCGGATTCTTCGAAAACAACGTCACCCTCGCAAAGCGATTCGCCTGGGTCCCCAAGTCCTGGCTCGAGTTCTTCATCGCCATCACCATCGTCGGCCTCCTCCGAGGAATGGTCATCTACGCCCTCGGAACACTCTGGTTCCGCGCCCGTCTCCACCTCTCCGGATCACGAAACCACGAATGGCGCGACGCCTCACGCGCCTACATGATCCCCGGCATCGCCAAGCACACCTTCGGACTCCTCTACCTCATCTCCGCCGCACTCCGCTACGACTCCTTCACGACCTACACCCAAAGCGGAGGCTTCATCGAAGGACTCCTCGTCCTCGTCACCATCTTCATCCTCCAGATCTGGTCCTCCGTCACCCTCACCGCCGCCGTCTTCGCACTCTTCCAAGTCAAACGCGCCCCCGCGCTCGTCTGGTTCCTCATCCTCCCCGTCCTCCTCCGCCTCCTCGGGTTCGCCGCACTCGCCATCGGACTCACCCTCCTCTCCATGAACCCCGGCGCCGCCCAAACACCCCTCCTCGATCAACCCTCATCCCACACCAACGAAACATTCACCTTCGAATACCCCCTCAACTGGTCCGTCGAAACCGAACAACCCAACCCCGGCCCCATCACCTGGGCCTCCGTCGATCCCTTCATCGCCGACGCATTCATCGAGTTCGGGATCTACCACGCACCCAACGCCTCCGACACCGTCTACACCATCCACGACGACCTCACCCAACGCGGATTCGAACAAACAGAAGAACCCCGATCCATCAACAAACTCTTCAACGCACAAGGCTTCGGGCTCGCCTACGCCGCGAACTACGAATCGAACACCTACACCATCAAGCTCCTCGCAACCCCCCTCGACGAATACGCCTGTGTCTACTACAAAATCATCGCCCACCAGGACGCCTACGACAAAATCGAACCCGGATTCGAACACATCGTCCGGACCCTCCGCACCACCGACCCCGCCGAACTCACCCCCAACACCCGCAACCCCTACACCATCGACACCGACGATGTCACCCTTCAAATGCCCTCCAACTGGTGGTACATCCCCGAGCATTACCCCGAAATCACCGACGACGACGGCACCCGCTACCCCGCATCCACCACCCTCACCATCGAAACCCCGGGCTGGGGACGCTTCATCATCTACATCTACGAATCCGACCTCACCCCCGAGGAAGAACTCGCCCTCACCATCGAGTCCTACACCGACCAACCCACACTCGAAAGCCAACAACCCCTCACCCAATGGCTCGGACTCAACGGAACCGGAGCCCAGGGCACATTCCACTACGACGACGTCGGACCCGGTACCCTCAAAGCCCTCATCGTCCCCATCGACAACCACCGCTTCGCCGAGTTCCGACTCGAACTCCCCAACGCCTTCACCACCCAGCACGCGCCCGGTTTCCAACTCATCGAATCCACCCTCAAACTCAAACACACCCCCAAGCCCACAACCAAACCCTGACCCTACCATCCCCCCATGACCCCCCCAACCGTCGGCGTCATCATGGGATCCAAGTCCGACTACCCGGACTGCATGGAACACACCATCGCCGCGCTCACCGAGCTCGACATCCCCCACGAAGTCAAAGTCGTCTCCGCCCACCGCACCCCCGACGAGATGTGCGACTACGCAAAGACCGCGCGAGACCGAGGACTCAAAGTCATCATCGCCGGCGCCGGAGGCGCCGCCCACCTCCCGGGCATGGTCGCCGCCATGACCACCCTCCCCGTCATCGGGGTCCCCGTCCAGTCCAAAGCCCTCCAAGGACTCGACTCCCTCCTCTCCATCGTCCAAATGCCCGGAGGGATCCCCGTCGCAACCGTCGCCATCGGGAAAGCCGGAGCCCGAAACGCCGGCCTCCTCGCCGCGCAGATCCTCTCCACATCCGACCAAGACATCGCATCCCGACTCGAAGCCTTCCGCAAAGCCCAGCACGATTCCGTCACCGCGCACACCGACCCCCGCGCCTGATCTCCACACCCCCGCATCCATGTCCCAACCAACCCTCGGCATCATCGGAGGCGGCCAACTGGGCATGATGCTCGCGCAAGCCGCACGCACCCTCAACATCAACACCATCGCCCTCGACCCCAACCCCTCCTGCCCAGCCTCCCACGTCTGCGACATCATCACCGCAAACTACGACGACCCCCAAGCCCTCGACGAACTCGCCGCCAAGTCCGACACCGTCACCTACGAGTTCGAGAACGTCCCCGTGGACAGCGCGCACCACGTCATGCGCACCACCCCCGTGCGCCCCGGACCCCTCGCCCTCGAAACCGCGCAGGACCGACTCAACGAACGAACCATGTTCGCGCACCTCGACATCCCCGCGCCCCCCATGCGCCCCATCGACTCCCTCGACTCCCTCCGCATCGCCGTCCAGGACCTCGGAACCCCCTGCCTCCTCAAAGCACGACGACTCGGATACGACGGCAAAGGCCAAGCCCTCATCGACAACCCCGCGAGCATCGACCTCGCATGGCAAACCATCGGTGAGGTCCCCGCCATCCTCGATGCCTTCGTCCCCTTCTCGCGCGAACTCTCCATCATCGCCACCCGCGCCACCGATGGATCCGTCGTCACCTACCCCCTCAACCACAACATCCACCGCGCCGGGATCCTCCGAGTCACCAAAGCCCCCGCGCGCGATGTCCCCGACCCCGTCTATAACCAAGCCAAAACCGCAGCAACCAAAATCCTCAACCACCTCGACTACGTCGGAACCATCGCCGTCGAGTTCTTCCAGGTCGGCGCAGGCGCCAACGCCCAGCTCATCGCCAACGAGATCGCACCCCGGGTCCACAACACAGGACACTGGACCATCGAAGGCACCCCCTGCTCCCAGTTCGAAAACCACGTGAGGGCCGTCATGAACCTCCCCCTCGTGGACCCCACCCCGGCCAAACCCAGCGCCATGATCAACATCATCGGCCACCACCCCCGCCCCGGCGCCCTCGAGTCCCTCACCAACGCCCACCTCCACGACTACCACAAAGCCGAACGACCCAACCGCAAACTCGCCCACATCACCCTCACCGCCGACACGCAGCCCGACCTCGATGCCCGACTCGAACACTGCAACCGCATCGTCGGCTAACCCAATCCCCAGCGATCGACGACCCCTGCACGCTCTCCTCCCCCAAGCTTCGTGGGGGGGCGGGGGAGGTGTCACGCGCAGCGTGACGGAGGGGGTGTCTTGAATTCTTCTTCCCCTTGCCCCCCGCCTTCTCTGCGCCCTCAGCACCCTCCGCCCCCTCCGCGTACCCCGCTTCCCCAATTCCCAACCCCCGCTCCCTGTCTTCCCCCTCTTCGCGATCTTCGCGTTCCAATGTCTTCTGCCTTCTCTGCGTCCTCTGCGTGAGCTCCGCGTCCTCTGCGTTCCCCCCCTCAACAGTTGTGCTTCACAATACACCAAAGCGCCTCCACCCCGTCCTTCCACCCGATCTTCTTCCCCTCGTCGTACGTCCGACCCGCATACGAGATCGGAACCTCATACACCCGCAGCGCCCGCCGCCCTTCGCTCCCCTCATCCTCGATCCGCATCTTCGCCAGCTTCGCCACAAGCTCGGGCTCCACCCCGAACCGCCGCTCCGTGATCGTGATCCCGCGCGCGACCTCGCTCGTGAACGCCTTGTACCCGCACTCGATATCCGTCAGGTTCAGATTGCTCAGCATGTTGCTGAACACCGTGATGATCTTGTTCGCGATCGAGTGCCAGTAGTACAGCACCCGATGGGTCTGCCCCAAAAACCGCGTCCCGATCACCGCGTCGGCGCGACCCGACAGGATCGGATCGAGCACCGCCTGATGATCCTTCGGGTCGTACTCCAGATCCGCGTCCTGAATAATCAGCACATCGCACCCATCGTCGAGCGCTGCTTTGAACCCCGCATTCAGCGCCGCGCCCTTCCCCATATTCTGAGGTTGATGCACCGCGCGAGCCCCCGTCTTCTTCGCGATCTCATCGATCAACCCCGACGACCCGTCCGTGGACCCGTCATCGATCAGATACACCCGGCGCTCGCACACCGCCCCACCCTCCATCACCGGAGCCGGAGTCCCGTCCAGGCGCGCATACATCGCGCCCAGCACGTTCACCTCGTTATACACCGGAACAATCACACCGACGATCATGAGAACAGCGTATCCCCCATCGCCAGCACACGTTCATGCGCACTCGCAAGCCCCATCGATCGCACCTCCTCCAGCGTCACCCACCGACCCGACCCCCCCGGATAAACACCCTCACCCCGATACACCGCAAACCGGACGATCCGATGGGTCGTCGTATGGGTGAACGTCTCAACCAACCCCCCCCGATCCCCATCCGAGATCCCGAGCGCCTCCATCGCCTCCGCATCCGACCACCCCCGATCCTCGCGCTCCACACACCCCG
>JALUWX010000121.1 GCA_027019265.1 Phycisphaerales bacterium
GACGAGATCGTGGACAAGATCGAGCGCCGTCATCGGGTCATTGTCGAGGCGCGTGTCGCGGAACGGATCGCGGATCGGGAGCGTCAGGGGTACGTGGTCACGGCGAAGGATCGGGAACGGTATCTGGAGATCGCGAGCGCGAAGATCCGGGAGCAGACGATCCCGCACCCGCTCGTCGAGGGAGTCCCGGACGAGGTTGCGTTCGAGTTGATGCGTCTCCAGGCGCGGACGGTCCCATCGATGAAGTACAGCGACCCGAGCGCGGATGTGCTCCACGAAGAGATCGACATGCTTCCGGGTCTGGAAATCATCGATGCGACCCGGCGGGAATACCCGTTCGCGGAGCAGGCGGTGATCTTGGAACGTTCGAGCTTCCCCGGGCCGCTGAAGAGTGATTCAACAATCCGGGTGGTCGTGGGTGACGTGGGCTCGATCATGCTGGGTCGGGTGCGCGACAGCGTGTATCGGGAAGACGCACAGCGCCGGAGCTCGGCGATGCGCCTCGACGGGGATCTGCGCGATCGGTCGTTGATGGAGGATGGGACCGATCGGGGCGCGTACATGAACAACGACCGGGTGGGGAGCTCGGGGATCGAATCCGCGTTGGAGCATGAACTACGAGGACTGCGCGGGGTCCGGACGGAGCATCTTCAGACGAGAGGGGTTTCGGAGATCGATCCTTCGCCGGGTCGTGATGTGCGATTGAGTGTGGACATCGCGCTGACGGCGCGTCTCCGCGCGATCCTCGATCCGAGTGTGGGGCTGACGCGCGTGCAGCCCTGGCATGCGAATGAATCGCTCCCCGTGGGGACCGAACTCGACGCGGCGATTGTCGTGCTCGATGTGTCCACAGGTGAGATCGTGTCGATGGTCTCGACCCCGACCCCCCCGAGGGACGGGGACTGGTCTCATTACGGGGTGCGCACGGACGAGGAGCAGGAGATTTTCGAGAAGGTCCGCTCCCCGTGGGTGAACCGGGCCGTCGAGAAGCCCTACCAGCCCGGATCCATCGCGAAAGCACTCGTGCTATGTGGTGCGGCGAAGCTCGGGAAGTACGACCAGGCGGAGCGGATCGAAGCAACAGGTCACCTGTACCCGGATCGTCCGAACATGTTGCGATCGTGGATCTACAAGGACTACGGGATCACCCACGGGGATCAGCTCGGTCACGACCCTGACGGGACGGACGCGCTCATGGTGTCGTCGAACGTGTTCTTCTTCACCCTCGGTCAGCGCCTCGGTCCGAAGGGGATCCGTGAGGTGTACGAGCTGTTCGGGATCGGGCACGGGTACGACCTCGGGCTCGGCGCGACGTGGGCTGGTTCGCTCGGTGCGTTCGACGGGAGGGGGGGGACGGAACCCATCAGTGATTCCGACGCGATCCAGATGGGGATCGGTCAGGGACCCGTGACATGGACACCGCTCCACGCCGCGGATGCGTACGCGACGATCGCGCGGGGTGGGTTCCATATCGAGCCGTCGCTTCTCGATACCAGCGCCGCGCCGGAGGTGCGGGATCTCGGGCTCCCGTCGTGGGTGACGGCGGCCGCGCTCGAGGGATTGCACCGGGTGGTGTCGGACCCGGACTTCGGGACGGGTCATCATGTGACGTTCGAGGGGGTGCGCGAGCCCACGTTCAATGCGCCGGGGATCAAGGTGTGGGGGAAGACGGGGACGGCGACATCGTCTCCCTTGGTCGTGGACCCGGACGGGGACGGGCCGATGGTCCCGACAACGGTGCGATCGGGGGATCACTCGTGGTACGTGTCGCTCGTCGGGGAAGAAGGGGGGGCCCCGAAGTACGCGATCGCGGTGGTGGTGGATTACGGCGGATCGGGAGGTCGGGTTTCGGGGCCGATCAACAACCAGGTGGTGCACGCGCTGGTTGCGGAGGGGTACCTGAAGGGCGCACCGTCGGTGAACGACAGCGAACTGGTGGGTGTCCCATGAGCACGGTGTCGCGCGATCCCATCTGGGTTCGGTTGATCCGTGGTCAGGGGTGGGGCGCGGATTCGTTCTTCTCGTCGATCAAACTGGTGAACGCGGCGTGGCTCACGATCCTCGCATCGCTCGCGCTCACGCTCATCGGGGTGTACTCGATCGATGTCGCGGAGTCGATGCGCTCGTCGAGCGGGGGGTCGGCGGGGTTCGCGGCCGTCGCTTTGAAGCAGCTCGTGTTCCTGATCGTGGGGATGCTTGCGTGTCTGATCGTCGCGCTCCCGCACTACAAGATCGTGGGGATGTTCTCCGGGGTCCTGTACGGGATCGGGATCGCGCTGCTCATCTTCCTGATGATCCCGGGGGTCCCGAGCTGGTTGGTGACCCCGAGAAACGGCGCGAAAGCGTGGATCAATCTGGGGGTCGCGGACTTCCAGCCCTCGGAGGTGATGAAGATCGCGTTCGTGCTGCTGACGGCGAAGTACCTCCGGTTCCGATCCCAGCATCGGAAGATCAAGGGGTTGATCGTGCCGGGTCTCATCGCGGCGGTCCCGGTCGGGTTCATCACGCTCCAGCCCGACCTTGGGACGGCGAGTCTGTTCGTCCCCGCGCTGTTCGCGATGCTCATCGCGGCAGGGGCTCGGCTCCGTCACCTGACTCTGATCGTGCTGTGCGCGGCGCTCGCGGCGCCGGCGGCGTATCCCATGTTGCGCCCGCACCAGAAGGAGCGGATCGTCGGGATCGTGAAGCAGTTCCGGGGGGACGACACGGGCGCGTACGACATCAACTACCAATCGACGAGGGCGCAGACCCTGATCAGCGCGGGGGGGATCACGGGGAATCCGGATCCGGCCGCTCGGGCGTTGGTGAGGTACAACGAGCTCCCCGAGGACCACAACGACATGGTGTTCGCCGTGATCGTGAACCGGTTCGGGCTCATCGGGGGGGTGTTCGTGCTGATCCTCTACGGGGTGTGGATCGGGGGGGCGCTGCTGGTCGCGGGGTCGTGTAGGGACCCGCTTGGGAGATTGATTGCGGTGGGGGTGCCAGCCTTTATCACGGCCCAGGTGATCATCAACATCGGGATGAACCTGGGGGTGCTCCCGATCATCGGGATCACCCTCCCGTTCGTGAGCTACGGGGGGTCTTCGCTCCTGACGTGCTGGTTGATGACGGGATTGATCGTGAATGTCGCGATCCACCGCCCGAGGCCGCCGTACCGGTCTTCGTTTGAATACGCTGATGATGATGGACCAGACCCAAACCAATCGACCAAACCCTACGGCCGCGCGATCGGATTCTCGGGGCGCGCCATCACCCGATGAGATGGCGAAGATGAGCCCGACCCCCAGACCCGGCGCGTTCGACGAGATGATCTCGGAATACGGGCTGTCGCTCGAGCAGAACGAGCTCGACGGGCTCGGGAAGTACCTCGCGCTCCTCCTCGACGCGAACACGCGCATGAACCTGACGGCGATCCGGGACCCGGACGATGCGTGGGTGAAGCACATCTTCGATGCGCTGACCCTCATCCCCGTGCTCAGCGAGCTCGGGGAGGGCGCGACGATCGTGGACATCGGCTCGGGTGGGGGGATCCCGGGTTTGCCCCTGGCGATCACCATGCCCGGGGTGTCGTTCACGCTGGTGGATGCGACGAAGAAGAAGACGGACTTCCTGCGCGATGCGGCGGAAGCGCTCAGGCTGACGAACGTGACCGTGATCTGTGGACGCGCGGAGGCGCTGGGTCAGGACCGGGGTGTGAAGACGTCGAACGGGCGCGAGGGGGGGACGCGCGAAGCGTTTGATGGCGCGATCGCGCGGGCCGTCGGTCGGATGGCGATGCTCGCGGAGCTGACGATCCCGCTCGTGAAGGTGGGGGGGCTCATCGTGATGACGAAGGGTCAGAAAGCGGATGAGGAGCTCGGGGAAGCGAAGGCCGCGCTGCACATGCTCCACACGAACCATGTCGGGACGGTTGATACCCCGACGGGTCGGATCGTGGTGCTCGAGAAGCAGCGCACGACCCCGAGGGACTATCCGCGGCGGGATGGGGAGCCGAAGCGTTCGCCGTTGGGTGTCGGGAACTAATCGTGTGTGTTCAACCATTCATTGTATGTGACACAGTGCATGTTCTCGGCCTGATGCATCGCGTCGTCCAGCGATTGGTGCCATGTATCACCGCTTCGAGTGTGCGCACGATTCCAGTTATGGAGAAAGTACCCGCCAGTGTTATGACGGTCATGAATGATCTCGAGCCAAACGATGGGCTCTTTGTACAGATTGCTGTACGTGTGCGAGTGCGACTCTCCAAGTTCGACCCAGAGGATCGAATCTTCCATCGGTTCAAATGGCGGTGCGGGGCTCATGATGGATGAGAGTCTAGATCATCTGCTCGGTCCCGACGGCCCGATCGCACACCGGCTTGGCGCGGGGTATGAACCGCGCGAGGAGCAGTTGTCGATGGCGCACGCTGTCGATGGCGCGATGGCGGCGAAGTCGCATCTGCTGGTCGAAGCGGGGACGGGGGTGGGGAAATCGTTCGCGTATTTGGTGCCGGCGATCCGTCGCGCGATGATGCACGGGGAGACGGTGGTCGTCGCGACGAACACGATCGCGCTCCAGGAACAGCTCGTCAAGAAGGACATCCCCATGCTCCTCGACGCGCTCGGGGTCGCGGAGGACTATGAGGACGGAGAATTTTCAGAGGTCGGGGTGTGCAAGCCCGTCCTCGTGAAGGGTCGCGGGAACTACGTCTCCATCCGTCGGCTCAAGCTCGCGAGCGAGCGCCGGAACAAGCTGTTGAGCGATGCGCCGTCTCGACGTTCGCTCGATGTGATCGAGGACTGGGCATACTCGACCGAAGACGGATCACTGTCGTCGCTCCCCCAGCTCGAACGCCCGGGGGTGTGGGCGCACGTGCAGTCGGACTCGGGGAACTGCATGGGTCGGCGCTGCTCGCACTACCAGGAGTGCTTCTACCAGTCCGCGCGGCGGGAGATGGAGGACGCGAACCTGCTCATCTGCAACCACGCGCTGTTCTTCAGCGATCTGGCGCTCCGGATGCGCGGGACGGGGTTTCTTCCGGAGTACGACCATGTGATCTTGGACGAGGCGCACGGGGTGGAGGACGCGGCCGCGGATCATTTCGGGATCTCGCTCTCGGAGGGACGTGTTGCGTTCCTGCTCCGTCAGCTGTATCAGGAGAAGAATCAGACCGGGTATCTCGCGCAGCTGGGGATGTCGATCGGGGATCTGGAGCCGATCAACAAAGCGATCGACCTGGTGAAGCGTGCTGAGGGCGCGAGCAACGCGTTCTTCGATGCGATCCATCGAAAGCTCCAGTCGAACGAGCTCAAGAGCGGGCGCATCCTCGCGCCGAACTTCGTGGACAACCCGCTCACGATCGCGATGAACGAGCTGAGTATCCGGCTCAAGCGCCTGCGCGAGCACACGGAATCCGAACCCGATCGGCACGAGCTCAATGCCTACGCGATCCGCGCGGCGGAGATCGGGGACGCAGCGGAGGCGCTGATCGAACAGACCATGCACGGGTGCGTGTACTGGGCGGAGTCGTCCGGGACCCCGGGTCGTGGTGGGGTTCGAGTGACGATCGCGTGCTCCCCGATCGAGGTGTCGCCGCTGCTTAAGGAGCATCTGTTCGGTGGGGAGTGCTCGGTGGTGCTCACGAGCGCGACCCTGACGACGCGCGAGGTGAAGGACGGCGAGCCCGAGGAGCACGCGGAGACTGCTTTCGCGCACACGCTCTCTCGTATCGGCGCTGAGGGGGCGCGGACCTTGCAGCTCGGGAGCCCCTTCGAGCACGCGCGTCAGGTGCAGGTGTACGTGGATACGACGGTGCCTTCGCCGTCGAGACGGGCGCTCGAACCCGGGGAGGAGTCGTTCGAGCGCGCGATCGCGTCGCGCGTGCACGACCATGTGGTCGCCACGAACGGGGGCGCGTTCGTGCTGTTCACGTCGTTCCGGTTGCTGTACCAGACGGCCGACGCTCTGACACGCCCGTTCGAGCAGCTCGGGTACCGGGTGCTGGTGCAGGGGAAATCCGGGGCGCGGACGGAGATCCTCGAGGAGTTCCGGGAGTCGGAGAACGCGGTGCTCTTCGGCGCGGCGAGTTTCTGGCAGGGGGTGGACGTGCGCGGGGATCGGCTCCGGAACGTGATCATCACGAGACTCCCGTTCGATCCGCCGGACCGACCGATCGTCGAAGCGCGCGGGGAGCTGATCAAGGAGCGCGGGGGGGACCCGTTCCGGGACGATTCGCTCCCGAGGGCCGTCATCCGGTTCAAGCAGGGGTTCGGGCGATTGATCCGGAGCGCGAGCGACTCGGGGCGCGTCGTGGTGCTGGACCCGAGGATCGTGACGACGGGGTACGGGGCGCGGTTCCGCGCGGCGATCCCCGAGGGGGTTGAAGTGATTCGGCTCGGGACTCGGGTCTGAAACTTCGGACGTTCACCCGATCCGAATCCGAACATATCTTGCAAATCTGGGATCGAGCGCTATCCTCTGGGTTCGCTCCAGATACACACTTCGGAGGAGATTCCCCCATGCTCGGACGGGTTTTCAAAGCGTACGACATCCGCGGCACCTACCCCGATTTGCTCACGGACAAGATGGCGTGGCAGATCGGGTGCGGGTCCTCGACCTACCTGCTCGCGGACGCGGCCAGCGATGGGGACTCGACCCCGATGATGAAGAACGTCGTCGTGGGGCGCGACATGCGCACCTCGTCTCCGACCCTGCGCGAAGAGCTGATCACGGGGCTGACCTCGACGGGCGCGAGCGTGATCGATGTGGGGCTCGTGGATACCCCGATGATCACGTTCGCCGTGAACTACCTGGACTGCGCGGGTGGGATCATGATCACCGCTTCGCACAATCCTCCCCAGTACAATGGGTTCAAGATCTCGAAGCGCAAGGGCAAGCCGGTGGGCGAATCGACGGGGCTCGCTGAGATCCGCAAAGCTGCGGCGATGGTGGACAAGGGCGCTGAGCCCGATCCGGACGCGAGTGTTGAACTGCGTGACCTGTGGGAGCCTTATTCCAAGCACGTGCTCAAGTTCCTCGATCTCGGGGAGCGCGGGAAGGACAACCCGATCCGCGTCGTGATCGATGCGTCGAACGGGATGGCCGGGACGATGATCCCGAAGATCTTCGGGAAGAATGGGGAGCACATCGATGGTCTGGAGATCATCGAGATGAACTTCGACAACTCCAAGGGCGAGTTCGTCCACGAGCCCAACCCGCTCGTCGCGGCGAACCTCGCGGATCTTTGCGCGAAGGTCGTCGAGGAGGGCGCGGACCTCGGGCTCTGCTTCGACGGGGACGCGGACCGGTGCGCGGCCGTCGATGAACATGGGAACATCATCCCGTGCGACCTGATGACGGCACTCTTGGTCAAGCACTTCCTGAGCATCGCGCCCAAGAGCGCGATCACGTACGACCTCCGCTCGACGAAGGCCGTCGAGGAGGAGATCGTGAAGCACGGGGGTCGTCCCGTGAAGGGGCGCGTGGGTCACGTGTTCATGAAGCAGCTGATGGCGGAGCACGGCGCGGTATTCGGGGGCGAGCTCTCCGGGCACTTCTACTTCAAGAAGAACTTCAACGCGGACTCGGGCGCGATCGCGATGGCGACGTTCCTCTCCGTTCTCGCGCAGAGCGGGAAGCCCCTCAGCAAGCTGATCAAGCCCCTGTGGCGCTACGTCCAGTCGGGGGAGATCAACTTCGAGAACGAGGAGAAGGACGAAGCGCTCGACGCCGTGATGGAGCACTACGCGGAGCGCGGCGAGATCGACGAGCTCGACGGGGTGACCGTTGACTGCTTCGATTCCGAGGGTTGGTGGATGAACATCCGCAAGTCCAACACCGAGCCCTTCCTGCGCCTCAACGCGGAAGCGAAGGATCAGGAAACGCTCGATCGGATCGTTGTGGAAGTCTCACCCATGCTCGGGGACCGGGTCGATCACTGATTGGAACCCATCTCCGACGGGGTTCCGGGTCTGATCCTGAAGGATTGGATGGAGAAATCGGACCCGCCTTTGGGGCGGATGTCGTGACGTGCCGATATCCTGTGGTATGAACCTCGCGCAGTTCTTCGAGCATTGGCAGATCACGGAGAACCCCTTCCGGGGGGAGGAAGCGCGTCACGACGCGATCTTCGCGCGGATGGGCGCATCGACCCCGGAATCGGGTTTGCCCGGGGCGAGCACCCACTCGGACTTTGAGAAGGTCCTGGGTGATCTCGATGCGCCGAGTACATCAATTGTGTTCGGGGAGAAGGGCGCCGGGAAGACAGCGATGCGCCTCCAGCTGGCCGCGCATATCGGGGCGCACAACAACGCGAGCGGGGACCGGAAGGTGTTCCTTGTGCCGTACGACGATCTGAACGCGCACCTGGATCACTTCGCGCGGTTCAGCGCCGACAAATCGAAGGACAACCCTTTCCAGTCCATGCGCCTCGTGGACCATCTCGACGCGATCCTGTCCATCGGGACGGGGCGCGTAGTGAACGCGTTGCTCCCGGGTCCGGACCATCCGCCGGCAGCGAAGCTCGGGGATGAGTGCGTGCGCGTCGCGCGGAAGATGCCCGGGATGCTTCGCCGGGACCTGCTCCTGCTCCAGGCGCTGTACGACACGAACGATCCGACGGGGGCGCGGACCCAGCGCCTCGCGAAGCTGCTGAGGCTCCCGAGCGGGGGGCATTCGGCGCTGACGATCATCGCGCTCTGGCTCGGGTGGATCCCGAGTGTCGCGCTGTTCGTGTGGGTGTACTTCTTCCTTGATCTGGAGGGGTGGGTCCTGAACGCGGGTCAGCTCGGTGCGGGGGTGCTGTTGATCCTCTGGATGGCGCTGCTTGTGAAAGCGCACTTGCTCGATCGGTTGGTGCTCGCGCGCCTCGCTGGGAAGGTGTCGCGTCAGCTCCGGATGGTTCCGAGGGGGAGCCGTGGCGCGTTGGGATCCCTCGCGCGTCTCCCGAGGAGCGTGCTCGGATCGGGTGAGCTCCCGATCACGGATAGCGACGAGCAGCGCTACGAGATGATCGCGCGTCTCCGTCGCGTCATCAACGAGTTCGGGTTCTCCGGGATCCTGGTCGTGATCGATCGTGTGGACGAGCCCACGCTCGTGCACGGGGACCCGGAGCGGATGCGTTCGATTATCTGGCCTCTGATGAACAACAAGGTGCTCCAGCTCACGGGGGTCGGGTTCAAGATGCTTCTCCCGATCGAGCTGCGCCACGCGCTGTTCAAGGAATCGAGCGCGTTCTTCCAGGAGGCGCGGCTCGACAAGCAGAATCTGATCGAACGCTTGTCGTGGACGGGCGCGATGCTGTACGACCTGTGCAACGCGCGACTCGCGGTGTGTCGGGAGGCGCACGTCGAACCGATCGCGCTCGTGGATCTATTCGAGGAGGACGTGTCCCGTCAGGACGTGGTCGAGGCGCTGGGCGCGATGATGCAGCCGAGGGATGCGTTCAAGTTCCTGTACCGCTGTCTGAGCGAGCACTGCGCGAACGTGACGAGCGACGAGGGGAAGTGGCGCATCGCGCGGCACGTCCTTGAGCAGGTGCGCAAGGAAGAAGCGGATCGGGTCATGCAGCTCCAGCGTGGGATCAGGCCGGCATGAGCACGAAGACGTCGAATGGAGAGCCCGTGTTGACTCGGCTGGTCATGTACCTCCGCTCCAGGACTTCGATCACGCGCCGCGCGCGAGGGATCATCCACGTCGACGCGAATCTCGGGCAAGAGCGTGACCGCTACGCGAAGCATCGTCGCCCGGTGGTCTGGATCGAACCCGACCCGTCGCTCGTTCCGAAGCTGCGCGAGCACGTGGCGCCGTTCCCGGAACAGCGTGTGATCGAAGCGCTCATCGGTGATGTGAGCGGGCGCGAAGTGGATTTCCATATTGCGAGCAACAATGGGGGTTCGTCGTCGATCTTGGAAATGAAGGATCACGCACGGATGTTCCCGAATGTGCGCTATGAACGCACGATCCGGATGGCCACACGCACGCTCCCCGAGGTGCTCGAAGAGAACGGGGTGGACCTGAACGGGTACGACGCGCTGATTATGGACACGCAGGGCTCGGAGCTCATGATCCTCCGCGGCGCCGAGGAGCTGCTGAACGGTTTCAGGTTTGTGCAGATCGAGGTCCCCGACTTTGAGTCATACGAGGGGTGCGTGATGCGCGACGAGCTGGTGAGCTACATGGATGGGCACGGCTTCTCCGTGTATGTGTCCGAGTGCTTCAAGACCACCGAGGGGCTCGGGAGCTATTACGACATCACCTTCAAACGACGAGGCGGCGTCTGATCGGGGGGCTGCTCCGCCCCGGATCCGCCAAGCACACGTGCGATGACACGGAGAAAGGAGCCCGGGTGGGCTCGAGCGTTCTCCGGTTCCGGCGCGGGACCGCTCCGGCGTGATGTGTGATCGTGCGGTGGGGATGCTTCGGGGATCAGGGGGTCGATCCGGCCGCTCCCGCGAGGAGCCCAAGGAACATGAGCGCCATGTATGCGCCGACGATGACGAACCCGACACCGAACCCGAGCCAGCACCACATCTTGGCGTTCTTGGCGGCTTGGGCCGCTTCCTGGTACTGACCCGCGCTGTTCTTGCCCATCGCGATGGCGGCGTAGACGATCGCGACGATCCCGAAGATCTGGCAGCAGAAGATCGTGACGAGGATCGCCGGGACGAGGTAGGTCTGCGCCGGGGGTCCGGATTGAGCAGGAGCGTGTCCCACGGGGGCTCCCGCGCCCGCGCCGCACTGGGGACAGTTGTTCGCGTGTTCGGGGATCTCGGCGCCGCAGTTGGTGCAATGCATGGTTCGGGTCCTCTCGTTGCGCCATGCTCCTGTGCGGCGCGTGTTAGCTGTTGATGACCATGATGATAACAAAGATGAGGAGGGCTGTGGAGAGTGTTCCCAGGATGATCCCGACCCAGCAGCGGGCCTTCCCCCGTTTCTGCGCTTTCTTCTTGATCATCCCGAGCCCGAGGATCCCCGTCAGGATCGCGAACGGGCCGAGCGGGCTCACGAGCAGAGAGCAAAGCCCGAGGTATCCAGCGATGACGGCGATGATCGGGGTCCCGATCGGGATCACATACGCAAGGTCGTCCTCGAGCTGGGTCACGCTCTTGGCGCCCTCGGGGGTGCGGAGCTGCGCGCCGCAGGAGGCGCAGTAGTTCGAGGGGTCCTGGGTGGGCTGGCCGCAGTTGGAACAATACATCGGGATCGGCGCTCCTTCGTGAAGAGCGGCGAGTGTACTGTGGGGGGGTGAACGATACAAGCGCGACAGTTCGAACATCCGTCTCGGTGCGCGATCGATGGGTCGCGATGGGGATCCTTGCTGGGATCGTGATTGGGCTTGTCTTCCTCGGGTTCCGTCACCCTGTCGGGACGGTCCCCTCGTGCCCGACCTGGCGCTTCGGGGGTGTGTACTGCCCGGGATGCGGGTCCCTCCGCGCGACCCACGCGCTCCTGAACGGGGCGCTCGGCGAGGCGCTGCGACACAACGTGATGCTGGTTCTGCTCGGAGTCCCGCTCGGCGCGTGGTACATCGGGGGGTTGGTGATGACCGTGGTTGTGGGGAGGCGGCCTCGCGCGGTATTCAGGAACGCATGGATCGGTTGGGCGGCGTTGATGCTGCTCCTCGTGTTCACGCTGCTCCGGAATCTCCCGGGGGAGACATTCGGGACGCTGCGCCCGCCGGATCCGCATGTGCACGAGTGATCGGGTTATCGACGTCGTGTTGCGAGCTTCCGGATCCGTTTCGGGATGACCCGTCGCGCGAGTGTGGGTCGGGTCCAGGGTCCGGACCAGAGGAGCGCGCCCGCGACGAGCATGGCCGGGAGCGCGAGCATGAGACGCGCCCCGGCGTTGTCGAAGAACCACGCGGCGAAGACGGCGCTGGGGATCAACAAAATCGCGCCGACCCGGGGCGCGAGCACACAGGCGATCGACAATGCGAGGATGGGGAGGGTGAACCCGAGCACGGGGAGCGCGTCCCCGGGCGCATCATCGAACAGGTGCATCGCGGCGAGCCAGACCCAGAACGCGCCCCAGACCAAGGCGCACGAGGACCCGATCCAGGACACAATCGGCTTGGAGAGGTTTCGACGGGACATCCCGAACCCTCGTCGGCGGAGTGTGGCGATCATCATACCGTTTGCTTGGGATTTCCCGCCCTGGCGTTTCGGTCAGATCTTCTTGAGGCGCGCATATTCGAGGACGAGGGTCTTGCGCCCCACGTGGTCGAACTCGATGCTCACCCGCGCGTTGCTCCCCTTCGTGCATGACATGACGGTCCCCGCGCCGAACTGGGGGTGCGCGACCCGATCGCCCTGGTTGTACTGCGCGGGCGCGTGGGTCCGGGTGCTCGGGGGCGCGCCGATCGTGGGGCGATCGACGGGACGGGCGCGTCGTTTCTCGCGCGCCTGGTCGATCTTGTCCATGTCGTAGCGGGGTTTGCGGTCGAGCTGGGTGATCCGCTCGTGGTGCGAGTTATCGCTGAAGGCATCGTCGTACTCGCCCATCCCGTAGCCCGCATTGGACTGGTCGGACACGATGACGTGCTCCCGGCCGATCTCTTCGAGGAATCTCGATCGGATCGTCCGCTCCGTGATCCCGCGCACGGTGCGCCGGTCGGCGCTGGTGATGTGGAGGTGCTGCATCGCTCTCGTGATCCCGACGAAGGCGAGTCTTCGTTCCTCTTCCATCTCCGAGTCGCTCATCTGCGCGCGGGAGTGGGGGAGGGTGCCCTCTTCGAGTCCGATCATCGCGACGGCCGGGAACTCGAGCCCCTTGCTTGCGTGGAGGGTCATGAGGGTGACGGCGCCGGATGAGTCATCGACCGCATCCGCATCCGCGATGAGCGCGACGCTCTCGAGATACGCGCGGACGAGCGCGAGGAGGGGCGGGACCTCGGCGACGTTGCCCGACTCGGCTTGCTCCGCATCGGTGAACGCGGCGGGGTCGTTGTGGGGGTCGTACTCGTTCTCGAACTCGCGCGCGGAGGTGATGAGTTCGTTGAGGTTGTCCAGACGTTCCTCGTCGGACTCGGCGCCGCTCCCTTTGGCTTGTTTGGTGTAGTGCTTCTCGAGCCCGGATTCCCGGATGATCCGTTCGAGGAGGTCCGTGAGCGAGGTCGCGACGCTCGCGCCCATGAAGGAGCCCTCCCCCGTCCATTCGTTCACGGTGTCGGTGAATCGGTTGATGGCCGTGATCGCTCGGTCGGCGAGCCCGAGTTCCTTGGCGCGGTTGAGCCCGTTCCACAGGGAGATCCCCGCGCGGGACGACGCGCCCTGGATCGTGTCGAGGGTGGTCTTCCCGATCCCCCTCGTCGGGAAGTTGACGATGCGCATCAGGGAGACGGTGTCGTCGGGGTTCGCGACGACCCGGAGGTAAGCGAGCGCGTTCTTGATCTCTTCGCGATCGAAGAAGGCCGTCCCCCGCGCGATCCGGTAGGGGATGGCGCTCTGGCGCATCGCGTCTTCCACGACACGGGAGAGCGCGTTGGTTCGGTAGAAGACGGCCATATCCCGATACGGGATGTTGTGCTCGTCGTGGAGCATCCGGCACCAATCCGCGACGAGCTCGGACTCATGGCGCTCGTCCGTGGTATGGACGATCTGGATGGGCTCACCCCCGGACTTGCTCGTGAAGAGGGGTTTGTCCTTGCGCTTCGTGTTGCGCTTGATGAGCGTGTCGGCCGCTTTGAGGATGGGGGAGGTCGAGCGGAAGTTCTCCCCGAGCTGGATGACCCGGGCTCCGGGGTAGTGCTCCTCGAAGTCGAGGATGTTGGATATGTCCGCGCCGCGCCAGCCGTAGATCGCTTGGTCGGGGTCGCCGACGACGCAGATGTTGGGCTGTTGGGGCTGTCCTTCCAGACCCGGGGGGGGTGGGGGAGTCGATGCGAGCATCGATGCGATCTTGAACTGGACCGTGTTGGTGTCCTGGTATTCGTCGATGAGCATGTAGCGCCAGCGTGTGTTGCACTCTTGCTTGATGTCGTCGCGCGTTTCGAGCATCTGGGCCGTGTAGAGGAGGAGGTCGTCGAAGTCGATCGCTCCCGCGGTTCGGAGGACGGCTTCGTATCGGAGGTAGATCTTCGCGATCTGTTTCGAGTAGTAGTCGTGCGCCTGGGCTTCGTAGCGATTGGCATCGAGCATGTCGTTCTTCGCGTTGGAGATCGCGGAGAGGACGGAGCGGACGGGCCAGTTGCTGGTCTGGAGCCCCATGTCCTTGATGACGCGCTTCATCGCGGCGTTCTGGTCGGACATGTCGTAGATCGTGTAGTCGGGCTTGAGACCCGGGAGCTCGGCGCGCTCCGCGTATCTCCGGAGCAGACGGGCACACAGGGAGTGGAAGGTCGTGATCGTCAGCCCGCGCACGAGCTGGGGGGGCTCGTCCGTCTGGGGCGCATCGGGTCCCGCGAGTTGGACGGCGACACGTTCGCGCATCTCCTGAGCGGCCTTGTTCGTGAACGTCAGCGCGAGGATCGCCCAGGGGGGGACCCCTTGATCGATGAGTCGCGCGATGCGCCTCGTGATGACCCGGGTCTTCCCCGAACCGGCGGCCGCGAGAACGAGCAAGGGGCCCTCGGTGCACAGCACGGCCTGCTTCTGGGGCTCGGTGAGCCCGTCGAGGATCGGGTCCTTGGGCGCGGGTGCAGCGACGTCGTCCGAGAGGGAATCGGGGAAGGCATCGTCTCGGAGGAAGTCGGGGAGATCGTCGGTCATGGCGCTGCTGAGCGGCGCATCCTGCGCGTGGGGGTCGTCCATGGGGGATCGTAGCGATCTCGGGGCGTTTGCTCCGTTTCTTGGGCCCAAAGTCGGGGGTTTGTTTGCGTCCTTGATCATGCGGTGTAGGTTGAGGGGACACAAGCACGAGGGGACTCGGTATGACGATGGATGTGTGTGGGATTCTCGGCGCGGTCGGCGCTGTGTCGGTCGTGATGCTCGCTTCGGTCGCTCAAGCCCAGGATCGGGTCGAGACCCGCTGGTCCTTCGCGACCTCGGGGGACTGGGAGGATGGGTTTCGCTGGAGCAACGGTGCGCCGGTCGGGGACGACGTGCTGTGGGATGTCGTGATCGACTCCATCGGATCGAACTACATCGTCGATCTCTTGATGGACGACCGTGATGAACCTGCGATCAATCTTCAGATCCTCAGGCTCGATTCGACGAACGCCACGCTTCAGATCCGAGACCAGCGCCGGGGTGCGGTGTCGATCCATGAACGACTTGAGTTGCTCCAGGGCAGGCTACGTCTGCAGAAGGCAAGCTTGGTGGGGTTCGGTGAGGACCGGGTCGTCGCCAACATCTCGGACGGGTTTGAGATCCAGAGCTTTATCGCCGGGGGAGGAGACTCCGACCGAAACTTCCTCAAGAACTTTGATTTTCATGGGGGCGATCTCCGGATCAATGCCACGGAGGACCTGGACTTCTCCCGATCCAGTGTCCGGGACGGGGCGTTGGTGTTCCGGAGCAGCGGGCGCGGCAATCTGATCATGAGCGAGGGTGTGGTTGACTTTGACATTCGCTTTGAGAACACAAGCAGCGATGAGCAACTCGGGATCCTCGGGGCGGCTCAAGATATCCGCATCGCGAAGGGGGTTGAGATCAGCGGCGAACGCTTGGTCTTCGGGAGCGGCATCGGGGAGTTTGGTTCGTATATCAATGAGGGCACGATCCGTTCGCTCGGCGGGGACAGCTCGTTCCAGTATCTCACCAACGCTGGGCTGATCGATGTCGGACAAGGGGTGCATGGCTTTCTCGGATCGAATAGCGGCGAATCACGCGTGAGAGAAGGCGGGAAGCTGAATGTACAGGTTTCGGGGAGCGGGTCAACGACATTCGAGAACTCCGGAGTGATCGACGTGAGCGGGCTTGGGAGCACGTTCAGGGTCAACGGACCATCCCGGATCAGTTCCCTCCAGCAGCACGATCTCTTTCGACACACCGGAACGATCCGAGCCATGGATCATGCGCTGCTTCAGATCGGGTCGATGCGGCTCGATGAAGGCGGCGCGTTCGAACGCGACGAGACCTCCCGCATCGAGATCATCGGACGGGTCAACCTCGGTGGGGGGCTCATGGACCGCAACACCTTCGGGGGCGAGGCCGTGCTCACGACGGGGTTTCCCGGGACATCCGGGAACGACGGCGGGCAGATCTACAACGGGCAGATGGATCTGAGCGGGGGGTGGTTCCGCTATGGGCATACGTCCGCGTCGCTCTCCCATGTCGAGCTCATCGGGGGCCCGATCTTCCTCGACTCCTCGTACTACGACGACGGCCCGGCGACGCTGATCTTTGATAACGTGAGTCTCCGTGACGGGAATCTCTTCCTCGGTGCCGGGACGACGATCCGGTTCCAGAGCTTCTACGGCGGGGAGCATCGCTTCGAATCGAGTATTCTCACGACGGGAGGCACGGCGAACATCGAGCTTCAGGGCAACATCACCTTCGGACCCGACACGGTTCTCCGCGGAAACCTGAATCTCGGGATCAGTTCCTACCTCACGAACACGGTCATCAACGAGGGGACCGTCCTCGTCGGCGCGTCGTACGGACGGATCAACTTCCGATCAAACTTTACGAACCAGGGCACCACCCTCATCGATGGACGGGACACCAGCTCGAGCAGGGTGTTCCGGAACGAAGGGGAACTGACGATCCGGGACGCTGTGCTGACGGGGCAGGATCTGGAGAACGTCTCGTTCATGGAACTCCTCGGCGATTCCTCGGTCATCCTGAACGATTCATTCACCCTCGGGGACGGATCCGATCTGAGGGTAGAGATGCAATCCGGAACGACGACCTTCCTCGTCCGTCGGGACATCGTGCTCGGGGGCTCCATGATGATCGATCTCTCCCGCATCAGTTTCGAGGGCGAATACGCGCTCTACACGAGCCAGCAGGGGACGATCAGCGGATCCTTCGATTCGGTCGAGTTCTTCGGGCTCAAGGACGGGCTCCTCTTCGGGGGCTTCGATCAATCGACAGGGATCATCACGATCGTCCCCACCCCCGGATCGCTCGCGATCCTTGGGCTGGGGTTGATCGGGGGCGCCCATCGTCGTCGATGATCCGATCATGAAAAAACCCGAGGGTCGCTCGGGATTGTTGCGATGGTTCTGTTCTGACCGCGTGATCAGTTCTCGGGGGTGTTCGCGTTCTTGAGCAGACGCTCGATCTCGGCGACACGCTGGCGCATCGTTTCGAGCTCGCGCTGCTGACGCGCGAGGTTCGCTTGGAGCGCTTGCTCACGCTCACTGGCGATGTCATTGACATTCATTGGCGCGAGCACGGGTGCGTACGTATCGGGCACGTTGTTCATCGAGTTCTCCGTGATCAGACCCGCGGTCCCGTAGGCCGTCGGGATGAAGACCGTGGTGAACTGGACATCGATCACGGAGGTGTTGCTCGAGGTTTCGTTCTGGTCAGCCAGGAAGTAGAACGTGTTGGAGCCCGCGCTGCACGGGAGCAGCATGTGGACCGTGACGGGGTGGTCGTAGGAACCCGTGGCGGCCGTGCTCGGGATCCGGAGCTCGACGTCGGAGTTGAACGAGAGTGACGTCGGGTTCGAGGAGATCCCGAAGTTGGTCGTCGAAGTGGTCCCGTTGATGTGGCCGACCTGCACCTCCGCTGTCGCGATCACGAGCACGTATCCGGAGGTCGGGCAGTTGATGGTGTTCGGGAGGATCGTGTCGATCGTTGATGCGTCGGGGGTCAGCGCGATGGTTGAAGAAAAGGTGGATTCGGAGACCCCGGGTTCGTCGAGGATCTCGAGCGCGTTGATCGAACCGATCGGCGCTTCGATGCTCGCGTCCCCGGTGGTGGTCAGATCGACCTGGAACACGCTGCTCCCGTTCGAGACGCGCATGATGGGTGACCCGGTGTTGAAGGCGTTGCCGTCCACGCTGAACCCGATCGAACCGCTGCTGTTGCGCGCGATGTCGAAGTACCCACCCCCGCCGCTGTTGAAGTCGGGTTCGAGCCGGAGACTGTTCTGGAAGCTGCCCTGGAAGAGCTGGAGCCATCCACCCGGAGCGGAGTCGCTCTGCTCGAGCGAAGCGAGAATCCCGCCGTCGCTGTCGTACACACGGAGCGAGCCCGAGCCCTCGTTGAGACCCGATTCGGTCGTCCCGAGGAAGAGCGAGGCCCGTTCAAACGGATCGCTGCTCCGGATGTTGAGCGCATCGGGGGTGACGAAGATCGTGTCATCGAGGTCGTAAGCATCCTGGAGAGTCACGTCGGCGGTCTTTGCGTGGAGCGCTTCGAGCGCGACACGCGCGATCGGCGCGGGCTGGATCGCGATCCTCGGTTCGAGGATCACGTACCCGGGTTCACCCGTCTCCTTGACCTGGATCTCCATGTAGCGAAGTTCTTCGGACTCGAAGAGGAACGGGACACCCGAGAAATCGATGTCGAGCTCGAAGCGCCCATCGACAACCTCGACGGCGCTGAAGGTGTTGAACGTCCCCGAGATGAAGGTGCCCCCGACGAGGTCCAGGAACATCGAAGCCCGGATGTCGTACATCCCGTTCGCCGGAACCCCTTCGTCCTCGAGGTAGCCCTGGTAGAGGAAGGTGTCCGGGATCGGTGCGGCGGAGGCCGGGGTGGTCAGCGCGGGGACGGAGCAGGCCGCGATGAGCGCGGCGACGGCGGGGTACGAACGGTTCAGCATGGTGGCTCTCTCCAGAGGAACGGCACAAATCGTTGAGGAGGATCTTAGCGGCGATCCGGGTCGTTCATCCCACTGCGGATCCCTCATCGGGATCGCATCGGGAAGAAACCTCCACACATCACGGGGATTCTCGGACTGGGGGGAGTCTTGTTTGGCTTCGCCTCCTCAGAAGCATCCCCGTTGGAAGTCCTGAAGGAAGCCGCTGATATCGAAGAAGTCGAATCGCTCGTCGTTGTTGTAATCGATCGCTTGATCCAGAAGCACCGAGATATCGAAGAAGTTCAGTGCACAGTCCGCGTTCAGATCCGCCGGGCACGGGGGGGTGGCGACGAGTTCGATGTCGTTCCCGTCGCCCCCTTCGTAGGTGATCCGGAGTTCGAGCCCGTCGAGGATATCAACGATTGTGCACTCGGGGAGATCGGCGAATTCTCCGATCAGATCACTCCCGATGGTCATCACCCTGAACCGATCACCGGGCTTGATCGACAATCCGGGATCAAAGCTCGGATCGAAGGAGCAGCCGATACTGGAGAATCGGGAGACCAGGATCCCATCCGAGAGCAACGACGAGTCGTCGAACTCCATCCGGATGGTGGTTGTGGGGTCCAGTGATTCAAAGTCTCCGATGACCTCGAAGGTGGTTTGCGCTCCGATGTCCAGCAGGATCTCCGAACCGAAGAAGCACTCGGTAATTCTGGAAGGAACGTTTGTGTTAATACTCCCGAACTCGGCTCTGCTCCCGGGTCCGCGCAGGATGATCTCAACGGGTGTGGTCTGGGTGGCGTCGAGGGGGAGCCCGACGGTGACCGAGCCATCGATGTCGAGGATGGAGCCATCGGAGATCTCGATGATCGAAGAACCCCGGTCCGGGGATCCGTACGCCTCCAGGTCCTGAACCGCATGCCATGAAGACCCGGATCTGAGACTGAGGACCGTCGGTTCCCGGGATGCGCCCATGCTGATCGAGTTCGCAAAGATGCTCGATTCTTCATCCAGCACAACGGTGAGGAAGCCATCGAGGATACTCGTGAGAGAGAACTCGCCCAGAGTCGGGTCGTCCGGGTTTGCGGTGATCTCTGTGCCTCCCGAGATCAGAACCGTGGTCTCGACAGCGCTGGAGATGTCGATCGATCTCGTTTCGATCCTGCTCCCGTTGAGGATCTCAAAGACCCCGGTCGAGGACTGGCGGAAGCCCACTCCGATCCGATCGACTTCGATCACGCTTGAGTCCACGAGGAAGTCGGATTCGCCGCGGAGCGCCATGTAGATGAAATCGCCCCCGACGGAGAGAGTGCTGTCGATGACGCGCAATGATGCGCGCGAGTTGTTGTTGTCTCCGCTGTTGAGCCGGTTCGTGATTTCCACCCGGGCGCCGTCCTCGATCGAGAGCGAGCCGTACCCAACGGTATCGAATCGGCCACCGAGCCAGAGGGATCCATCGACGAACCAACTCGCATCCGACCCCCGAACCGTCACATCACCACTCGGGATGCTGTCGTCGATGATCTCGCTCGCGTTGAGCCCGATGAGCGCGTCCCGTGCGCCCGTGAGTGTCCCCGTGACGAGCACCGTCGCGCTCCCGTCGTATCCGAAGTTGTTCCGGTCTGCGTTCACGACACCATCGATCGTGAGCGAGCCCATCGAGTTGTTGAACAGCCCGACCCAGAGATCGAGAAGGTCGTTGTTGACAAGATCCACAACGCATCCCGGCCCCACATATGCGCTCCCGATCCCGCTCGATCCAATCGTCCAGTACGAACTCCCGTTGGCGACCTCCTGGGCGTCGCCATCGAACACAACGCAGGACTGCGCAGAGCAAGTCCCCCCTGAAGCTGAAACGATTGCAAACGCGACGGCAATCAAGCCGAATCGGTTCGGGTGTTGCATCTTGAGTTCCTCCTGATGAGATCCTAATGGGCCCTCGGGAGTGAAACAAGACTGATCTCAGGATGTTGACATCCTCTGCGGAGTATTCAGGGGATCGGGTACAAGGACGACCGAGCGGACCTGTTCGATCTCGCAAGACTCCACGGCTACGACCCGGAGCCCGGGTACGGGAACGGGTTTGTGTGAGCGGGGGGGGCGTGATGGGGTCCAGACGGAGGGTCCAAGCCCTTTCCGGGGGCTTGGACCCTTGGGGTGGACCCCGAGTTCAGATCACATGTGAGAGCGATTCGCGGATCGCATCGGCGTGCACGAACAGATCGTCCGGCGAGTTGATCGGGATCTTGCGTTCGGCTTTCTGTGCATCAAAGAGGCCGAGATACTTCTGCTTCCGGTTGAAGTGAAGGCGGCAGATCGGCTTTCGATTATTGTCGTCGAGAAGCACGCCAAAATACGACTGAACGTCACGAGCGATGATGCGTTTCGGATCAACCTGTTCTCTGAGAATCGCTTTCACAATGTAGAACCCGTTGAGTTCTTCTTCGGTGGTCGCGATTTCTTCTTCGGATTGCTGCTTGGGCGCTTCGGTCTGCTCGGATTCCTCAGCCATGTTGGTCTTGATTGCACTCCGGAGTCGGCTTTCTACAGCGAGACCGATGTGTTCGTTTAATGCAGATTTGACGATCGGACGATACCGCTCGATAACGTTTTGTCTCATCTGTCCAGCATGTATGGGATCCGCGAAGTACCGAACCAACTCGTCGCTTGGGCTCGCGAGCTCACGGGCGAAGTGCTCCCGGATCTGGGACTTAGCGTAGAGCAGGGCAGCATCTTCAAGGACGGAGTCGATCGAGAATCGATCCCGTGCAAAGGGTTCGATCCGATCCGAGATGTCTTTCGACAGGCGATCAAGATTGAGTGTCAAGAATGGACGCTCGTCTAGCTTGTTGGGCTCGAGCAGATCCGAGTAGAAGCGATACACGACACCGTCAGTCAGGATGGCGATCCGAGCTTTCGTCGTCGAGAAATACCGATAGAGCTGAGAGGAGTAGTTGTCGAGCTTCGCGCCGCAGGGTTTGCACTCGAACAGGATGATCGGGGCGCCTTCCTTGCAGATGGCATAATCGACCTTCTCTCCCTTTTTGATACCAACATCCGCGGTGAACTCTGGGATGACTTCGTTGGGGTTGAAGACGTCGTAGCCCAACTCGCGGATAAACGGCAAGACAAGTGCTGTCTTTGTCGCTTCCTCGGTCAGCGTGTCCTTGCGGACATCGTCGAGTCGTTCAGCCAACGCAGAAAGTCGTTCGTACATGTTGGATCCCCAGTGGTGAGTAGCGAGTGTATCAGGCACTTTAGAAAGTCAGAAGAACATTTCCAAGCAGGACCCTAACTCGTGCCCCAAAATCCCTAGTCAAAAACCCTTGCATCCCCCCGATCCCGTTGTACGTTATCGGGTCACACAGCCGCAATACCGAAGGGGGTATCCATGCGCACCACAGCTTTCGTCGTCGTTCTCGCCGGTTTGGGCTCGATTTCCAGCGCGGAACCGATCATGTTCACCCACACGGGGACGGGGTCGGGGAACATCGCCGGGGTGGACTTCTTCGACCGGGATTTCACGATCACCGCGCTCGGGGACACGGATGACCGGGTGGATCTGGGCTTCGGGTACGCGATCGAGCACACGAGCGCGAGCATCGACATCGACGGGGTCGGGAGCTTCACCTTCCTCCTGAGCACCCGGAGCTTCGTGAACTGGAACCTGAACCGGGTCGGGTTCTCCCGCTCCGAGTTCGGTGGGCTCGGGGGCTCCGACCTCTACAACGGCCCGTCCAACGGGGTGTTCAACATGTGGGACATGACGACCTCCATCGGCCCGATCGCCGGGGACGACTTCGAGCTCTTCCAGTGGGACAGCGGCGTCGATACGGACGGGGGGCTCCTCGACTTCTTCGACGAATCCCCGATCTCGGGCACGTTCACCGCGACGATCGTCCCCGCCCCGGGCACGATCGGTCTGCTCGGGCTGATGGGGCTCGCCGGGACCCGCCGTCGGCGCTGATCCGAACGGTCATCCTGGACCAACCCGATCTCAATCCTTCGCTTCCCGATCTTCCATCCCGGGGGGCATCATCGCGTGGGGGGTCTCCGCCGCGCGGGTCATGAGCATGACCCCGTCGGGGAGGTCTTTGGCGACCATCGAGAGGACGTCCCCTTCGAGACGACGCGCGACCGAGGATCTCCGCGATTTCCCCATGATGAGGGTGTCGCACATGTACGTCGTCGTGTAGTCCAGGATCTCGTCGGCGATCCCCTGGCTCACCACGTAGATCGGGATGAACGGGACACCCGCTTCCTTCGCGAGCATGGCCGTCGTCCCGAGGGTCTCGAGCGCCGTGTCGTCCGTCTCGATCCGGGGCGCCATCCCGGGCTGGAGATCCATGACCCGGACCACGCGCACGTACAGACCCATAAGGGTCGCGCCGCGCCGTTTCGCGAGATCGACGGCGAACTCGCTCTGGTACCGACCACGCGCCGCGAGCATGATCTTGGGCTTGTCCGGATCGACCTTCGTCGGGAGGGACTGGAGCAGGTTGAGCCACCCCATCGAGGGCGCTTCGATCTTCGCGCCCGTGTCCTTGGGCGCGACGGAGCGGATCGTCCGGACACCCAGCGCGAGCGCGACGAGGGTCCCGGAGAACGCCGTCGAGACGGGCTGGGTGATCGCGATCGTGACCGTGATGCTCAGGAGGAAGAGCCCGAGGAGCCAGAAGAACACGCGCGTGAGGAGGGTGAGCTCGAGCTCCCTGTTGATCGCGCTCGACAGGACCGTGACCGTGATCGCGCCCGTGACCCCGAGCACGTAGAGCGACGCGAGGACCGTCACGTTCTGCTCGACGAGGATGACCCCGATCGGGATGATGACGGACACCACGAGCCCGAACCAGGGCACACCCGAGTAGTTCAGCGCCGTGAACTTCTTCGGGAGCTCCTTGTCGTGCGCCATCGCGTAGAACACGGAGACCATCGCCATGATCGCGGTATTCGTCGCGCTCAGCAGCAGGAGCCCGAACGTGATCCCGGCGATGTTCCCCATCAGGTGCCCGAACGTGGACCCGAACATGTCCGAGGCCGTCGATTCCGCGATGACGCGCATCGCCGCGTTGGTGTACTGATCGACCTGGGATTGGTGCTCGACCATGTGGTCGTACGACTGTTTCGCGATGGGTTGGAGGACCCCGATCTCCTCGGGTTCCAGCTCGATCGGGAGCGACGTGTCCCACCCCGATCGCTGATCGGGGGGGAGGGACTCCACGAACGCTTCGCGCGATTCGACCAGACGGTGCTCGTCCGGGGTGTGGATCTCCTTCATCGGGGTCCCGGCGACGGTAAACGCGAGCCCGGCCAGCGCGAGCCCGAAGAGCAGGTTCAGCGCCACCACCTCCGTCGAGACGGGCCAGATGGTTTTCTTCGCTTCCTTCTCCACGGGCTGTTTCATCAAGCCCGTCATGTTCGCGACCGCTTCGACCCCCGCGAGCGCGAGACAGATCTTCGTGAAGTTCACCCACGCGCTGCTCGGGGAGTTCTCACGGAAGTAGTCGAACGAGATCGTCTCGATCCCCGTCACGAACTGGGGGATCGCGATGAGCGACATCGCCGCGGAAACCCCCAGCGCGACCAGCGCGATGATGAGCGCGAACTTCCCAGCGCTCTTCGCGCCGAGCCAGTTCACACCCCCGATGAGGATGATCGACACAACCGCGCACGGGAGCACATAGTGGTGGGGGACATGGAAGTAGTGGAACGCTTCGATGACCGAGATCGCCGCCGTCATGATGTACCCGGACAGCAGCAGCGTGGACCCGATCACCGAGAGGGTCGGGGAGAGCTGTCGAGCGGCCGTGTACACCCCGCCCCCATCCGGGAAGCACCGACAGATGTGGGTGTACGCCCACGACACCGCGAGCATGAGCAGCCCGATCGCCGCGAGGTAGATGATCGAAGCGTGCCCTGTATAAAGGAAGGCGAGCCCGAGCACATAGAGGCGCGAGGTCCCCCAGTCCCCATACAGGAGCGGCCCGGCATGGACCCAGCGGAGGGTACGAGGACGTGATTCGGTCGTCAGCATGGGAGGTTGGGCGTCCGTGCGTTCCTGGGGTGTGAAGCTGGAGTATAGAGCGGGTCAAGGGTCTTGGAGTTCGGGGTGGGGTCGGGTCAAGCAGCGATCCAGACGATCGGGTGAGCGGGATCCGGGTCCGAGAACCAGGAGCAGCACATCCTTCCGAAAAACTTTCGGATAGAAGGGAGGAGCTGCCCCGTATCTCGTTTTCAATAGGACGGATCGCGACGTCGATAGATCCACGCGGGTTCAGGGCGGGGTGCGTGAGCGACACCCGACGGGAGTGAGAGGAGGATTCGGATGAGCCGAGCTCGGATGAAACAACTTGTGTCGGCCGCCCTCTCGCTCATGCTCTACGCCGCGCCGCCCACGCTCGCGCAGGACTGCGATTCCGACGGGATCCCGGATGTCGCCGAGTTCGGGCCGTTCTTCCCCGACGGCGGAGCCGCGCTCGTGCTCCAGGGGTCGACGGGCAGCGCCGCGCGTGCCTCCATTGCAACCACCGACTACACCCTCAGCGGCGGGTCCTTCACCATCGAGTTCTGGCTCTACCGAGACTCCGCGACCGGGGAGCAGCAGTTTGTGCTCTTCAACGGCAATCAGAGCGCGAACCAAGGGCTCGTCATCGGGTTCCGCGCGGACCAACGCTTCACCTTCGCGTTCTGGGGCAACGACCTCGACACCTTCGCCCCATTCCCACCCGACGGGCAGTGGCACCACTGGGTCTGCCGATACGACGCGGTCAACAACTCCCGCTGGATCTTCCGTGACGGTGTCGAAGTTGGCTTTGACACACCATCGAGTGATTACTTTGGTCCGCCCGGCCCCTTCGTCCTCGGCGGGCTCCAGTCGGGCGCGGGGTTCGACGGGATCATCGACGAGCTCCGGATCTGGGACGGCGCACGCGCCGATGCGCTCCTCGACCAGGACCGCTTCGTCCAGTACGACCAGACCGGGATCCCGTCCGGGCTCCACGCGTATTACCCCTTCGAGACCAGCCCCGGCGCCGACGATCTTGTCGGGACCAACGGCCTCGCCGTCGTCGCGCCAACCGCGCCCATCATCCTCGAGACCGACTGCAACAGCAACGGGATCCCGGACTCGTGCGACCTCGATTCGGGGTTCTCCCAGGACTGCAACGCGAACGGTATCCCCGATGAATGCGATATCACATCCGGATTCTCCGAAGACTGCAACGCCAACGGGATCCCCGATGAGTGCGATCTCGCATCGGGATTCAGCCAGGACTGCAACGGGAACGGCATCCCCGACGAGTGCGACATCGCCTCCGGATTCAGCATGGATCAAAACATGAACGACATCCCGGATGAGTGTGAGAACATCCTCAACCTCAGTCAAGGCACCTACTGGGAAAGTCTCCAACTCGCCGTTGACCATGTGAACACCAACGACACCATCGAGGTTCAGCCCGGGTCCTACCAGGGATTCTCTGCGAACGGCCGGACATTCACGCTCCGCTCCGCCGATCCGTCGGATCCCAGTCTCGTGAACATCCAGACCCCGATCAATCTCAGTTCATCGGTCGTGTCGATCTACGACCTCAGCGCCGCAGATATTGTCGCGGCGCAATCGAATCTCTCGATCCATGCGTGCAACTTCGTCGGCTCATCGATCTCTCATGAAACAGGCTTTTACAATGACGCCCTCGGATCACAGTTGTACGTCGAGCGGTCACGGTTCATCCAGAGCCCGGGCAGCGCGATCACGACCACAGGGAACGGCATGCTCGACTTCACGGTGCGCGACTCGCTCTTCGCGGGTGCGTCGGGTGCCGCGATCGAGTATCAATCAACTGTCTCGAATGCGCTCGAGTTCTGTGTTTTTGGCAGTTGCGTTTACACGGTTCAGTACCATGACGAGATCGACATCACAAACAACCTCTTCATCAACAATGCGGCTTCTGTGCTTCTCGACTCCCACTCCGACAACAACGGGTTTCTCGCAGCGTTCCGGATGAAGAACAACATCATCCTCGGGACCGATCAAGTCTCACTCACGATCAACGGCATCGGCGCGCTCTTTGGTGCCTTGAACTTTGATGTTGACGCCAGCGTGAACCTCGTCGAGGGCGGATTGCCCGGCATCAGCATGATCATCGACGACGACCCGATGTTCGTCGATCCCGACGGCCCGGACAACGACCCGAATACCTACGCCGACAACGACTACATGCTCCTCACAGGTTCACCATGCATCGACATGGGGACCAACTCCGATGTCGGGTCGATCGACCTCGCGGGGAATCCGCGCATCGTCGGAGGCGTCGCGGACCTCGGGCCCTACGAATACCAAGGCCCACCCCCATGCCCGGCCGACCTCACCGGGGACGGGCAAGCGGATTTCTTCGACGTCTCGTTCCTCCTCCAGAACAGCGTGGACTACAACGGGGACACCCAGTTCGACTTCTTCGACATCAGCGCGTTCCTCCAGGACCTCGGCGCCGGGTGTCCCTGAGCCGTCGCTCGTTCGGGATCTGTCAAGATTCGCGGCGTCCGTTTCCGCTTGGCTCGGGGTCGGGTTTCTGGTATCGTGTGCCGCACATGAATCATGAGCGCGTTCGCGCACACACGCTGGAGAGATCAAAAACGATGAGTACCAAACCGACAACCGTCGCGGTCGCGATCACCCTGTCCATCAGCGGGCTGAGCTTCGCGGATGAAGCGAGTGTCCGCGCGCACCTCGCGAGCGCCGAGTCCACCAGCTACCTCCAGCATCCCGACACCCGTCTCGAACTGGTTGAGCCCGGGAAGCACGCGCCCTCCGACATGATGGTGTTCCAGAAGTTCATCGGGAATCTCCCCCTCCACGGCGCACGGGTCTACGTCATCGAGAACCCCGACGGATCCGTCGCGCGGGTCTTCGATGATTCCACGAAGGACCTGGTCCTGATCCGTGACTCTGTGCGAGTTCCCGGGAGCGCGGCCATCGTCTTGGCCGAAGCGTTCCTCCCCAACGCGATCGACTCCACAGCCCGTCAGGTCTGGTTCCGGAGCGGCAACGAAGCGGTCCTCGCGTGGGAGGTCACCACGACCCTCGACGATCTCGGACTCCCGGCGAGCCCGACCCACTTCGAGATGGTCATCGACGCGCAGACGGGTGGGGTCCTGTCCGAGCGTCAGATCGATATCAAGCGCTACGAATCGGGGTCTCCCGAGACGGCCGACGGCGTGTTCCCCCGGATCGTGATCAACAACACGATCGGTGCGCAGGGCTCGCGCGATTACGCCGCCCCCTTCGACGCCGTCGTTCAACTGGGCGGATGCACCGGGACCCTGATCGCGCCGGACGTCGTGCTGAGCGCCCGTCACTGCGGGATCGGTTCCGGAACCCTCGTGCGGTTCGGGGACAACTCCAACAGCCCCGACTTCACCATCACGGTCCAGTCGTCGAGTCTCCCCGACGGGGGTGGTTCGCTCCTGGACGGCGGGGATGTTTCGATCCACACGCTCAACGGCTCGGTCCCGTCCAACATCGCTGAGCCCGTGCGTCTCATCGACGAGACGGATGATCTTGAGGGCATGCTCGCCGCGACCCTGGGCTACGGATACAACGGGCTGGGGAGCTCGGGTCACGGGTTCTCCGCTGACGGCCGGCGCTGGGGCGGTGAGAACATCATCGATGTCTACGGGAGCCCCGCGAACTCGAGCGGCACCAACATCATCTCGACCGACTTCGACAACGGAACAAGCGGCGCCAACACCATCCCGAGCAGCAGCTCGACCCCCCTTGAGTTCGAAGCGACCACAGCGCCCGGCGACAGCGGCGGCCCCGTCATGGTTCAGTTCGGGGGTCAATGGGTCATCGCGGGTGTGCTCTCGGGTGGGACGACGAGCACCAGCGTCTACGGCGATATCTCGTGGTGGACGGGGACCGCGGTGTTCCGCGACGCGATCGAAAGCGCCGGGGGCGAGTTCGTCACCGGGCTCGAGATCATGTACCCCGAGGGGTTGCCCGATCTGATCTCCTCCTCCGGAGGCGACACCCTCCGCGTGCAGATCATTCCTTCCCTTGAAGATCCCATTGTCCCGGGGAGCGGGACGTTCCATGTCGATACGGGTTCGGGGTTCCAGCAGTTCGAACTCGCCGCGGAGCGTGCGGACACCTTCCTCGCAACCTTCCCGGCGCCTGCGGAGTGTCCCTCGAACATCGAGTACTTCATCTCGTTCGATCTCCAGTCCGGAACGACAGTGAACTCGCCCGCGTCGGGCACGTACAGCGCGCTCGCCGCGGATGTCGTGGATCTGGATGATCTGTACGACTTCGAGACCCCCGTCGGGTTCACGGCCGGTGCGCCGGGCGATAACGCGACGACCGGGATCTGGGTCCGTGTGAACCCGAACGGAACCGCCGCCCAGCCCGAGGACGACAACACCCCCAGCGGCGTCATCGCGTGGGTGACGGGCCAGGGAACCAGCGGCGGCACGCTGGGTGAGAACGACATCGACGGAGGCACGACCTCGCTCGTGAGCAACCAGATCGATCTGAGCAACACCGAGTCCGCGACGATCTCGTACGCGCGTTGGTACTCCAACAGCACCGGCGCCGCGCCCAACGCGGATGTGTTCGAGGTGTTCGTGTCGGACAACGACGGCGCCGACTACGTGCTCGTCGAAACCGTTGGTCCGAGCGGCGCCGGGACATCCGGCGGATGGATCGAGACGGGGTTCAACGTCGCTGATTTCGTCGCGCTGTCCTCGGCCGTCCGTGTCAAGTTCGTTGCGAGCGACCTCGGGGACGGCTCCGTGGTCGAAGCCGCCATCGATGACGTGCGCGTGCTCGGCGTGTCCTGTACCACGGACACCTGCCCCGCGGATCTCAACGGCGACACCGTCGCGGACTTCTTCGACATCTCCGCGTTGCTCATGGGTCAGCTCGATTACAACGGCGATACCGCCTTCGACTTCTTCGACATCAGCACGTTCCTCCAGGACCTGAGCGTGGGGTGCCCCTGATCGAGCCCAGAAACCCGCATTCGGAGGGGTGACATGGAGTCTCCGTTCTGGTACGGTGAGGGCAATCCCCCTCTCGACACCAGGAGATCGCCCATGCGCCCCATCCGAGTTCTTCCCCTCACGCTTGTCGTGTTCGGTTCAGCCCTCGCGCACGGAGCGCCGGACCTGATCGTCGGCTCCATCGACGGAGCGAACCACTGGGGTCAGGTCGGGGACATCCACGGCTACTCCTTTGGGGTCACATACTGCAACATCGGGGACACACCCGCTTCCGTGGTGGACGGAACCGCTGAGCATCCTGTGCTCTCGATGGGGATGTACAGCTACGACCCCTCGACCATGCGCTTCACCATGATCGGGATCTCGCATGTCGAGCACCAGTTCGCCGCGCTCCCGGGGAACGTGTGCGGCGAATGCACCCCGAGCGGAAACTTCCAGCAGCTCGGGATCGGGTGTTCGACCGTCACGAGCGCCGGGCTCATGGGCGCGCAGGGGGACCTGGGTCCGCGTTCCGAGGTCGATGCGTATTACAGCGCGTTCTCCTATCCGTTCACAGGGATCAATCAGAACGGGAACGCGATCTTCAAGCGGCTCCAAGCGCGTGAGTCCGCGCTGTCCGTGCCCGATTCGCGGTTCTTCTTCGAGTCGATCGTGGTCGCGAACGATGACGCCAACGCCGGGAACCAGAACAACAACGTCTCCTGGCGCGAAACCACGATCAACCCCACGAGCTTCAACGCGATCCCTGTCGGGGATACGATCCGGGAATCCGCGGCGATCAATGCGTGGAAAGCGATAGACCCGGGGGTGCTGATCTCCGAGCGGGTCATCGTCAATCAGGGTGTGGTCCTGGTCGGGTCCCGGGCGCATGATCTCGGGGACGGGACCTACCGCTACGACTACAACGTCTACAACCAGAACCTGAGCAACGGGCTCGATGAGTTTTGGGTTCCGCTTTCGACGGCTCCGAGCGAGGTGTTCTTCAGCGCCGTCGATCATCACTCGACGATCGATGAGAACATCGACGATTCTTCATGGGCGTTCAGTGCTGCCAATGCCAAGATCACCTGGACCCCCGTCGAGGTCGCGAACCCCGCGCTCCGGAACACGATCCGATGGGGGACCATGCACACGTTCTCCTTCGTGACGAACGCGCCTCCTGTTCTCGGGCAAGTGGTCTTCGACGGGGACAACGTGCTCGGGTCATTCGTCGATGCGTGGGTCCCCGAGACCACGAGCTGCGCGGCGGATCTGAACGGCGACACCTTCGTGGATTTCTTCGATCTCTCCTTCCTCCTCAGCACCCGTCCCGATTACAACGGGGACACGATGTTCGACTTCTTCGATCTGAGCAGCTTCCTCAACGACGCGCAGTCCTGTCCGTGATCTGATCCGGCACGCAGGACGGCTGGGTCTGGCCGATTTTGCGCATCCGAGGAGAAGGAGTGGGGGTTCCGGTCTATCGGACCGGCGTGATCGGGTGCTATTGAGCTCGGAACGGGTGAGAAAGCTCTGAGCGGGTCGATCCGTTCGGGACAACCCGCGTATCGGGTTGGGTCCGAGCGTGTCGCTCGTGATGCCGGAGCCCGTGGATCATCGGGGACTCAGCCGGGTTTGCAGGAGATGGCGACCGATCGAGCCGACGATCCGGGACGAGCGCCCGGACGGCGGCCATCTCGGTATGATGGAGCCCCGATCGCGCGAGCGGATCGGGAACGAACCGATGCGCCAGAGTGAACGCGGACTCATGACGACCGACCCAGAGCACAAGCACGACGACCTCGCGCAGCAGACCCCATCGGAGGGTCACGACATCGATTCCTCCGGTCTCTCCCCGGAGGACACGGCCCCGCTTTCGATCGACCCCTCCAGACTGAGCGAAGCGACGAGCATCGCGGAGTCCGAGAAATCGATCATGGCGGCGAGCAAATCGGGAACCAACCTCGACACCCTGATCGGGCGCTTGGTCATCGACCAAGGGCTCGCGACCGCCGAGGAAGTGAAGCACGCGCTGACCCTCGCACGGGAGCTGGAGGAGGATTCAAACAAGTCCCTCGCGCACGTGCTCGTCGATCGTGAGTTCGTCACCAAGCGTCAGCTCGCGCGTCTCCGTGAAGTCATCGAAGCGGAGCGATCCGGGAACAAGATCACGGGGTACAAAATCCTCGGGAAGCTCGGCGCGGGCGCGATGGCGACCGTGTACAAAGCCAAGCAGATCTCGCTCGACCGTCTCGTCGCGCTCAAGAAGCTCCCCGAGAAGTACTCCCAGAACCCGCAGTTCATCGAGCGGTTCTTCGCGGAGGGTCGAGCGGCCGCGCAGCTCAACCACCCCAATATCGTCCAGGCCTTCGATGTCGGGAACGAGGGGGACATCTACTTCTTCGTCATGGAGTACGTCGAGGGACGCACGGTCCACGACGACATCAGCGCCCACAAACGGTTCGACGAGAAGGGCGCGATCGACATCATCATCCAGGTCGCTGAGGCGCTCGAGCACGCGCACCAGCGTGGGCTCATCCACCGGGACGTCAAGCCCAAGAACATCATGATCACCAAAGAAGGTGTCGTGAAGCTCGCCGACATGGGGCTCGCTCGAGCGATCTCGGACAAGGAAGCGGCCGAAGCGGAAGCGGGTCGCGCCTTCGGGACCCCGTACTACATCTCTCCCGAGCAGATCCGTGGGGAGAAAGACATCGGCCCCCCGGCGGATATCTACTCCCTCGGCGCCACCCTCTACCACATGGTCACGGGCGCGGTCCCCTTCGAGGGGAAGTCGCCCAGCGCCGTGATGCACAAGCACCTGAAGACGGAGCTCGTCCCCCCGGACCACGTGAACCCCAAGCTCAGCGCCGGGATCAGCGAGGTCATCGAGATGATGATGGCCAAGCGCGTCAAAGAGCGCTACCACTCCTGCACCGATCTGCTCGTGGATCTCAAGGCCGTCCGGAGCGGCGAACTCCCCCCGATCGCGCACAAGGACGTCCTCCCCGAGGCCGACCTCTCTGCGCTCGTCGAAGCAGAAGCCCAAGCGGAGGCCGCCGGGATCCGTGAGGACAGCGCCAAGAAGCCCAGCCCGTTCATGGACCGGATGCTCTGGCCCCCGTTCGTGATCGTGGTCGCGTTGCTGCTGATCTCGCTGCTGATCAACATCCTGCTCGGGATCGCGTGATCAGCGACGGCGATTCGTCGAAACCAAGCCGGCGAGAAGCATGAGCCCCAACGAACCCGGCGCGGGGACGAAGGACACGTTGTCGAGCGCCGCGGAGTCGTTCCCGTTCGTGTATTCGCCTCGGATGAACAGCCCGTCGAGATCGCTGAGAACAGTCATGATGTCCGAATCCGAGACGAGATTCCCGTTCAGTGTCCCGTCGCTGGTCGAGCTGACATACTCCCAACCGCTTTCATCATTGACCATCGCGCTCCACGTGGTCCATTGCCCGAGAACGGGTTGGGTCGAGATGTTGATCCCGATCGTGAGCCCTCCGCCCGAGAGCATGATGTCCGCCCGAGCTGAGATCGAGGTTTGGTTGCCCGAGATCCCCAGGATGTCGTACGAGATCGAGTTGCCGTACAACCCGGAGAGGTCCCCGAGGTCGATCTGAGGAGCCGCGAAGAACCAGATCGCACCGCTCGCACGATCCACCCCGCGAAGCGCCCCGCTCGGCTGGCCGATCGAGCCGTCATACCCAATGAAGCTGGTGTCGTTGATCGACGTCCAGCCCTGGTCATCGGAATCGAAGGTGTAGGCAAGCCCGCCTTGTGCGAAGGAAGCCGCCCCGGTCAGCACGGTCCCGGCGATCAAGCGATTGAAATCCATCATCAGTCCCCTTGAGCTTGGTTCATGTGGGCGAGCGCACCGACAAACCGAGCCCGGTCGCTCCTGTTCAAGAATGCGCCCCGGATCCGGGATTGCCATCGAAGTCCGAGATTCATCCCCGATTCTGGCTCGAATCGGCGATGAATCCGGTCGATGAATCTCCCAAGCGCTTGCTTTCGTTGAGCGGTGCTGATTCAATAGTGTGCACCCACTGGAAGGGTGTATTTTCAACTCAGGGTCCGAGGGGAACGCCCCCGGAGCCCGCAATGGAGACCTGGTATCGCCCGCTCACGCGCTTTCCTTCGTCAGAATCACGCCGTCCAACGCACGCGCGTCAATCACATGATCCGGCTTTCCCCGATCCGTTTGATCGGACCCGACGGCACCCAGCACGGGGTCGTCGAAACACACGACGCGCTGCGCATGGCGCAGGAAGCGGGGCTCGATCTCGTCGAGGTCGTCCCGGACTCACGTCCTCCTGTATGCAAGATCATGGACTACGGGAAGCATCGCTACGAGCTCTCGAAGCGAGAATCCAAGTCCAAATCAGCGCAGCACGAACTCAAGGAAATCCGTCTCGGACGCTCGGTCAAAATCGACCCCCACGATGTGCAGATCCGTGTCGACCAAGCGCGCCGGTTCCTCATGGCCGGGCACAAGGTGCAGATCACCCAGCGCTTCCGCGGCCGTGAGATGATGCATAAGCAGCTCGGCGAAGAACGCCTCTTCAAGATCTGTCAGGACCTAAGCGATGTCGCAAAGATCGACATGGCGCCGCGCACGATGGGTCGCGCGATCACGATCCTCCTGAGCCCGGACAAAGCGAAGATCGATTCGATCAAGGCCAAGCTCCTCGCCGAGGGCAAAGCCCAGGAAGAGGAAGATCTCGCGAAGCTCGAAGCAGAAGTCGCCGCCCAGAACGCGCTCGATGAGGCGGATGATCACGACGACGACGATCACGATGGAGACTCCAAGAAGGACAAGAAGAAGTCCCGGGGTCCCAAGGACGATCGTTCGAACAACCCCGTCGATGACGAGGTTGCGGACCTGCTCGGCGAGATCTGATCCGTCCAGTATCCACATCCGAAAACGCCCTTCCGAAGCCCGATCCGTGTGATCGGGCTTTTCATTGACCCGGGTTGTGTCGTTACCGGACGTTCGGTCGCGCAGACATCGTGAAGTCGTTGCTGGATAAGGGCTTGGGGCTTGATTGTGGGCGGTTTCCCCTTATTCTTGCTCTCGAGCGGTGTGTGTTGCCCGCTCCAAAGGGAAGCAAGAGAGAAGCGCCTGAGAGAGGGTCTGCCGACTGAGAACCGGCTGATCTTGGCGCCAGAGAGGAATCCAGTATGAAGATGACGATCACCGCCCTCATGGGCGCCGCGATGATTTCGTCGGTCGCCAGCGCGGATGTTTACTCGTGGGACTGGTCCGCCGCCGTCAACGGCACGTCCGGTCTCAACATGGCCGCCGGTGAGTTCCAGTCCATCCACGCCGAATACAACGACGCGTCTGAGCGTTTCCTGTGGTCCGTGACCTTCGCGGATCAGATCACGGACGGGTACACCCTCGCGATCAACGACGGCCCGAACCCCAAGGGGCACGCGGGTGAGCTCGGCTTGATCTACTTCGACGCGTCCAACGGCGCGCCGATCGTGACGGTTTACGCCTACAACGGGGTCAACTCGCAGAACTCCTACGCCGACGGTTCCCCCGCCGCCGGGACCCAAGCGCCGGACATGATCCTCGCTTCCGACGGCGTGACCAACCACGCGTCGATCATGCAAGCGAGCGTGGTCGATGACATGATGAACGGCACGCGCACGATGACCCTCGAACTCGACGCGACCATCATCAACAACCACATCCCGGCGAACCCCGGCCCGGATGGCCCGAGCGAGTGGACGGGTGTCCAGTTCGCTGAGCTCCTCGGTCTCTGGATGCACCCCGTGACCAACCTGAACGCGAGCTACGACTCGGAGATGGCGCTCACCTCGTGGGGCGGCACCCAGGGCTGGTTCGACGGTGCGAACTTCACGACCACGGTCCCCGCTCCCGGTGCGTTCGCGCTCCTCGGGATGGGCGGGCTCGTGATGAGCCGTCGTCGCCGCAGCTGAACTCCAGCAAACGCTTGATTCCCCTCACGCCCGCGCTCGCCGCGGGCGTTTTTTCATGCGCAGCGTCCTAGATTGCATTCGGAGCCCGATCGAGCCGAACAATGGGGTATGGGACGTGAAACGTCGATCAACCCGTCATCTGCATCTGTGCAGCCGCTCGAGGTCACGATCGAGTCCGAGTCGGACGGCGCCCACGGATGGGTCTACCAGATCGGGATCCTCTGGAAAGGTGCAGGAGAAACCTCGCACGAGGTCCATCTCTCCTGGGTCGATCACGACGCGATCTGCGGCGGAGCCCATCAGCCCAGCGACGTCGCGCGCCGTGCGGCGCAGGTCGCCGCCGAGTTCCTCGGTCACGACAAGCTCCCGAAGCGATTCGATGTCTCGACCCTGAGACGGTTGGTCCCCGGGTTCGAGCGGATGTTCACGCCGTCAATCGGGTGATCTCGTCCCGGAGCGCTTCGAAAAGCTCCCGATCCTGACCCTCCGCATCCGCAACACGAGAAGACCCGAAGTCGTAGGCCTCGAACGGTCCCTGGAGTCGTTTCTCCGGATCCTCGCTCGCGAAGCGCGGGATCGCGTGCGCGTGGAGCTCTGGGACCTGATTGCAGAGGATGAGGTAGTTGATTCGTTCGCACTTGGTGACGTTCAGGATCGCATCCCCGACGAGCGCGAAATCCGTCAGGAAAGCGGCGCGTGTGTCGTGGTCGATATCGTTCAGTGCTGGGACAACGGGGTCGGGGATGAGCATGCACGCGCCAACGATCGGGTCTGGCTGATACTTCCCGAGGATGACGTACCCGGATCGGAGCTGGGCGATCATCTGGGGGTCTTGGCCGTCCTTGATCCGTTGGAGTCGGTTCGCGATAGGTCCGGAGGTCTGTGTGGTGCTCATGTGTGAGGGTAGCGTGGGTTGGGGTCGATCGTTAGTCAGAATCGGATACAACTCGTGGGATCGCTTTGGTATGATCCGCACATGAGATTCTCACGCACCACTTCAATCCTCGTTCTTGTTGTGCTCCTTTCGATCTTTGCGGATCGATCATTCGGGGACATCGTCCATCTGCGCGACGGCTCAACGGTCGAAGGGGTCGTGATCGATCAGAACGCGCGTGAGGTCATCGTCGAGATCAAAATCGGATCGATCACGACCAAGAAACGGATCTCGATCCGAGAGGTGGATCGGATCGAATACAAACCGATTGAGGAGACTCAGCCCGATCGAACCATTGAGCCCGAGGACGAGCCAGAGCCTGAGGTCGATCCGGACCCGGTTCCCGAGCCGGTCCCTATGGAGCGGAAACGCGAACGGGTCCGTGACCCCAGGAACAAGGATTCGTATGTCGTCATCCCGATCAGCGGCCGGATGGGGATCGAGAGCAACTCGTTCGGGCTGAAGGACGCGCTCGAGCGCTCCGCGCGAAAGAAAGCGACACACATCGTCTTTCTCCTCGACGCCAATGGGGGATACGTCTACGACGCGCTCGAGACTCTCGATCTCTTCGAGCAGTACGACAAGACGTTCGAGTTTCACACGATCGTCACGGGAGATGTGGGTGGGGCGGCTTGCGCGTACCTCGCTGGTGCAGATCGGATCTGGATCCGTCCCGGGGTATCCATCGGAGGCCCGGTGGACTACCCACGGGATATCAAGGAACGTGCGAAGCGATTCGATATGGAGCACCACGATCAGTGGGCTGATCGGATGGCTGAGATCGCTCTCCTGAACAACCGATCCGGTTCCTTCTTCCGAGCGTTCGTCGACAAATCAACCGCGCTCTGGGTCGTGGACGGCACGATCGTGGATTCTCGACCGAGCTCGGGCGTTTCGCGGAGTCTCGATACATCATCGAGCGTGCTGAGCATCACGGCGGAGTCATTGATCGATCTCAAACTCGCCGACGCTTTCGAGGGTGATCCCGATGATCTTGGGAAGGTGATCGGATCGGAGCAGTGGGTTGAGGTCCGGCGCATCGCGGAATCGACGATGGCGAAGTCCGCTGAGGAGCGGGTCTCGATCCAGAAGGAATGGGACGAGACATCGGAGATCATCGACGGGCTGATCGCAAGCTTTGAAAGGAACGATCCGAGAGCGTACACCGATTACGGGTACGAACTCGTTGAGTACAGGAAACGAGGGGGGAGCACGACGTCGCGCAACCGTGACTCGAGACTCCGTGGGTTCATCCTGATGCCCGATGGCCGATCGATCGAACTCTGGAAGCAGCGCTGCGCGAACGCGCTCCAGAACTGCGATCACATCCTCGAGGGTCTCCGGAAGTCGGCGGATCTCGCTGAGCGTGCCAAAGCATCAGGGATGCGGCACTTCATCATCGATCGGAAATATGCTGACGAAGTCTGGGAGAAATACTCCAGTGCTCGGAGTTCTCTTGGGAACTCCGCCGGCGCGATCCCCCAAGAGATCCTCGAGGATCTCTGGGTGAAAGAGAACCCCGTTCAGCCCTGATCGGTGGTGGGGAGCGGCGACTCCGGAGTCCTACGATCCCCGATGCCCGCCGCTGCAAACAAGCCCTTCGAAGTCGTCGCTGAGTACACCCCCTCGGGGGACCAGCCCGGCGCGATCGATGCGCTCTCGAGTGCGATCAGCGCCGGGACCCCGCGCACGGTGCTCCTCGGCGCGACGGGGACGGGCAAGACCTACACGATGGCGAACATCATCGCGAAGACAGGCAAGCCCACCCTTGTGCTCTCGCACAACAAGACCCTCGCGGCGCAGCTCTTCGAGGAGTTCCGTTCGTTCTTCCCCCACAACTCCGTGAACTACTTCGTCTCGTACTACGACTACTACCAGCCCGAAGCCTACATCCCCGGCCGGGACATCTACATTGAGAAGGATTCGTCGCGCAACGACGAACTCGACCAGCTGCGCCTCGCCGCGACGAGCAACCTGCTCCAGCGCCGGGACTGTGTGGTCGTTGCGTCGGTGTCGTGCATCTTCGGGCTCGGATCCCCGAGCGCGTACTCGGAAAAGGTCTACACGATCACCCGGGGCGCGGAGATCCCCCGGAGGGACCTCTTCCTCGCGCTGAGCTCGATGCAGTACGAACGCGCGGAGATCGATTTCAAGCGCGGGTCCTACCGAGCCCGGGGGGATGCGATCGAGGTCTGGCCGGCCTACGAGCATTTCGCCGTCCGGATCGAACTCTTCGGGGACGAGATCGACCGGATCGAGCTCATCAACCCGACCACGGGGGAGCTCCTCGCGCAGGAGACTCAGTTCTTCCTCTTCCCGGCCGTCCACTATGTGATGCCCGAAGACCGGATGCAAGCCGTCCTCGAGCACATCCGCACGGACATGGACAAGCGGGTCATGGAGCTGCGCCACGAGGGCAAACTCCTCGAAGCCCAGCGCCTCCTCGCACGGACGAAGTACGACCTGGAGATGATCGAGGAAGTCGGGTACTGCCAAGGGGTCGAGAACTACTCCCGCTATATGGACGGCCGCCAACCCGGGGAGCGCCCGTTCACCCTCCTCGACTACTTCGACTACGCGCCGGGCTCCGGCGGGAACCGAGACGCGGCCGACATCGACGATGGGCGCGATCACGAAGAAGACGCGCGCCGATTCGGGGTCGAACGGACCAACCTCAAGGATTGGCTCCTCATCATCGACGAATCCCACGTGACTCTCCCCCAGATCCGAGCGATGTACAACGGCGACCGCCGTCGGAAGGAAACCCTCGTAGAGCACGGGTTCCGTCTTCCGTCGTGTCTGGACAACCGACCTCTGAAGTTCGAAGAGTTCGAAGCGATGGTCCCCCAGATCCTGTTCGTCAGCGCGACCCCCGGGCCGTACGAACTCGAAGCGACCGGGGGTGAGGTCGTCGAGCAGGTTATCCGTCCGACGGGTCTGGTCGATCCGGCCGTCGAGGTGCGCCCGGCCACGGGTCAGGTCCCGGATCTCCTCAAGCAGTGCGAAACGACGATCCAGTCGGGGGGGCGCGTGCTTGTCACCGCGCTCACGAAGCGACTGTGCGAGGACCTGACCAAGTACTTCGGGGACCAGGGGCTCCGGGTGCGATACCTCCACTCGGACATCGAGACGCTGGATCGGGTCCAGATCCTGACGGACCTTCGCGCTGGAGAGTTCGATGTGCTCATCGGCGTGAATCTGCTCCGGGAAGGGCTCGACCTCCCCGAGGTGAAGCTCGTGTGCATCCTCGATGCGGATAAGGAGGGATTCCTCCGAAGCGCGACCTCGCTGATCCAGCAGATCGGGCGCGCCGCGAGAAACGCCGATGCGCGGGTCGTGCTCTATGCGGATCGGATCACCAAAGCCATGTCCGACGCGATGGACGAAACCGAGCGGAGACGGTCAAAGCAGATCGCGTACAACGAGGCGCACGGGATCACCCCGACGACCGTCGTCAAAGCAATCCGGACGGGGATCGACAAGGAGCTCGAAGCGAGACGGAGCGCGAAGGCCGCCGCGCAAGAAGCAGAGCCCGAAGTGGATGCTAAGGAACTGCTGAAAGTGCTCGAATCGGACATGCTCGAAGCCGCGCAGGAGATGCAGTTCGAACGAGCAGCGGCGATGCGCGATCAGATGATCCATGTCCGCGAGCTCATCCAGGAGCACCGAGAACTCGGAGATGAAGAGCCTTTGATGGTTTTGCGCTCAAAACTTGAGGCGATCGTGAAACCCAGGTCTAAGGCAGCGGGGTCCCCTGGAACGCGCGGGCGTGGGCGCACGCGCCGCCCATCTGGGCGAGAGTGACATAGTTTTGCGTCTTGGTGACCGATCTTCCCCTTCCACTCAGTAATTGTAGAAATATGTTTGGTGTCATGGTCGTCTTCGTGTAGGGTTGAGGAGCGCAGCGGGTGGCTGCGCAGATCCTGAGCGCTTCATTCACACCGACCCGTCTTGTCGTCATTTGTGAACTGCGCATATTACCGAGGGCTTCACAATGCTCAACTCAATCGTATGGGTCCGCCGTCTGGCGGCCGTCGTGTTCATATCTCTTTGTGCACACCAAGCGTCGGCGGATGAGATCGATCTGTTCATCGTGACAGGGCAATCGAACGCGAGACTCCAGTATGCGCTGGGGATCGATGCGGGTCTCCGCGCGACAGGTCGATATGAAAATCCGATCGTCTTTAGCGCGACCCGGAGCGGGAACTGGTTGAATCGCTGGGTCGATGATGGGCCGGAGGGGTTCATCTACGGAACGAACTTCACGGAAGATCTCTGGGCAGAAGATGGATCCTCCGCGCTCCAGGAGCTGATCGCTGATCTCGAATCCGATGGCGATACGGTCACTATCCGCGGCTTCTTCTGGTGGCAAGGGGAGGGGGACACGGGGAGCCCGGCCGCGCAAGCGGTCTATTCCTCCAAGCTCCAATGGATGGTTCAGCAGCTCGAATCGAAGTACAACGAGTTCGATACGCTCTTTACCCTGATCGATTTCAACCATGATCTCCTTGAGGATCTTCAGGACATCAATCGGGAGCCGGAAGATGTGGAAGCGATCCGGAACGCCATCCAGAACGCGGCGGACAGCCGTGGGGGCGCTGTCCACGATTCTCGTCCCTATCCCCGTACCGATGTGTGGCACGTCAGCAATTTCGATGATCATCGCGGGACGTACGGCCCTGTCTACGACATCGGGGGGGATCAAGCGAAAGCATTCGTGGAGCATGTCTTCTGTGACGCGGATCTCAACAGCGATCATGTCGCGGATTTCTTTGATCTCCAACTGTTCTTGAACGCCCTCATGCAGGGCTGTCCCTGATCCGGGTCGTCCCTCGGCTCACATCCACACTCCGAGGGATAGAAGATATCGTGGATCCGGGTGAGGGCCCCGTCGTGTGCGCGGCGGGGTCCTTGTGCGCATACGATCCACGGATGTCTACGAATCCATCGCAGTTCCGTGCTCCCGGGGGGCAATCCCCGACCCAGTTCCGTGAGAAACTGGGGGTTTATCTCGTCGGGGTCGCGATCGGGTTTGTCCTTCTCGGGTTCTTTACCATGAAGAAGCGGCAAGCGCTCGAAGCGCAGGAGCAGCGGACATCACAGCCCACGCAGGAACAGGTGGGGGAGAGCACGAGAGACCCCGCGCCTTGAGCCCGACCACGACCAAGAAAAAAGCAACGAAGAAACGAGCCTCCAATGCCAAGAGCACCAAACCGAGTGCTCCGGCGAAGCTGGGCGCGAGCGTCATCGATCCGAATCACTGCATCCGGATCCGGGGCGCGAAAGAGCACAACCTCAAAAGCGTGGATGTGGACATCCCGCGCGACAAGCTCGTGATCATCACGGGGTTGTCGGGGTCGGGGAAATCGTCGCTTGCTTTCGACACGATCTTCGCTGAGGGTCAGCGCAAGTACATGGAGTCCCTGAGCGCGTACGCGCGTCAGTTCCTCGATCAGCTCAAGAAACCCGACATCGAGGAGATCGAGGGAATCCCGCCGACGATCGCGATTGAGCAGCGGAGCGCGAGCCACAACCCCCGCTCGACTGTTGCGACGACGACCGAGATCTATGACTACCTCCGTCTCCTCTACGCGCGTTGCGGCACCCCCCGATCGTGGGCTCCCACCAAGACCAAGAAGGACGGCTCGGTCATAGCCCGTTCGGGACGGCCCATCGAGTCGTCCAGCGCGACCCAGATCGTCGATCACCTGATGTCCATGGGTGAGAACACCAGGCTCATGATCCTTGCGCCCGTCGTCCGCGCGAAAAAGGGTCACCACAAGGAGACCCTCGAGGAGTTCCAGTCCCAGGGGTGGAACCGGGCTCGGGTGAACGGAGACATCATCGACCTGCGTGATGCGCTGAAAGAAGCCGGGGACAATCCGCTCAATCTCCATCGCTACAAGAAGCACGACATCGAGGCTGTTGTGGATCGGGTCGTGATCCGTGAGGACGCGCGCCAGCGTTTGGTCGAGAGTGTCGAAGCAGCGCTCCGGTTGGCTGAGGGATCGATCATCGCGAGTGTGAATGATCCCGAGGATCAGGAGAAGTGGACGGACCACGCGTTCAGCGAGCATTTCGCGGATCCGGACCATCCGGAGATCGCGCTGAGCGAGCTGTCGCCTCGGGTGTTCTCGTTCAACTCCCCGTTCGGTGCATGTCCGACCTGTCACGGGCTCGGGGTGATGCTCGAGTTCGATGAGGAGCTTGTGATCCCCGACCACGGGCTCGGGATGCTCAGCGCGATCGCGCCATGGAAGAAGAACGGACCGGGGGGGATGATCTATCCGCGCTATGTGCGCCGTCTGTGCCGGGCGCTGGGGATCTCGCCGACGACGAGAATCGATACGCTCGACGAGGATGTGTATCGGTTCCTCCTCCACGGGACGACGAAGCAGGATCAGGAGGAGTGGGGTGTTAAGTGGGAGGGTGTGCTCCCCATGCTCCACTCGTGGTTCCACAAGACCGAGTCGAGCTGGGTCAAGGATCATCTACTTCAGTTCCAGCGCGAGATCACGTGCCCGGAATGCAACGGTGATCGTCTCTCGATTTCGTCGCTCCATGTCACGATCGAGAGCTCGCACAACGCGGATGTCGAGAAATCTCGTTCCGGGTCCGTCATCGGGAGGCCTCGGGATGACGGGACGATCCTGAACATCGCGGAGCTCTCGCGCCTCAACATCAACGATGCGCTTGCGTATATCGAGAGCCTGAAACTCTCGAAAGAACAGATGCACATCGCGGAAGCGATCGTGCGCGAGATCGGGAACCGACTCAAGTTCCTCGGGTCCGTCGGGCTCGAGTACCTGTCGCTCGATCGTCGAACAGCGACCCTCTCCGGTGGTGAGGCGCAGCGGATCCGTCTCGCGACCCAGGTCGGGTCCGGGCTCGTGGGCGCGTGCTACGTGCTCGACGAACCCACCATCGGGCTCCATCAGCGCGACAACGATCGTTTGATCCGGACCCTCCGTCACCTGACGGACATCGGGAACACGGTCCTCGTGGTCGAGCACGACGAGGACACGATCCGGGCGGCCGACCACGTGCTCGATATCGGTCCCGGCCCGGGTGTTCACGGCGGGCGCGTCGTGGCGCAGGGCTCCATCGACGACATCTGCGCCACCGAGGGCTCGCTCACAGGAGACTACCTCTCCGGGCGCAAGTCGATCGACGTCCCCGACCAGCGTCGGAAGGTCTCCGAGAAGAAAGCCATCACGATCAAGGGCGCACGGGAGAACAACCTCAAGACCATCGATGTCGCGTTCCCCCTCAATGGGATCGTGCTCGTGACCGGGGTCTCGGGGTCGGGCAAATCGACCCTCGTGAACGAGATCATGCTCAAGAGCGTGAAGAAGCACCTTCACGGGTCGCGCGATCTCCCGGGGGCGCACTCGCGCGTCAACGGGCTCAACCAGATCGATCGGGTCATCGAGGTCGACCAGTCCCCGATCGGGCGCACCCCGAGATCGAACCCGGCGACCTACACCGGGGTCTTCGACGAGATCCGCAAGGTGTTCACCGCCACCAAAGAAGCCAAGATCCGAGGGTACAAGCCCGGTCGATTCTCCTTCAACGTCGCTTCAAAGAACGGCGGCGGGCGCTGCGAAGCCTGCGCCGGGCAAGGGCTCAAGAAAATCGAGATGCACTTCCTCCCCGACGTCTTCGTCGAGTGTGAAGTCTGCAACGGGAAGCGATACAACCGGGAAACACTCGAGGTCCGTTATAAGGGCAAGACCATCGCGGATGTGCTCGACCTGACGATCGAGGACGCATGCGCGTTCTTCGAGAACCACCCGAAGATTCTCCGCTTCGTCGAGTGTTTGCGCGATGTCGGGCTCGGGTACCTCACGCTCGGTCAGCCAAGCACCACCCTGTCCGGAGGTGAAGCCCAGCGCGTGAAGCTCGCAACGGAGCTCGGGAAGGGAACGAGGTACGACGGGACCCCGTCGAGCGATCACACCCTCTACGTCCTCGACGAACCCACCACAGGGCTCCACTTCGAAGACATCCGCAAGCTCCTCGATGTCCTCGCACGACTCGCTGATGCGGGGAACACCCTCGTGATCATCGAGCACAACCTCGATGTCATCAAGTGCGCCGACTGGGTCATCGACCTCGGCCCCGAGGGCGGCGACAAGGGCGGGCAACTGCTGGCCGCCGGGACCCCGGAAGACATCGCGAAGGTGAAGGACTCGTATACCGGACAGTATCTCAAGCCCATGCTCGGGTGATCAGTCCCGGAGCTCGGGGAGCTGCGTCAGGGTCGGGGTTGAGTACCATCCGTGGAGAGTCCATTGGTCGGCGTTGCATCCGGCGTTAGAAAGGATGTCTCGCGCGGTTTCGTCATCCTGCGCATCGAGGACCACGAAGTGATGGTCCAGCCCGTCCGTTTCGGGGTTGTCCTCTACCCCTCGGAGCTTCGCGAGGATGACCACGCCATCGATTCGCTCCGGCGCATCGTCCCGATCGCTCGCAATCGTTGCGATCCGGTACGACTGTCCGACCCATTCATCCGGGATATCCGGATCCGCGAGGCGCAGGGCCTCCGCCTCCTTCTCCAGACGAGCGCACTGGTCCAGCGCCTCATCCGTCACGAGCGGCACACTCTCGAACACGAAGATCCCGAGCTTCCCGGGAGGATCCGTCGCAGCAAGCTCGAGGGCTTTCTCGTCCGAGTCCGTGTTGAAAATCCACAACCCCCGATGCATCGGATCCGGATTCGGAGGCATGTACGGCCCAGCGATCAGCAGATCCCCCTCCTCTGCCATCCGCGTCATGTTCGTGAAATGCCCCTGGAACGCTTCTTGCTGTGTCTCTGCGGGGACGTCCTCCGCGGGACCCGTCCGGATGAACACGATCCGGTACTCACGCATTTCGCCTCCGATCGCAGTGATGGGCAGAAGAAATCCGAGCACCAGCCAAGCGATGAGTGGGTATCTGTGCATAGTGAGGGCTACCGGTCCAACGAGGTCAGGATGCATCCGTGCTCACGGGTTCGTCCTCGCGCATATTCGCGAGCGCGGCCCGGAGCGAGGCCGTGGGTTTTGGGGCTTCGGGTTTCGGAGTCTCGGCGGGTTCGTCCTTAATCGCTTTCGCATCGATCGCGCCGTCCTCACCGACCTGGTCAAAGCGGACCTCGACCCGGCGCGACACCCCGCGTTCCTGCATCGTGACCCCAAACAACTTGTCGACGGCCTGCATGGTCCGTTTGTTGTGCGTGATCACGATGAAGCGCGAGGTCTTCGCGAAGTCCTCGAGTGTGCCGCAGAACCGACCCACGTTCGCTTCGTCGAGCGCCGCATCGACTTCGTCGAGCACGCAGAAGCACGAGGGCTTGGATCGGAAGATCGCGAGGAGCATCGCGACGGCCGTCATCGTCTTCTCGCCGCCCGAGAGTTGGTTGATCGATCGGGGTTCCTTCCCCGGGGGCTTGGCGATGACCTCGATCCCGGATTCCAGCAGGTCGATCTCGTCGGTGACGACCTTCTCGCCGTCGACTTCCTTGACGAGCGGCATGAGGCGCACCTCGGCGCGACCGCCGCCGAACAAGCGACGGAACATCCCATTGCGCCCACCGAACTCGTCCGCGATCCCCTTGAAGACCTCCCCGAACCGCTCGCGCGATGCGATGTTGAGGCGCTCGATGAGGGTCGCGAGGGTGATCCGCGCCTCGTCGAGGTCCGCGACCTGAGCGATGAGATCATCGTTCCGTTCAGCGAGTGTTTCCTCTTCCTCGATCGAGTTGAGGTTGACGTTCCCGAGGGACTTGATGTCGTCTCGGAGGACCCGGACCCGCGCGGTGGTCTCGCCGACGTCGATCCGGGAGACTCCGCCGTCGTCCATCATGTAGCGGTACTCGGGATACTCGAACACGAGATCGAACTCGAGATCATCGAGGGTGCGCTGCTCGAGGTTCTCACGCTTGACCTCGGTCTCGCGACGCGCGGATTCCACGGCGTGCCAATCCCGCTGGAACGCTTCAGCATGATCGCGCACGGCGCGGAGGTGCTCGCTTGCTTCCTTCTCGGTGCGTTCGTGCTCCTGGGCTGTCTCGCGTTTCGCGTTGAGATCGGTTTCGAGCGCCTGGATCTCATCGAGCGCCTCGCGCTGCTGCGCGTCGCATTCATCGAGGGACTGCTGATGCGAAGAGAGCGACGCGCGGACACCCTCGATGGACGACTCGGCGTCCTCCAGGGTTCGTTGGTTGTCGTCACGCTGGCCGCGGAGGGCGCTGAGGTGACGCGATTCGGAGCGGACCTGCTCGTGGGCCGTCGAGACTCCGACACGCGCGGTCTCGACCTTGCTCGCTGCATCCTGGAGCGCCGCTTCGTAGCTCGCGATCTCACGCTCCGCGTTCGCGACTTCCTCGCGTTTGGTCGTGATCGTCTGCTCGAGTGATTCGCAGGTCGTGCGCAGCGTGTCGAGGTCCTGACGCGCGGAGACCAAGCGGGTTTCGAGGGTGGAGCGTTCGTCCGTGTCGCGTTCGAGTTCGCGCGTGACCCGATCGACCTGCGACGTGTGCGAATCGAGCGTGTGCTCGGTCCGGACACGGGATTCACGGAGGGACACGAGCGACGCGGAGGTCTTCGTGCGACGTTCCCCCAAGTCCGAAGCATCGGAGTCGAGTCTGGAAAGCTCGAGTTTCGCAGTACCGAGTTGTTCCGTGATCGTGGTGAGCTGCTGGTCAAGCTCCTGGAGCTCGCTCGCGCGGGCGAGGATCCCCGTGTCCTGGGTGTCCTCGGAGGATCCGCCCCCGGTCACGCCGTGCTCCGTATCGATCAGAATCCCGGAACGGGTCACCAATCGAGCCCGGACAGACGACAGCGGCCCGGCGCTGAGCATGACTGCGCTGTCGAGATCGGGGACGACGAGCGTTGCACCGAGCACCCGGTCGAGGAGCTTGGTGAGCCGGGCATCGTTGTCCCTCGCGCGGACAAGGTCCCGGACACGCGACACCCTAGGCGCGAGCGCGTCGAGGAGGTACGACGGGATCGAATCCGAGGCGCGACCCCCGACGAGCGGGATGAACGTCACCCGTCCCGGGATGGAAGCGAGTTCTTCCCGGGTGGGCATCACGTCGATCGATTCAACGACGATCGACTGGAGCGATCCGCCGAGCGCGGTCTCGACGAGCTGCGCGTCGTGCGCGTCGGTCTCGATGAGTTCCGCGAGCGAGCCGACCACGCCGTGGAAGCCCTCGCCCTTGTCGTGCGCGTCGAGGACGAAACGCACCGCGTCGTCGAGCCCCACGCGTTCACGCGCCATCTCCGCGAGCGCGTCGCGCCGGGATTCGTGGCGGACGCGCTGCTCGTCGAGCTCGGAGACCCGACGCGCGAGTTTGCCGCGTTGAGAATCGAGGTTCCCAACCTGCTCGTCGAGGGCTGCAACATCGAGCTCGCGCTGCGTGATCTTCTCATCGATCGTCCTCAACGCTTCGGTCGTGAGTGAGATCTGCTCCCGACCCTGGTCGATCTGCGATTGCAACTCGACGATGCCCTTGTGGAGTGCCGAGGCACGCTCCGCGAGCGATTCGATGCGTGAGATGTCGTGCTCGAGCTTGGTCTTCGACGACGCGTGATCCCGCTCGCTCCGCGCGAGCTCGACCCGCGCAGAGTCCAGGGTCGCGCGCTGTTCGCCCATCGCGCGGGACGCTTCTTCTCGCTCGCGCTGCGCCGTTTCGAGCGCTGCTTCATGCTGCTCAAGGTCGTGCTTGAGCGTGGTGAGTGTGTCCTCGTGTTCCGCGATCCGAGTGTCGAGCTCCCCGAGTTTGGCGCGGGCGCTCTCGATCTTCGCGGATTCGGTCTCGACGCGCTGCTTGGCGTCCTGGATCGATGCTTCGGTCATCGATCGGCGTTGCTCAGCGGCTTCCGATCGGTGCTGCGCGCCGGTCAGCGCGTTCTCGAGCTCGGAGAGCTCCCGGGTCGAAACGAGCCGGGCTTCCCGCGCGTCTTCGAGCGAGCCCTGTGCTTCTTGAAGCGTGTGTTCGGTCCGCTTCCGCTCGTCTTCGAGGGCCGCGATCTGCGAGGTCAGGCCTTCCAATCGCCGACGGATGTCGTCGTACTGCTCGAATGCGAGCGCGAGCCGGAGCGCCCGGTACTCGGAATCGAGCTCGCGGAACTTGCGGGCTTTCGCCGCCTGTCCCTTCACGAGCCGGAGACGACGTTCGGTCGAGTCCAGCTGCTCGCGCGTGACGGCGAGGTTCGACTCGGTCTTGTCGAGCTTGCGCTGCGCCTCGACCCGGCGCTGACGGTACTTCGCGATCCCGGCCGCTTCTTCGAAGATGACGCGCCGTTCCATCGGAGAGGCGAGCAACATCCGATCGACCTTGCCCTGCTCGATGATCGAGTACGCATCAGCGCCGATCCCCGTATCGAGGAAGAGGTCCCGGATATCACGCAGACGCGCGAGCCGACCGTTGATCAGGTACTGCGACTTCCCGTCCCGGTACAGACGGCGCTCGACCTCGACCTGGTCCGCGTCGATCGGGAGGGGACGAGCGATGCGCCGGCGCTCGGTGATGATCGCGCGGGCTTCGCTCTCCCCCTCACTCGCGGCGTGCTCCGCGGCATCGTCGCTGATGTGCGCGTCATGCTCGATGCTCGGCGCGTCGTCCTCGTCGTCCTTCTCGACATCGACGTGCTCGACTTCGGTGGAACCGAACATCGACGGATCGATCTTCGGGTTGTCGAAGGTCAGGATGACCGATGCCATCCCCGAGGGCTTCCGCGCGGCCGATCCCGCGAAGATGCAGTCGATCATTTCCTTGCCGCGGAGCGACTTGGACGAGCGTTCCCCCAGGACCCATTTGATGGCATCGACGACGTTGGACTTCCCGCACCCGTTCGGGCCGACGATCCCCGTGATCGGGTCGTCGAAGTTGAACACCGTCTTGTCGGCGAAGCTCTTGAACCCAGAGAGGGTGAGCTTGGTCAGGGAGAGCCCGAGGTGCGCCGCGCCGCTCACCATCGGTGCGGCCTTAGCGAGCACCGATCCGGGGTCGGGTGTCTCGGTGACCGAAGTCTCGGTGTCGTGTTGCACGGATTCCTGCGTCTGTGTCGTCATAGGTGGTTCCAACCTCCGTGTTGGTCGTGCCCGGTTCCCCCGGACACGCCGGCACAAGCGCGGGCTCCGCCCGCTCCGGCACAGACCAAGTGTATCAGACCACCCCCGCGTATGGGCTCCCCGAACCCCTTGCGGACCCGAAAAACGCGGCTAGGATCCGCTCCAACGCCGCTCAGACCGGCTTTCCCACGAGCACCCCTCCCGAGGCGACACCCATGGCCCACCCCGACGATCGCAAGTACACCGAGACCCACGAGTGGATCCAGGAATCCGACGGGGTCATCACCATCGGCCTGACCTCCTTCGCCGTCGATCAGCTCACGGACGTCACCTTCGTCGAGCTCAAGGAATCGGGGACCACCCTCAACGCCGGGGACCCCGTGGGCGAGGTCGAATCCGTCAAGACCTCCTCCGATGTCTACTCCCCCGTGGACGGCGAGATCGTCGAGGTCAACGACGCGCTCGAGTCCGCCCCCGAGACCATCAACTCCGATCCCTACGGCGAAGGCTGGCTCGTCAAGATCAAGGTCGCTGACGCCGCTCCCCTCGCGTCCCTCATGGACGCGTCGTCCTACGAGTCGTCGGCGAGCTGAACGATCGAAACCGATCCGTCCCGAGCCCGAACAACGGAGTGCGAGTGACCCATGATCCGCACTTCGAACGTCCACAAGTCGTACCGCACAGGTGAGCGTGATGTCCGTGCGCTCCGCGGGGTCGATCTGCGCATCGAGGACCCCGGGTTCTACGCCGTCATGGGGCGATCGGGGTCCGGAAAATCAACGCTTCTCAACGTTCTTGCCGCGATGGACCCGTGCGATTCCGGTGAGGTCGAGGTCTCGGGGAAGCGCGTCGATCAACTGAGCGAACGACAAGCGACCGATTTCCGCAGGCGCGACATCGGGGTCGTGTTCCAAGCGTTCAACCTGATCCCCACGATGAGCGCGATCGAGAACACGCTCCTCCCGGGGTTGCTGGCTGGGGATTCATCGAAACAGCTCCGCGAGCGCGGGATGGAGCTCCTCGATCGGTTGGGGCTCGCAGACCGCGCCGATCACCGACCCGAAGCGCTCTCCGGCGGGGAACAGCAGCGCGTCGCGATCGCGCGGGCGCTCCTGTACAAACCCCCGGTTGTGTTCGCCGACGAACCCACGGGGAATCTCGATGCGTCGTCGAGCGCCAAGGTCTGGTCGCTCCTGCGCGAGCTCGCCGACGAGCAGGACGTGACCGTGCTCATGGTCACCCACGAACCGATCGCGGCCAGCTATTGCCAACGGATCTACGTCATGGGCGACGGGCTCATTGTGGGCACGATCGACGCGCCCGAAGAAGGGACCCTCGATGCAAGCGCCATCACGGCTCGCACGCAGCATCTGCTCGGCGCGACCGAGTAGGCTCGTCCTCCTCAGCGCCGCCGTCGCGATGAGCGTGGTGCTCATCAGCGCGATCGCGTGCGTGATGGGCTCGCTCAACGCCGCGTTCAACGCGCAGATCGAGTCCCAGGTCGGGACCGCCCAGGTCCGGGTCCGCGCGATCTCCGGGGACGCGATGCCCTCGTCGATCATCGACGAGGTCCGCGCGTGGGACGGGGTCGAATCCGTGCTCCCACGGCTCCAGCGCACCCTGACCCTCGCCGCCCGGTTCCCGACCCTGGAACCGAACGACGACGGATACGGAGCCGAGCCCGTCGCGTACCGCGCGAGTGTGTTCGTCAACGGGGTCGATCCCGAAGCGGAGTTCGAAGCCCGTCCCATCAAGCTCGTCGAAGGGCGCTATCCGAGCGGTTCCAACGAGATCCTCATCGACGCGCGGGTCGCGCAGCGGCTGTCCTGGGCGTTCCAGAGAGACGAAGAAACAAGGCGATCGCTCAAGCTCCTCGACGACCCGCTCTCCTACCTCGATATCGATGCACCAGAGTCCGACGCTCGCGCGGACTCGCAGTCCGCAGCGGATGCAATGAACGCCGGGGTCGGCCCGAGAGTGGGGGATTCGCTCACCGTTGCTCGATTGTTCGGACCACGGGTCGAACTGGAGATCGTCGGCATCGCCCAAGCCCCGCCCATCGGGGGCAAGCCCATCGCCTTCACCACCCTCGGAACCCTCGACGCGCTCTCACGCACCAAGGATCAGATCTCGGACATTGAGATCACCCTCGCAGATGGGATCGACCCCGTGCTGTTCGTCCAGACCCATGAGCATGAGTTCGAGGGCGTTGGGATCATCCAGACCACCGAGCGTATCACGGCCGGGGTTCAGCAGAACCTCGCTGCTTCTCGCCTCGCGTTCGTCCTCATCTCGATCATCTCCCTCTGCTCCGCGGCCTTCATCATCATGACCGGACTTACCACGGGGATCGCTGAGCAACAACGCATGCTCGGGGTCCTCCGCTGTATCGGTGCGCGTCGTCACCAGCTCGCGCTCGCGCAGCTCATGGTCGGGCTCATCGTCTCCGCGCTCGGCGCCCTCGGGGGGATCCCGCTCGGGATCGGGATCGCATGGATCCTGACCCAAGTCTTCCCACGACAGCTCACCGAGGGTCTCGTCATCGAGCCCCTCCCCCTGATCCTCACCCTCGGGGGCGCGCTCTTCGCCGGGCTCTCCGGCGCGCTCTGGCCGGCCTGGCGCGCCGCGACCCTCTCCCCCATGCAAGCCGTCCGTCGTCAGTCCACCCCGAGCGGCGCGGCCCAGATCGGATGGGTCACCCTCGTCGGGCTCGTGTGTATGAGTGTCCAGCCTTTGGTGGTGCTCTTCGTGGATTCGCCGCAGGTGTTCTTCTGGACGTACCTTGCGATCGGGCTCCCCTTGATGTTCATCGGGTACTTCCTGATCTCCGTCCCCGTCGTCGTGATCGTCTCCACCGTCCTCGGCCCCGTCATCACCCGTTTCCTCGCGCTCCCGAGCCAGCTTCTCGTCCGGACCGTCCGCGCGACCCCGTACCGACACGGGTTCACCTCGGGCGCGCTCATGACGGGGATGGCGCTCCTTATCGGGATCTGGACCAACTCGACGGCCGCGATGCGCGACTGGATCGACCGGATCCAGTTCCCCGATGCCTTCGCCTACGGGCTCCCGATGAACGAATCCGCCGTGGACATCCTGAACTCGATGGATGTCGTCGAATCGACCTGCGCGATCAACACCATCGCTGTCGAAACCGATGCCTTCGGGGTCAGCGCCCTTCAGAAGTACCGGACGAACTTCTTCGGGTTCGAACCCCGTCCCTTCTTCGACATGGTGCGGGTTGAGTTCGTCCAGGGGGACCGGGAGACAGCGATCCAACGCCTCGAAGCAGGGGGTGCGGTCATCGTCGCGCGGGAGTTCTTCGTCGCGCGCGGGCTCGGGGTCGGGGACACCTTCGTGTGCAAGGACGACCAGGGGAACGAGCACACCTTCGACATCGTCGGGGTTGTGACGACCCCCGGGCTCGAGCTTGTCTCCCAGTACTTCGATCTCGGGGACAACCTCGTCACCCAGGCTGTCAGCTCCGTCTTCGGGTCCCGCGCGGACATGATCGAGCACTTCGGGGTCCGCGAGCCCATGCTGATCCAGATCGACCTCGCTGATGACGCAAACCCGAGGGAGGCCGTCGCGCAGATCGAGGAATCGCTCGTCGGGACCGGGGTCCTCAACGTCGGGTCCGGGGTCCGGATCCGGGAGCAGATCGAGATGGTGTTCGCGTCGTCGTTCGTGGTCGTCTCGACGATCGCGCTGGGCGCGATGCTCGTCGCATGCTTCGGGGTCGCGAACCTGATCGTCGCTGAGGTGAGCGCCCGGCGCTATGAGCTCGGGGTCCTCCGGGCCGTCGGCGCGTCGAGGGGTCAGCTCGTCCGTCTCGTCTGCGGCCAAGCCCTCATCATCGCGTTCGGCGCGTGCGTCGTCGGGACCTGTCTCGGGCTCCAAGCGGCCTGGGGTGGACAGCAGATCAACCGAGTCATGTTCGGGATCGACCTGACCCTCAAACCCCCGATGGATGCGATCGGGTTCGCGTGGGTCAGCGCGATCGTGCTCGCGCTCATCGCGGCCGCTCCGAGCGCGGTGAAGCTCAACCGCTCTTCGGTCCGTACGTTGATGAGTTCGGGAAAGCTTTGATCCGTCCGAGCTTACTGCTCGTCAACGTAATCCCACACGGTCACAGGGACCATGCGCACCCCCCAGCGGAGCGCGATCTCGTGGGTCGGGAAGAGCAGGTCGAGCTCGTTCCCCTTGATCGCGCCGCCGCAGTCGAGCACAGGAACGATCTCGTCGTCGGCGTAGCCCGGGACACTGACCATCGACCAGTACGGGAGGACCTTGGGGTCCGCCGCGACGAGGCGCATCCCGTTGGTCCAGACCGATTTGAGGGTCGCCGTCTTCCCGTCGGCGTAGATCCCGCAGGACCGCGCGTCGGGGGAATAGCCCGTGACCTTCATCATGATGATCCGGGCCGGACGGACGGGTTTGCCGTCGAACCAGCGCGTCCCGCTTTCGAACTGCGCGACGATCTCGGGATCGTCGATCACGATGACCTCGGGTTCGGGCTCCGAGATGAGCTCGGGCTGAGGCGCGGGGGTCGTCAGCGCGACCTCCGTGATGAGGGGCTGGGGGGTCCGGATGATCCGGGCACTGGATTCGATCATCGACGAACGATCGTTCGTCGTCATCGCCAGCGCGGGGAGCGCACCGCGTTCTTTGGTCCAGATGGCGCTCGTCACCGTGACGGCCAGCGCGAGCACCCAGAGCGCGCCGAACACCACGCGATCCGCGTTGTGCGTGATCGGGAAACGCCGGGGCGCGATCCGTGTCGTGTCTTTGGTGTGGGTCATGGAGCGTGTGCGGGATCACTGGTCCAAGAACGATCCGCGACGCATGTCCTTGTCGCTCACGCTCTTGTGTCTCAGGGGGCGCTCCGTGCCCGTGGTCCGGAGTCTAGGCCCTTCGACATGGTCAGGATCAAAAGACCACGATCCGGGTCCCGGGACCACCGTTTCCTTCTTAGGGGTCCATAGATCGCGATTTCAGACCTGTGAGCCCCAGCCCGATATCCTCCGACTCGGATATCCCCCTCACAGACCTTCCCCCGACCCAGGATCGCCGTGGACCCAATCGAGATCATCATCCGGCTCACCCTGGGGTTCGTCGCCGGCACCGTGGGGGGGCTCGCTGGTTTAGGTGGGTCCATCATCATGCTCCCGGCCCTTGCCTGGATCTACGGATACGACGACGAGGACCGGACCCGACACCACGTCTACATGGCCGCCGCGATGGTCGTGAACGTCCTCGTGGCGCTCTCTTCCTCCATCAAGCATGCGAAGAAGAAAGCAGCCCGGAGGGACGTCCTCCTCCCCCTGATCCCCTCGATGACCTTCGGGATGATCCTGGGGGTTCTTTCCTCGAGCGAAACCCCAGGGCGATGGTCCCTTGTTGCGTTCGCGGTCTTCATCTGGGGGTACTGCCTGTACAACGTGGTGACCACCATCAAGAAGATGGAGGATCACCCGATCGATGCGCCAGCGCCCGCCGCGTGGAAGATCGTCACGATCGGGCTCTTCGTCGGCGCGATCTCCGGGTACCTCGGGATCGGTGGGGGGATCCTCCTCGTCCCCCTTCTCCAGTTCTCAGGGGTTCCGCTCCGCCACGCGATCGCGAGCAGCGCGGGGGTGATGTGGATCTCCTCCATCATCGGCGCGACCCTCAAGCTCCTCTCGCTCCGCACGATCACCTACGCGGACGGAACCACGCTCACGGTCACAGACGCGATGTCCTTCGCGATCCCGATGGGAGTCGGCGCGATCATCGGCGCGTACCTCGGCGCGATGCTGACCCACAAACTCAAGCTCCCCCACCTGAAGCTTGTGATCGCGCTGATCCTCTCGATCGCAACGATCAAGATGGTCGCTTGATCGCGCCCCGGAGCTCTGAGAAGCTCGAAGCGCCCTGATCGAGCATCCACTTGGTCAGGCCCCGATCCACCTTGCGCCCCGCTTTCGGATCCGCGAAGCTCCCCGCGCCGATCTGGATCACGGTTGCGCCGGCCAGGATGAACTCGGCCGCATCCTCCCACCTCGTCACACCCCCGGCGGCGACGATGTCCACCCCGGCCTCCTTCGCGAACTGGGTGTACACCAGGTGCACGAGCCGGACGACGATCGGATGGATCGCCGGCCCCGACAACCCCCCGGTTGTATTCGCGAGGATCGGTTCGCGGGTCCGGACATCGATCCCCATCGCTGGGACCGTGTTCGTGAGGGTGATCGCCTTCGCGCCCGATTCGATCGCGACCTTCGAGATGTCCACGATCGTGTGCGGGGTCCCGACGACGATGGGGGAGAGCTTCACGATCAGGGTCAACCCCGGAGCGGCATTCGATACCGAAGTCACCAACTCCCGGAGCGCCCCCGGATCCGCGCCGAACTCGAGCCCGGAGTGGACGTTCGGGCACGACACGTTGAGCTCGACCAAATCGAGCCCGTCACACTCGTCCATCGCTCGCGTGACTTCGACGTAGTCCTCGATCGAATCGCCGGCGATGGACCCGATGATCCGGGTCTCCACGTCCCTGATCCGGGGCGCGACATCCGTGCGCCATCCGTCGAGCCCGGGGTTCGCGAGCCCGATCGCATTGATCATCCCCGATCGGGTCCATGTGATCCGGGGATAGGGGTTTCCGTCCCGTTTGTACCGAGTGATGGATTTGGTGACCAGACCACCGATCGAGCGGAGATCGAGCACATCGCGCATCTCATCGAGCACCCCGCACGTCCCGGCGGCCAGCAGGACCGGGGATCTCAGGGTGTGTCCAGCAAGTTCGACACTCGATGTCGTGTGGCTCATCGCACACAGGGTACGCTCGTTGCGCTAGGGTTGGGGTCCAGGAAGACGACCAGGAGGACGACGTGGATCTCGAAACCAGGATCAAGCAGTTCAGGACACTCCTCGAGAGCGATCCCGACAACGACATGGCACACTTCTCCTTGGGGAACGCCCTCCTCCAGGCCGACCGGAAGCATGAAGCGGCCCTCTCTTTCATCGCGTGTACCAAGATCAACCCCGGGATGACCAAGGCCTACCAGCTCGCGGCCCGGGCGCTCATCGACTCGGGTCACTCCGATGACGCGATGGACGTCCTCCATGACGGGTACATCGAAGCGACCAAGCGGGGAGACATGCTCCCGAAAAACGCGATGGCCGAGATGTTCGGAGAGCTCCGGCTCGAGGTCCCCGTGGTCGAGACGGCGCAAGCGTCAGCGCCCGAAGAGGTTGGCGGCGATTTCAAGGACCGGAAGACCGGACGGATGGGAACCCAGCTCGCGCGTCGTCCGTTCAAGGGTCCCGTCGGCGAATGGATCTACGAGAATATTTCGAAGCAGACCTTCGACGAATGGATCGGGATGGGGACCAAGATCATCAACGAGCTCCGTCTCGATCTCTCGCGCGACGAACACGATGCTGTTTACGACTATGCGATGCGCATTTACATCGGATTGACCGATGAGATCTACAACGAGATCACCGACGGCAAGTCGCCCCCCATGCCGGACGGTCAGTTCAAGTCCGTGATCGATGAAATCATGGCGCGGGGTGGTCACCTCGAAGACCTCCAGGGACAGATGCACACGCGCGTCGAGGACTGATCCAGCACCCCGAAAGTACGGTCGCTCCGGAGTGGGAGGCCTAGAGTCCGACCGCATGATGTTCTCGCTCAATACCAACTCTATCCGCGACGTGATCAATCGCCGCGGAGCCCGTTCGCTGTCCCCGCAGGACCTCCCGCGCTACGCGAGCGAGAACCTCGGTCTTCACGCGATCAACTTCACGACCGACCTCCTCAAGGGGATGGACCCGTCATCGATCACGAAGATCCGTGACGAGGGGGACCGCTGCGGTTGCGCGTGCTTGATGCTCGAGCAATCGGACCCCCTCCCGATCGGGGACCCCAACGATAAAAAAGCGCTCGAAGCGATCGATCGGATGAAGCGCGTTGTGAAAGCGGCCGGGCTCCTTGGGTGCAACGCGGTGTCCGTGAAAATCAAAGCGCAGGATTCGGACCAGACCTTCGAACGCGCCGCCAAAAGCATGAAACGGGTCCTCGAGAGCGCGGACGACGCGGAAATGAACGTCCTCATCGCGCCCGCCCCCGGGCTGACGGAGGATCCGGAGCGACTCACCGAACTCGTCAAAGCGATCGGGGGGTTCCGTATCGGGACCATGCCCGACTTCGAGACGGCCGTCGCTTCGGGTGATCCCGTTGCGTATCTCAAGAAACTGACCCCGTACGCCTCCGTGGTCAACGCATCGACTTTAGCGTTCGAGATCGTGGAACCCGCCGCGGAGCGCGACGACGACACCGCGCCCACGGGGCTCGACGAGCTCGCCGCTGAACTCGAGGGGATGATGGACGCACCACCCCCCGAACACGTCGGATTCGATCTGAACGCGGTTGTGGGCGCGATCGTCGCTGTTGGTTTCGATGGGAACATCGCCCTTGACTACAGGGGTGAGGGAGATGGTACACTGGGTGTGTTGCATGCCCGTGAAGCGATCGAAGCCGCGATCGACATCGCGAAAGAAAGCTGAGATCGTTCTGAACGTGGAATGTCCCGAGCGGAGGCGTGTGTGAGCACGATCACCAAGAGCACAAGCACGGACACGCGAGAGGGTCACGACACAGTGCCCGACGACCAGCCCATCATCATCACGATCGACGGCCCGGCCGGGACGGGCAAGTCCACCGTCGCGCGTCTCCTTGCGGAGCGGCTGGGTCTGGACTTCCTCGACACGGGCGCGATGTACAGAGCGGCCGCCGCGATCATGATCGATCGTGGATACGAAGAGGACGAAACCGGAGAGCTCGTCTCCGCCGTCATCGGCGCGGATCTCCACTTCGATTGGTCCCAGGACCCCCCGACGATCCTCGCGTGGGATACGCCGATCGACCACCGGATCCGCTCGAACGATGTCACGGACCGGGTCTCGTTCGTCGCGAAGATCTCCGAGCTCCGTCATCACATGGTGCGTAAGCAGCGCATCATCTGGGCGCAGCACCCGAGGCTCGTCAGCGAAGGGCGCGACCAGGGCTCCGTTGCGTTCCCCGATGCGCCCGTGAAGTTCTACCTCGATGCTGATCCGATGATCCGCGCGCAGCGAAGGATCGATCAACTCGGGATCGACCCCGAAACTATGACCGTCGAGGAGATGTGCGAGCGCATCATCCATCGGGACGAACTCGATTCCACCCGATCCGACGGCCCGCTCGTCTGCCCGGACGACGCGATCCGGATCGACACCTCCGAGCTCGAGATCGACGAAGTCGTCGAGAAGCTCGCGACCCTCGCCCTTGAGCGGATCGAGCAGATCGCGCGATCGAAGCCCTGAGGCGTTCCCCGATGACCGCTCGATTCCGCGCCCGCCATCCGGGATCCACGTACCTCGGGATCCTCTTCTTCGATGTCTGCCGCCAACTCCTCAAGCTCAAGTTCAGGATCGTCTATCGCACACGGGTCCGAGGGCTCCGGAATGTTCCGGATTCCGGCCCCGTCCTCCTGATCGCGAACCACCAGTCGTTCTACGACCCGCCGCTCATCGGGTGCTGGATCGGACGTCGTCAGGTGGACTTTCTCGCGCGGGGGGGGCTCTTCAAGTTCAAGCCCTTCGCGTGGCTCATCTCCACACTCCACGCAACCCCGATCAAACAGGGCTCGGGGGACACGGGCGCGATGAAGGAAGTCCTGAAGCGACTCAGCGAAGGGCGCGCGATGCTCATCTTCCCCGAGGGATCGCGCACTCCGGATGGGGACATCCAGGACTTCCAGCGCGGGACCGCCGTCCTCCTCAAGCGGGCGCACTGCACCATCGTCCCGGTCGCGGTAGCCGGTGTCTACAACGTCTGGCCACGCTCTCGCAAGGTCCCCAAGCTCTTCGCGAAACGCATGAGCGTTGTCTACGGCGAACCAATCGCGTCCGATCAGCTGATGATCGATGGCCCGGACCGCGCCATGGCGCAGCTCCGTGAGCGGGTCGAGTCGCTGCTCGTCGAAGCGGAATCCCTCAGGAACTGACCACCATCATTCGTCGCGCATGACAGGTTCATCCGATCCTGTTCCCCCCAATGTCTCGTTGGGGGTTGTCGCACCGGATTCGGATTGGGGCTCGCTTGAGGGAGGATTGACGGGGACCAGGAGTGTGCGTCTCGGTTCGAGACCCGGACGGTTCTCGACCACGGGCTGGGTCGGATCGTCGAGCGGTGCGAGCGTCGTCTCCCCGCCGCTCGTCTCGGGACGGAGCTCGATCTCATCGGGCTGGGTCGTCCGGAGGAGCGAAGCGAGCAGCTGATCCTCTTCCGTCGCAAACGCGATCTCCATCCCGAGCTGCCCGTAGATCTCGTAGAGCGCGCCCACAACCTCGGAGTAGGAGAGCCCGAGACCCCGATTCCTCGAGCCGGGTGTGGGTTCGGTCGCAAGAAACTCAACGAGCCCGGGGAGGGTGTTCGGGACATCGCTGTGGGTGTAGGTCCGTCGCGCCTTGTCGTCCCTGTAGTACGCGCGGATCGGGGATCCCTCGTCATCGGAGGCGAACATCAGCCGATCCGACCACGCGCTCGCAAGGAGCGGGGTCTTCGCGATCTGGTTCTCTCCGAAAAGCACGATCCGGGGTTCACGCTGCTGGGAGATATAGATCAGTGGATCCCCGAACGGAACGATGTCGAGGAAGAACTTCCCCGCAACCAGTGTCCGGGTCACGCCTCGGACCGGATCGTTCGAGATCTGGACCCGCGCGAGCACGTCGAGCTGTCGATCGATCACGCCGTTGGTGACCGCGGCCCGGTTGCTGGTTCCGAGCGATGAAGCGATCCGACGCTTCCGCGCGTTGATCGCTCGGTTCATCAACCCCTCGTAGGCCTCGACCCGGATCGCGAGCTGGTCCGATTCGAGCAGCTCGCGCAGGACCTGATCGGGGATCATCGAATCCTCGATCCGCGCGAGGAGCCCGATCGCGTCGGTCTGCAGACTCGCCGGGCCTTCGAGCGCGATCTTGGAAAGCGGCTCGACACACTTCGGATCCTCAAGACCCGCGCCCGCCCTGAGCGCGGCCAACCGGGGCGCGGCTTCCGGGTAGTCGTACAGATCACGGATCGCCGGGAGCGCCCGCTTCCCAAGCGCCTGCAGACACCACGACATATCCCCCGCGAGGTACGGCTGGTTCTCGACGGCCGTCGCGTAGCGTTGCGCGTAGATCTCGGGGTAGGACTGGTCGATCGTCAAGTGGGTGATGAGCTGTACGAACTCCTCGCGCCGGTCCGCGAAGCGCTGGGGGACCTGCACGAGCACAAGCGATTCATCGATCCCCCGAGCCGTCTCGTAGCGCTCGCTCGGAGCGCTGGGGAACATCGTGTTGATCGCGCGCACGATCTGTCGTGCGCGCTGGTGCGAAGCGTTGTCGAGGATGATCTGCATCTCCGACGTCTCGGTCACGTACCCCCCGTCGAGGATGCGCCCGACGTTGCGCGAGACCGCGTCGTATTCGTTCCCGGGTTCAGCGAACGGGTTCAGGAACAGCGGCCCTTTCGCTTCCGCGACGATCCTCGCTTGACGATCCGCATAGGTCGAAGGCGGACCCACACGCAATCGGGTCGTCCAGAGCTTCCCGCCCTCAAGACTCGAGGCGTTGATCGCGCGGACATACACATCGAAGCTCTCCCCGGACTTCGCGCCGGGGGGGACGGCCGCTTGAACGATGACGGCCGCCGTGTTCGGATCATTCAGGAGCGCCCGGGGTGACATCCCGCGGAGCGGTGAGTTCGGATCGTCGTTCGCAACACTGATCCCGTTCAGCCCCATCTCGCGTTCGAGGTGGGCCGCGTATTGCTCGGGGATCGGAAGCCCACCCGTGCCGTCGAGCCCAACGACAAACCCGATCCCGGAGACCAGGGTGGAAGAGTTCCCGATGACCCGCGCTTCCGCGCCGATCGTCCCGCGCAGGGGGGTGGGGATGTCACGGACGACGGTGGGGGTGCTGCGCTGGGGTTTGGGGACGGGTTTCTTCTTGAACGCGCCGCACGAGACGAGCGGAGAGAGCGAGAACAGCGCGATGACGGAGATCGCGAGGATCGTTCGAACGTTCGTGTGGATCAAACCGAACTCCTGTCGTCGGATCGTTCGTGTGTGCGGACCAACACGTGCCGTGCAGACCCCTGCATTTTCAGGGATTTGGGCGCGATGGGGGAGTCGGCACGCGCATCCCGCGCACGCCGTGTTCATCCCATACGCACGCGAGGGGTGAGTGTATGCATTCCGTTCCGAAACCTGTACGACACACACTCGAACTCCCCCTCGAGAACAGGTCGGCCGGGCGCGCCTGTGGAAAACCGAATGGAATGTGGCTGGGGGATACGCTTCACCGCATTTGGATTGTGTACGGATTCCGTTTTCAACCACATCCAGCATGCAGAACGAGGTAAGCGATTACCAAGCGAGATCTTGGATCGTGTGCCCGAACTCAGGATGAACAGTCTCGGGAGAGCCCCCTTGTTTCGGCGGAATGTGAATTCGCACGATTTTTGGTGAAAACACAACGCATTGCGTACCACAACCTGTGGTGGATCGCTATCATCCTGACCTTGCTCTGCCCAGATGTTGGGGCGTTGCGAGCTGATAAGTGAAGAATCCCGTCCCCGCGAGCCATTGCGTGACAAGGACTTGGAATCAACCGACAGGTTGTCCACCGAGCCCTGTCAACGCTCGGTCAAGGTTGCGTGAGCAACCCGGATCCGCTCAAATAGGGTGTCCCCATGGAACAGTTCCGATTTTGGAGTTTGGACGGGGTTTGGTCGAGCCGATCATCAACGTGATCGGGTCGGGATTCAGGGGTCGGCGGAGTGTCCTGGTGGGCCGGACGCCGAACCCAACGAGGCCGCTGCCTGGCGTGCGCGGGCAGCCCACACAGCGCGTGTTCGTGTCCGGGTTCGACGATCCTCAACAGATCATCGAGCACGCTCATCGTTCGCGCCCACGTTCCCGGGATGGATCCCGATACGTGTTCGGAGGCAACCGCCGCTCACCCGAGCGGCACAACGCGGGTCCGGGTCGTCCCCCATCCGCGCGAGAAAGAAGGAGCGAGCGACATGCCCGTCCTGTGCGACACCCAGATCGAGAACCTCGTCGAGATCAAACCGTTCGAGAAAGCCGTCAAGCGCGACGGCACCATCTCCTACGGCGTCTCGTCCTACGGCTACGACGTCCGCGTCGGGACCGTCTTCAAAATCTTCACCCCCACACCCAAGACCGGCGGGATCACCGTCGTCGATCCCAAAAACTTCACGGACGACCTCATGGTGACCGTGGACACCGCGGAGCAGGGCACGGACCACGTGGTCATCCCCCCGAACTCGTTCGCGTTGTGCGAGACCGTCGAGTGGTTCAACATCCCGCGCGACATCCTCGTCCTCTGTGTCGGCAAAAGCACCTACGCGCGTTGCGGGCTCATCGTGAACGTCACCCCCCTCGAGCCCGAGTGGCGCGGGAAGGTGACCCTCGAGATCTCCAACACCACCCCCCTCCCGGCGAAGGTCTACGCGAACGAAGGGGTCGCGCAGTTCGTCTTCCTCAAGGGCGACGAAGTCTGCGCCCAGAGCTACGCGGACAAGGCCGGGAAGTACCAGGACCAGTCGGGGCTCACCCTCCCGCGCGTCGACTGAGCAGTATCGCATAATCCAATATCTTGTATAAATTGAAAATTATTACTGTGAATTTGCAGGAAGATAGGGTCTGAGACTCTAAGTAAAGATAGGAGTGTTGCATCCGTGGCAAATAATGTTGTCAATTTTGACGTCAAATGGTTGGCGTCTTTTAGTGCGGCTTTTGCCGCAGGAAGGAGAATTGACAGATGTCTATTCTCGTTGTTTCTTATGACCTGCAGTCGCCAGGTCAGTCGTACGAGAGGCTCTATGAAGCAATTCAGAGTCTCGGTGTTGTTCATCGGGCGTTCGATTCTGTTTGGTTTGTTAAGACCAATCGGACGCCCAATCAAGCATTTGAATATCTGCGTCAAGTGCTGGACAACAATGATCTCTTGCTGGTCAATCAACTCAGTAGTGGATACATGGGTTGGTTGCAAAAAGAAACTTGTGACTGGCTTAGCAACCAGTCACAAGCAGTATGAGGTCGCTAGCTTGCTAGCAGTGAATCTGGTGAGTGAAGGCACCTGACTCACACCTGCGTCATGCTCGAAAGAGCATGGCGTGGATTATGCCCGACACGATTCTCTTCGGCAACATGTGGAGTGTTGCATCAAAGAAAAACACGAAGATTGTGGACAAGCTGTCGGTTGTTGTCAACTACCTAGTAGTCAGGATGAGCGAATGAAAATCACCCGCCGATTCACCAAGGAAGGTACCGACCCGTTCGCCACGACCGAGTGGACGACCAGGTCGAGTCGGATCACCAACCCCGACGGCTCCGTCGTGTTCGAAATGCCGGACGCGGAAGTCCCCGTTGGGTTCTCGCAGCTCGCGACGGACATCATGGTGTCCAAGTACTTCCGCAAAGCGGGGGTGCCGCAGTTCGAGGACAAGTACGGGCTCCCCGGGGATACCGAGACCGTCAAGAACGACGACGGCTCCGTGAAGACGGGTCCGGAGCGCTCCGCGCGTCAGGTGATCCACCGTCTGGCCGGGTGCTGGCGCCACTGGGGCGAGACCCACGGCTACTTCGATACCCCCGCCGACGCGCAGGCCTTCGAGGACGAGCTCAAGTACATGCTTGTGCACCAGGTGGCCGCGCCCAACTCGCCGCAGTGGTTCAACACGGGTCTGAACTGGGCGTACGGGATCTCGGGCCCCGCGCAGGGTCACTGGATCGTCAACCCGGAGACGGGTGAGCCCGAGCTCGCGGACGATGCGTACACCCACCCCCAGCCCCACGCGTGCTTCATCCAGTCCATCGGCGACTCGCTCGTGAGCGAGGGCGGGATCATGGACCTGTGGATGCGCGAAGCGCGTCTCTTCAAGTACGGGTCGGGGACGGGGACCAACTTCTCCAACCTCCGCGCCGAGAACGAACTCCTCTCCGGCGGCGGCAAGTCCTCCGGGCTCATGTCCTGGCTCAAGATCGGTGATCGCGCCGCCGGCGCGATCAAGTCGGGCGGCACCACCCGCCGCGCGGCCAAGATGGTCTGCCTCGACATGGACCACCCCGACATCGAGTCCTTCGTGAACTGGAAGGTCCGCGAAGAGATCAAGGTCGCGGCGCTCGTCGAGGGTCTCAAGTCGATCCAGGGCGAGAAGGCTTCGGACTCCGACCCCGAGACCATCGGGCACACCGCGGATCGTCTCGGGCTCAAGCTCGACTACGACTTCAACGGCGAGGCCTATGCGACCGTTTCGGGTCAGAACTCGAACAACTCCGTGCGCATCCCCGATTCCTTCTTCGACGCCGTCGATGAAGGCGCGACTTGGGAAACCAAGTACCGGACGACCGGCGAGGTCGCGAAGGTCCACGACGCAAACCAGCTCTGGGACGACATCGCGTACGCCGCGTGGCGCTGCGCCGACCCCGGGGTCCAGTACGACTCGACCATCAACGCCTGGCACACGTGCCCCGGCGCGGGTCGGATCAACGCGTCGAACCCGTGCTCCGAGTACATGTTCCTCGACAACACGGCCTGCAACCTCGCGTCGCTGAACGTCATCAAGTTCTACAACGCCGAGACGCGCGAGTTCGACATCGAGCGCTTCGAGCACGCGATCGACCTGTGGACCATGGTCCTCGAGATCTCCGTGCTGATGGCCGCCTTCCCCAGCAAGGAGATCGCGGAGCTCAGCTACACCTACCGCACCCTCGGGCTCGGCTACGCCAACCTCGGCGCGATGCTCATGCAGGGCGGGATCCCGTACGACTCGGAGCAAGCGACCGCGATCTGCGGGTGTCTCTCAGCAATCATGACGGGTCGTTCCTACTCGATGTCGGCCAAGCTCGCCGGAGAGCACGGCCCGTTCCCCGGGTACACCCCCGAGCGCGACAACATGCTCCGGGTCATCCGCAACCACCGTCGCGCGGCGATGGGAGTCGCGCGGGACTCGGGTGAGTACGAGGACCTGCGCATCGCACCCGTCCCGATCGATCACGATCTCATCCGCGACCACAAGGTCCCCCTCGGGAACGCGATGGAGCTCCTTTCCCACGCGGCCAAGGCCTGGGACGAAGCGCTCAACCTCGGTGAGAAGCACGGGTACCGGAACGCGCAGGTTACTGTCATCGCGCCCACGGGCACGATCGGTCTCCTTATGGACTGCGACACCACAGGTGTCGAACCCGACTTCGCGCTCGTGAAGTTCAAGAAGCTCGCCGGCGGCGGGTACTTCAAGATCGCGAACGCGTCGGTCAAGCCCGCGCTCGTCGCGCTCGGGTACGACGAGGACCAGATCAAAGACATCCTGCACTACCTCCTCGGGACCCTCGACCTCAACGCCGTCATGCCCAAGGGTGTCAGCGGCGTCACCGAGGGCACCACCCTCGCCGCGTGGCTCTCCGACAAGGGGGTCAGCGACGACGACCTGATCAAGATCCAGGATTCCCTCACGGGTGTCTTCGAGATCGGGTTCGCGTTCACGGCCTGGGCCGTGTCCGACGACACCCTCCGGGCGCTCGATCTCGATCCGGACGAATCCCGCGCGGATCGTTCGTTCAACCTGCTCAAGAAGCTGGGGCTCACCCAGTCCCAGGTCGATGAGCTCAACGAGGTCATCTGCGGGACCCAGACGATCGAGGGCGCGCCGCACCTCAAGGACGAGCACCTCGCCGTCTTCGATTGTGCGAACACGTGCGGGAAGATCGGGAAGCGCTTCATCGAAGTGGGTGGGCACATCCGCATGATGGCCGCCGCCCAGCCCTTCATCTCCGGCGCCATCTCCAAGACCATCAACCTTCCCCATGACGCAAGCGTTGAGGACATCAAGAAGTCCTACCGCCAGTCTTGGGAGCTCGGTCTGAAAGCGAACGCGCTGTACCGAGACGGGTGCAAGCTCTCCCAGCCCCTCAACTCCAAGAGCGACTCGAAGGCCGAGGACGAACTCCTCGACGACGAGATCCTCGACGAGCTCGAGCACGCAGAAGCGCTCGAAGAAGTCGCGACGGATGTCGCGGACCTCGCTGAAGCGGTTGCGGACGGGAACACCCGGATCGTCGTAAAGAAGGAGGTGGAGATCGTCCACCGCCCGATGCGCCGTCGTCTCCCCGAGACCCGTCGTTCGATTACCCACAAGTTCAACATCGCCGGACACGAGGGCTACCTCACCTGCGGGATCTACGAGGACGGGAAGCCCGGTGAGCTCTTCATCACCATGGCGAAAGAAGGCTCGACCATCGGGGGTCTCATGGACTCCCTCGGGACCTCGACCTCCGTCGCGCTCCAGTACGGGGTCCCCCTCGAATCGCTCGTCCGGAAGTTCACCCACCAGCGCTTCGAGCCCGCCGGGATGACGGCCAACCCCGACATCCCCTTCGCGAAATCACTCGTGGACTACATCTTCCGTTGGCTCGGGATGGAGTTCATCGAGGGCTACCGCGAAGCGAACGCGCCTCGGAAAGCGAACTCCGAATCCGAACCCAAGGGGATCGAACGCCACAAGTCCGAGCCCGTGGTCCGTCGGATCGTGACCGAGGAACCCGCGCCCAAGCGGACCCCCAAGGTCAGCGCGAGCGTGGTCGAAACCAGCGCGACGTACACCGGGTCCGATGGATCCAGCGCGTCGGTGTCCTCCAAGTCCTCCACCCTGTCCATGGCGCTCGATGCGGCCGGCGACGCGCCACCCTGCGACGTCTGCGGCACCATCACCGTCCGCTCAGGGACCTGTTACAAGTGTCTCAACTGCGGCAACTCCATGGGTTGCAGCTGAGGCCAAAGCCACGGTTGTCGTGGCGTATCCCACGGGCACTCACTCGCGGCGGACCACACACGCCGCGCACAAGGATCGGAATCAAGGTCAGCGGACAACTGGAATGAACGCTGGGAACGCGGTTTACGGATGGGCCCGCGTTCCAACCCCGGCCGGGCGAAAGGCTCACACACGAGCCACGGAGCGTCCCCGAGCCGGACGAAACAAGGCGCGTCGAACGCGCCGCCGCGAGTGAGTGCCCGATGGGCTGTGCGGGTCGTGTGTCTGTTCAAGCACGATCGCGCGACAACCAGATACGCCGGATCCGGGCAATCCCCCTGCCTCCAGCCCGATCCGGACGCTTGAACCCCCGAGCAGGCCCACCACGGCTCGGGGGTTCTTCTTTGTCCGAGCGAATCACAACTCCCGGAATCCCAAGTACAGTGGAACCATGACGCGCGAGGAACACACAACACCACGATGGGCAATCGGCGCGATCCTCCTCGTAACGGCGATCTTTGGGATCCTCGGGCCGAAGCTCATGTATGTACTGTCAGGGAACCGGTACTCGGATTGGATGAGATCACTCCCGGTTGACGTCATGTATCTCGTTCATCCAGTCTTTCGGATGGTGCTGACGTTCGGAGTTTGGGTCGGGATCTGTGCGCTTACAAGCAGGGCGCAACGCCCGAAACTGGGATTGGTCGTCGGATGGCGTCGAGCGCTCCTGGGGATCGCGATTGGGCTCGGGGCGACCCTCCCCATGCTCGCGCTCGGGCTTTGGAGCGGTTGGCCGAACTTCGCACCCTATCTTGTTCACACGACGTTGGTCCCCGGGATCACGGAGGAGATTTTCTACCGAGCTCTCCTTTTCGGGGTTCTCGTCCAGGCCGTCCGGATGAACCCGTGGGTCAGCGCGATCCTCACCGGGATCATCTTCGGGCTCGCGCACGTCGATATCACCCCCGACGAGGGCGAAACGATCCTCGGCCAACTGAACATGTGGCTCGCGCTCATCGGGATCGGCGGTTTCATGTACGCATGGATCTACTGGAAAGCGCCGTGGAACCTCTGGGTCGTGATCTCGCTCCATTTCGCGATGAACCTGTGGTGGGACGTCTTCGAGATGAACCAAACCCCGCTCGGCGGTCTCGGCGCGACCCTCGCGCGGATCCTGAGTGTCGGGATCGTCGTCTATCTCGTAATCTTCCGACGCGCCTTGGATCCGGATCGATCGTCTACGATCGATCATGACCAACCCCGAGACCTCGAACGCGCCTGATCCGACCACCTGGGCGACCCTCCTCGGGGGGTGGGTCCAGTTCGCGCAGCGCGCCGTGGCGCTCCCCGACGACGCGCAGGGACAACGCTGGAAGGACTCGGTCGCGCCGGCCATCGGGCTCCACGCGCTCGCGATGGCGCTGGGAGAGATCTACAAGCTCGACCAATCCGAACGAGCCCTGGCGATGGACCGCGCCGAACTCGGGATCAAGCAGCACGCCTCCGAGCTCTCGAAGATCTGGAACGCCGAGCCTATGCCCGAGTCGATCGTCGAGCTCCTCGATGATGCGAAGCACGAATGGGAGCAGTCCCTCCACGAGGGAGTCGTCTGGCGCTGCGCCTCGGCCCGGTTCACGACGCGCCACCCCGGGGAGATGGGGCTCGCGCTCCGGGAAGCGGGGTTCTCGGGGGAGGTGTTTGTCGCGAGCCCGGGGATCGAGATGTTCAAGGGCGCGCCCGTCGCGTGGTGCCGGGACCGGGACGGGGGACAGCCCGACGAGGAGGTCATCACCTTCGTCCACGAGTTCCTCCAGACCTGCGACGGCAAAGCGGGTTCCCCCGAACTGATGCGCCCCATCCATCAGGTGTACCGACAGATGGACTTTCTCAAGGGTGGACCAACCCACGACCTGGTCGCGCCGGTCACCGGGGACCTCCCGGCCGGTCAGCCCTTGCTGGTTCCGATCATCTCGGGAGGGGAGCTCGGGGCCGTCCCGCTCCCCCCCAAAAAGGGCAAGCCCCTCGACGATCTGGAGGTCGTCTGGACGACAGAAGAATCTCGGGACGAAGACCCGGGCTGATCCGGACGAAAGCGCGCGGAATGCGATCCGGCGTACTACAGTCCAGACCCAACACATTCACCGCACCCGAAGCGTGCACGGAGGACGAAAAATGGCGACGAAACGCGCGAAAATCTCCATCATCGGGGCCGGCAACGTCGGCGCAACCTGCGCCCACTGGGCCGCCCAGAAGGAACTCGGGGACATCGTCCTCCTCGACATCCCCCGCGCCGATGCGCCCGATCAGCACATGCCCAAGGGCAAGATGATCGACCTGGGCTGCTGCGCCCCGATCGAGGGGTTCGATTCGACCCTGACCGGGACCTTCGACTACGAGGACATCGCCGGTTCCGACGTCGTCGTCGTGACGGCCGGTCTCCCGCGCAAGCCCGGGATGAGCCGCGACGACCTGATCCAGACCAACGTCAAGATCGTCAAGTCCGTCTCCGAGCAGATCAAGGTCCACGCGCCCGACTCGATCGTCATCGTTGTCTCCAACCCCCTCGACGCGATGGTCTACACCGCGTGGAAAGCGACCGGGTTCCCGACGAACCGGATCATGGGTCAAGCGGGCGCGCTCGACTGCGCCCGTTACCGCGCGTTCATCGCGTGGGAGCTCGGGGTCAGCGTCGAGGACGTCCAGGCCATGCTCCTCGGCGGGCACGGCGACGACATGGTCCCCTTCCCCCGTCTCACCTCCGTCCACGGGATCCCCGTGACCGACCTCCTCCCCGAGGACAAGATCACGGCCTGTGTCGAACGCGCCAAGGTCGGGGGAGGCGAGATCGTCAAGCTCATGGGCACCAGCGCGTACTACGCCCCCGCGCTCGGGACCATCCAGATGGTCGAAGCGATCGTCAAGGACAAGAAGCGCATCATCCCCTCCGCGGCCTACCTCACCGGGCAGTTCGGGCACAAGGACCTCTTTGTCGGTGTCCCGGCCATGCTCGGGAAGGACGGAGTCGAGAAGGTCGTCGAGTTCAAGCTCACCGACGACGAGCAGAAGCTCTTCGACGAATCCGCTTCCCACGTCGCGGACCTCGTCGGGGTCGTGAAGAGCCAGTTCCCCGAACTCGCTTGATCTGATCCAGCATCTTGAATCAACAAAGCCCACGCTTGTGCGTGGGCTTTTTCAATCCACATACGACCGCGGTCAGTCCTTGGGTCGGGTGTGTTCGTACAGATCGCCCACGGCCCGGACATACTTCTGACGCTGCTTGTGTTCGTGCGCCTCGCGCACGTTCTCCGCATCCTCACCCAACGAAGTCAGGAGTTTGTAGCAGTAGGGGGCCGTCCCGACCCACCTTTTCCAACGCGCCCGGAACCACCAGATGCCAACGGGGACAGCGATACACCCGATCACGATAAACGGGATCGTCTGGATCGTGATCGCGAGCGCGAGCGAGCCCAACGCCCCGGCGAGCATCAGGAGCCCGTAGACGAACTGCGCCCCTTCGCTCTTGAGCTGCCGTTTGATTGCCGCTCGGTTGTCGCTGATGCGTGTGATGTCCGCTTCGGGGTCATCCCCGAGGAGCCAGACGGCGCCCGGGTCATCGGGATCGATCTCGTCGCTGGGATCGAACTCCTGCGGCGTGAGAGCCGCCCGGAGCATCTCCGGATCAACATCCGGCATCAGTTCACGTCGTTCTGGACGTTGTTCATCTCGCAAAGTGAGCCCCCTCGAGCTTCCATTCTGTATACCAAGCCGGACCGCACGCCCCGGTGGTACCGCTCCGCATGATAACGGGTTCGGAGCATCTTCTTCTGACATCCCATCTTTGGGAAGAACAAGAATTGATGTTCATACCCCCCGAGAATCGATTCAGCGCGGGTCATGCTCCAACGCTTCGCGGCGTGCGTGCATTGCATTGGACTTCTTGAGCTGACGTTCGGCCCATTTTCGGAGCATCGAGCCCAGGTACGCGCCGACAAGGTTGTCCGCGTTCTCCCCGAGCGATGTCAGGAGCCGGTAGCAGTAGGGGGCGTTCGCGAGCCAGATTCTCCAACGGATCACGAACCAGATCACACAGATCAAGCTCAGAACGATGGTCGGGACCGTGAACGTCGTATTCGCGAGCGCCAGCGCGAGCCCGAGCAACCCGAGCGAGAGGATCACCCCCCCGAAACTCAGGATGAAGTGGAATCCATCGGACCGGACTGTCCTCCACGACCATTTCGCCGCTGTCGAAACATCACGGACGATGACGGGTTCGGGGGTGTGCTCGATCGCGTTCCACAGGTGGGCTTCGGGATCGTTCCCGTGGACGATCGCGTGGAGTTCTTCGGGGTCGGTCTCGTCCTCTGCGGGCGCGAGATCGATTTCATCATCGACCGATCCGTGCTCGGGGTGATCAGCCGAGGATGATGGCCCATCGAAGCGGTCCAGTTCCTCGGGTCGGAACGAGTGCGGCTCGTCCGAGGAGCCCGGGCGCTCTTGGGGATCGTCTGGATTGAGGTGCTGTGGACCCATGAGTTCCTGCTCGTGCGCAAGCGTCTTCGCGCGTTGCCCCGCCTTCCCGTGTATCGGCGCTGTCCCCCGCGCTGCTATACTCGGTCTTCGTACGATTCGCCCAAAAACGGACGGAGATCCATCCATGCGACGAGTTTCTCACGCGCCCTCCGCTTTCACCCTGATTCTCGTGCTTTGGGCGTCCGTCCTCGGCGCTCCAATCGCCTTGGCGCAGGACAGCGATGGGATCTCGACGATCGAATCATCGCTCAGCGGCACCTGGAAGACCGTCGATCCCATCCGTGAGGACGGGACCTCGATGCTCATGATGGTCGTCCCTGTCGAGATCGAGGGGCTCGACCACACGATGTACGTCGAGAGTGTGCTCACAGGGTCGGAGTGGGAGCCGTTCCGACAAGCGATCTTCCAGCTCTACGAATACCGGGGGAAGGTCCGCCTCCGGACCTACGAGATGCTGGTTGCTTCCCAAGCCAAGGGGGTCTTCATCGGGATGGGCGCGGCCCCCGAGCACTTCCCGTCCCTCAGCGCCGATCAGCTCATCGCGACCCTCGATGTTGAACTGACGACGGATCCCAACGGGTTCAGCGGTGCGACCCCGTACCCGTACCCCACGGGAGTGGGGGGTGCGGTCGAGATGACCAGTTCCCTCGTCTTCGACGGCACCACCCTCACCACGTCCGATCGTGGATACAACGCGCAGGGCGATGTCGTCTGGGGCGATTCGGGTGACAGCGCATACAAGTTCCAGAAGACGGAGCCCTACGCGCAGCGCGTCGATCGTGAAGACGAGCTTGTCGTGATCGACTACCCCGCAACGATCAGCGAGCAGGTCCCGCAAGACGGCGACGAAATGAGTGTTCATTACTGGGGCTTCCTCAGCGACGGATCCCTCTTCGATGCGAGCTACAAACGGGATATGCCCTACACCTTCCGTTACCCTCCGGGGAACCGCGCGATCGTCGGGTGGGGGTTGGGGATGGATGACTTCAGCAAGGGTTCGTATCGGAAACTCGTGATCCCGAGCGAGATGGCCTACGGCGAGAGCGGGAATGCCCGCGCGAACATCGCGCCGAACGAGCCGTTGTACTTCAACGCGCACTGCGTTGAGATCCGGACCCCCGAACCCGCGCCCCAATCCACCGCTCCGGATCCCGTGGACTGAGACCGAATTCCGGCTTGGGCATGATCGAGAACGCCCCAAGCCCGAGGACCGAGCCCGGATGCTCAAGCAGCGTCACCAACTCTTCGTGACCCTCTTCGGGATCACCGATGCGTGCAGCGTGCTCGGTGCATGCGCCGTCGCCTGGGCCGCACGCGATGCGCGGTTCGCTGATCTCACCATGTCGCTCGCGAGCTTCGGCCGTGAGTCCCTCACGATCCTCGTCGTCCCTTCAGCGATCCTCGTGATGATCTCGCTCCGTCTCTATCGACCGAGACGAGATCGCGCCCTCTGGGGAGAAGTCGGGGAGATCATCCGAGCGTCCGTGATCACCATGCTCCTCGTGATCGCCATGATCTGGATGCTCGGGCTCTCCCCCGAGATGCGGCCGAACACCCTTGCAGGCCCAGCGCCAGCGCATGCGCCGGCGTCCGATGCGCTCCGCTTCCAGATCGTGATGATCGCGATCGCCATGCCCGTCATGCTCGCGTGCGAACGGGTCGGGATCCGTGCGATCCTCCGCGCGATGCGACGACGAGGGATCAACGTCCGGCACGTCGCGATCATCGGGGTCGGCCGACTCGGGCAGATCACCTCGCGCACCCTGAGCAGGAACGCGTGGACCGGGATCCGGGTGTCGTATTTCATCAGCCATCACCCGGACACGAACCGGACCACGTGCATCGATAAGCCCGTGATGGGTGGGCTCGGAGATCTCGAATCAGTGCTCGAGCATTGGCCGGTCGATGCTGTCTATCTCGCGATCCCGAACACGGGCGCCTCGGACATCCCCGACATCCTTCAGCGACTCGATCGTTTCCCCGTGGACGTCCGGCTCGTCCCCGATGTCCGCGCGAAGTTCCTCGCGCACACGATGAGTGTGTCGGAACTCGAGGGGATGCCCATCCTCAGCTATCGGGAGAGCCCGCTCGCCGGGATCGGGGGTGTGCTCAAACGCGGGCTCGATCTCATCGGAGCGATCACCGCGATCCTCCTCTGTGCTCCGCTCATGCTCGTGATCGCGATCCTCGTCCGTCTCGGATCCCGAGGTCCGGTTATCTTCCGTCAGCGAAGAGTCAGTCTGGGGGGCGAGGAGTTCTGGATCTACAAGTTCAGGACCATGGTCCAGGTGGAGGATGAAGGAGACCCGACGTGGACGGATCGGGACGATCCAAGGGTGACCCGGATCGGTTCGATCCTCAGAAAGACGAGTCTGGACGAGCTGCCCCAGCTGTTCAACGTGCTCGGCGGGTCCATGTCCCTCGTCGGTCCCCGCCCCGAGCGCCCTGAACTCATCGATCGGTTCCGAGAGGATTGGCGCGGGTACATGCTCCGTCAGCACGTGAAAGCGGGGATGACAGGGTGGGCGCAGGTGAATGGATTGCGTGGGAACACCAGTCTGCGCAAGCGTTTGCAGTACGATCTGTTCTATATCCGCCATTGGTCGATCGGATTCGATCTCCGGATCCTCCTCCTCACGCTCATTCGGGGCTTTGTGAATAAAAACGCCTACTGAACCAGGGCTCCGCAAGCTGTTCAGAAATACGCGCTTTTTCTCCCATCACGGGATCCAAGGTTGCGGCATCGGGACTTTTTTTGTATAAAGAATCTCCCGGTCCAGCAACCAACGGACCGGGACCCCGGATCTTCTCCCACCTGAGCAGCGATCCAAGTCGCACTCAGCCGATCCGGTCTCTCGCATCTGCTGGGTCGTGCCATGGACCGCTTCAAGCGGCTGGTATCGGTTGCGAAACATTGGGCTGGATGCCCTGAAGGAAATCGCATGCATACACGAATCGGGTCTCACTTCTCACGCGCACGCGCATTCACCCTCATCGAACTCTTGGTGGTTATCGCGATCATCGCGCTTCTCATCGGGATCCTGCTCCCCGCGCTCGGGCAAGCCCGAAAGTCGGCGCAGAACGTCGTTGCTCAAGCGAACCTCCGCTCGCTCAACACAGGTGCGGCGAACTACGCCGGGGATTCCGATGGTCAGATCTTCTCCTTCTCCTGGCGTGGGGGGATCCCGTTCACCAACCTGAAAAACGGGAAGCAAACCACCGTCGGCTCCGATGTTGATGCCGCCGCATACCAGGTCCAGGACATCCTCCGTCGCGCGACGGGCCGGATCCGTGGGACCGGCGCGATGCTCGTCCCCTCGACCCGTCTTATGCACCGTCGCTACTCGCACCTGGTGCTCCTCGATTACCTGACGGACGTGCAGCCCGAGCCGATCGCGGCGTCGCCGTTCGACCGGAACCTCCAGCGCTGGCAGGAAGACCCGCTCGCGTATCTCGAAGACGGATCCGGACTCCCGTACACGAGCGGCGTTCCGACCCCGGGGTACGAGACCCCCGGTTTTTGGGATGAACCCGCGATCATCCAGCTCTGGCCGTTCGCTTCCACCTACCAGATGGTCCCCGCCGCATGGGCGAAGGATGGTGTGAACGGCGAGAATACCGTGGTCCCCGTGAGCGATACCCCGCACCTCATGACCGTCTCGAGCGGCGCCTCGAGCTTTGGTCAGATCAACATGGGCCGACGGAAGTTCACCGAAGTCGCGCACCCCTCGGGCAAGGTCATGATGTTCGAGGAGTTCGATCGGTTCTCGGACTCGGAAGGGCTCTACTTCGCGTACCCCGAGTCCAAGTGCAATCTCGCGTTCTTCGATGGCTCGGTCCGCCAAGAAACCACCCAGGACGCGAACCCCGGATGGAACCCTGACACCCCGGACGATGTCTGGCGTCAGCGATACGTCCCGCTCGATACATTCCCCCGTCCCAAGGAGGGACTCGGGAACAGCCAGGAGTACTGCATGCGATACCGCTGGACCCGTCACGGGCTCAAAGGGATTGACTACGGCGGGAAAGATGTTGGCACGAATGGGAACCAGATGCTGGTCAACCCCGAATGTGTGGAATAGAACAAGACCACATTGAACACACACGCTCTCGCAACTGAGCAAACAGATACCTTACGGATGGAGGTCGTCGTGGAAAGACGAAAGAACAGAGCGTTCACGCTCATCGAACTGCTGGTGGTCATCGCGATCATCGCGCTTCTCATCGGGATCCTGCTCCCCGCGCTCGGGCAGGCACGCCGCTCGGCCCAGAACGTTGTCGCCCAAGCGAACCTCCGTTCGCTCAACACGGGTGCCGCGAACTACGCCGGTGATTCGGATGACCGGATCTTCTCCTACACCTGGAGAGGCGGACAGGCGTACACCAACCTCAAGAACGGCAAGCAGATCTTCTACGGAGACGATCAGGAAGCCGCGTCCGGTCAGATGCAGAACATTCTGCAGCGTGCGACCGGTCGTATCACCGGGACCGGCCGAATCCTCCGCGCCGAGAACCGTCTTCCCCACCGTCGCTACTCGCACCTGGTGCTCCTCGACTACCTGACGGACGTGCAGCCCGAGCCGATCGCGGCATCGCCGTTCGACCGGAACCTCCAACGCTGGCAGGAAGACCCGCTCGCGTACCTCGAGAACGGCTCCGGCTTCCCCTACGCCGACGGTGATCCCGCACAGGACGGGTACGACACGAGCATGGGTTGGACCGACACCCCCGTCATCCAGCTCTGGCCGTTCGCTTCGACCTACCAGATGGTCCCCGCCGCGTGGAACACGGACGGGATCAACGGGGCGCTCACCTACGCGCCTGTCGATGACACCCCGCACCTCTTCGAACCCCCCCAAGGCAACAACCCCGCGCCCCTCGGTCGTCGCAAGATCACCGAAGTCGCGCACCCCGCCGGCAAGGTCATGATGTTCGAAGAGTTCGATCGGTTCACCGATCCGGACGGGCTCTACTTCGCCTACCCCGAAGCGAAGTGCAACCTCGCGTTCTTCGACGGCTCGGTCCGTCAGGAAGTTTCGCAGGACGCGAACGCCGGGTGGAACCCTCGCACCCCTAACCAGGTCTGGCGTCAGAAGTACGTCCCCCTCGACACCTTCCCCCTGCCCAAGAACGGGCTCGAGGATGACACCGAGTACTGTGTCCGTTACCGCTGGACCCGCAACGGGCTCAAGGGGATCGACTACGGCGGCAAGGACGTCGGGACCAACGGGATCGACGAACTCGAGAACCCCGACTGCGTTCAGTGAGTCCTGATCCTCACGGATCACCCTCACAACACGATCGCGATCAAAGACCCCGCTCGACCCGAGCGGGGTCTTTCTTTGTGCTCTCCCTCTACAGCTGCCCGACCTCAGAGGGGTCCAACAGCAACCATCACTGGATCTCTCCGTCGATTGGATACGAGGGGAAGAAGAAACAGCCGTGATCTATCGGATCACGGCTGCGTTGATTCATCGGGTTGATGTCTTCGTTCGAGGCGGGCTCGGGATCAGGGACCCATCCGCTTGTAGCGGCGGAGCCGGGCGAGGTTGGTCTCGATCTCGTTCTGCCAGTAGACGACATCGATCGCGTTCTCATACCCATCCACGATGGAGGGCATCTCCATCTCTTCGGCTTGACGCATGATCCGCTTGTAGGTCCCCATGTGGCGCTTCATGCTCTGCATGGAAGCCCCGCGCTGGGAGATCCGGTTGTCGTTGAGGTAGTCCGAGTAATCGGCGTAGAACGAGGTGATGGTTGCCGTGAGCCGATCACGGACCTTTTTGCACTTCTCGTTCGCGTCCTCGGCGAGCTCGTAGCCCATGTCCCCGGCGCTGTCCCATTTCTCGATCCCGTTGGCTTCAGCGAACGAGTCGAGTGATTTGCTGTCCAGCGCCGTCACGATCCCATAGCGGGCCGCTTGATCCGTCGTGAGCGTGAGCACCGTGTCAGGGCCGTCGATCGTCTCGTAGCCCTTCGGGAGCCCGTCCTTGGAGTTGGTGAGCACCCATTCGCCGTGGTCCTTGTAAGCGTAAACAGCGGCCTCTGAGAGCATCATCGCTTGGACCAGGTGACGGGAGTGCCCGTTCGCTTCCGCGGCGGACCCGAGCTTCGACGCCATGATCGAGGTCATCTTCTTATCCACCTCGGCGGAACCCGTGCTGTTGGTGGAGTAGACCACAGCACCCCCGAAGTCCGCGCCCGGCGCCATCGAGATCGATGAACTCCAGAAGGAGGGCCAGATCGAGGCGCTGATCGCGTGTTCGATCAGCATGTGGTACGTGAAATCATCGCTGAACCGTTCCATGACGGCGACGAGATCCTGCGCAGCCCAGACCTCACCCCCGGGGGAGTTGATCCGGAACACGATGTCCGTGACCCCGCTGTCCTTGGCCCATTCGAGCGAATCAGCGACACTCAGCGGATAGATGTCCTGTCCGAATGTTCCCGTGAGCGGGATCTCCATGAGGAGCTGATAGCCCTCCCGTTTGAGGACCTTCGAATCCGTTGAAGACTCTCTGTTCGAGCGAGACGGGATCGTGTGCAGCCCGGATGCTTCGGAGTCGTCACCCTCAGCGTCGTCCATATCCTCGGATTTGGTCACCTTCAGGATCTGGCTGATGTCCAGGGTCAGGGTCGTGGAGATCCCGTGGACCTCGGTATTCATGACGATGGAGCGACGGGTCTCGGAGACGATCGTGCCTTCGTAGACCGTCCCGTCGCGCAGAACGACCTGGTCAGCGAGTGCGGAGGAAGCCGCGGCGCTGATCGCGAGCCCGGAGAGAACACAGAGCTTCAGAGACTGAGAGAGTTTGGGAATCCGACGCATGCAGCATGCTCCTTGAGAGGGTCATTTTCACTCGCGAAAACAGTCTAACGGCTCGAACGCATCATGCCAAGAGGACTTGCATGAAGTCTAATATCTGTCCGTGAGCCAGTATTTCGACATCATCGTCATCGGAGGCGGACACGCCGGGGTCGAAGCGGCATGGACTGCCGCGAACCTGCTCGGTTCCGAGGGGTGTGTCGCGCTCGTCACCCTCGATCCCTCCAAAATCGGTGTCATGAGCTGTAACCCGGCCATCGGTGGGCTCGCAAAGGGTCAGCTCGTCCGGGAGATCGACGCGCTGGGTGGGCTCATGGGGCTCGCCGCGGATGCAACCGGGATCCAGTTCAAGGTCCTCAATACCTCCAAAGGCGCCGCCGTCCGAGGCCCGCGCTGTCAGAGCGACAAACACGCGTACATGCGCGCCGTCCAGTCGATGATCAACGCTCGACCCGAGATCCGGGTCATCGAGGGGGCCGCAGAGTCCCTCGATGTCATCAGTAAAGGCGATGATCGGGAGATCCGAGGACTCACGATCCGTACTCCGGACGGCGAACTCCGGAATCTCAGCGCGGGCGCGGTGATCCTCACCACCGGAACCTTCATGCGCGGGCTCATGCACCAAGGGGAGACCAAGACCCCCGGTGGCCGGGCCGGGGAGTCCGCGACAACCCCGATCTCCGACACCCTGAAAGCGCTCGGGTTCGAGCTCGGACGACTCCGGACCGGGACTCCCCCCCGACTCAAGAAATCGACACTCGAATGGGACACCCTCGATCCCCAGTTCGGCGATGAGCACCCGACCCCCTTCAGCGAACTCACCCCCCAGGGCTGGACGATCGGGGACCTGACCCTCGATCGGTTTCCGCTGCTCGATCAGGTCGAGTGCCGACAGACCCGGACGAACCCGGTCGCGCACGAGCACATCCGCGCGAACCTCGATCGTGCGCCGATGTACTCGGGACAGATCGAAGGGCAGGGACCGAGGTACTGCCCGAGCATCGAGGACAAAGTCGTGCGTTTCGCGCACCACGAGACCCACGGGGTCTTCCTCGAACCCGAGTCCCACGAGTCCGACTGGATCTACTGCAACGGGATCGCGACCTCGCTCCCTACGGACATCCAGGACATCGTCGTCCACACGATGGAGGGATGCGAGGATGCGCAGATCCTCCAGCACGGGTACGCCGTCGAATACGACATGGTCCGTCCCCATCAGATCCTCGTGACGGGTGAAACACGCACGATCGGGAACCTGTACCTTGCTGGACAGATCAACGGGACGAGCGGGTACGAAGAAGCGGGGGCCCAGGGTCTCGTCGCCGGGCTCAACGCCGCGCTCCGGATCCGGGGTCGGGATCAGATCACATTCGATCGGTCCCAAGCCTACATCGGGGTGTTGATGGACGATCTGGTGACGAAGACCCCGCGCGAGCCGTACCGGATGTTCACGAGCCGGGCCGAGTATCGGCTCCTCCTCCGCGCGGACAACGCGCCGGATCGGCTCACCCCGAAAGCGATCGAACTCGGGCTCCTCAACCACCACGATCTCGGGACCAAACGCAGAGACCACTTCGAGCATCGGCGAAACGCGCTCGAAACCGGGCGCGAGCTCATGCGCACCATCAAGGTCGGCGACAAAGCCCTGATCGACAAAGCCCTCGAAGCTTCCTACAGCGTCGAGGAGCTCCGGAAAGCCCTTGAGCCCGCCCTCACCGAGCGGGTCGGTCCCGTCGAGTCCGCCGTCTACGAGACCCTCCACGCCGATCGTCGATACGAGCCCTACGTCGCGCGCCAGAACGCGGAAATCAAACGGCGCGCCGAGATCGAACGGAAACAGATCCCCGAGTGGATCGACTACGGTGCCTTCGACGCGCTCCGGACGGAAGCGAAGCTCGCGCTGAGCAAGTATCGACCGACGACCTTCGGCCAGGCTTCACGTCTCGAAGGGATCACCCCCTCCGATGTCACCCTCCTGAGCGTGCTCGTCAAACGCGCGAAGGACGAACGGAAAGCCGGCGAGCTCGGAGCGACCCCATGATCACCCTCGGCGCATCTCAGGGTTTCGAGCTGGATCTGATGATCGTGCTCGCGTGCGCGGCCGTCATCACGCTGGTTCTCTCCCGATTCAGGGTCGCAACGATCCCCGGGTACCTCATCGCTGGGGTTCTCATCGGACCCGGAGCGCTCGGGCTCGTGAGCGATCCGGGGTCGATCGAAGCTGTTGGGCATTACGCATTGATCGTGCTCATGTTCGCGATCGGGATGCACCTCGATGTCTCGTCCCTCAAGCACGGCGCGGTCTCCATCGTCTCGACGGGTGTCATCACGACCCTCAGCGCGACCGGGCTGATCTGGGCGATCCTGGCGCCCTCGCCGCTCGGGTCCAAGGGCGCACTCGCTGTGGGGATGGGCTTCGCGCTCTCATCGACGGCCGTCGTCCTCCGATTGATGAGCCAGAAGCGCAAGCTCCATACCGCGAACGGACGAGCTTCGCTCGGGGTGCTGCTGATCCAGGACCTCATCGTGATTGTGTATCTCTCCGTCCTTCCTCTGCTCGCGATTGTCCCGGGGGAAGGGGAGGGAGCCGCCGAGCAGGAAGGGATGGGGACGATCACCAGCGCCGCGCTCGCGATCGTGGTCATCACGACCCTGATTCTCATCGGACGACGCGCCATCCCCAAGCTCCTCCAGGAAGCAGCGCGGTTCGGGGGTCAGGAGGTCATGCTCGTCCTGACCGCGGCGATCGCGCTCAGCGCCGCGCTGATCACATCATCCCTCGGGCTCAGCGCCGAACTCGGCGCGTTCATCGCCGGGTTCCTGCTCGCTTCAACCCCCTTCCGTCACGAGCTCTCGGGTCAGCTCAACCCGATCCGCGATATCTTCATGGCGCTCTTCTTCACGGCCATCGGGCTCCAGGTTGACATCGAAGTGCTTCTGCCGATCTGGTGGATCATCCCGACGGGTGTCCTCGCGCTCATCGTGCTCAAGGCCCTCAACATCGCGATCGTCGCGCGGCTCTGCGGCGCCGAGACGGCGCTCTCATTCCGGATGGGGATGACCCTCGCGCAGTCCGGGGAGTTCTCGATCGTCGTGTTCGCCGTCGCGCACGAGCTCGGGCTCATCAGCGCAGAGCATACCTCGATCCTGATCTCGATCGTCATCGCTTCGCTCATCGTCACCCCGACCGTGATGGGGATGGGAACCCGGACAGGGGAGCTTGCGCAGCGGGTCCTCGGGAAACCGATCGGGAAGCTCCCCGTCTTACTCCGTGAGGATGAGTCGCACGTACCCGTCCCCGTCAAGCGCGTGATTGTCGCCGGGTACGGGATCATCGGGCGCACCTGTGTCGAGCGCCTCGAATCCAAGGGTGTCCAGTGCGTCGTGATCGAGCTCAACCAGGGCACCGTTCGGCGTTTGAAACGTGAGGGACGCAGCGCTGTCTTCGGGGACATCTCCAACCCCGAGGTTCTTGAGTCGGCCGGGATCGAACATGCTCGGGTCATCGTGCTCGCGATGCCCGATTCCGATTCGACGATGAGAGCGATCCGAGCGATCCGCGCACTCGATCCCAAGATCCATATCGTCGTCCGGGTGAGTATGCAGCCCCGCGCGGCCATCGCGGAGGCGCTCGGCGCGGATCTGGTCGTGGTTGAGGAAACCGTCGCCGCGGATGTGCTCGCGAACAAGGTGATGGAGTGCGCCCAGGATCCGACAGCCCAGCTCGTCCCGGACGACCCCGCTCCGGAACAACCCGCTGAGTGAGTCAGCCCCCGAGCATGCGCAGCTCATCCCGGAGGATCGCCGCGAGCTCGTAGTTCTCGGCAGCGAGCGCCGCGTCGAGCCGTTGACGGAGCTCCGCCTTCTGGCTCACGGGGAGCTTGGGGATCAACCCCTCACGCATCTCACGGAGCATCTGGACTTCCCCGGCCTGCTCGAACAGCTCCGGACGTTCGATGCTGTCGTAGTACGTCCGGAGCGACTCGATCCCCTCATCGATCGCGTTCACCGCGACCTTGTTCTCCTCGTTCTTGAGCGCGTGCGATGCGAGCGCTCGGGCGCGCATCATCATGACGTAGGGACGATGGGGCTCCATCGCGTTCTGGTCGTCCTCTTCGATCGCGTAGTCCCGGAACAGGTCCAGCACGCGCAGGTTGCGCGACGTATCCCGGACCACCCCCTCGAAGTCCTCGAGCACGAGGAGCGCGATGTATCTGTGGTAGTACTGCTGCGCCTCTTCTCGGAGCTGTCGGCACGTTTCCGGGCTCAGGAATCGACGTGTCCCTTCCTCACCCGTTGGTTCGGGGAGCAGCTCCTCGGGGACCCCGTCGATCGGTTCGTCCGGGTCGTTCTCGCCCTCGAATGCCTCTCCGGAACTGATCCGGGACTCTTGGTACTCCAGCAAGGACTCGAATCCCTCGGGTCGTCGTCCGTCCGGACGCCCGTCCACATCCATCTGGAGGATCCCCAGGTCCAGTCTGACCTGGATCCGGGGTTCGTGGTCCTTCCCCTCGATCACCCGGACGGAGATCTGTCCGGGGACGAAAGGCCATTCTTCGAGCAGTTGGGTGAGGTCTCTGTCCACAACGCGATCCTAGCGTCGTGGAGGGGAATTGGGGAGTCTGAACCACGTTCTCGGGCTATGCCACCAAAATCTCGGAAAGGCCGATCACTTTTCTGACTTTCTCCCGGATCCGTCCAGACGTTCCAGAGCGCCGCCCCAAAGGTCCGTGAAGACAACAAAAAAGTCCCTTCATACAGGCGTTTTCTCTTTGAGCCGATGCAACCGACGGAGTATTGTGACGAACCGAAGGATGGAGCATTCGCTCCATTCGAATTCCGGCGGCGCTCGCCGCGGAAGGATGGGTAGGAAAGTGAGAAACACCATGCGTTCGTCTACATCTGGCGTGAAGTCGTCGCTGCAGTTGTACCTGCACGACATCAACAAGCACCCCCTGCTGACAGCCGACCAAGAGAAAGAGCTGGGCTGGAAGATCATCAACGAGCAATGCCCCATTGCTCGTGAGACGATGATCCGATCCAACCTCCGCTTGGTCGTCGCGATCGCGAAGAACTACGCGAATCGCGGGCTCCCCCTGACCGATCTGATCGAGGAAGGCAACATCGGGCTCATGCGCGCCGTCGAAGGCTTCGACCCCGCGCAGGGCGCTCGGTTCAGCACCTACGCCTCGTGGTGGATCAAGCAAGGGATCAAGCGAGCCCTGATCAACGCGAATCAGCCGATCCACATCCCGGCCTACATGGTCGAACTCATCGCGAAGTGGAAAATGCACTCGCGTCGTCTCGAAGCCGAGCTGGGACACCCCCCGACGATCGAACAGCTCGCCGAAGTGATGGACCTCCCTGTCAAGAAGGTCCAGATCATCAAACGCGCGATCAAAGCCCTCAACGCCCCGAACCAAGCCCCGAAGGACGCCGACGGCGACCTCATGGGTCTCGGTGAACTCATCGCCGACCACCGGATCGAGAGCGCCCCCGAGCAATCGCTCAAGAGCGAAGAACTCGGGATCCTCCGTCGTCTGATGGAAACCATCGACGAGCGGGAGGCCCAGATCCTCAAGCTCCGCTTCGGTCTCGACGGCGCTGAGCCCCTCACCCTCAAGGAGATCGCGGCCCATGTCGGGATCTCTCGTGAGCGGGTCCGTCAGATCATCGAGGAGTCGCTCTCTCGTCTCCACGAACGGATCAGCGACGCGAAGCCCAGCCGCTTCTTCCGTCGTGACGATGTCTTCGAGAACCTCGACGATGATTTCGAGGTTCGCGAGGAGCTCCCCGGCGGGACCTTTGGGACGCGCAGCGCCAACGCCGCCGGCTGATCAGCCCATCTCAACTCACTTCCATCGCGCGGGAGCCCATCAAGGGCTCCCGTGTTTCTTTGACATCCTCAACCACCCTGGAATGCGTCTACGATCCACACCCCCCGAAAGGGGATGGAATAGCCACGTGGTCTGAGCCGTTGTGTCGGTTCACCACGCACTCGCATCCCGCTTGGAGCTTCTTCTCGTGTCAGAATCCAACGTCCACAACGTCGTCATCATCGGATCCGGCCCCGCGGGCTGGACGGCCGCGATCTACGCCGCTCGCGCCAATCTCGACCCCGTCGTCTACATCGGGGTCCCCAAGCAAGATCCGGGACCCGTCCTCCCGGGTGGTCAGCTCATGCTCACCACGGATGTCGAGAACTTCCCGGGCTTCCCCGAGGGGATCGCCGGCCCCGAGATGATGGCCAAGTTCGAAGCCCAAGCCAAACGCTTCGGGACCACCGTCGTCGGCGAGGACATCACCACCTGCGAGTTCTCCAACGATGGTTCTCCCCACACCCTCCACACCTCGGGTGGAAAGACCATCCAAGCCCACGCCGTCATCATCTCGACGGGCGCGACGGCCAACTGGATCGGTCTCGAGTCCGAGATGCGCCTCGCACGCGGCGGTGGGGGGGTCAGCGCCTGCGCCGTGTGTGACGGGGCGCTCCCCATGTTCCGTGACCAGCACGTCGCCGTCGTCGGAGGCGGGGACTCCGCGATGGAAGAAGCGACGTACCTGACCAAGTTCGCCTCGAAGGTGTCGATCATCCATCGGCGGGACGAACTCCGCGCGAGCAAGGTCATGCAGGAGCGCCTCCTGAGCAAGGACAACGCGGAGGTTCTCTGGAACAAGGTCGTGGTGGATTGTCTCAGCGAGACCGATCAGCACGGGAACGAAAAGATCCGCGCCGTCGTCCTTGAGGACACCCAATCGGGAGAACGCTCCGAGCTCGAGGTCAAGGGGCTCTTCGTCGCGATCGGGCACACCCCGGCGACGAAGTTCATCAAGGACACCGGGCTCGAGTTCAACGAGAAGGGCTACATCGATCTCAAGACCCGCTCGAGCGCGACCAACTTCGAGGGTGTTTTCGCCGCCGGCGATGTCGCTGATGCGAAGTACCGACAAGCGATCACCGCAGCTGGGATGGGGTGCCAAGCCGCGCTCGATGCCGAGCACTACCTCGGTGACAAAGGGCTCATCTGAGCGCCCCGAGTGAGATCCCGATGAAAATGAAACAGGGCTCCCGATCGGGAGCCCTGTTTGATGTGTCGATCGATGTTCCGGGCTCAGTGCTCGTATTCGTCGAGCGTTTCTCTGAGCTGGGAGAGGATCTCCTCGTTCACACGCTCGTCCTGCTTCGCAAGCTCGATCGCTTTCTTCTGGAACTTGACGGCGCTGTTCGAGTCACCCGTCACGAACATCCCCCGCGCGTACGTGTCGAGCGCCATCCAGTCTTTCCAGTCCGTCAGCTTGCACGCTTGAGCGGCGGAACGGAGCGCGAAGCTCTGGATGCTCTGGGGCGCGTCCTCGCTCGAGAGCGCATACCACGCGATCATGTTCAATGAGCCTGCGTTGTCGCTGAACATCTCGTTCGCGAGCGCTTCCCCGAGCTCGAGCGCTTTGTCCCAATCCTCAGCACAGAGCGCGCCGTGGAATGTCTGGACCCCGGCCTGCGCGATCCGCTCGTCCCACGCTTGCTTCGCGGCGTGCTCGATGTCATACTCGCCCTCGGCGATCGCTTCGAGGGTCCCGTCGAGCGCCATCGGGTGTCCCATCCACGCGATCTTGCCTTCCTGGACGATAAACGCCGCCGGGATCGCGTTCTGACCAGCGGGGCGCATCCAGTTCGTTGCCATGGACGTTCCATCCTCGATCGCGACGGTGTAGCCCATCCGATCACCCTGGTTCTCGACGAACCGTTCGACCTGGTTCATCCGTTCATCACCCTCGGTGCGTTCCCAGATGTTGACCCCAATGAAGGTCACATCGCCGTCGTATTGCTCCTGGAGTTCCGACAGATGGGGGAACGCGGCGATACAAGGGCCGCACCACGTCGCCCAGAACTCGACCACGTACGTGTGGTCCGGATCGAATGCGCCGACCGCTTCACCCTTGAGGTACTTCGCGATGGTCATGTCCGGCGCTTCGGATCCGATCCAGAGATCGGGTTTGTTCATCGGGGGGAGCAGATCCTTGAGCGATGGGTGGGCTTCGTCGTGATGTGCGTGCTCGTGGGCATGGTCGTGCGTGTGCTCATCGGGACCAGCGAACGTGCTCGGGGCAAGCAGGCCAACCAAAGAGAGCGAGAGGATCGAAAGGGGGACGGACTTCATACGTGTACCTCTTGGATATGGTGCTTGATTGGGGGATGACCCATCAGAGTGTACCGAGATCCCCGATCTGGGTTCTTCGGGCCTGATTTCCAGAGTTAGTTCGGGAGATCGCACTCACCGATGAGCCGGAACCCCTTGTTCCGGAGGATCTGCCCAGCCAAAGTCTGGTCATCCACCGCGATCGCGATCGTCGGGGACCCGTTGGGCTTGAGGAGCAATGCATACGCGAAGGCGATGTTGATCTCGATCCCGAGCAGATACAAGCAGAGCTGGGTCAGGGTGTGGTCCGTGCCCAGCTCGACCACGAGCACCTCGTGCTCCGCAAAGGCAAGCCCGTCGTCCTTGAGGAGACGACGGGCGATGGCGGCGTTATTCGTGATGAACCGGACGACGGCATGGTCCGACGCTTCATGGACCGAGATCGCACAGATATTGCAGCCCGACGCTTCGTCGAAGTTCTCGACAAGATCGAGCATTTTCCCGACCTTATTGGGAAGAAACACGCTGAACTGGACCACGGTGGGGGGGGAGAACGTTTGGCCGGTTTCAAGCGGCATCCCTGCTTGGCTCATCACAACCCCTTGTCCCAGGAGAGTCTCGACGGGTGAATCCTCGATTGAACCACAGAGCCCGCGAAAACGCAACCCCTGCTCGAAGAAATCACATCCTGCGCCGTCAGGTGAGCCCGGGTCGGGAGGGTGCTCGGATCATCCGTCCGTCGATTCCACGGCCGCGATCTCGATCTCCTCACTCGACGCTTCCTCCTTCTCCTCGACTTTCGCGTTCCGACGGACCACACGACGAGATGTCGAGGACGCATCAGACTCAGCGAGTCTCGTTGAGCCGGATCCCTTGGTGTTGAGCCCGGCCCGGGAGATGGAGTTGAGTTGGCTCCTGAGCTGTGCAAGCTCGGTTGAGCGGGTGAAGGTGCTTGGGCGGTTCGAGGACTCACCGGAGACAATCTGGACGCCGCTGGCGGAGCCGCCCTCACGTGAGATCCGGAGCACATTGCCGCCGTTCGCCCCGCTCCCGCTCATGCCTCCAGCACTCGCGGTATAGCTCGCGCCACCGCCGGAGCCGCCTCCACCACCTCCGCCGCCGCCACCCCCGCCACCGCCGCCGCCGCCGCCGTTGAGCGCGAGGTCGGTCGAGGACGAGGAGCTGTCACCTGAGTCGTTATTGCCATTGGTGTAGGTGTTGGTTCCGGAGCTCCCGCCCTGGGCTGTGGACTCGGTCGAGTCGTCACCTGTGGTTGAGCCGGTCCCACCACCGCCGCCACCGCCGCCGCCTCCGCCGCCGGACTGGGCTTGGGAGTCATCGTCGTCCGTGGTCGGATCCTCGCTGAAGGCAACGTCGTACTCAAACAGACGGTGCACCCCATCGGGGACAAGGAGGGTCCGTTCGGGGAGCCCCGCGATCTGAGGGAGTTCAACGCTTGTCGCACGCCCGGTCCCGGAGAGATTCGAAACAAGCACAACGACCTTGCTCTCGGAGCGCATCGCCGACCATTCGATCCCGGTTGCTTTGCTCGTGCCGAGATTCAGGATCTCGTAGGGTTCCTCGGGACCGAACATCTCGTGGATGTCCCTCCAGGCCTCGATCGCGAGCTCCCGATACTGGTCGTGATTCACGGTCGGGTGATAGGTCTGGTTCGGGCTGCTCGTCCACACAACATACCCGTCCGCACCCCGAAGGTAGATGTGCTGGATGAGGGCGCGCATGTCCGTGGAAGGTGGGGGAGGCCCGAAGTAGTACCCGCTCGGGTCGGGGACGTTGTAGGTGACGTAGTTCGAGACCCAGGGGACGAGCTTGTGCCCCGGGATCAGATTCCGTGACGCGACGGACACGTGCTCGATCGGCGCCCAGAACATCGCTGAGCGGACATTCGGAGAGAGCTGCTGCGCGTCCATAAGCCGATCATTCGCGTGAACGGAATACGCCTCGTACGGGTACGCGACGGGCATCGCGACGTTCATACCCGAGTCCCGATAGAACCCGTCCCGGTTCCACGAGTCGTTCTCGAAGTACACGGTCGAGTTCCGGTTCTGACGCGCTTCCCAGATAAACCCCATGTCCAGTTCGCCGGCGTAGTCGCTGTAGTTCCCGATGTACGCATTCGCGATCTCGGGATTCGAGTGGTTCCGGATCTTGTTCACGATCGTCCGAGCATTGAGCTCGATCATCTCCGAGTCGAACTCGAGATCCATAAACAGGTAGTCGAGCCTCGGGATATTTGCGAGCGCGTCATCGATCGAGTCAGCGTCCACGCTGCGCCCTTGGGTGTGGTAGGGGTAGGGCGAGTTACGCTCGCGATACAGGAGCACGATCGGTTCATCCTGTTCGTAGAGCTGTTCGATCGAAGCGATCAGGAGCCAGCTTTTCCAACCCGTGAATCCGACCCCGTGACCCCCGCTTGGCTGAGGCATCGGGGTGTAATGGATCTCGTGCCCCGGTTCAAAGTCCGGAACGAGCGATGCTTCAGAGCCCGGTGTCGGGTTGTTGGGAAACTGGGGGGCGCTCGGATCCATGTACATCTGGAACCACCAATCGGTGAAGATGAACTCGTCCCGATCGATGATCTTGGTATCCGCGCCGAGCGACCCGCTCGCGAAGCATCCGAGTGCGCAGGTGAGCGCAAGACCGATCGCTCCGAACCCGATGGATGTGTCCCTGAATGCCATGGATCAATGCTCCTCAGCTGGTGTTGCACCTCAACTGTCCATTCCGGGACGCAGAAAACCAAGAAACAACGCTCGGTGCATGTCAAGCTGGACATGCACCGAGCGTTTGGATCGGTCGTTCGGATTGTGAGGCGGGTCAGACGGCGAAGCTCGAGCCGCAGCCGCAGCTGCTCGTCGCGTTCGGGTTATTGAACACGAAACCACGACCCATAATTTCGTCCTTGAAGTCCACCGTCACGCCGCCCAGATAGAGCATGCTCTTGGGATCAACGATCACCTTGATCCCGTGCTGCTCGAACTCCTCATCAGAGTCCTTCTGGGTTTCAGTCAGATCAAGCAGGTAGCTGAACCCCGAGCACCCGCCCCCCTTGACCCCGACACGCAATCGGACCTTCTCCTTATCGAGACCTTGCTGCTCGATGATGGACTGGATCTCACGCGCGGCCGCTTCCGAGATGATGACGACGTCGCTGGAGGTGGTGGTGTCGCTCATGGTCGATTCCTTCTTCCTTCGTGGAACCCCGTGCGTGGGGTCCCATTCACTCTACGCTGATCGATCGTTCCGGTTCATGCGTTCTGGGCTTCGGCCGGCGCGTCCGCGCTCTGTTTGGCCTTGTAATCCGCGATGGCGGCCTTGATCGCGTCCTCGGCCAGAACCGAGCAGTGGATCTTTACCGGGGGGAGCGAGAGTTCCTCGACGATCGAGGTGTTCTTGATCTCCAGACCCTCGTCGAGGGTCTTGCCCTTGAGCCACTCCGTCGCGAGCGACGACGAAGCGATCGCGGACCCGCACCCGAAGCACTTGAACTTCGCGTCTTCGATGGTGCCCTGATCGTCAACCTTGATCTGGAGCTGCATCACATCGCCGCACTCGGGGGCGCCCACGAGACCGACCCCGACGTCCTTCCGGGTCTTGATATCGCTCTGGGTCCCGAAGGAGCCCACGTTGCGCGGATTCTCGTAGTGATCGATGACTTTATCGCCGTATGCCATGGGTTCACCTCGCTGGGTGGTTGGTGTTCGTCATTGTATTCGAGCGCCTCGTGCGCTCCGATTCGGTGTCCAGACGGATCAGTGCGCCTGCCACTCGATCTTGGTGATATCGATTCCTTCGTTGTGCATGTCCCACAAAGGGGACAGTTCGCGCAGCTTCAGGACGGCGCCGATGATTTTATCGGCCGCGTAGTCCACTTGCTCCTTCGTCGTCCAACGACCCATCGAGATCCGGAGCGACGAATGAGCGAGGTCGTCCCCGACCCCGAGCGCCTTGAGCACGTAGCTGGGCTCGAGCGAGGCGCTGGTGCACGCGCTCCCCGAGCTCATCGCGATCTCTTTGGTCGCCATCATGAGCGATTCGCCCTCGACGAACCCGAACGAGATGTTCGTCAGGTGCGCAAGACGTCTATCCCGATGGCCGTTGACCTGGACCACCTCGAGCTCGTTCTCGATACGGGTCTCGAGGTGCTGGCGCAGCGCGAGCAGGCGTTCCTGCTCCGAGTCCCGCTCCTCAGCGCACAGCTCGCACGCTTTCCCGAGCCCGACGATCCCCGTGACGTTCAGGGTCCCCGAACGGAAACCACGCTCCTGACCCCCGCCCTCGATGATCGCCGACAGACGGATCCGGGGACGACGACGACGGACGTAGAGCGCACCCACGCCCTTCGGGCCGTAGATCTTGTGCCCGGACATCGAGAGCAGATCGATATTGTCGGTCTTGACATCCGTGGGCATCTTCCCGACCCACTGGGTCGCGTCGGTATGGAAGACGATGTTCTTCTCGTGACAGAGCTCGCCGATCTCGGGGATCTCGTTGATCGTCCCGATCTCGTTGTTCGCCCACATGATCGTGACGAGGATCGTGTCCTCACGGATCGCGTTCTCGATCATCGCGCGCGTGATGAGCCCATCCGCGCCGGGTTCGAGCCAGGTGACATCGAACCCTTCCTTCTCGAGTCGCTTGACGGGATCGAGCACGGCCTTGTGCTCATGGATCGCCGTGATGATGTGTCCGCGCCCCGTGTTCCCCGCCGGCTTCTTCGCGTACATATTCGCCGCGCCTTTGATCGCGAGGTTGTTCGACTCCGTTGCGCCCGATGTGAAGATCACTTCCTTCGGATCCGCGCCGATGATCGAAGCGACCTGCTTCCGCGCGGTATCGACGGCCTTCTCCGCCGCCCACCCGTAGCTGTGATTCCGTGACCCGGGATTCCCGAAGGTCTCGGTGAAGTAGGGGAGCATCGCTTCGACGACACGAGGGTCGCACGGGGTCGTCGCGGCATGGTCGAGATACATGGGGAGCGTAACGCTCATGACATAACCTCATCCGATTCGGCCATCACCGCTCCTGTCAGCGGCATCGGCGGTCGTATATGAATCCGGACACAGCAGTCCGTTTGTTGAGAATCATTCTCAACTATCCTAGCCCGGATCCCCTCCCCGAACAAGACCAGGCCGCCCGTTCAGAGCAGCTCAGTTCGCGCGGTACCGGAGCACGACACGGTTCCCACGAGCGTTGTACGCCACATCCGACATGTACGCCTTCATGAGCATCACACCCCGTCCGGACGGCTTGGACAGGTTCTCATCGAGTGTCGGGTCGGGGAGCGCCTCGGGAACGAAACCCGGACCCTGATCCTCGATCGCAACATCGAGCTCGCCGCGCCCCACCCGATACTCGATCCGAACGGGGACATCCGCTTCGAGTTCTTTGTGCCCATGGACAAACGCGTTGGTGATCGCTTCCTCGAGCGCCAGACGGATCGCGAACGCCGCCGCGTCTTGCATCCCCGCTTCGGAGGCCTGGTCGATGATCGTGTCGATGATCGCCGAGATCCGATCTCGATCGTGCGGCAACTCAACCACGTTCGGGTCCGGGATGTGGGTGCGATCCTCGCTCATTCGCGCCCCGGGATCAGCTCTTCGCCGACTTGAACTCTCCGAACGCGTCTTCGAGCGTGTCGTGGATATTGAACAGCTTGTTCAGACGGGTGATGACAAAGACCTCGTAGATCTGCGGGTCGATGTTCGCGAGACGGAGGGAGCCGCCCTTCTCGCGCGTCTTGTTGTTGATCGTGATGAGCGCCCCCAGCGCCGCCGAGGAAAGATGGTCCACGTTCGCGAAGTTGATGAGCAGACGCGGGGTGTCAGCGCCTTCGATCAGGGTGCTGATCTCATCGCTGATCGCCTGGATGTTCGCCTCATCGAGGATGTTCCGATCGATGAACTCGACCTGGGTCACGCCCTCGACTTCCGAGACTCTGAGTCTGGATTCACTCATCCGTGTGCTCCAATCATGGGGCGCGTGTGCGCCGTGGGGATCATCATAGCCCAAACACACGTGTTCTGACACCACAGAAAAGGGGCGCTCAAAAGAGCGCCCCTCGATCGTGTGTATTCTCAATCCGAGCGAATCAGAGCTGGTCGAGCAGCCCGGGGAAGTGACGCTCTTCTTCTTCGTTCTGGATCAGGATCGTCGGCTTGATCAGCACGAGGAGGGTCTTCTCTTCCTTGACGTCGATCCGGTTCGAGAAGAAACGCGAGAGGACGGGGATCTTCGAGAGAACCGGGACACCCGTCTCGACCTCGACCTCTTCGACCAGGCGCTGCCCGCCGAGCATGATGGTGCCCTGGTCGGGGACCGTCACGGTCGTGTTGAGCTGGGTCGCCGTCACGACGGGTTGCTGGATCACACCCTCGAAGATCCCGGCGTCGCCGCCGACAGTCCCGCCGCCGCCAGCAGCGCCCTGAAGACTGAGCGTCCGGACTGCGCCCTCGAGGTTGTTGCTCGTGAGCGCCGTCTGGACCGTGAGCGTCACGTAACGACGATCCGCGGACACCGTCCCCGAGATGTCGAGGAGGACACCGTCGGTGATCGGGGTCACGACCGGGTCAAACGCACCCGAGCTCGCGCCCGTGACGGGCTGGAGATCGGAGACGAAGGTGGTCTGGGTCGAGACGGTGATGAACGCGCGCTGTCCGTTCGTGAACGTCAGACGGGGCGCGGTCAGCGTCACCGACCGTTGATCCGCTTGGGTCGCTTCCACGAGGAAGTCAACCTGGATGTCATCGAGGAACCGAGCGGTGATCCCGAGCGCGGGGTTCGCTGAAAGGATGTCCGCGGCGAAACCGCTCGCACCCGCAAGGGTCTCGGTCAGACCGAAGGAGTTCTGCGCGGCGCGGATGACGGACCACTGGTCATCGCCGACGACCGTCCCGTCGGGGAGGACCCCGCCGTTCCCACCCGGTCCGATGACGGGCTGGTTGATGGTGGTGATCGCGTCCACGATCCCGTCCCCGTCGGTATCAACAGGGAACAGCCCGCCGCCGCTGACGTTGGGGAGGAGCAGCCCGGTGTCCGGATCGAAGTAGTCGGAGGGGAGGAGCGAGGGGTCGATGACCTGACCGAGACGGTACTCGGAGTTGTTCGCGTTGAGGTACACATCCAGGTCGAACCCGATCTGCTCGAAGAAGTTCTGATCGACCGAGAGGAAGCGGGTCTCGACGTTGATCTGGACGGCGCGCTGGGAGCGGAGCTTGTTGAGCAGCCCGATAATCTCGCGATGGAAGCGCGGGGTCGAGGTGATGATCAGGTTCCCGTTGAGTTCCGTGATCGAGCTCGTGTCGCCACCAGCGTCGGCCCACCCGTCGGGGTCCACGCTCGCTTGGATCAGGTCCGTGATCGCCGTGATCCGGTCACCACGGGGGGTGAGTTCGGGATCCTGGGACCCGCCGGAGAAGGGAGACGACCTGCCGCCACCGCCGCCGCCCGAGGAGAGCGAGGACTGGAGGTTAAAGTCGGGCGCGTTGTCGAAGTCGGGGACTTCCACGATCAGGTCGCGGATGTCGTAGATCTCAAGCGAGGTGTTCTGACGGAGCACCTCGTCCGAAGCGATCGTCAGGATCCCGTCCTGGACAGCCCAGCTGGCCGGGAGCGCCGGATCGCTCGCTTTCGCGAGGACACGATCGAGGAGGGTTTCGAGGGTCACGCTCGTCAGACGTAGGGTCACGGGGGAATCGGGATCGACCCCGATATCCGCGAGGGATTCCCAATCCGTGTCGATGTCGATATCCGAGGTCGTCGAGATGAACGCGAGCACGTCCTCCAGCGCGTTGTCGTCGAAATCGACACCCATGCGCGTTTCCTGGAGGGTCGTGAGCACGGCGCGGTTGGCTTCGGAGTCCGCGTACTCGAGCGCGTTTCCACGCTGGAAGCTGATCGCGGGCCAGTCGTCGGGGTAGTCGATCAGGAACTCGGAAGCGATCATCGCTTCCTGGTTGTCGAGGGACTGACGAGCCCAGCTGAGCTGCTTGTCGCGCTGGTACCCGAGGAACTCGCGGTACACGATGGTGTCCTCGATGATCTCCTTGAGGAGCAAGCCCGAGGGGTTCCCGGGATCGAGGAAGAGGATGTTCTCGACGATCTCGAGCGCTTCCTCGTACTTGAGCTCTTGCTGGAGCGCCCGGACCCGCTCGATCGAAGCGATGACGCGCTGGTCACGCTCCTGGAGGCGCTGGGCTTCGAGCTCGCGGGTGCGCTGCTCACGCTCCAGACGCTCGTTCTCGAGACGCTGGACCCGGAGTTGCTCTTCACGCTCCGCGATGGTCGAGCTCATGGTGTCGAGCTCGTTGATGTACTGCTCGTAGCGGGCTTCGGGCATCACGTCCCGAGCGCGCTGGACCTCGAGACGCGCCTGCGCCACGAACCCGGAGGCCGCCGACGTATCGCCGCTCGCGAGCGCATCGCGCGATTGGGTCATCAGGTTCGCGTAGGTCGCTTCGAGGCGCTGGAGGATGATCCCGATCTCTTCGATGGGCTCATCGAGCCCGCCCTCGGTCGGCCCGCCCTGCACACCCAGCGCGATCTCGATCTCGGACAGGCGCTGACGCGCCGTCGCTTGCTGATCCGCGCTGATGTACGACGAGTAGTTGCTCATCAGGGTCGAATACGCATCGAGCGCTTCGTTCAGACGACGCTCCTCGTACGCGACATTCGCGTTCGCGAGCAGGGTCTGGGCTTCGAACTTCCGAGCCGTCTCGACCAGGTCCACCTGGGGGTTGGAGCTTGTTTCCTCGACGATTTCAACATCGGGGGTGTCGTCCTCGACCTCGACGGGCTGCGCCATCATCGCGTCGGCCGTCTCGAGGAGCCACTCGGTGTTCTCGCCGGACTCGGGCGCGAGCATCCCCATCGCCGACATCGGAGAACCGAAACGCTCGCCGCTGGACTGCTCCAGATCCGCGATCCGGGTCCTGTAGATCGCGAGGGTCCGTCGTGCCTTGGGCTCGAGGTCAAGACCCAGGTTCCCGATCCGCTCGATGATCGACTTCGACTTCGCGTAGTCCCCCTGGTTGAACGCGGCGACGGCCGAGTTCAGGGTCGCGTTGATCCGGGGCGCCGCGACCGTGCGGCGGGATTCGATCAGCGAACGAACCGCGGACGCGCGAGCCCGGATGTCGTCGTTCGCATTCGTCGCGTTGTCCACAACCCGGAGCTGACGCTCCGCCTCGATCAGGTTGTCCATCCGGAGCGCGTGCTCGGCTTTCTGGAGGATGATCTCTGTCCGATCCGAACGCTGGATGTCCCGTTCGATCGAAGCAAGCTCACGCCAGACGCGCTGATCGAGTTCATCCCCGAGCACCAGACCCATCTCCGAGCTCTGGAGCGTTTGGAGGAGGGCGCGGGCCCGGATCAGCTCGCCCTTCGCGTGCAACGCGGCGGCGAGGTCGATGTATGAACCCGCGTCGCTCGTGCTCGCGACCCCGTTCGGATCGCTCGCCGCGGATGTCGCGGCCGCAAACGAAAGCGGGGCGGCAAGCCCGGAGGCTGCAATCAGGAGAAGAACGGCGCGTTGACTGCTTGTGGGTGACATCCGGATCACTCCGATTCAAATGGTTGTCGCTTCGACGCACACTCCAAAGGGGGGAGCGATCCCAGCGCCACGTCCAACCTAGTAAGTAATGACGATCATCGTATCCCGTGCGGGTGGTTCGTGCCCTCGCTCGCCCCTCGTCAGAGGGAGGTGGACAATACCGGCGTTGTACGCGTTTCGCAAATGCCGACCGGGTTCTTCGTCCCCAATCGTTCCAGATTCTCGCAGACACGAAAGCGGGGCCGTGTCCAAATCCGGAGTGGATCCCTATCCGCATTCCACAACGGCGCGGTTGCTCCCTTGTCCGGACTTCTTTCACACCGAACCGATTCCCGAACAGAACCGATCACTTCGCATGATCCCCCGTGCTGGAAACCCAACGGGTCATCAGCACGCTCGACTGCTCTAAATACTTGTCAGGGAGTGTCTTTGATCCTGATTCCCCCTGGATTTCCACCACCATCTGTTCGGGATGGACCCGATCCGCGGCGATCAGGATCAGCTCCGACTCTTCCGGGTTCTCCTTGTGGGTCTCCAGGAGCCGATCCGAAGCATCGAGCGCCATCTCCTCAGCATGGCGCAAACACCCGGCCGTACAGATCACTTCCGCGTATCTGGACAACTCCCGATCGCTCGTTTCGATCCGGACCAAGCAGCGCCAAGGGGTAATTCCCAGATCGTTGCCATCGTCATCGAGGTTGGACTCCGGGTCCACATTGAGTACAAGACCCCATTCGTCCCGGGCGCGTTCCACGATCTCTTCAGGGCTGAGCAGGTCCGGACGGTCCTCCGGGGTCAACAGCACGGATCGGTGCTCATGCGCGGAAGCGTCCGCTCCGGCCGGCTCATCCACCTGAGAAAGACCGAACGCTTCCAGCAGACGTTCCACTCTGGACTGAAGCTCGGGCTCGACCCGCAATGTCAGGATTTTGTGTTCATCCACAAACGCATAGAAGAAGGGCTCCTCACTCACAGCGCCGAACCCCACCATCCCATCCTCATAGAAGAAGTCGTGGAAACGCTGGAGCATGTTGATCATCCGCTCCTGTCCCACGGGCTCGTACGCGATGTACGGATCGATCTCCCGATACGCGTCGTGCCCGATGTAGTCGAGGATGGGGTAGATCCGTCCCGGCATCATCGCGATGACCTGCATCCACAGCGATTCGAGTCTGGACGCGCGGACCACGATGTCGAACACGTACCGATCCGGCCACGCATCAAGATCGGAATCCCCCTCGTCGGTATCCGCTGGTTCGAACTCCGCGCTGTACCCCTCCTTCGGGGTCATCGTCTCCACGGGATAGACCCCGAGGGGGAACTCGAACGCGCCGATCGAGCGCCTGGAAATAGATTCATCCGCGAGACATCGAGCCATCAGTCTTCCTGTATTGCGCCGACCCCGGCACAGCCCACAGGGTAGCACAGGGACCCCATCCGTGAGGGTTCCGGGGGTCTAGTCTTGGGGATGGAATCGACCCCCTCTCTCGGAATCAACGCGGATTCAGTCACCCTCGATCAGCTCATCGCCGTCGCCGTCGGGAACTCCCGTACGCGCGTCGGGCTCGTCAAGGACAACGCCTGTCACGACGCATCCTCCTTTGAAACCTCGGACCCCAAATCCATCGGAGCCCGGGTCCGTGAGCTCTCCCAGTCCCAGGACGAACCCCCGATCGTGGTGATCTCCACCGTCGATCCGTCGGCCGCCGACGACATCGAACGCGCCATCAAGGATGCGGGTCCCCTCAGTGTCTACCGGATCGGTCGGGACGTCCCCATCTCGATCGAGCACGCGCTGACCGATTCCGGCGCGATGACCGTCGGCCAAGACCGGCTCCTGTGCGCCATCGGCGCGTTCGAACACCTCAAGCAAGCGTGTGTGGTGGTCGATCTCGGGACGGCCGTCACCATCGACTTCGTGGACGGCGCGGGGACCTTCCACGGGGGCGCGATCCTTCCGGGTGTCTCGATGATGCTCGACGCCCTCCACGAGAACACGGCCGCGCTCCCCAAACTCACCTACACCAAGATCGACCCGGGCTCGAGCGATCCCGGCCGACAGACGGATGACGCGATGATCCTCGGGGTGACGGCCGCAGTCCGAGGCGCGGTCCGACTCCTCACTGAGCGCTACGCCGAGTTCTACAGCGCGTACCCACTCGTCATCGCAACAGGAGGCGATCTCGGGATCCTCGAAGACGAGGAACTCGTGGAAACCCTCGCGCCCGATCTCCAGCTCATGGGGATCCATGCCGCCTGTGTCCGTGCGCTCCAGGACGACGAGTCGGATGACGACTGAGCTCAAAGCGATCCACACGATCGAATCCCCGACCAGCGCCCCCGGCGCGGTCTCGATTATCCGGATCATCTCGGACGACATCAACGCCGTCTGCGATCGACTCGGATTCCGCGCACCCGATGTTGGTGCCATGTCGCTCACCCGGATCCTCAATCTCGACGACGCGCTCATCGCGCGGATGAACAACCAGCACCTCCTAATCACCCCCCACGGCGGGATCGCGCTCACCCGCGCGATCTCGGAAGCAATCGAATCGCACGGGATCCCCCGTTCGGAACCAACCAATCCGCTCGACCGCTACCCCGAAGCCCAGGACCTCCACGAAGCCCGGATGCTCGATGCGCTCGCGCACTGCGCCTCCCCGATCGGGGTCGATGTCCTCCTCGCACAGCCCGCTCGCTGGCGCGGAGCCGAAGACGCCCACGACCTCGCCGACGGGCGCATCCTGTCGAGACTTCTCCATCCCCCGATCGTCGTCGCGCTCGGGAGCGCGAACATCGGGAAGTCCTCCCTCGTCAACGCGCTCGCCGGCGACGACATCTCTCTCGTCTTCGACGAACCCGGGACCACGCGCGATCACGTCGGGGTCACCCTCGATCTCCAGGGTCTCGTCGTCCGATGGGTCGATGCGCCGGGTCTCGATGAACGGGGCGCGGACATCCCCGAGTTCGCCGCCCTCAAACCCGTGCTCGGATCTGCGGAACTCGTTGTCCACGCGATCGACCACAACGATCACTCCGGCGAACTCGACCCCGCGATCCGGACCATGATCCCGGACCCGACCCCGATCCTCCGGATCGCGCTCCGGACGGATCTCGGGACCCCGAAAGCGACCGTTGATGTTCGTTGCTCAGTCAGAGCGGCGGAGGGTCTCGACACGATCGCGCAGGCCGTCCGGGAGTCGTTGGTCCCCGACTCGGTCCTGAACGATCCAAAGCCATGGCGCTTCTGGGCATAGCCCGGGGATACGACGCCCAGACCCCGCTACGATTGCGTCCGCGCCCGACCGAGGTGGTGCCACAGCTCCGAGCAGATTGGGAAACGACTGGTATGGACGATCGTCAGACACAGATCAAGGAAGGCGCGGGGCTCGAAGAGTCGCGCATCAACAAAGAGTTCATCGACTTCCTGAACAAGTGGAGCTCCCCCGTCATCACGGTCCTCGCCGTCGCCGCCCTTGTCTGGGCGGGTCTCGGGTACCTGGAGCGTCGGAAGCTCGAACGGGTCGATCAGGCCTTCGCCGCCTTCGAAGCGGCCGTCCAAGGGGGCAACCCCTCCCCGGCCTCGCTGACCGCGCTCGCGACCGAATACGAGGGGGTCCGCGCGATCCCGGACCTCGCGCAGCTCCGCACCATCGACCTCTACCTCGGCGCATACCTCCGCGGAGTCGAGCCCGGGGTCGAGATCGATCCGATCACCGGCCAAGCGCTCGATGAGAGCGGGACCCTCGACCAGGACCAGCGTGATCGCTATCTCGGTCAAGCGAAGACCATCGCCGACGAAGTGATCGCGCGGGTGGGGGACAACAAGGGCAAAGCCATGCTCGCGATCCACGCGCTCATCCGCCGCGGCGCAATCGCTGAGTGCGAGCGTGACCTCGATAAGGCGCGTTCCTCGTACGAACGCGCGAAGTCCATCGCGGAGGGATCCCACCTCGACGCGCTCGCGCTCTTCGCGCAGACCCGGATCGACACGATTGGTTCCCTCAACCCCGATCTCGTCCTCCCCAGCGCGGACGACCTCGTCACCCTCCCCGGCGAAGAACTCCCCGAGATCCCCACGACCCCGGATCTCATCCCGACGGAAGGGCTCGACGACTCGGTCTTCCCGAGCGATGAGCCCGAAGCCCCGAGCGAGGACCCCCTCGACACCTTCGAGAACGAGCCGGCCCCGACCGAGGGGTCGGACACCCCGTGAGCGAGCCCGGCGACAACCGTATCGCCGATCCCACATCCCCCGATGAACCCTCGACCCTCATCACCCCGGGTGGGAAGGTCGATGCGGGTGCGGTACGCGCCGCCTACGACAAAGCACGGGAATCCGGGGACGACGAGTTTCTCGTCGAACTCGAGTTCACGATCAACCGCGCGTCCCTCTCGACCCGACTCGACAAGTACCTCACCTCGCGCGTCCCGTTCATGAGCCGGAACCAGCTCCAGAACCTCATCGACGGCGGCGGGGTCCGGGTCAACACCAAGAAAGCCAAGTCCTCCACCAAGCTCAAAGACCAGGACCATGTCACCATCGTGATCCCTCCTCCCCCGAGCGGCGAGATCGAGCCCGATCCGATCCCCCTCACCGTCCTCTACGAAGATGACCACATGCTCGTGGTCAACAAAGACCCCGACATCATCGTCCACCCCGCGCGATCCGAGAACCGGGGCACGATGGTCAACGCGCTCGTCTACCACCTCCAGAGACACAACGCCGGGGAGCTCTCAAGCGTGGGGGAGGAGTACGCGCGCCCCGGGGTCGTCCACCGGCTCGATCGAAACACATCGGGGTGCATCGTTTTCGCGAAGACCGACGAGGCGCATTGGAAGCTCGGGAGACAGTTCGAGCAGCGCACCACGGACAAACGCTACCTTGCTGTCACCCACGGGTGGATCGAGCCCGACACTCAGACGATCGATCTCCCCCTCGGTCCCCATCCCTCCCGAGCCAAGGGCGCGCGGGAGAAACAGGTCGTCCGGCACGACGATCTCGGGAAGCCATCGCTCACGATCGCGCGGGTGCGCGAGCGCTACGAATGGCCGATCTCCAAACCCGAGGGCAAACGTCTGAAGTACACCCTCGTGGAACTCGAACTCAAAACCGGGCGCACCCATCAGATCCGGGTCCACCTGTCCCACCTCGGGTACCCCATCGTCGGGGACGACATGTACACGGGGCGAGACTTCGTTGATCTCGAAGGCAATGTAGTCATGGACCGACAAGCCCTCCATGCCGCCCTCCTCGCGATCGAGCACCCGATCCGGGAAGAGCCCATGGTCTTCACAGCACCCCCCAGGGACGAGCTGATGAGTCTCATCACCCTCCTCCGGGAGCAGAGCGAGGTCCACCGGGTCCACACAGAGGGCTCCGTCCCGCTCGCTCGGTTCGGGCTCTAACGCGCCGCGCCGAAGAGCGAAGCCCCGCTGTGCGCTCGCTCGTGATCGAGCAGCCAGCGTTTCCGCTCCAGACCACCCCCGTACCCGTGCAACGTCCCATCGCTCGCGATCACCCGATGGCAAGGCACCACGATGCTCACCCGGTTCGACCCGTTCGCAAGACCGACGGCCCGCGCCCCCCCCGGATTCCCGAGGCGCTTCGCGAACTCCCCGTACGACGTGGTCTCGCCGAACGGAATCGTGCACAGCGCATCCCACACGGAGCGTTGCCATTCCGATCCCGGGGTATCAAGCGCGACCGTGAACTCGGTCAGTTCACCCTTGAAATACAGCCCGAGCTCATGCGCGAGCTGATCCAGATGCGCGTTCGTCCCCTCGACCGATCCGCATTCAAGGTGCGACTCGAGCTCCCCGATCTCGCGCGACTTCCGTTCGGGAGAACCCATCTCGAGCAGACACACCCCCCGATCCGTCGCGCCGGCGTGCATCGGGCACAGGGAGGTCTCGATCGTCGTCAGGGTGATCATGGGACCAGCTTACCCGATCTGGGTGTCGCCGTTCATGTACGGGCGCAGCGCCTCGGGGATCGTGACCGACCCATCCTCGTTCTGGTACATCTCAAGGATCGGGATGAGGATCCGTGGGGAAGCGGCGACCGTGTTGTTGAGCGAGTGACAGAACGTCGTCGCGCCCTTGCCCGATTCGCCGCCCTCCCGGTACCGCATGTTCAACCGTCGGCACTGGAAGTCGTAGAGCCGGCTCGCGCTGTGGGTCTCCCCGAACTCCCCGCTGGGGGTCCCGTCCGCATCGACCTCGCCGCGCGAAGGCATCCAGCACTCGATGTCCACCATGTCCGCGTTCTTCACACCCAGGTCCCCCGTGCAGCACTGGAGCAAGCGGTGGGGGAGCCCGAGAGATTTGAGCAGATCCTCGACGATCCCGATCATCGTCTTGTGATGAGCGCGTGACTTCGTCTCGTCGGCCACATCGATGATCACCTGCTCGACCTTGTCGAACTGATGGATCCGGTAGAGCCCGGCCGTGTCTTTCCCGGCCGCGCCCGCTTCACGACGAAAACACGTGGACACCGTGACGTACTTCTTCGGGAACTCGGACTCATCGAGGATCTCGTCCTGATGGAGCCCCATCAGCCCGACCTCCCCCGTCCCCGTGAGGTACATATCCGACCCGCCCCCGCGCGTGGATTCGTTCACTTCGTACGCTTGGTCCTTCCCGCCTGGGAAGAACCCCGTCCCGACCATCGCCTCCTCGCGCACCAGCACGGGCACACTCATGGGTGTGAACCCGTGCGAGTTCACCATCGTGTCGATCGCAAACCGGAGGATCGCGTTGTGGAGACGCATCCCGTCCCCACAGAGGATGTACGAGCGCGACCCAGCGAGTTTCACCCCGCGCGGGAAGTCCACGAGCCCGTGCATCTCGCACAGCTCCATGTGCGATCGCGCCTTGAACCCCTTGTTCTGCTCGAACGACTTGCCGTAGTCCCACCCCTCCGGAGCCCAGCGCGAGATCTCGACGTTGTCGTCGCTCGTCTTCCCGACCGGGACGTCGTCGTCCGGGGGGAGGGGGATCGACAGGAGGATGGCGCGGAGCTCAGGCTCGATCGCGTTGATCTGCTCGTCGAGCTCAGCGATCTTCTCTTTGAGCTGCGCGGGGGCGCTCTTGATCGACTGGACTTCAGCTTCGATCGCGGCGCGTTCTTCTCCCTCCGCGTTCTTGAGCTTCCCCATCAGCTGACCGAGCTTCGGACCCGACTCCTTCGAGAGCTTTTTCTGCTCCGCGCGCATCGATTCCTGCTCGCTCTGGAGCGCCCGTTTCCGCTCGTCCAGAGACAGCAGCGCATCGATATCAACGCTGTAGTTCTTCTTCTGCGCCCCTTGGGCGAACCGCTCCGGATTGTCACGCAACGCTTTCAGATCGATCATGGTCCGAGAGTGTAGACCCTGAGCCCCCAGTTTCAGCACACTTCCACGATCCGCTCGCAGCCGCCCCGATCGCGCTGTAGGATGTCCCCGTGGACTCCCCCGTCGCACCATCTTGGCTCGTCCTCCCCCTCGCGATGATCGCGTTGCTCGTCGTCGCGAGCCACCTGCTCGTCCTGCGCGAACACGCCATCGGGAAGATGCCCGAATCCCGTCGTCAGATCCGCATGCTCACCGGGTGGGTGATGATGGTCGCCATCCCCCTGACGGCTTACGGCTTCGGGATCGCGCGCCCCAGCGACACCGAAACCTTCTCCGCCGTCTGGCTCGGGATCATCGGGATCCTCGGCGCCATCATCATGATGGCCTGTATCGACGCGCTCAACAACATGCGCATCGCACAAGCCCAGCGCAAGGAACTCCGCGACGAGCTCCGGCGCATCATGACCGAGACTCCGGAGTCCAAAGCCCCGGATCTCCGCTTGAGCACATCGGAGCACGATGGATGATCCCCGAGCGTCGCCCGACTCGGCTCCCCGTCCCCATCGCCCGCGCCCTCTCCAAGCTCTACGAGCTCGGGATCGATCGCCAGAACCGAAAGTATGACCAGGGGATCGGGGTCACGACCCTCGATCGTCCCGTGATCTCTGTCGGGAACCTCAGCGCCGGAGGGACGGGCAAGACCCCCCTCGTCCAGCACATCGTCCGGACCCTCCAAGCCCACAACCACCACCCCGTCATCGCGATGCGCGGCTACAAAGCCCAGAAGGGCGAGCTCGGCGACGAGGCCCACGAACACCTCGACGCGCTCGGAGACCTCCCCATCGTCGCGCAGCCCGACCGGATCGCCGGGCTCCGAGCGCTCTTCGCCACGGACAAAGGCAAAGCCGTCGATGTCGTCGTCCTCGACGACGGGTTCCAGCACCGGAAGATCGCGCGGGACCTCGACATCGTCGTCATCGATTCGACCAACCCCCCGACCAACGACGCGCTGCTCCCCCTCGGATTCCTGCGCGAGCGGATGGACTCGCTCAGCCGAGCCGACCTGGTTGTCCTGACCCACACGGATCGAGTGTCCGATCTTGAAACGCTCGAGCACAACCTCCGCCGATGGATCCCCAGCACCTCACCCATCATCCATTCCTGTCACACCTGGCGGGACCTCCGAGTCGAGGAGGACAGCGAGCCCGTCCGCGCAGCCCCGCTCGATGAGCTCCGCGGGGAGCAGGTCCTCGCCGTGTGCGGGATCGGGACCCCGGATCCGTTCCTCCGTACCCTCGAATCGCACGGCGCTGAGCGTACTGAAACCATCATCCGAAAGGATCACGAGCCGTACTCCGAGCACGATATCGATTCCATCCTCAGGACTGCCCAAAGGGCCGGGCTCAAGACACTCGTGACCACCCGAAAGGACCGAGCGAGGATGGGCGATCGAGCGGATCGGATCCTCCGATCCGACGGGGGGTTCCGGGTGATCACGCCGACACTCGAACTCGGGATTCTCCGAGGTGAGCACGAGCTTCTCGAAGCACTAAAGCGTGTTTGCCCGGGTTCCTGACCCGCGCGAAGCCCCGTTCAGAATCCGATCTTGTTGATGTGAAATAGGTGACACAACCCGCCTTATCGGTCGCGTCTTGACTAGAATCATCGATGAGCTCTCGCTCCCTCAGCGGAGGGTGTTCCGCACTGAACTGATCACTTTCGATCTCGAATTGAATTGGAGAGTCTGACATGACCAACGGCACAGGGTTCCTGCGAGCTACGGCGCTCACCGCCGCGATCGCACTCAGCGCCGCGCTCGTCGGGTGTAACTCGACCCAGCGCACCGAGCGTGACGCGGACACCGGAGCGACGACCACCACCAACACCAACCTCTTCGGGACCTACTCCCCCCGACTCGGGGAAGGCGAAGCCATGACCAAGATGGCTTTCCCGACCGGCGAAGAGCGCACCAGCGCCCTCCTCCTCCACTCAGTCGCGCCCTCCGAGGTCGCGCGTGGTCAGGACTTCGACTTCTCCTACCACGTCACCAACCTCACCAGCTCCACTCTCCAGAACGTCACCCTCTTCCTCGACTCCAAGTCGAACCTCGATGTCTCGAGCTCCCAGCCCACGGGCTCGGAGAACGACAACGGGCTCGTCTGGGCGCTCGGCGATTTCGGTCCCAAGGAAACCAAGATCATCACCCTCACGGGCTCCGCGGATGAAGTCGGGCTCGCGTCCGATTGCATCTCCGTCTCGTACAACAACTTCCTCTGCTCCACGATCAAGGTCGTCGAGCCCGCGCTGGCGCTGACCAAGTCGGCCACCGAGCGCACCCTCAAGTGTGACGAAGTCACGATCCGCTACACCGTCCGGAACACCGGTTCGGGCGCGGCCAGCAACGTGACCATCACCGACACCCTCGCGCAGGGCCTCGCGATGAACAACGGGTCGCGTAACGTCAGCATCCCCGTCGGCACCCTCGCCGCCGGCGAATCCAAGACCTACGAGGTCAAAGCCATGGCTTCCAAGGTCGGCACCTTCAAGTCCCCGGCCGCCGCGACCGCCTCGGGTGGTCTCGAAGCCGACGCCGCCGCGACCACCACCGTCGTCGTCGCGCCCGAGCTCGAACTCAGCTCGCAGTGCTCCGACATGCAGTTCCTGGGTCGCAACATGACCTACGACTACATCCTCGAGAACTCGGGCAACGGCGAAGCGATGAACTCCGTCGCCTCCGTCGTGATCCCCTCCGGGACCACCTTCGTCCGCGCCTCCGAGGGCGGCCGTGTCTCGGGCAACCGCATCGTCTGGGACTTCGGGACCATCGCCGCCGGCGCTTCGCGGAACTTCTCCGCGACCGTCAAGGCCGCCGCCGCGGGCAACTACACCGCCAGCGCGACCGCCAACGCGAACTGTGCTGAATCCGTCGCCGCCGATTGCACCACCGAGATCAAGGGGATCCCGGCGATCCTCCTCGAGGTCATCGACATCACCGACCCCGTCGAAGTCGGGACCAACACCGTCTACGTCGTCCGGGTCACCAACCAGGGCTCCGCGCCCGACACCAACGTCCGTGTCGTCGCCACCCTCCCGGGTGAAATGAGCTACGTCAGCTCCACCGGCGCGACCACGGCCAACGCCCGTGGCCAGACCATCAGCTTCGCCCCCGTCGGCAACCTCGCCGTCGGTGCGCAGGTCGAATGGCGCGTCACCGTCCGGGCCGACGATGGCGGCGATGTCCGCTTCCGTCTGGAAATGACCTCGGACAACCTCACGAGCCCGGTCATCGAGACCGAAGCGACCAACCTGTACGAATAATCGTCCGGGTCTGATCAACGCTCACCCAGCCCCGTCGCGGTTTCCGCGGCGGGGTTTTTCATGCGCCGATTTCTTCTCTTCCGATGTGACATGAATCCCGACCACGTGCGTTCGGGTACAAGAGACAAGCGATGAACGCGATCACCCCCAACCCGTCCTCGGACATCCCCGATATCGATCCGGGGTCGCTCCCCAGCCTCATCCTCGCGAGCGCCTCCCCCCGTCGCCGCGCTCTCCTCGACGAGATCGGAATCGTGCACACCGTTCGTCCCGCGACCATCGACGACGGACAACTCACCCCCCCGAGGATCATCGATCCCGCGTCCTGGGTCGGGGCGCTCGCGTTCCTCAAAGCCCGATCGAGTCTCGACATCGCACGGGAACCCGACTCCGTCGTCCTCGGCGCGGACACCGTCTGTGTCCATCAGGGCGAGATCATCGGACAACCCCGTGATCGTGACCACGCGCGCGAGATCATCGAGCGCATGATGGACGACACCCACGAGGTCCTCACAGGGGTCGCGCTCATCTCCACAAGCACGGATCAACGCGAGGTCTTCGTCGATCGATCCGTCGTCCGGGTCGGGCCCATCAGCCCCGAGGATATCGAGCTCTACCTCGATTCGGGTCAATGGAAAGGCAAAGCGGGCGCGTACAACATCACCGAGCGACGCGCCGCCGGGTGGCCCATCGAGTTCGAAGGCGACGAGTTCTCCATCGTCGGGCTCCCGATCGCGCGGGTGATCGAACGCCTCCGTCTCTTTGTCTGTGATTGAAGTTGTCGTGGGAGATCAGGCGGGTTACGCCGCTTGACGGACGCGCAATGGCGCGGCCTCGGTCGTCCGCCACGCGTTCCGGCTCGCGACCAGCAGCTCTCCGGGCACGCTCGCTTCAGAATGGATCAACGCAGGGCGTTCCAGCGTGATCAGGGTCGCGTAGCGCGCGTTCCGCTTCTCGTTCCAGTACATGTCCCCACCCATGATCCGATCGTCGTACGTCGCGCGGAGCTCACGCACCAGCTCGGGGGTCAGGTCCTCGAACTCATCGACCCTACGAACGACCGCTTTCGCGAGCACACGCTGACCCGAGGGCTTGATGAACACCGTCTCCCCGGGCGTGACCCGGCCGTACGGGGCGCGTCGATCGATCCCGAGCCGGGCTTCGACGTTCTTGACCCCGCTCATGATGGGCGCCACATATCTCGGATGGACAATCATCAAATGCGTGGTCATGACCTGAGTATCGGACCGATCGCATCCGGACTTTGAGCACGCCTTGGAGAATCGGTGGAGATCCCCACAAGTCGTGATGGGGGAGCATGTTGGGGTCAGGATCCGCCGCGCATCTTCTCGATCGTCGAGGTTGTCGAGAGCCCGTCAACCAGATCGAGGATCTCGACCCGTCCCCCCCGATCGAGGACCGATCGTGCCCCGACGACCGTCTCAACGGAGTAGTCCCCACCTTTTACAAGCACATCGGGACCGATCCGCTCGATGAGCTCGATCGGGGTCTCGTCGTGGAAGAGCACCACCGCGTCCACACACCCGAGCGCTCCCAAAACCCGTGCTCGGTCTTCCTGGTTGTTCACCGGGCGCTCGGGACCCTTGAGACCGCGCACCGAGTGGTCGTCGTTGAGCCCGACTATGAGTATGTCCCCTAGCGCCGCCGCCCGATCCAGCAACGACACGTGCCCCGCGTGGAGCACATCGAAACACCCGTTCGTGAACACGACCGAGCGCCCCGACTCCCGCGCCGCGCGAGCCATCACACACGCTTCCTCGAGGGTTCTCGTCTTGCCCTTTGACGCCGCAGCCAACATGAGCAGTTCGTGATGGATCGTTTCGATCGCGATCGGCGCGACCCCGAAGATCTCCACCTCGAGCCCGGCCGCCGCGTTCGCGAGCCGCACCGAGTCCACCCACGACAGCCCGTTCGCGCGCGCCGCCCCGAGCCCGGCCAGCATCATGTCCCCCGCGCCCGTCACGTCGTACACCTCCCGCGCCTGGGTCGGGATCAGCACGGGCTCGTCGAGATCCGCTCGGTCCAGCAACGCGCCGTGCTTGTCGAGGGTCACGACCACGCTCTCGATCGAGTACGTCTCCCGGAGCCGCTTCGCCATCGCCGGCGCGTCCGAGCCGTCCGTCCCTGTTGCGAGCGCCGCTTCCGTCCGGTTCGGGGTGATCGCGCTCGCGCCCGTGTACTTGGTGTAGTCGGAGATCGCCGCCGGATCGACGAACACCGGGACCTCCGCGAGGTTCGCACGCTCGATCAACGCTTGACACAGTTCCGGGGTGCACACCCCCTTGTTGTAATCCTCGATGCACACCAGGTCCGCGTCTGAGAGCAGCGCGTCGAAACGCTCCAGGATCGCGCCCGAAATCGATGACCCGATCGGGTCCTTGGATTCGAAGTCCACCCGGAACATCTTCTGCGCGTGCCGACCCTGCGCGAGCCCGATCAGATTCCGCTTCACCGTCGTCGGACGCGCGGGATCCGCGATGATCCCCGTCACCGAGACCCCCCGATCCTCGAGCTCCCGTTCCAGGATCGACCCTTCCGAGTCGTCCCCCCGGACCCCGAGCGCGTGGACCGCACCCTTCATCGCAACGAGATCAAGACACAGGTTCGCCGCCCCCCCGGGCTGGTTGACCTGTTCCTTCACATGGAGCACCGGGACCGGCGCATCGGGGGAGAGACGGGTCGCGTCCCCGATGAGCTGCTGATCGAGCATGAAGTCCCCGACCACGATCGCTTTGAAGGGCTTCCATTCGCTCAGCGCTGTCAGCAGGTCATCCATCGCACGAATCCTAGTCCAACCCCACAAACGACACGGCCCCGTGCCAAGGACACGGGGCCGCGATCAATATCGATTCACACCGGGCTCGATTACGAGTCCTTGCCCTTGCAGTCGGGGCAGGCGGCCTTCATCTTCTTCTCGCAGTTCGCGCAGCAGGGCTCGCCGGGCTTGCAGTTCGGGCAGTCGATCTTCGCGTTCATGTGCGAGCACGCAACGTCCTTGCACGCACCGGCGCAATCGCCCTTGCCTTCGCAGTTGCCGTCGCACTCGCCTTTGCAAGCGACTTTGTCGGTGCACGCGCCGTCACGACACTGGGTGCTCTTGCAACCCACCATCATCGCCGAAACCAGCATCGCGCCCGCAACCATCTTCCATGCGTTCTTCATCGCGTAAACTCCTCGCGTCAACTCAGAAATAGTCCCAACCCACGCGAGCGTCCGCGCGGTAACCACCACGATTGTCCGATTTGGCCTCCGGAAAGTCAAGTGATCACCTGAACGATCAGGATTCGTCGGGACCCAGCAGATCCGGCCGCCGCTCTCGCGTCCTTCTCAGCCGCTGCTCCAATCGCCACGCCGCCACCGCGTTGTGATCCCCCGAAAAGAGGATCTCCGGCGCTTCCATCCCCTCCCATACCCGGGGTCGGGTGTAGTGCGGACAATCGAGCAGCTTCGATCCCTCGGGGATCGCGAGCGCTTTGAGGGTCTTCTTCCGGATCGGATCCCCGTTCGGGTCCGTCGTGTTCGGAGCGCTGAATGAGTCCTCCAGCGCCGAGTCCGAATGTCCCAACACCCCCGGGAGCAGTCGCGCGATCGCATCGATCAGCACCATCGCGCCGAGTTCCCCACCCGATAGCACGTAATCCCCGAGCGAGACCTCGATCGGGTCGAGCTTCTCAATCACCCGTTCGTCGATCCCTTCGTAGTGACCGGCCAGCATCAGGAGTCTGGGCTTCCGTGCGAGCTCCTCAACCAGCTCCTGATCGAGGACCCGACCCTGGGGGGTCAGATACACCCGGGTCGGGACCCGTTCGTCCATCGCCTCCACCCCCTGAACAGCATCCCAGACGGGTTGGCACATCATCACCATCCCGGGTCCCCCACCGAACGGACGATCATCCGTTTTCTGGTGTTTATCCGCCGTATACGCTCTCAGGTCGTGCCCGTGGAGCTCAAGCGCCCCCGAACGGACCGCGCGTCCCGGGATCGAGACCCCCATCGCACAGGGTGAATCGGTCCCGAACATCTCGGGGAACGTCGTGAGCACATCGATCCGCATGGCTCGATCGTAGTGGGGGACCCGGACCCGTGTGGGTCCCAAGAGACCCCCAAAGCTGGACTTGGACCGGGTTCGAGCCAAAGATCCCAACCCGGCGCACACAGACAGGATCGATGTCGATCCAGTCGAGGGAACGCGCCGACACACCCCTCCCGCTCAACATCAGCGGGCGATGATTGGAGAATCCCCATGGTTCGTATCCGTATGCAACGCTTCGGCCGCACCCACCGCCCGTTCTACCGGATCAACGCGATCGATCAGCGCACCCGTCGCAACGGGCGCGTCCTCGAGAACCTCGGTCACTACAACCCCATGGAGAAGGACGAGTCCAAGCAGATCGTCCTCAAGGAAGACCGGATCAAGGACTGGCTCGGCCGCGGCGCTCAGCCCTCCGAGACCGTCCGTGACATGCTTTACCGCGCCGACATCCTCGAAGGGGATATGAAGGCGCAGTGGGAAGCCGACCGCGAAGTCAAGATGAACCGCGGCGAGTGCAAGAAGGCCATCAAGGAAATCGAAGGCATCATCGCCGAGCTCGACAAGGCCGCCGCCGATTCCGAAGCCGACCTCACCCCCTTCGCGAACAGCGCGAAGAAGGCGCTGAACATGGCCAAGAACACCGTCGCCAACGCCAAGGCCGACGACGCCAAGAAGTTCCTCGCCGAAGCCCAGGACGCCAAGTCCAAGGCCGACGCCGCCAAGCCCGCCCCGGCCCCCGAGCCCGAAGCGGAAGCCGAAGAAGCCGCGTCCGAGGAATAAGCCTTTGCGGACATTTGAACACAAAGAGAGCGGACCCGGTTGGGTCCGCTCTTTCTTTGATCCAACACGAATCGATCGCGATCAGCGCCAGTCGATGACAACCTTCCCCATCTGATCGCCGGCCTCAAGCCGCTCATACGCGCTCACACAGTCCTCGGGCTTGAACACCCGATCAACCACGGGCGCGAGCTTCCCCGCGTTGAACAGGGCCGCGCACTCCTTGAACTCGTCGTTCGAGCCCATCGTCGATCCGAGGATCCGGAGCTGGTTCCAGAACACCCGCGCGAGGTCCGTCGTCGCATCGGGACCCGTGGTGCACCCAGGGGTCACGTACGCGCCACCCCGCGCGAGCGACTTGATGCAGTGGAGATGGGTCGCTTTCCCGACCGAGTCCACGCACATATCGACCCCGCGCTTGTTCGTCCACGCGCGCACATCGCGCGACCAGTCCTGACCCTCGTCGAGGATCCCGTGATCCGCACCGAGCTTCTTCGCTTCATTGAGCTTCCACTGATGGCGCGAGGTCACACACACCGGGCAACCCAGATGCTTCGCGATAGACAGCGCACTCGTCGCGACCCCGCCCCCAATCCCCGGGATCAGCACCGACTGGCCCGGGCGCAGGTCCCCCTTCGTGATCATCATCGAATAGGCCGTCAACGCGCACAGCCCGAACGCGCTCGCTTCGATCGGGTCCGCGTCACCGACATCAGCGAGATTCGCCGCCGGGCACGAGAAGAACTCCGCGTGCGCCCCGTTGTGGTGCTCCCCGATGAGCTCGTAGTTCGGGCTCAGGTGGGACCCCGGAGGATCATCGGGGGACACCCGATCCGGGACCGTGATCGCCGCGTTGTAGATCACCCGTCTCCCAACCCACGAGTCATCAACCCCGTCCCCGACCCGGACGACCTCCCCACACCCGTCACACCCGGACACCCGGGGGTAGTCGAGCTCGAGCCCGGGGACCCCCCGTCCCACCCACAGGTCCATATGATTGAAGGCCGAGCACAGGGTCTTCACGACCACCCAGCCCGGTTTCGGGTCCCCCAGATCCACCCAAAAGTCCTGAAACTCGATGTTCGGCGCGACCGGAGATCCCTGTTTCGTGACAACAACTGCTCTCATAGCCCACTCTAGGGACCCCAGATCCCCGTTTTTCCTCCTCGACACCCCCGAAAGCCCGGCCTATCGTTGGGGCCCGGCGCACCGAAGCGCCGTTCACGACTGAGGATCCGACATGGACACGCAGAAGATCATCGAATCGGTCTCCCAAGAATCGATCAAGAGCGACATCCCCCGTTTCGACATCGGCGACACGATCAACGTGCACGTCCGAATCGTTGAAGGCGACAAGGAACGCGTTCAGGTCTTCCAGGGAACCCTCATCTCGCGCAAGGGCACCGGGATCAACGAGATGATCACCGTCCGCCGTGTCGTCGGCGACATCGGGGTCGAGCGGACCTTCCCGATCAACTCCCCCCTCATCGCGAAGTTCGAGGTCGTCCGCCGTTGCGACGCGCGTCGTGCGAAACTCTACTTCCTCCGTGACCGTGTGGGCAAGTCCCGCCGTCTCCGCGACCGCCGTCGCGGCATGAAGCACGTCGAGGGTCTCAAGGTCGTTCAGAAGTAAGACGATCGCTCAACGAGCAACCCACAGCGCCCGCACAACGCGGGCGTTGTTTGTTTTTGAGATGTGCATGGAGGCGTGAAGAGTGGGGGGTCAGATCGCAGTGATCGTGATGTCGCGCAGACACGGGAAAACCTCGCGCCACGAACGCACCCGATCCGGATCGACCTCAACGGACAGCACCGCTTCCTCGGACCCGAGCTCCCCGAGCACCTCCCCCTTCGGACCCAGCGCGATCGAACCCCCCGCGTAGCTCAGGTGCGGATCGGACCCGCACCGATTCACCGCGAACACAAACACTTGGTTCTCGATCGCGCGAGCAACGCTAAGCGTGCGCCAATGCTCCTGACGCGCGTCCGGCCAGTTCGCCCCATACACGAACACCTCCGCACCCTCGCGCACTCCCTTCCGGAACAGCTCCGGAAACCGGAGGTCGTAGCACACACACGGACACACCCGCATCGAGTTCCATTCGTACGACCCGAGCGACTCTCCCCCGTCGTACGACTCGGGCTCGCGCCCGAACGAGAACGGATGGATCTTCGAATACTCGCACACCAGCCCACCCCGATCCGGCGCCACGATCGTCGCGCAGTTCACCGCGCGATCCGGACCCGAGCGCATCGCGCGGGACCCGTGCACCGTGCACCCCGTGTTCTCCGCGAGCGTGCGCAGGAACCCGAGCGTCGACCCGTCCTCATCGCAGGCCACATCGATGTTGAGCGTGAATCCCACATCGAACAGCTCCGGGAGCACGATCAGATCCCCGCGCCCGGGCTCCGCGCCCTCGACGAGCGAACGGACCTTCGCGTAGTTCGAGCCCTTGTCCTCCCACACGATGTCGTACTGAACCAGGTGCGCCTTCATACCCAATCCTAGAGCGTCACCGGCGCGCACCCCGGCGCGCTCGTGAACACGATCGTGCACGACACCGATCCGGGTTCGAGCCCGTACATCGAGATCGCCGCGTCCCGGTAGCCTCGCATCTGGTGCTCGTGCTTCATCGCCATCGATTCGAGCGTGCCCTGGTCCCACCCCTCGGGGACCGAATCGCTCTTGAAGTCCACGATCTCGCACGACACGACCCGCCCGTCCTTGATCCCCAGCGCGATCCGATCAAACCGTCCATTCAAGAGGCGCCCGTCATCGAGCCTCACCGCAAACGGGTGCTCCCGGAGCGCCATCGCCTCATCGATCCCCGGATGCGCACCTTCGAACCGCTCACGCGAGAAGACGGACCGGACCGAATCCGCTTTGAATGCCCGGGCAGCGATGTTCGCCGCGATCGTTCCGCGTTCGGAGTCCGCGCCGATTGATTCCTCAAACGCCCCCGGATCGAGCTCCCCGGCCTCCTCGACCCACCCGACCGATTCGAACGCGCGATGGATTAGGTCACCCATCGACATCGCCTCGCGCTGCGATGAGTCGGACCCGAGCAGGAACGATCCCGACACCCGGGCCGCGCGTGACGCCGATCCAGTTTCGTACGACGTCGTCCCCCGATCCGACACCAGGAGCCGGACCATGGGTCGATCCCGTTCCTCCGTACCCGCACCAACAATCGGCGCATCCGCGCCCGATTCCCACACGATCCCGGGCTCCACGCACGGCTCCTCCGGAACGACCGCGCACCGAACCACATCCCGCGCGTTCCGTTTCAACTCCGGGTCCCCCCGCTTCGGGACCTTCACCGGCGCCATCAGCAGGTCGAGCGTTGACCTCGAGCGCGTCATCGCGACATACAGACAGCACAACTCCTCGTTGAGCGATAGCGCGAGCGCATGCTCGTACATCGCGCGGAGCTCGGGGTGAATCAAACGCATCGTCGAATCCGGATAACGCGTCACCGCCTCGATCGGCCCCAGCTCCCCCTCCCTCCGGGTCAGCACCGACTTCGGATCGAGCGACCACGCTCTGGACGACAAGGGCACGATCACACTGTCGTACTCCAACCCCTTCGATTTGTGGATCGTCATCACCCGGACCCCCCCGCGCCCCGGGTCCTGGATCCGCTTGGTCTCGACCTCACGGAGCAGCTCCTCGATCGACGCTCGTCCCTGACGAGCGAGGGTGTCCGCAAGAGCCGCGAGCTGTTCGAGCCGCGCCACCCCCCGCGCGTCCGTCGTCGGCGCCAGCTCCGGGATCCACCCGAGCACCACCCCCGAGATCCCGTCCTGAGCGCACCGAGCCCGGACGATCGAGCACGCGCGGGACGACCCTTCGCTGGGCTCGCGCGTGATCCCGAGCAGTCTCCCGATCGGAGTAGAGGCCGCGTGGTACCGCGCGGCGCTGTTGGCCGGATCGACCGACAGCGTCAGCACCGACACCACCGCCGCCACACACGGCGCATCGACAAGCGGATTCCCCCGCTCCTCGCTCGCGCGGATGTCCTTCACCCCGAGCCGTGCGATCATCGGCGCGATGTGTTTCCCCGATCGCACGATCACCGCGATCGATCGATCGTCCTCGAGCCCCACAAGCTCCTTCACCCGATCCGCGGCCGCATCGAGCAGCGCGTCATCCTCCTTCGAGTCCTCGTCCATCTCGACCACCCGGAGCGTTGCGTGCCCGGGCATGGATTCCTTCGCCGCTTTGTGCTCCGGATAGTCGATCCACAGATCCGCCGCTTCGCGCCCCGCGCCGTCGTCCTCCTTGAGCAGCGCCGGATTGCGCGACATCCCCCGGAACACCCGGTCCACCAACTCCAGCACGACAGGCGATGAGCGCCACGACTCCGTCAAAGGCTTTGTATCGAACACCCAACGACGATCGAGCCGGTGCATGAGCATGGGCTCCGCATCGCGCCACGCATACAACGACTGCTTCACATCCCCGACGATCAGCGTGGATCTCGACGGATCATCCTGACTCAGCAGCTCGTCCAGGATCGGCGCAAGCAGCGCGAACTGCGTCATCGACGTGTCCTGGAACTCGTCGAGCATCACATGGCGCAGCGCCCCGTCGATCCGGAAGTACAGGTGCTCCAGATCCTCCGTCACCCGCGCGTGCATCAGCATCCGGGTCGGGTCGCTGAATGTGAGCGTCCCGCGCCGGAGCTTCTCCTCCGTGTAGGTAAGATCGAACCCTTCGAGCAGCGCGTGCATCGCCCGGGTCCGCGCGTTGTGGAGCGTGCTCAACGCGTGCGCGGCATGGTCCAGCAATGGATCCAGAGCTTCAACCAATCCGTCTTCGAAAGGCTTCCGATAGAACGTCGGCGATCCGCCCGAAACCCGGCTCTCCGCGAGCTTCACCAGAAGCCCGCTCGACAGTGCTTTCGCCCAGTCCTTCTCCTCGATCGTCATCGCGAGCGCATCGCATGCATTCCGCCAGGGTTTCGACTCGGTACCGTCCTTGTTCGTTGGGACATCCCACGATCGGAGCGATTCCGCGAGCCACCCCAGCGCCTCGGATCGCATCACCGAACCCACGACCCCGATCGCGTCCCACGCTCCGGGTCGGTCAACGGTTGAGGTGTACGCCGAGTGCCCGCTCTTGATCACATCCAGGAGCGCCCGATGCACCCCCGATGCTGTTCGCCCTTGATGCAGGTCACGCAGCAACTCGATGACCTCCGCCGGGGCCGCGTCATCGATCGTGCGCGCGATCGCGTCATCGCGCAGGATCGCATCTTCTTCCTCGTCGATCATCCGCCACCCCGGCGCGAGCCCGAGCTCGAACCCGTACGCGCCAGCGAGCCGCGCTACGAACGAGTCGATCGTCATGATCGAAAGCTCGTGAACACGCTCCACCAGCTCCCGGAGGGTCCGCTCTATCACCCCCCGATCGATCTCCATCCCCGACGCGCCCTCGAGCGCTCGACGTACCTCGCCCGCGAGTTTCTGCAAGGCCTCATCGTCGATCGAAGCTTCCGCGAGTCTCCCCAGCACCCTTCCCCGGATCTCCCCGGCCGCCGCCTTCGTGAACGTCGTCGCGAGGATTGCGCTCGGATCCTCACCGAGCAGCAGCCGCGCGATGTACTCGATCGTCAGCGTGTACGTCTTCCCCGACCCCGCCGACGCGCGGACGAGCGAACGTGTCGATCCGAGCTGGATCATGACGCGCCCCCTTCCTCATCGTCGTCAAAGGCACACTCCAATCCGCCGCTGTCGAAGCGTGCCCCTGACACAAAGCCCAGGATCCCCGAATCCGGAACCCATCGTCCCTCCTCGAGCACATCGTCGGCTTTGAGCAACCGGACCGCACGCACGATGTCCCACGCGCACTCGTCGCAGGCCTGAAGAACCTCGGGTTTCCAGTGCGATACACTCCACACCCCGTCCCGCTCATCGCTCGGGATCGCGCCGTACCCGAGCATCGGTTCCCCCTCGAGCCCGAGCTCAACCGCCAGAGGCCGAACCACGTGCCGATACAGCGGAAGCTGGAGCTTCTTCACTCCAGCGCGGGTCACGTGCTCGCTCACCGCGTCCTTCACGCTCCCGGTTTTGTAGTCGATGATCGCCCACCGACCCGACTCCTCGTGCACATCGATCCGATCGATCTTCGCGCGGAGGCGCATCGGGACCCCATCGACCATGATCGACGTGTCATCATCTTCAGTCGGCTTCCACTCCGTGTGCCGGATCCGCCAACCCTCCGAGCGGCGCTGTGCCTGGCGCTCCGCAAACAGTCCGAACCGATGCTCGAGCAGCATCACCTGAACCCGAACCGTCCCCGGCGGGCTCGAACCGAACCGTTTCTTCGATTCATCCCCGAGCAGATCCAGCAGCGCCGAACGGATCTCCGACGGATTCGCCGAGTCCTTCAACGCCGAGTCCTCCCCGAACCGTTCAAGCACCCCGTGCACCAGATCCCCGACCCGACGCGCATCCAGTTCCGCCGGCGAAAGCTCCTCGTCCCTGAGCCCGAGCACCCGTTCCAGGTACCACTGCATCGGGGACCGGAGATACGCATCGAAATCCGTCACCGACATCGACCCGGGCGCGTGGTACCCCTCCCCGACCACGAGTGATCCCCGGAACGAATCTTTCTCCGAAGCCCCGAGGGTCAGCTCGAGCGCAGGACCCATCTCGTCCACCGACGGATCCTCGAAGCGCTGCACCCGACGCGCGAGGGTCTCCCCCTCCTCGTTCATCAGCACCCTCGACACCAGCATGGGCTCACCCGTGCTCGCCACCCGCGCGCACATGAACACCGCGTCCCGGCTCGCATTGATCGCTTCGCTCAGATACAGGTCACGCGTCAACCGCGACTCGCTCGTGGACATCCCGAGCAGCTCGCGCACCGCGCCCGTCACGAGCGGATCGTGGTCCACACTCCCAGGCACACTCGACTCGTCCAACCCCACAACCACGCACGTCGGCGCGGGGTCATGGAGCAGCTCGAGCCAGCCCAGACATTCCAGCTCGTCCCCATACTGGGCTTCGGGGATCACGATCTCACGCATCCGATCAGACACGAGCGCCATCGCGCCGTCCGGATCCATCTCCACAGCTCGGAGGATCGGATCCGAGCGCATCTCATGGAGCACCGATCCGATCCGTTCAAGCGCGTTCACAGTCTCCGCGCTTGTCGGGTTTCCAGAGTCGAACTCTCGGTCCCCATACACCCGTGCAAGCGCCGAGAGCAGTTCTTCCGCCCATCCCGAAACCGGGCGAAGACCCCGATCCAGAATCATCTCGCCGCAGAGCTTCCGGATCTCCGCGCGCAGCGTGTTGGACTTCGATTTGATACCCGTATGGACCGATTCCGGCGCATCCGACCCGTGCACCACCATGTGTTCCCGACGGAGCGTCAGCAGCGCCTTGAGCGAGCCATCGTACGAAAAACCCTGCTCGCGCAGCCGATCCGTGAGGACACGCTCCGCGTCAGGATGGAGCGCGACATCTACAAGCGATCGGACCGACTCCTCTCGTGCAACCGACGTCAGGAGCGAGAGAAGCCGTCCAGGACCAGTCGCGCCGAGCGACACCCCCGAGGCGCTCCGGACCCGAGCATCCGCGCCGCGCATCGCCGCGATCCGGAGATTCACCAGCAACGACTCATCCGCAAGCCCGATCGAGCATGCGCCCGGATCGACAGGGTCGTGGCGCTGCGCCAACTGCGCGAGCGCATCCCGAGCAAGCTCCGTCGCCCCATCAGAGAACACGATCCGCGCATCCGGGATCGCGCCACGACGATCGCGCCAGAACAGGTGCGCCGATTCACCCCGAACAAGCCCGAGCCCATCGAATCCATCACTGAACGATGCCGGGGCACCAACAAGCGCCGTCACAGGTGCTTCATCGAAACCAGACAATGCCTCCCGCGCCAGCGCCTGGAGATCCGCGACCCCGCTCAACACCACCCGATCCAGCGTGTTCTCGACCCAGAGTCCAGCCCGCACCGCATCAAGCCACGAGAGCCGCTCATCCAACACCCCATGCTCCTCCACAAGACCCTCGTAGGACTCTTGGAGCAGAGCGAGCGCATCCCATCGCGCACGTTCGGGACCCACGAGCACTCCCGAAGCACGCTCGATCGCGTCGCGCACGCGCATCCCCTCCCCGAGCAGATCATCGCACAACCCCGCGCACCACCCCGCAAGCCGGGACGTGCTTCGGTGGTCATCCTCATCCGGAATCCTCGGGAACAGCGCCCCGATCGAATCCGACTCCCGGATCGCGCGCATCCACAGCACCCGTTTCGCGCTCTCCGAAACTGCATCCCCCTCAACCCGGGTCAAAGCGCCCACGATCCGCCCCGGGGTGACAAACCTCGGAGGCACCATCGCCGACCCTTCGCACTTCGACACCAATGTCGAGAGCATCACCCGCGCGGCCCGCTGTCCCGGGACGACCACCAACGTCCGCCCCAGCTCCACCCCGATCGGTGTTCGATCCGCGCGATCAAGGATCGATTCCACGAATCGCTCGTGAATCCCCGGCCCCCACCCCAGAAAGCAACGCTCGATCTTCATCGCAGACAGTGTAGTGATCCACGAACGGATCCGCCGACCTCCACGATCCGTACCGATAACGTCTGATCGCACCGAAACCCCCGTTGGTACAGAGGTTTTGGACCCGAGAGACGTAGATCAAGACACCATTTGTTCTACAATGGACCTCGCCGGTTTCGATCCCGGCGGAATCGGATCCCGCACTCGTGGGTACGGAGAAAGAACATGCAGATCACGAAATCCGTGTTCGCCGCAGGCGCGGCGTCCGCCATCCTCCTTACCCTCGTGAGCGGCGCGACCGCCGACCAGTGGGACCCCCCGGCCAGCTACTACAACGCCGCAACCGGGACCGGCGCAACACTCAAATCGCAACTCACCACCGTCATGACCGTCGGGCACATCCAACGCTCCTACGGCGACTTCCGATTCTCCGCAGCCCTCTCCGACGCGCACCCCACCACACCGGGTTCCATTTTCCTCTGCTACAACCGATGGACCGTTCCAGCAACCTGGAACTCGGGCTCGACCTGGAACCGCGAGCACGTCTGGCCGCAGTCCCTCCAGCCCGGATCCGCGAGCAACTCCTCCCGTGGGAACCTCGGAGACCCCCACGCGCTCCGTCCCTGCGACCCCTCCACCAACAGCTCCCGAGGCAACAAACCCTTCGGGCTCGACGCCACCACCGGATCCAACCGATCCCTCGGAACCTACTACTTCACCGGAGACACGGACCGAGGCGATATCGCACGCTCCCTCTTCTACTCCGACACCCGCTGGTCCTCCCTCGGGCTCCAACTCGTCAACGGCACCCCGGGTTCGAACCAGATGGGCTCCCTCAGCGCCCTCCTCGCTTGGCACTACCTCGACGCGCCCGACGACTTCGAGCGCCGGCGCAACCACGTCATCTACGCACAATCCGAGAACCCCGTCTACTACACCAACAACCGGAACGCCTACATCGATAACCCCGAGTTCGTCTGGTCCATCTACGTCGATCAGATGAACGACACCCAGCTCACGGTCGATACCCCGAACACCGACGGCTCCTCCGACCTCACCATCGAGGTCAACGCGCTCGTCGGCGACGCGCTCAGCGACGTTTCCTTCACGATCAACAAAGCCGGCTCCGACGGGACATACTACAGCGTCACCCCCAGCGCCGGGCTCGAGACCTCGATCTCCGGGAAGCACAACGTCTTCCCCATGTTCGGGTTCGGGGCGCAGAGCTTCACCACCCAAGCCGTCGATGTCTCATTCGCCACCGGCGCAACCGATACCGCCGGGCTCTCGACCGAGACCGTCGTGATCGACAACCGAGACATCACCACCCTCGGGGGAGCGGGCGTCGGCGCGAACGACGGGGACGACACCGTCACCATCGAGCTCGCCGTCTACAACATGTACAACGCATCGCTCGAGTCCGGGACCGACACCAACTCGGTTTCGATCGACCTCGGCCAGATCGCGCTCGGTGCAGGTGATGCCACCTCCCAGATCGTGTTCGCCAATGTCGCCGGGATGCTCGCCGCCCCCTTCGACGCAGTCCTCGATTCCTCAACCGGCGACACCGGCGCGTTCATGCTCTCGAGCACCATGGTCGAAGCCGTCGAGTCCGGATCCGATCTCAGCATCGATATCGCGCTCAGCGACGACACCCTCGGGACCTACAGTGTGAGCTACACCTTCGCGACCAGCACCGCCGCGATGCTCTTCGACACCCCCGTCTCCGGCGAAACCCTGACCGTGAACGTCACGGGAGAGGTCGTCGCAGCCACCTGCATCCCCGACTTCTCCGCTCCCTTCGGAGAACTGGACTTCTTCGACATCTCCGCGTTCCTCAACGCCCTCACGAACGAGGACCCCAGCGCCGACCTGGTCCAGGACGGGAGCTTCGACTTCTTTGATATCTCGATGTTCCTCGATCTCTACGCCCAGGGCTGCCCCTGATCGGATCCGCTGATCCACATCCCCAAAAAAGATCGCCGCCCGCTTCATCGAAGCGGGCGGCGTTTCTTTCATCGAAAGCGGGAGACGGGACTCGAACCCGCAACATTCAGCTTGGAAGGCTGACGCTCTACCATTGAGCTACTCCCGCAGCTCGGACCCATCGTAGTCCCGATGGACCCCTCCGTCACCGTTTGATCGCGCGGATCGCGCAGAACATCGGGATCTCCGCACGAGCCAGGTTCTCCGCCGCCGCGCGGGGCCCGGGCTCGCTCTTCCGATCGCTCACCCACTCCTCGATCGAGTCCACCACGAACCCCGCCTGCACCAGCTTCTGGATGTACACCCCGATCGGACGATGATGGGTCATCGTCGTCACCGCTTCCGCGCCATCGCTGACCGCGCCCGGGTTCATGACGATCGCGTTCGCGTGGGAGCTCATGTACCGATCCACCCGCCGGTACTGGGTGTGCCGACCCGTGCGCTCATCGCGGAGCCACCCCCAATACGTCGCGCCCGGGTTCCGGAACGACGGATGGAGGATCACGGACACCAACCGACCCGAGTCCTTGAGCACCGAGTGCGCCCCCGAGAGCACCCCGTCGATCGGATCGATGTTCATCAGCGCCATCACACAGCACGCCGCATCGAACCCATCGAGCCCGAGCGACCCGAGCTCACGTGCATCCCCGACTTGGTAGTCGATCGACTCCGGGCTCTGACCCTTTGCGCGTTCGATGAGCTCGCTCGAAAGGTCAACCCCCATCGCCGTCGCGCCGGGACACGCGCCGATCAGATGACGCGCGGCCACCCCCTGACCGCACGCAATATCCAGCAGCTTCTCCCCGGCCTGGAGCCCCACGAGCCGCTCAAGCCCCGGGAGAATCACACGCTCATGGTGATCCGAACCGCGCGACGAGATCAGCTCGTCGTACCACCCAGCAACCTCGCCCCAGCCCTCGTCGTCCTTGCGCTGGTCATCGATCTCCGTCGCCATCCCACTCGCAGGGGTCGCGCCAACAACGTCCCACCACCCGCGCGGCGCAGGAACACGCACACGTTCAACCTTCCCGGTTTCGAGCTCCCGGAACCGGACCTCGTACGAGTGAAGCGCGAATCGCCCCACATCGTCGCGCGTCGCGCCGAAGTCCGTGTCCCCGACAATCGCATGACCCGTCTGCGCCAGATGCTGACGTACCTGGTTCGGGATGTCCGGGCGCGCACGGACCTGCACCAACGCCGCCCCGTTCCCCTGCGCGATCACACGCACATGGGTCACCGGGTTCCCGCGCGAGGTCGATCCCTCGATCGGCGCATTGATACTCGTCCCACCCTCGATCGCGTCCGCGCCGTACTCCCCTTCGACCAGCGCCAGATAGGTCACCTCGGGCTTGGTGTCAGGGACCTCCAGGTCATCCCGCTCATGCCCCGTGATAAATGCGACCGCGCCCGAAGCGAGCGGATCGATCTCGTGCCACGGGCGCATCCGGTTCTTCCGCGCAAAAGCGAGCTCGAGCACACAGTTCCGGAGCGTCAAGTCCCCGTCCCCGCGCACGGGCATCCCGGGCTTCTTGTTCGCAACAAGCACACCCTCACCCCGATGGACAATGTCGGGCTTCGGGAGCTTCACGCGCTTCGGTTCACGCAGATCGGGCTTCCCACCCGGGCGTCCACCACCGAACCGTGGTGGGGGACCTCCTCGACGATCCCCACCGAATCCGCCTCCGCCCTGACCACCGCGCGCCGGACCACCCC
>JALUWX010000122.1 GCA_027019265.1 Phycisphaerales bacterium
GAGGGATTCGGATCCGATGGAGCGGGACCCGTCGAGTGTGGGGCTTGCGGTGGTGCAGTTGATGATGGGGGCGCGGATCTTCCGTGTGCACAACGTGGGGGCGCATCGGGGGGCGCTTGATGCGGCGATGGCGTTGGCCGGGGGGTGAATGCCGGGGGTGGTTCGGGTGGAAACGGGCTTGGGGCGGGGTGATCGGGGTCGGCTCGGGGGCGGGGCTTGTGCTACCATTGGGGCCCTGGTGGCGCGTCGTGACGGCGTGGCCGGGCGCACGAAAGCACCATTCTCGGAAAGGCGGAGATCCATGGCCGGAGCGAGCACGTTGGAGTTCACGGACGCGAACTTTGAGAGCGAAGTGTTGGGGTCGAGCGCCCCGGTGCTGGTGGATTTCTGGGCGGAGTGGTGTCAGCCCTGCAAGATGCTGGCGCCGACGATCGATGATGTCGCGGAGCACTACGGGGACAAGGCGAAGGTGGGGAAGCTGGACATCGACAACAACCGTGATGTCGCGATGAAGTTCGGGATCAGCGCGATCCCGACGGTGCTGGTGTTCCAGAACGGGGAAGTGAAGAAGCAGTTCGTCGGGCTGACCCGGAAAGAGGACATCGTCGAGGCGATGGACGCGCTCGTCTGAGCGTGTTTGTGTGTGAGGGGGGTGGATTGATCGCCGCGGCGCGGTTTGGAGGTTGTCATGGGTGATGGATCGGGTGTGAAGCCCTTGCGTTGCGGGGCTGTGGGTGTGGGTCGGATGGGGCGTCACCACGCGCGGGTGTACGCGCAGCTCGACAACGTGGAGCTGGTGGGGGTGATGGACTCGGACATCGAGCGGGCGCAGGAGCACGCGCAGATGCACGGGTGCGCGGCGTTCGGGAGCGAGCAGGAGCTGATCGATGCTGGGGTCGATGCGGTGTCGATCGCGGTCCCGACAACGTACCACCTCAAGTGCGCGGAGCCGTTCCTTCGGGCGGGGGTTGCGTGTCTGATCGAGAAGCCCCTCGCGCACAGCGGGGACGAGGCGCAGAAGCTCAAGGCGATCGCTGAGGAGCACGGCGCGTGTCTGATGGTGGGGCACATCGAGCGGTTCAACCCGATCACGCGCGCGATGCAGAAAGCGACGGAGGCGACGGGGGAGCGGATCACGCCTCGCTTTATGGAGGTGCATCGGGTGTCCCCGATGACGTTCCGTTCGATCGACATCGGGGTGGTGATGGACATGATGATCCACGACCTCGATGTGGTGCTGATGCTGATGGACGGTCGGGAGCCCGACGAGGTGCAGGCATCGGGTGTTGCGGTGGTCTCGGAGTTCGAGGACCTGTGCAACGCGCGGTTGGCCTGGAATCTTCCTGAGGAGGACGGCGGGGGTCAGTGTGTCGCGAACATCACGGCGTCGCGCCTCGCGCTCAAGACGGAGCGTGTGACCCGGATCACGGGGGACAACGGGTACATCAAGATCGATTACGGCGCGAAGAAGGGTCAGATGATCCGGAGGACGGCGAACGAGCTCCAGATGCGTGAGGTCCGGGACCTGATCCGTGAGGGGAAGGACCTGACGGACATGAACTGGGCTGAGCTGGTCAATATCGAGGAGCTCGTGATCGACGATGCGGAGCCCATCGTGAAGGAGATCGAGGCGTTTCTGGACGCGGTGCGTTCGGGTGAGAAGCCCGCGATCGACGCGGAGGCGGGGTTCGTGAATGTCCGGACGGCGGAGCGGATCGTGGAGGCGATCCGGGAATCGCTGGGTTCGAGCGCGGTGGCGCTTCCCTGATCTTGTTCGGATGATGTCCCGTCCTGTCGTAAATCCAAATCAAGCCTTGATCTCCGAGTTTGTTTGGAGATCGTGGGGCGCGTGCTAGACTGCACTCCCTGACCCCCGCTGTGGCGCGGGGGCTCGTTCTCCATGCACGGCCGATTGACGGCGTGCGACACAGCTGCTGACCCATGACCGAACAATCCAACGCTCCCGAGACGACTCCGAACGACACGACCACGACCGACGCGGCGGCGGCTGCTGCGGATGCGGTGCAGCCCAGTGCGCCCAAGCCCGTGGAGACGACGCTTGACGCGGAGACGAACGCGGAGATCGAGGCGGCGATGGCGGAGCTGACGGCGGAGGGGGCCGCGGAGGCGAAGGACCCGGCGCAGGGGTCCGGTGGGAAGTCGGGGATCCGTGGTCCTCGCGAGGTCCGGGGTGGGCGCGAGCATCGAACGGGGAAGGTTGTGAGCGTTGGCGCGAACGACTTGTTCGTCGAGTTCGGTCCGAAGGAGCTGGGTGTGCTCGAATCGACCCAGTGGAAGGACGGGGACGAGAAGCCCGTGGTGGGCGCGGAGCTCGAGGTCGTGGTGCAGCGCTACGAGCCGAACGAGTCGATCTACATCTGCTCGCTCCCGGGCGCGGTTCAGAAGGCCGACTGGGAGATGCTCGAGCCCGGTCAGGTGGTTGAAGCGCGGGTGACGGGGACGAACAAGGGCGGGCTCGAGCTCGAGGTCGCGGGTCATCGCGCGTTCATGCCGGCGAGCCAGGTGGACCTGGGGCACATCGCGGATCTCGGTGTGTTCGTGGGTGAGAAGATGACGTGCACGGTGCAGCGCGTGGACAAGCGCGGCGGGGGGAACATCGTGTGCTCGCGGCGGGAGATTCTGCAGCAGGAGCGGGAGAAGGCCGCGGCTTCGCTGAAGGATGCGCTGAAGGAAGGTGATGAGCTCGAGGGCACGGTCCGGAAGATCATGGACTTCGGCGCGTTCGTCGATCTGGGTGGGGTGGACGGGCTTGTTCACCTGAACGATCTGTCCCACGAGCGCGTGAACCACGGCGCGAAGAACGTCGCGCGGCACGTGAGCGAGGGTCAGAAGGTCTCGGTCAAGATCCTGAAGCTCGACTGGGATCAGAACCGGATCTCGCTCGGTCTGAAGCAGCTGACGGCGGACCCGTTTGCGAGCGCGAAGAACGAGGTGGTCGAGGGCGCTGATCTCACGGGGAAGGTGACGAAGATCCTGGAGTTCGGCGCGTTCGTCGAGGTCGCTCCCGGGGTCGAGGGTCTGGTGCACATCTCGGAGCTCGACTGGAAGCGCGTCGCGAACGTGAACGATGTCCTCCAGGAGGGCGAGGTCGTCCAGGTGCGCGTGCTCAAGGTCGATGAAGCGGATCGGAAGATCTCGTTGTCGATCAAGCAGCTCAAGGAGCGCCCCGCGCAGAGCGGCGGGGGTGGCCGTGGGCGCGGTGGTCGTGAGGTAGAGGTCCGTGAGGAGACTCCGGAGCTTCGGCGGATGCGCGAGCAGGCGAAGAAGCAGGGCAAGCACAAGGGCAAGTCGTCCGGCGGCGGTCTCGGTGACGGCGGCGGGATGGGGATGGGGCTTGGGGATTTGAAGCTCTGAGTCTTTCGATATGAGCGAGTCGGGGGCGGAGATCACGGGTCCGGATCTGCACGAGATCGTGCGGGTCGGGGAGCCTGTGCCTGCGCTGGTGATCGAGGTGCCCGAGCTGTCGGTTCGGGTTCACCGCGCGATTGCGAACATGGTGCTCGTGTTCGGGATCTCCGTGGGTGTGATCGGGATTGTGTGGAAGTGGTTCGAGCTCCCGTTGTGGTGGCTGTTCGCGGTGCTCGGGCTTCTCGTGGTCGGCGCGTTGATCTGGATCGTGAGGTGGAAGAAACCCGTGGAGGGTGTCGCTGGGGTGGGTGATCTCACGTTGGTGCCGATGCCGATCCGGATCCGACGATGGATCGGGGTCGTGGTCGCGATGACTGTTTCGTTTTGGTCATCGATCGATCTGTCGATGCCTCGCCCGATTGTGGTGCTCGATTTGATCGTGCTGTGCGGGCTTGGGGTTGCGGTGCTGTTGATCCCCAGGTTCGTGAGGACGGTGGGGCCGATCAGTTGTGCGAAGTGTTACTACGACATGACGGGTGCGGTGCTTCCCGACTCGTGCCCGGAGTGTGGGAAGCTGATCGGGGGATCTGCGTGGTTGACGTGGAAGGTCCCGTACCGGGCGGGGTGGATCGGGATCGTGGGGTGGTCCATGATCGCGCTGAGCGCGGGCGGGCTCGTCGTGGTTTCGGTCGTTTAGGTCGGGGTGGGGGTTAGAGCCCGGTGGAGCCGAAGCCGCCGGATCCTCGGTTGGTTTCGTCGAGGGTGTCGGTTTCTTCGATGATCGCGTGGGCAACGGGGGCGATGACGAGCTGGGCGATGCGCATTTCGTGTTCGATGGTGAAGGGTTCTTGGCCGAGGTTGATGAGGGCGACGAACATCTCTCCTCGGTAGTCGGCATCGACGGTTCCGGGGGCGTTGGGGACGGTGATGCCGTGCTTGGTGGAGAGCCCGGAGCGGGGGCGGACCTGGCCTTCGTATCCGGGGGGGATGGCGCAGGCGAATCCGAGGGGGACCTTGGCGATGTGCCCGGGTTGGATGGTGAGCTTCTCGGGCGCGTCTCCTCGGGGGAGGCAGGCGCTGAGGTCGAGCCCGGCGGCGAGGTCGGAGTGGTACTTGGGGAGTACGGCTCGCTCGTCGAGGCGTTTGAGGCGCACGACGGGGCGCGTTGCTTGTGATTGGGTGGGGGAGGTGCTCGTCATGGCACGAGCGTATGCGATCCGGACGGGCTCAGAGGGAATCGAGCTCGGCGAGTTCGTCGTCGGAGAGGTTCCGGCGGAGGTCGTCGATGACCCGGTTGAAGGAGTCGATGAGTCGGCGTGTGGAGGCGATGGCGTTGTCCATGGAGGACTTGCCCGTGACGCGCTTGAGCATGTCGTCTTGCTGGAGCTGCGCGAGGTTGGACTCGGAGACGCGTTTGGCTTCGAGGAGCGCGTCGAGTAGTCTGGACGCGTCGTCTCGGCGCTGGGTGGTCTCCGTGAGGAGGCGCGTGGACGCGCGGTCGGGTGTCAATGCTGGGCTCTTGGGTCGGGTTACGAGCGTGGTCATGGAGCCTCCGTGCGTTCGATCGGGGTCGCTCTCTTCTCTCCCCCTATCGGTCCGTCACGATCGGGTCATTGTCGCTTGGGAGTGAACTTTGGTCAAGTTGGGGGTGGGTTGTGTCCCCCGATGGGGTCATTCGTCGTCGTCAGAGCCCGGTTTGTTTGATTCGTGTTTGGGTTTGCTGAGGAATCCGAGCTGGACGACGAGCCCGAGGAGGGTGATGAGGATCCAGGCGGCGGCCCAGACGACGGAGGAGCGGTGGAGGAAGTCGGGGAGTTGGCCGTTGCGTGCGGTGAGGAGGGCGACTCCTGCGCCGATCCAGACGGCGGATCCGAGGAGGGCGGTGACGAGGGCGGAGGTCCTTGTGGGCATGGTGACGCCGACGAGGAGCCCGAGGGCGAGCCCGGCGAACATGGAGGAGAAGGCGATCATCTTGTCGCGCGCGGGCATGGATTCGAGCTGGTGGTTGATGCGTTTGACGGATCGCTCGACGAAGGCGCGGGAGCGTTCGGCGGCGTCGAGGAGTTCTTGTTTGGTTTCGTCGTCGATGAAGGGTTCGTCGGTGCTTTGGTTGTTGAGTGCGTTGATGGCGCGGTTGGCCGCTTCTCGGTTGAGGGCGTCTTCGAAGACGGGTTCGGGGTCGGTGTCGATGGATTCGTTGAGCGCGAGGGAGGATTCGTCGATGGGGTCGGTGGTGCTGGGCTGGGTGGGGTTGAAGTGGAGGAAGACCATGGCGCCGAGGAGCCCTGCGACGGCGAAGGCGAAGGCGGCGGTCATGGTGATGACGATGCGGAACATCGCGAGGGCGACGAGGGACCCGATGATGGCGCCGGCGATGAGCCCGGTGATCCCGGGGGTGATGGTGACGGATCCGATCTCGATGGGGGGGAGCCCGGTGAGGGGGAGGACGGTGGCGCCGACGAACCCGCCGATAGCGAATCCGAGGACGAAGAAGACGGGTTTGACGAGTTTGGCGCCGAAGAGCCAGAGGACGAGCCCGGCGATGAGGGCGACGGCGAGGGGGACGGAACCCCCTTCGGGGAGGGACTGCTGTGCGCCGAGGGTGAGGGTCGGGAGGGAGGTTGTGAGGAGGGTGGGGAGCATTGGGGAATGATTGGGGGCGCGGGTCGGTGTGTTTCAGTTGAGGGGGGTGGTTTTGTGCGAGCGCACGGATTGAATTATCGGTCAAAGGGGGCGGAAAGCGTGATGATCGCTCACGGGAGGGGGTCGGGTGTGCGATAGTGTGGATGTATGACGAAGCGACCCAGCAAGAAATCGACCTCGAAGACACATGCGGCGAAGAAGACGGCGCGGTCTTCTCCGAACTCGAAGAAGGCATCGAAGAAGAAGGGGTCGAAGAAGCCCCAGTCTCAGAAGAAGCCCGAGGGGGGGAAGGGGAAGGACGCGAAGTCGAAGGGGAGCGAGAGTGTTCAGGACTCGAAGGCGCTCGATGCGCTCCGTTCGAAGATCGATGCGCTGGACAAGCGGATCGTGAAGATGCTGAACGATCGCGCGGGGTTGGTTGTGGAGGTGGGGAAGTTCAAGCGTGGGTCGGGGACCCCGATCTATGCGCCCCATCGTGAGGCGCAGGTGCTGCAGCGCGCGATCGACGCGAACGAGGGGCCGCTCCCGGATCGGACGATCGAGGGGGTGTATCGGGAGCTGATGAGCGGTTCGTTCGCGCTGGAGCGTCCGCTTCGGATCGCGTATCTCGGGCCTCCGGGGTCGTACTCGCATCAGTCGAGTGTGCGCCAGTTCGGGTCGAGCGTTGAGTACGCGGATGTGCGCACGATCGGGTCGGTGTTCGAGGAGGTCCGTCGGGGGCACTGCAACTACGGGTTGGTCCCGTGCGAGAACTCGATCGGTGGGGGGATCACGGAGACGCTCGATGCGCTGTGGACCCATGCGGGGAAGGTGTGGGTGTACGCGGAGGTGCAGATCGCGGTGCGCCACATGTTCCTGAGCGATGCGGACCCGAAGCACATCCGTCGGATCCATTCGAAGCCCGAGGTGTTCGAGCAGTGTCGGAAGTGGCTGAGCGCGGAGTACCCAAACGCGGCGCTGCTCCCGGACGCTTCGACGTCCCAGGCGGTGCAGACGGCGATGAAGGAGAACGCGACGGCGCGGGAGATCGGCGCGGACCCGGGGTCGGCGGCGATCGCTTCGGAGCTTGCGGGTGATCTGTACGGGCTCCCGATCCTGCATCGGAGTGTGGAGGACAACCCGGACAACATCACCCGGTTCTACGTGCTCTCCAAGGAGCGGGCGCGGAGGACGGGGGACGACAAGACGGCGGTGACCTTCGTGACGGAGGACAAGCACGGGGCGCTGGTGGAGGTGCTCCAGGCGTTCCACGGCGCGGGGGTGAACCTGTCGCACATCGACAAACGCCCGAGCGGTCGTGAGAACTGGCACTACACCTTCTACGTGGATGCGCTGGGTCACGAGGACGACGAGACGATGCAGGAGGCGCTGCGCGCGGCGAGTGCGCACTGCAAGGAGCTGCACGTGCTCGGCTCGTTCCCGAGGAGTTCTCGGATTCTTTGAGCGCTCGGTCGGTTGCGTATGATGGGGGATGGCGCGTGTCCCGACAGTCTCGATCTCGATGGGCGATCCGGGGGGGATCGGTCCGGAGGTGATTGTGCGCGCGCTCGCGGACAAGGCGCGTCGTCGCTCGGCGCGGTTTCATATCCACGGGTCGTCGAAGATCATGCACGAGGCGGCGGAGGTGTGCGGGGTTGAGCCGTTCTGGTGGCAGGTGGATGCGCGGTCGGGGCTGAAGAGCTCGACGGGGGCGCACCCGGTGGTGCTGCTCGATACGGACCCGCGCGCGGACGAGCAGGGGGTGGTGGTGCGGGCGCTGCGCGAGGCGCACAAGGTGTCGGGGGCGCTGAGCTTTCACTGGCTCAGCGAAGCGATCGAGGACGCGAAGCGTTCGGACGGGGATCCGATGAGGGCGCACGCGATCGTGACGGGGCCGATCAACAAGAAGGCGTGGTCGATGGCGGGTCGGTCGGAGCCCGGGCATACCGAGGTGCTGGCGCGCGCGTTCGGGGCGCGTCGTCACGCGATGATGTTCGTGGGGACGAAGCTGCGGGTGGTGCTCGCGACGGTGCACGTGGCGCTGAACGACATCCGGGACGTGCTGACGATCGGGGCGGTGCACAGCGCGATCGATCTGGGTCATCAAGCGTGTCTGGATCTGGGGATCAAGCGCCCGAGGGTGGCGGTGTGCGGGCTGAATCCGCACGCGGGGGAGGATGGGCTGATGGGGGACGAGGAGGGGCGCTTGATCAGGCCGGCGATTGATCTTGCGCGTCGTGGGGGGGCGATTGTGGATGGGCCGTTCCCGGGGGACACGATTTTCAATGCGGCGGTTGCTGGGAAATACGACCTGGTGGTGGCGATGTACCACGACCAGGGCTTGATCCCCGTGAAGCTGCTCGAGCGCGATGAAGCGGTGAACATCACGTTGGGGTTGGGGGATGTGGTGCGGACGTCGCCGGATCATGGGACGGCGTTCGATATCGCCGGGACCGGTGTTGCGGATCCGGGGTCGATGGCGCACGCGATCGATCTCGCGGTTCGGCTGAGCGCGGCTCGGATGGGGGAGGGGTTGGTTGAAGATCCGGTGAGCGCCGAGGAAACCGGGTTGAAATGACCCGGGGGTCTTGACCCGGTTGGGTCGTGTGGTAGACTCGTCGCACTATGAAACCCACACTCTGACAACCGAATCGTTCATTTTTGAGAACGAATGTGAGCGGCACGCAGCGCGTGGAGCTCGGCGCGGTATACAGGGTGGTTGATTTTCTTCGGGGTTCATTCCATGTCACAGCAGGGTACTGATCAGCAGACGGATGTCGTCGTGGACGAGCGTGTCAGCGCGGATGTGGACGTTGTCGCTGATGGGGTGTTGGTGGATTCGGGTCCGGCGCTCCCGGTGAGCGATGATCCGGGGTCGGGGGCGCTGCGCGAGATGTTCATGATCGCGCTCCCGAGTGTGGCGACGATGGCGTCGCACACGATCATGCAGTTCTCGGACAAGTTCATGGTGTCGCGGATCGGTCCCGAGCCCGTGTATGTTGCGGCGCAGTCGAACGGGGGGATCCTGGTGTGGACGCTGTGCGCGTTCATGCTGGGGATGACGGGTGTGGTGAACTCGTTCGTGTCGCAGAACTACGGCGCGGGGAAACCGGAGCGGGGCGCGGCGTATGCGTGGAACGGGCTGTGGCTCGGGCTTGCGTATTGCGGGTTGTTGATTGTGCCGGCGATCATGCTGGTCCCGACGTACTTCGGTCGGATCCATTCGGACGAGACCTTGGTGGGGCTCGAGACGACGTACGCGACGATCATGCTCATGGGCGCGGTGTGGATCCTGAGCTCGCGCACGGTGCACCACTTCTTCTACGGGCTCCATCGTCCCTGGGTGGTGTTCATCAGCGCGATCATCGCGAATGTGCTCAACGTGATGCTGAACGTCACGTTCATCTTCGGGGACCAGCAGCTCGTGTTCGAGAACGGGGGGTGGATCGCGGAGTCCGTGGTGCATCCGATCACGGGGGCGCTGTCGGGGCTCGCGGGGTCGCTCGGGATCGAGCCCATGGGGCTCGCGGGCGCGGCGTGGGCGACGGTGATCGGGTCGTTCGTGGAGTTCGCGATCCCGATGGCGCTGTTTGTTGGGCCGAAGTATGCGCGGGAGCTGGGGACGCTGAAAGCGTGGAAGCTGAGCGCGGTGTGTCTGCGCGGGCTCGCGAGGGTCGGGACGGTTCCCGGGTTGATGTTCGTGAACGAGATCGTGTGCTGGAACATGCTCATGGTGTGGCTCGTCCCGATGGGCGGGAAGGCGCGGGCGGCGTATCTGGGGCTGGACGAAGCGGCGGTGGAGCAGGCCGGGACGATCGCGAACACAGCGGGTTGGATCGGGCTTCAGTACATGCACCTGAGCTTTATGCCGGCGATCGGGCTGTCGATCGCGTGTCAGGCGATGGTCGGGAAGGCGATGGGGATGAGGCGCCCGGATATCGCGACGAAACGGGCGATGCTGGCGCTGAAGATCACCATGGGGTACATGGGACTGTGCGCGTTGGTGTTCGTGCTGTTCCGCGCGGATCTGATGGCGGTGTTCATCGATGCGCAGACGAGCGCGGAGGATCGGGCGAAGCTGATCGGGATCGGGTCGAAGGTCATGATCGCGGCGGCGGTGTTCCAGGTGTTCGATGCGTTGGCGATCACGGCGTCGGCGGCGCTCCGTGGCGCGGGCGATACGTTGTGGCCGGGGGTTGCGACGATCGTGCTGTCGTGGACCTGTATCGTGGGTGTGGGGTGGAGCTTGGTGCACTTTGTGCCGTCGCTGGGGTCGCTCGGGCCCTGGATCGGGGCTTCGTTGTACATCGTGATGCTGGGGATCGTGCTGGGTGCTCGGTTCGCGCAGGGGAAGTGGAAGTCGCTTTCGCTGGTGGAGGATGGTTCTGGGCCGGACTTGGACCCGTTCGACGATGTGATCCCGGATCCGACGATGACGGCGGATGTGTGAGACGGGGTGTTGGTCGGGTTCTGGATGGGTATCGAAGTGGTTTCAAGCGTTGATGGGGCCTAGAGTTGTGACCGGCCGCGCTGGTGAGCGTGGCGAGCTGTCATCAGGAGCACTGGATGAGCAACGATCCCATGGACATGGTCATCGGCGCGTCGGCGAACGCCGCCGACGCGAAAGCGGCGAAGGACCTGTACGCGAAGGCGCAGGAGCAGATCACGAACGGCGAGCGCTACCAGGCGATCGAGACGCTTCGTTCGGCGCTGTCGGCGGACCCGACGGACCTGGCGATCGCGTTTGCGCTTGCGTACCAGCTCGATCTTTCGGGTGAGGACGACGAGGCGCTGTCGCTCTACGAGCGTGTGTGCGAGGACTCTCCCGCTCCGGTGAACGCGCTGATGAACCTCGCGGTGCTGTACGAGGATCGTGGGGATTACGTCCGCGCGGAGCGTTCGCTCCGTCAGATCCTGGAGACGGACCCGAACCACAACCGGGCTCGGTTGTTCATGAAGGACGTGATCGCGTCCAAGTCGATGATGATCGAGGAAGAGAACGAGCGCGACGTGATGAAGCGCCGCGCGCTGCTCGACACCCCGGTGACGGACTTCGAGCTCACGGTCCGTGCGCGTACGTGTCTCAAGAAGATGAACATCCGGACCCTGGGTGATCTGATCCGGATCAACGAGTCCGAGCTGATGTCGTACAAGAACTTCGGGGAGTCGTCGCTCGATGAGATCAAGCGGATGCTCTCGACGAAGGGTCTGAAGCTCGGTCAGGGTCGTGAGGACGCGCACCGGGTGGCTCGTCGTCAGATCCTCGAGAAGCTCAAGGGCTCGGGGAAGGAGCAGCTGCTCAGCAAGCCCGTGTCGGAGCTCCAGCTCTCGGTGCGTGCTCGCAAGGCGCTCCAGATGCTCAACATCCAGACGATCGGCGACCTGTGCTCGCACACGGAAGCGGAGCTCATGGGTGTGAAGAACTTCGGCGCGACGTCGCTCGACGAGGTGCGCGAGAAGCTGACCGAGTGGGGGCTGTCGCTCCGGATCATCGAGGACGGCGAGGAGTAATCGCTCGTTTCAAACGGAACACGGAGGGTCGGACGATGGGTCCGGCCCTCTTTTCGTATGTGGGGTCAGGTGTTGGGCTCGGGGTCGATGGGGTGGTCCCGTGACCCGGTGGCTTTGAACCGGGTGCGCCCGTGCTCGTAGTCGTCGGCGGAGCCCGGGATGTCCGGGGTCTGTCCTTGGGTGTGCTGGTGGTGGAGGTGCTTGAGGTAGGGGACGCACCAGCCGCAGCCGGTCCCTGCGCCGAGGCACTCGGAGATGAGGGAGGCGACCTTGGGGTCTTCCCGCGCGAGGTAGGCGCGGACTTTCCCGAGGGAGACCCGGAAGCAGAGGCAGACGTGATCGTCTCGTTGCATGGTTGATGGTACGTGGTTCCGATGGAGGGGCGTTGATTGCCCTATCGTGGGTGTCTGAACATGGTTGCGTATTTCGTCATCACGGTGTTTCTGAGCGCGTCGCTGCTGTTCTCGGTGCAGCCCATGGTCGCGAAGAGTCTGCTCCCGGTTTTCGGGGGGACGAGCGCGGTGTGGACGACGTGCATGTTGTTCTACCAGACGGTGCTGCTGCTCGGGTATCTGTACGCGCACTTCGTCGTGGAGCGGGTCCCGAAGTCGGTGCAGCTGATCGGGCACACGGCGCTGCTGGTGCTCGCGATTGTTGCGGGGGTGGTGTTCGATACCCCGGTCGCGCCCCCGGTTGCTTCGTCGTACCCGATCCCGTGGTTGATCGGTCAGCTGGCGCTCGTGTCGGGGCTCCCGTTCTTCATGATCTCGAGCGCGGGTCCTCTGGTGCAGTCGTGGTTCGCGCGGACGGGTCACGAGCGGGCGCACGATCCGTACTTCCTGTACGCGGCGAGCAACGCGGGGTCGCTGCTTGGGCTGATGGCGTATCCGTTTGTGGTGGAGCCCACGCTCGGGATCGGGGATCAGCGCCAGATCTGGCTCATCGGGTTCGGGATCTTCACGATGCTGTCGGTGGGCGCGATCCTGATGGCGCGGGGGGGCGCGAAGGAACTCGATGCGGACGGGGGGGCTTCGGGGACGGCCGTCGTCGATGACGAGGACGATGTGGGGGCGGATGTGGTGACGTGGGGGCGTCGTCTGCGGTGGATGTACTGGGGGTTCGTGCCTTCGTCGATGCTTCTGGGAGTGACGAGCTATCTGACGACGGACGTGGCTTCGCTCCCGTTGTTGTGGGTTGTGCCGCTGGCGGTGTACCTGCTGACGATGATCGTCGCGTTCGCGGTGGATGCTGGGAAGCTGATCCGGGCGCTGCGTCGGCCGCTGGTGGTGAGCGTGATCGCTTCGATGATCCTGATCCTTGCGGGGAACTCGAAGAACTTCGCGCCGGTGCTCCCGATGATCCTGGTGCAGCTGTTCGTGCTGGCGTTGACGGGGCTGATGGGGCACGGGATGCTCGCGAAGGACCGTCCTCATGCGGGTCGGTTGACGGAGTTTTATCTGATCATGTCGGTGGGGGGCGCGCTGGGGGGATTGTTCAACGGGGTGGTGTCGCCGCTGATCTTTGATGCGTCGTACGAGTACCACATCGTGCTGTTGTGCGCGTTGTCGCTGTTGCCCTGGGTCCGGATCCGGGGTGTGGAGGGGTCGGGCGCGAAGCGTGTCGCGCTGCTGCGGCGGGTGGGGCTCCCGCTCGCGTCGTTCGGGTACGTGATCGTGGTCGGGTTCGGGATGGGGTGGGTGATCCGGACGTTCGGGGACACGAGCGGGTCGGTGCTCGCGAACGCGATGCTGTCGTTCGCGGTGGCGATCGGGATCCCGGCGGTGTTGACGTACTTGTCGTGGAAGGACGGGCTCGCGTGTGTGCTGGTGGCTTCGGCGCCGCTGCTGGCGAGTGTGGTGGACGATTCGCTGGACCCGCGCGTGCGGTTCATCGAGCGGACGTTCTACGGGGTGCACCGGGTGGTGGACGATGTGATCTTCGATCCGCGCGACGAGAGCGTGGTGCGGATCCGGACACTCATGCACGGGACGACGAACCACGGGGTGCAGTATCTCCGTGAGGACCTGGAGCACATCCCGCTCGGGTACTACCACACGAGCGGGCCTTGCGGGGGCGCGTTCGCGTTGGTGAAGAGCTACCACCCCGAGGGGGCGCGGATGGGGGTGATGGGGCTCGGTGGGGGAGCGCTCGCTTCGCACGCGCGGGACGTGGACACGATGCACTTCTTCGAGATCGATCCGACGGTCGCGTGGATCGCGAAGGACTCGGGGCTGTTCACGTACCTGGATCGTCCCGAGGGGGTGATCGAGGTGGATCTGGGGGACGGTCGGTTGCTGCTCGAGCGCGAGCGGGATCGGGGCGCGGAGGTGTACGACATCCTCGTGATGGACGCGTTCTCGTCGGACTCGATCCCGGTGCACCTGGTGACGCGCGAGGCGCTGCAGCTGTATTTCGATCGGCTCACCCCGGAGGGTGTGCTGCTGATCCATATCTCGAATCGGCACCTGGATCTGTCGGAGCTGATCAAGGCGCTGGGGTACGACGCGGGCGCGTACGTGCTCCGGAAAGCGGATCTGGAGATCCCGGTCGAGGAGGAGTTGTATCGGTTCCCGTCGGTGTGGATGGCGCTGGCGAAGGACCCGAACACGGGTCAGGACCTGATCGACCATGCGGGGTTCGTGTATGTTCAGGACCCGAACGGGGTTCGCCCGGGATTCCGTGTGTGGACTGACCAATATTCGAACATGTTGTCGGTGCTTCGGGACGATAGTCACTGAGACGGACGACCCCTTTGAGGAGACGGCGCGGTGAGCATGATCGGATCGAGATTGACGTATCAGACTTCGGGTGAGTCGCACGGCCCAGCGCTGGTCGCGACGGTGGTGGGGGTCCCGAAGGGGCTGACGATCGATACGGACGTGATCAACCACGAGCTGTCGCGTCGTCAGGGCGGGTACGGGCGCGGGGGGAGACAGAAGCTCGAGACGGATGTGGTGGAGGTGCTCACGGGGGTGCGACTGGGCAAAGCGACGGGCGCGCCGATCACGATGGTGGTGAAGAACCGGGACTCGCGATTGGATGATCTGGAGCGGACCCCTCCGGTGTATCGCCCTCGTCCGGGTCATGCGGATTTGGCCGGGTCGATCAAGTGGCTGACGACGGACTGCCGGGAGACTTTGGAGCGCGCGAGCGCGCGCGAGACGGCGGCCCGGGTCGCGGCGTGTTCGCTGGGGCGGTTGGTGCTCAAAGAGATCTTCGATGTCGAGGTATTCGGGTTTGTGCGCTCGATCCTCGATGCGCGGACGGATGTGCAGGTGACTCCGGACACCTGGCGCGACCTGATGAAGGTGCGCGACGCGTCGGACACGTACACGCTCGATGAAGCGACGACGGAGAAGCAACGCGAGGTGATCCGGGGCGCGAAGATCGACAAGGACACGGTGGGTGGGGACTGCGAGTGCCATGTGTTCGGGTGTCCCCCGGGTGTGGGGTCGTCGATGAACTGGACGGACAAGCTCGATGCACGGATCGCGTATGCGGTGATGGGGATCCAGGCGTTCAAGGCGGTGCAGATCGGGATGGGCGCGCAGATGTCCACCAAGCGCGGGTCCCAGGTGCACGATCCGATCCACTTCGATGAGTCGAAGAAAAACACGGCTTCGCTCGGGTTCGTGCGCCCCACAAACAACGCCGGGGGCACCGAGGGCGGGATGACGAACGGTCAGCCCATCGTGGTGACGGGGACGATGAAGCCCATCGCGACGTTGTTGCAGGGGCTCCCGAGCGTGGATCTGAACACGAAGAAGCCCGAGGATTCGCAGTACGAGCGGAGCGATGTGTGCGCCGTCAGCGCCGCGAGCGTCGTGATGGAGAGCGTGGTCGCGATGGAGGTCGCGGGCGCGTTCCTGACGAAGTTCGGTGGGGACTCGGTGGTGGAGACGCGCGGGAACTACGACGCGTTTCTGGATGTGGCGCGGACACTGCCGATCGAGCCGATCGTGGGTGGTGGGGACGACGGGGGGACGGTGATCGCGTGAGCGATACAGAGCCGAGATGTCCGGTGTGTCGGTACTCGCTTGAGGCGCTGGGTGACGGGGGAGTCTGCCCTGAGTGCGGGATAGAGATTCGGTTGGGGTTGGTTGAATCAGAATCGTTTGCACGATCTGTCCGGGCAACGCGCCACTGGAGTCTCGTTGGGTTGATTTCGTGCCCGATCATCGCGATCGGGCTTGGGTTCTTCCATACCTTGATGGAGCAAATCGGAAGCATCAACGCCCCATCTTCAAAGGGGATGTTGGGTAATGCGTGGGCTTGGGTATGGATCTCTCTACTGATCCTGGCGATGCCGTTCTTTTTCATTTGGCATCAAAACGCTCGACGGAAAATCTATCTCACGGCACTTCAAGGTGATGGCGTTCCCCGCGTGCGGCTCCGCGCTGTTGTACCGGCATACTTCGCGTTCTATGGTGCGTTCCCGATTGTGATACTTACAACTGTGGCTGCGTTAGTAAATCTGTTTTAGTTCACGCGCCGAGCCGTGAGTCGAGGCGCTCACGGACGGCCGGCCAGTCGTTGCGCGTGATCGCGTAGACGACGGTGTCGCGGAGGGCGCCGTCGGGCATGATCATGTGGTGGCGGAGGGTGCCTTCTTCGATCGCGCTGAGTTTGAGGATCGCGGCTCTCGAACGCGCGTTGCGCGCGTCGGTTTTCAGTTCGACCCGGATGGCGCCGCGCTTGTCGAAGGCGTGCGCGAGGAGGAGGCGTTTCATCGCGGGGTTGATGTTCGTTCCCCGGGCGCGTTGCTCGATCCAGGTGGAGCCGATCTCGACGCTCCGGTGCTCGGCGCGGATGCTCATGTAGCTGGTGGACCCGATCGCGCGCCCTGACGGTTCGAGGACGGCGAAGGCGATCGTGTCGGGTCTCGATGTCTGGAACTCGATGTAGCGCCGGACTTCGCTCGGGGTGCGGACGCGCGAGCGCATGGGCATGTGGATGAAGGTGTCGTCGTCGAGCGCTTCGACGAGGTCCGTGGTGTGTTTGATTGCGAGGGGCTCGAGGGTGACGTGCTCGTTTGCGAGGGTCAGGGGCTCGAGGAGCATGGATTCGAGGAGTTGGGATGTGAGGAGGTCGTCCATCGGGGGTTTGGTTAGTGGAGGACCCGGAAGACTTCGGTTTCGTCGGTGAAGCCCTTGGCGACTTTCTTCATGGCATCGATCTTCATGGGTTCGAATCCGGAGGCGACGGCGGCTTCGTAGAGGGTGACGCCGTCGGCGCGGTCGGCGGTGAGTCTCCGGAGCTCGTCGTTCATGATCATGAGCTCGTGGACGGCGAGTCGGCCTTTGTAGCCGGTCCCGAAGCAGGTTTCGCACTGCTCGCCGGCGACGGTTCCGACCCCGTGGCACGTGGCGCACTTTCGCCGGAGGAGGCGCTGGGCGAGGACGCCCATGAGGGACGAGGTGACGAGGTAGGGCTCGACCCCGATGTCGAGGAGGCGCGGGATGGCGCTGGGCGCGTCGTTGGTGTGGAGGGTCGCGAGGACCAAGTGGCCGGTGAGCGAAGCCTGGATCGCGAGCTGCGCGGTCTCGGGGTCGCGGACTTCGCCGACGAGGATGACGTCGGGGTCCTGGCGCAGGAGGGAGCGGAGGCCCGTCGCGAAGGTGACGTTGCGTTTGACGTTGACCTGCATCTGGGAGATCCCGTCGAGGTGGTATTCGACGGGGTCTTCGATGGTCATGACGTTGCGCGAGTCCCGGTCGATCCGTCCGAGGGCGGCGTAGAGCGTGGTGGTCTTGCCCGAGCCCGTCGGCCCGGTGACGAGGAGGATCCCGTTGGGTCGGTCCACGCAGTCCATGAGCTGGGTCTGCATGTCCTTGTCCATCCCCACAGCGTCGAGGTCGAGCTCTTGCTGGGACTGGTCGAGGAGGCGGAGCACGATGCGCTCGCCGAAGATGGTGGGGATGACGGAGAGACGGATGTCGATCTTCTTCGAACCGATGCGCACCGTCGTCTGCCCGTCCTGGGGGGAGTGACGGTTCGCGATGTCGAGCTCGGTCATGACCTTGAGACGCGAGCTGATGGCCGGCGCGAGGGTCTGGGGGGGGGAGAAGGCGTCGACGAGCATGCCGTCGATGCGGAGGCGGATCGCGAGGCGTTCTTCCATCGGGTGGACGTGAACGTCGGATGCGCCTCTTCGGAGGGCTTCGAAGAGGATCATGTTGACGAGACGGATGACGGGGGTCTGGCGCGCCTGCGCGAGGAGGTCGGTGGTCCGTCCGATCGCGCCGGCCGCGGATTCGATCGCGGACTCGTCGAGGGGGATGTCCTCGACGATCTCGGTGACGAGGTCCCCGCGTTGTTCGTAGCCCCTGTTGATGAGGTTCGCGACGGCCGCTCTGGGGGTGAGGACGAGTTTGATGGGCGCGTCGAGCTCGTCTTCGAGCATGGAGAAGACGGAGGGCTGCATGGGGCGCGAGGTCGCGATGACGTAGGTGGACCCGTCCTTGTGGGAGCACGCGACCTGGGAGGTGCGGGCGCGGTTGGGGTCGATGAGTTCGTAGAAGCGTGTGGAGGATTCCTGAAGCTTGGGCTCGGAGACGAAGTCGAGACCCGTGCGCTGCGCGAGGAGCTTGAGCGCGCTCGCTTCGTCGAGCGCGAGGGTCTGGAGCATGACGTCCCAGGGCTCGTCGTCGGACCCGTCGATGGACGCGAAGGCGCGGAGCTGGTCCCCGGAGAGTCGGAGCTGACCGAAGGCGCTCGCTGCTTCGTCCCATTCGTCGATGACGATGGGCGCGACGTCCTTGGGACGCGCGAGCGCGTCGTGGTCCTTCGAGCGTTTGATGAGTCCTTTGGACTTGGGCATGCGCCGGGTTACTCCGTGTCGCTCGGCGCGATGATCGCGGGGGTGAGGGTGGGGGTGTCGTTGTCGGAGGGGCGCGTGGGCGCTTCGGGGAGCGCGGCGTCCTGTTCGAGGGTGATCGCGCTGGACCCGATGACGGCGGGTTCGAGGTCGGGGACCTCGGGGTCGAGGTTCATCTCGGCGTAGGGGCCTTCGGAGAGGAGGCGGAGGTCCTGGAAGTTCGGATCCGTCATGATGCGCGGGGTGAGGAAGACGTAGATCTTGGAGTTGGTCGTGATCTTGCTCGTGTCACGGAAGAGGAGCCCGACGAGGGGGATGTCTCCGAGGAGGGGGACCTTGATGACGGTGTCGCGGACGTTCTCGACGGTGATCCCGCCGATGATGATGGTGCCGTCGGAGGGGATGGTGGCGTTGCCCGTGAGGGTGTTGGTGTTTCTTGGGGGGGGTGAGCCGTCGATGCCGGAGGCGGAGGTGAAGTTGGAGAGCTCGACGAAGTACTCGAGTCGCATGAACCCGCCGTCGGAGATGGAGGGGGTGACCCGGAGGGTGGTGCCCGCTTCTTCGAACCCGCCAAACCCGACGAGGTTGTTCCCGGCGTTGTCCGCTTGGGAGATCTCGGTGTAGGGCTCTTCACGGATCGAGACGATCTCGGATTCCTGGTTGTCGTTGACGAGGAGCTGGGGGGTCGAGAGGATCCGGATGTCCGTGTCCGTCTGGGTCGCGTTGAGGATCAGGGGGATCTGGTTCGAGAGGACGACGGCTTGGGTGAGCCCGGCGAGCCCTGTTGCGACGGAGCGCTGGGCTTGGAAGTCCGCGCCGGCGGTGGAGAGCCCGAAGTTGGTCTGGGACTGGAAGTCCCCGGCGGAGATCTGGGACTCGATCGCGAGACGGAAGTTCTCGGAGTCCTCGACGGAGACGATCATCGCTTGGATGTAGACCTGGGGCTTGCGCCGATCGAGTCGTTTGATGAGTCGCGCGAGTTCGTCCTGTTGCTTGATGGGTGCTTTGACGACGACCTGGTTGTTGTCGGGGTCGGAGGTGATCGAGACGAGGTCGGGATCGAAGGCGGCGTTGACGTCGGAGCCCGCGGTCCCGCCCTGGCCCTGGAAGAACGGGTTGAAGTTCTGCGCGGCGTTGGATCGTGTCCCCGAGGACCCCGGGAGGAAGTCCGAGTCCCCGGTGCGTTGTTCGCCGGTGATGATGGCCGTCATGAGCTCGGCGACGGTGTCGGCGTCCGAGTGGTCGAGGACGACTTCACGGATGACGACCCGTTCGTCTTCGGTCCCGAGCTCGTCCATGAGGTCGGCGAGCTGTTTCTGTTGGGTGGCGGTCCCGTAGTAGATGATGTTCCCGCGCGAGGTGTCCACGACCATGACGGGGCCGCCCGTGGTGTCCACGCTTGAGGTGGAGTTGTTGAGTTGCTGGTTGTTGAACTGGTTGGCGCGGAACCCGCCGAAGGGGTTTTGGGTGTTGGTGGAGTCGTTGGAGATCTGGATGACTTCTCCGAGCCCGCGCCGGGCGGCGATGTCGGCGATCTGCGCGGCCGAGGAGCCCGCGAAGTAGGACTTGGGCTCGAGGGTGTTGGGGACGTCGATGACTTTGAGGAGGGCTTCGACGCGCGAGATCTCCTGCTCGGTCCCCTTGAAGATGAGCGCGTTGCCCTGGGGGTCGATGGCGAGACGGTCCCCGATGTTGGAGAGGGATCCGCCGGAGATGGAGGTCCCGCCCTGCTGGCCGCCCTGGGGGTTGAACTGGTTGGCTCTGCTGTTCGCGGAGGCGCTGGAACCCCCGGCGAGCCCGACGGCGCGGTCCCGCGCGACGGGTGCGGCGAGGTGGTCGAGCTCGAAGCGGATGTAGCGTTGGTTGTTGTCGATGGTGAGGAGGTCTTCGACGAGTGTTTCGATGCGCGAGATGTCGCGCGCCGGGGCGTTGATGATGATGACCCCGAGCTCGTCGATCGCTTGGAGGGCGCTGCTCCCCCCGCTCTGCCCCGGGTTCCCCCCGAACCCGGACCCGAGCGCGGCGCTGAGCGCGGGGACGATGAGGGAGGGTTTGATGTTGGGGGTCGGGATGATGCGCATGCTCGCGCGTTCGGCGCCGGGGTTGGGCTTGAGGTCCGTGATGGGCTGGACGACCCAGAACCCGGTCACGCTGTCGTTGGTCACGGTGTAGTTGAACTGCTCGAGCATTGCGTCGAGGAGGTCGATGAGTTTGGACTTGGGGACCTCGACGGGCGCGTTGAAGACGATCTCCCCGGTGGGGGTGCCTTTGACGACGATGTTGATGTTGAGCGCGTTCCCGACGTAATCGATGAGGGTGGTGAGCTCGATGGGCTCGGAGAAGACCCCGAAGGAGACGGTGGGCTCGGGGCGCGCCGTGGTGGTGGTGTTCTGGTTGCGCCGGGCGCCGGGGCGCTGGGGTCGTCTGGGTTCGTCGGTGGAGGGCTCACCCCAGTCATCGACGAGGTCGGCGAGCTGGTCGGGATCGACGGGCGGTTGGGACTCGTCCTGCGCGAGGGCGCTCGTGGAGAGGGCTGCGAGGAGGAGGAGCGTGGGGATGGTCATGGCTCGTTGGGGTCTCACGCTTGTCGCTCCGGGTCTGTGGTGCGCGTCCGGGTCTGGGGCGCGCGGGTTTGGGCGCGGGTGGGGTGTAGGATCGGAGATGAGCCGCGCACGGGGCGCGGGATCGCTCGGGTCGATGGTAGGGGGCGCGCACGCGCCCCACGGCGGGCTTTGGTGCCCGCTCTCCCCCTGTTTTTCGGAGGATTTCGATGCGCGTCGTGAGTCTGATCCCGAGCGCCACGGAAATCGTGGCGCTGTTGGGCGCGGAGGACGCGCTCGTGGGACGATCCCATGAATGCAACTTCCCCGAGGGAGTGGGTTCGGCTCGTGTTCTGACGAGCGCGAAGACGGACTACGACCCCATCCGGGGCGATGATCCGAGGGTGCTGAGCGACACGGTGTCGTCGAGCGTGGGGTCGGGGGAGTCGTTGTATGTGCTTGATGAACAAGGCCTTGCGGATCTGGAGCCCGATCTGGTGATCACCCAGGACCTGTGCAAGGTCTGTTCGATCGATGCGCCGAGTGTGGAACGCGCGATCGCGCGGCTCGATTCCAAACCCGAGGTTGTGGTCCTGAACCCAGAGAGCGTTGAGGACATCATGGACGACATCGTGCGCGTGGGTCGCGCGATGGGGCTCGACGCGCGGGCGATGGAGGCCGTCGTCGGGCTGAGGGCTCGGATGGATCACGCTGAGGTTCATGTGAATCCGTATGACGACACGCATGTCGTGGGGTTCATGGAGTGGTGCGACCCGATCTACGTGGGGGGTCATTGGAATGTGCAGCTCGTTGAGCGGGCTGGGGGTCGGCATCCGTTGAATCCGACCCGGATCGTGCATGGGTCGGGGGCGGCCGTGGGTCCTCAGCAGGCCCAACGGATCGGGGGGAAATCGATTGCGGTCTCTCGGGACGAGTTTGTGGGGTCGGAACCGGGGTCGCTCGTGATCGCGCCGTGCGGGCTGAGTCTGGAGCAGACGAGGTCCGAGTACGCGCGGCTCGTAGCGCAGGACTGGTTCTCGTCGATGCGCTGTGTGCGCGAGGGGCGCGTGGCGCTGGTGGACGGGGATCAGATGTTCAACCGTCCGGGTCCACGGATCGTGGACGCGCTGGAGTTCATGGTGGGGTTTGTCAGCGGCGTTGAATCGCTGATCCCGCGCGACTTCCCGTGGGAGCGCGTCGGGTCCTGAGCTGGATCTTCGAGCGGATTAGTCGGCCGATTGGGGGATCCGGTCGTTGTCGCTCGGGGTGTGCTCGATCACGTCGGTCGCGCCATCGAAGGAGAGCGAGTCGATGTGGAGACGCTGGGGGAGCACGCTCGCGCGGGTCGTCTCGGGCTTGGGTTCCGTGATCGGTTCGGTGGTGTTCACGGATTCGGTCGTGGGCGCATCGATCGTGAAGGCGATGGGGGATGAATCGCCGTCCTGACGGAGGGATTCGAGGGAGGACTGGATCTGGTCGAGATCCCGGAGGAGCGCGTCGGATCGGTCGTTGAGGGTGTCGAGCGCTTCGGTGCTGGGGGCGCGGACGAGGTCGGGTGAGGTCCCGACCTGGCCGGCGTTCTTGAGCGATTGGGCTTGGGTGATGAGGGACCCGAGCCAGGTCCCGGCTTCTTCGACGCGCTGGGTGAGCTTGTGGAGCGCGCCGTCGAGAAGGGCTTGCATCTGGGAGGACTGGTTGGTGAGATCGCTCTTGGCTTTGTCGGCGAGCGCGGTCGCGATGTGGATGGATTCGCGGAGCGCTTTGGACTGGGTGCTCAGGTGCTCGATGGTTCGCATCGCGGTTTCGATGCGCGATTCGAGTTCGGGGGTGAAGGACTGGATGTTGGCGGCGGCCGTCGAGATGGGGCCTTCGAGGGTGTCCTTGCGTTCTTCGAGGATGTCGATTTTGTCGGCGGCGTCGAGGAGCCAGGCGCCGAAGTCGGCTTTCGCTGCTTCCGCTTGGTTTCGGAGCTCGTCGATCTGACGGAAGAGACGCTCGGTGGCGGCGATGTGGGTTTCGCCTCGTTCGACGAGGGACTCGATGCGCCCGAGGACGGAGTCTTCGAGTTTGGGGTTGTTGGGGTCCATCCCGAGGGCGCTGACGGCGCGTTCCGCGCCTTCGCGCACGGGGGCGATGATGGAGCGGAGTTCTTCGATCTGTGCGCTGGCCGTCTGCTGGAGCGTAGTTGATTGTTCCGTGACGGCGTTGAGACGGGTCTCGATGCGCGAGAGGGTGCTTTCCGCTCGGGTCTCGAGGTCCGTGAGTGTCTCCTTGGTGCGGTCGCTGACGGTGGTGACGGCTTCGTCCGCGCGGGCGTTGATGGAGGTGACGGCTTCCTCGGCGCAGGTGTTGATCGCGAGGGTGGCGCTGTCGGCGCTGCGGTTGAGTTCGTCCGCGCGGTGCTGCGCGAGCGTGGAGCATTCACGGGTGAGGGTGTCGAGCTGCTCGGCGCGTTGTTCGATCTGCGTGTTGAGGGCTTCGAGACGGGCGGCGGCGCGTTCGGCGTGTTCGTGCGCGGCGCGGGCTCGTTCCTCGGCGCGGTTCGCGATCGATTCGAGACGCGCGGTGGCGCCGTCGATGGCGGCGTTGGCGTGCTCTTCGAGTCGGCGCTGGACGCTCTCGGCGCTGGGGAGGTTCTCTTGGATCTGGTCGAGGGCGGCCTCGGTCCGATCGACACGCTCGTCGATGAGCTTCATCAGACGGACCCCGGCTTGGAGTCGCTTGTCGAGGGTGGTCCCGGACTCGGTGGCGCGCCGGATCATTTCCTCAGCATCAGCGGAGAAATCCTCGAGGGTGCGTCCCTGGGCGGTGGCTTGGGCGATGATCCCTTTGAGCATCTCGGCGTAGCGTGCGAAGGTCCCCGCGTCCATGACCCTGGGGGAGAGGAACATGTCCTCGGAGTTGGGGAGGGGCTTGGAGCCGGCGACGGGCTTGAGTTCGACGTTGTCCGTGTCGGCGGCGTTTGCGAGGGTGGACGTGGTGGTCGCTTTGGTCATGGAGATTCCTTCCGAGCGCTCGGATTCATCTGGATCGAGTTCTGGGTGTGTTATCGGGGGTTCGGGGGCTCGGACTGGAAAAGCGGAGCGTGGGGAGGCCGACATCGGGATACAGTCTGGTATGGGTAGACGACACGGCGATCAGTCAGCGACGAGCGCGGACCTGCGCGATTCCAATCGTGGGGAGCGCCTCCAGCGCGTCCTCGCGGATGCGGGGGTGGGGTCTCGGCGCGCGTGCGAACAGCTGATCGAGGACGGAGAAGTCACGATCAATGGGAGAATCGAGACGGAGCTCCCGATCTGGGTGGACCCGGAGCGTGATCGGATCGTCGTCCAGGGGACGGTGATCGAGAAGCCCGAGCGGTTGCTGTATGTGATGCTCAACAAGCCCTCGAGGACCTTGAGCGCGGCGAAGGACGAGCCCGGGATGGATCGTCGGACGGTGACGGAGCTGGTGGATCACCCGGCGGCGGCGCGTCTTTTCCCTGTGGGTCGGTTGGATTACGACACGGTTGGGCTGATCCTGCTCACGAACGACGGGGAGCTCGCGAATCGTCTGACCCACCCCCGGTACGGGGTGCCCAAGACGTACAAGGTGGTGGTGAAGGGGGCGCTCGATGAGGAAGCGGCGCAGGAGATCGAGCGCGGGATCTATCTCGCGGAGCGCAAGAGCGGGCACACGGTGGGGGCGAAACGGACGGCGCATGTCGAGCTCGAGGTGCTCCATCGGGAGCGTGATCGGACCACGATCGAGCTGACGCTCCGTGAGGGTCGGAACCGTCAGGTGCGCCGGATGCTGGCGGCCGTCGGGTACCCGGTCCGGAAGCTGGAGCGTGTGGGGATGGGTCCGGTCCGGCTCAAGGGGGTGGCGCGGGGTGAGTGGCGCGAGCTGACGAGGGATGAAATTCGGGATTTGAAGCGTGCGGCGGCGGATTCGAGGGGGGCGAAAGCGGATCCGAAGTCGAAGAAGCCCACGACTGGGGGGCGGGGATCGCCGACGAAGGGGAAGACCGGTCCGACGAGAGGCCGGGGTTCGGTCCCGAAGGGGCGCGGCGGGCACGCGGCGGAGCCCGTTGAGGAGCCGGGTCAGAAGATCCGTCGTCGGACGATGAAGAACGCGATCAACCGCGCGTCGAAACCCTCCGGGAAACCCGGGAATCCGGGGAAACCGAAACGGACGAAGCGCGATCCCGGGTAAGGGATCAGGAGCTGAACCTGGACGAGCACGAGATCAATGCGAAGGGGGGCGGGTCCGGACGGACTCGGCGCGATGAGCTTGAGAAGCTCGTCGCGGTGTCGAGGATGGGATTGGGTGGGTTGTTCCGGTCCCAGATCCCGCGCATGGCGGCGGCGATGTCGTACCGGACGATTTTCTCGATCATTCCGATCATGGCGCTGGGTCTGCTGATCTTCGGGTCGTTCGTGTCGGACGAGGATGTGGACGTTGGGGTGCGCCGGGTGCTGGGGTTCATCGGGGTGTCGCAGATCAGCGAGGTCCAGAGCGAGGTCCAGCGCGAACGGGCGCAGCGGATCGATCCGTCGGCTACGGAGGACATCGAGGGTCCGGTGCTCGAGCCCGAGGACTTGATGACGCCGGAGGAGATCGCTGACGCGGGTGCGGACGACGGCGGGGGCGCGGGGGATCTGGAGCAGGTCATCACGGACCTGATCACGAGGGTGAACACATCGATCCGGAACGTTCCGACGGGGTGGATCGCGATCGCTTCGGTGGTGGTGCTGATCTACGCCGCGATGTCGATGCTGATCGAGATCGAGAAAGCGTTCAATCAGCTCACGAGCGCGCCGTCGGGGAGGCCTTGGCTGCGCCGGTTGATGCTGTACTGGACGATGCTGACCCTGGGGACGTTGCTCCTCGCGGCGACGTTCCTCGTGGGGGATGTGCTCGCGTCGTGGATCCGATCGATCTCGGGGGAATCGAACATCATCGGCGCGACCCTTGCGGGGTTCGGGGTGTCGGTGCTGATCTCGACGGTGCTGCTCCTCGCGATGTACCTGACGATCCCGAACACGAGGATCAAGGTCCGCGCCGCGCTTGCTGGAGCGTTTATCGCGGCGATCATCTGGGAGATCGGGAAGAGCGCGTTCACGCTGTATCTGAAGGAAGCGACGGGGTACACGAAGTTCTACGGGTCGCTCGCGATCCTCCCGATCTTCCTGATGTGGGTGTACCTGACGTGGGTGATCGTGCTGCTCGGGATGCAAGCGACGTTTGCGCTCCAGCACTTCGCGCGGTTGGTCGAGTCGGGGCTCGCGGCGCGTGCGGGGCTCGGGAAGCCCGGGACGGCGCTACTCGACCCGCTCGTGATGGTGGGCGCTGGGGTGGTGATCGGGAAAGCGTTCGAGGAGGGCTCGAACGTGACGGCGGATTCGTTGGCGGGATCGCTCGATGTGGATTCGGCGCTGGCGGATCGGTTGCTCGTGGCGCTGCATTCGCGCGGGGTGGTGCATCTGATCGCGCAGGGGGAGGACGCGGACGAGGCGTATACGCTGTCCCGTCCCGGGGATCGGGTGAAGGTGCGCGAGCTGCTCGAGGCCGGGTACGAGATCGATGGGCTGAGGCGTTCGGATTCGGAACTGCTCCCTGATGATCTCCTGGGGGCGGCGAAGGATCGGGCCGGGGATCGGACCCTCGCGGATCTGCTCGGGGGTGCTGAGCGGAATGTTGGGGGTTCGGACGCGGAATCGGAGTGATGGGCGGGGTCTGATCGGTCGATGAGGGTGGGGTGAAGATCCCGGTTGGATCCCCTTCATGGGTGACCCGAGCGGGGCTCGTGCCTAGGATCGAAGTTCCCATGCAAAGAATCCTTCTGTCTGAGTTTTCCGTGTATTTGCAGCAGCGTCCGGGCGAGCTCGCCGGGGTGTTGGATGCTGCGAAGGCCGCGGGAGTGACCATTACATCGATCTCGACCACGGAGTATCAGGATCGGGGGTGTGTGCGCCTCCTGGGAACCCCTGAGACGGCGTTGCGCCAGATGTGCGAATCGCTCGTGGACGCCGGGATCGGTCCTGTTGTCGAAGCGCCCGTGGTCGTGGTGGGGGTGGAGAACCGTCCCGGCGCGATCCGTGACCTGAGCGTGCTGATGGCCGACAACCGGATCAACATCCGCTACTGCTACCTGATCCCCAGTATGGAGGGGATCGAGGGGGCGGCGTGTGTGTTCCGGTTCGACGAGCACGATCGGGCCGTCGAGGTTCTGGACGCGACGGACTGGACGAACGGCGAGCTTGCGAGCGGCGAATCCGCGGCGTAAACCACGCGAAGTCTCATCGAAACGCGTACACTCGGGGACCACGCGGGTGTTTGGCGCGTGCGCTTTGAGGAGCGATGAACCATGGGCATTGAAGCGGCGATCCCGACGGACAACATCCTGACGACCCAGCTGCGCCATGTGGTGAACTGGGCTCGTCGGTCGAGCATGTGGCCGATGCCTTTCGCGACGGCGTGCTGCGGGATCGAGCTCATGGCGACGGCGTCGTCTCGGTACGACATCGCTCGGTTCGGGATGGAACGGATGGCGTTCTCCCCCCGTCAGGCGGACCTGTTGATCGTCGCGGGGCGCATCAGTGTGAAGATGCTTCCCGTGCTCCAGCGGATCTACGAGCAGATGACGGAGCCCAAGTGGGTGATCTCGATGGGCGCGTGCGCGTCCACGGGTGGGGTGTTCGATACGTACGCGACGGTCCAGGGGTGTGACCAGTTCATCCCCGTGGATGTGTACGTCCCCGGGTGTCCCCCTCGTCCGGAGCAGCTGCTCGAGGGTGTGATGGCGATCCAGCGGATCATCGATTCCGACGGGATCCCCCCGAAGGGTCCCGATGGGAAGCGGATCCCCTTGGGTGTGACGATCCAGCCCACCCATGCGGTGAAGCCGCAACCGGTCGGGCTGAACGTCCAGAGCTGAGATTCATTCGATCGGATCAGCGCCGACGTCTCACGAGGAGCAGGGATCCCGTGAGGAGTGTTGCTGCGCTGGTGGGGGACGGGATGGGGAGCGCGCGGTACGCGATGTGGAGGACGGATCCGGGGGCGTAGATCGCATCGATGGTGTCGGCTTGGTCGTCGAAGGTCTCGAAGAGCTCGATGTTGATGGTGGTGTCTTCGATGGAGAAGTTCAGGGGGTCGTCGAGGGTGCGGAGATCGACGATCCCTCCGGTGGAGTAGTGCATGGGGGATGGTGTGTCGAAGTCGTCGCCGGCTCCGGGGTGGATGTTGAGTTGGCCGTGGACGGAGATGGCGGCTTCGGAGAGCCATGACCCGTTCTGGGTGGAGAGTGAGAGATCGAACCCGATCCCGATGATCTCGATGTCTTCGCCGAGGACGGGAGAGGAGAAGGTCTGGTTGTTGGGTGATCCGAGGAGATCCCAGGACTGCGCGTTGGAGAGGTCGAAGGTGTGGACGAACGCGAACCCGCTCGGGTCGAGGGTGGGGCGGGACTCGTGATCGAGGAGCATCGGGGAGGCGCTGGAGAGTCCGGCGGAGACGGCGATCGTGATGGTTGTGGCTTTCATGGTGAGACTCGTGCGTGTGTCGGATGAGGTTCGAGGATACCGCGCCCGGGGTTGGATCCGAGGGAGAAAGTGTGGGGTGCAGAAACAACAACCCCCCGATCGAAGGACCGGGGGGTTGGAGTGTGTTCTTTCGAACCCTCAGCAACGAGCTGAGTGGGTCAGGTTCGAGTTTATGAGGTCATCGGACCGCGGATTAGCGGCGGCGACGACCGGCAACGAGGCCACCCATGCCGAGGACCGCGAGGGCGCCCGGGGCGGGGATCACGTACTGAACCTGGACGGAGGAACCAGCGCCGTAGAAGGCGTCGGCATCGAGGGCGACGTCATCGAAGCCTTCGAAGAGCTCGACGCGGAGGACGCCGTCGGCGTCAAGGAAGAAGTCGAGGGGGGTGGAGGGGAGGACGGTGGCGAGGTCGATGATGCCACCGGAGGAGTAGGACATGGCGGTGGAGCCGTTGAAGTCATCGCCGATACCGGGGGTCAGGAAGACGCCGGCGGTCTGGGCGGTGTTCTCGAAGGCGATGACGGCTTCGGAGTACCACGAACCGTTGGCGGAGGTGGTGATCGAAACGTCGAAGCCGAGGCCGACGATGTGGGCGTTGGCGAGGAGGTTCTGGTCGTAACGCTCGTTGATGGCGGCGCCGAAGCCGTCCCACGAGGTCGCGCCGGACAGGTCGATGGTGATGGTCGCGAGGGCGCCGGCGGGGGCCGAACCGACCTGCTGGGCGTCAGCGTAACCCTGGAAGTAGGGGGACGCGGTGGCGGCGCCAGCAACAGCGGCGATAGCGGTGATCGCAATCTTCATTTCTCGTCTCTCTTTCTGGTTCTCAAACCAAAAACACACTTCTCTTCGAACCACCGCACGAGCAGTGACTCGATCTCTAGACCCAAGGACCCCTCGATGAGACAACATCGTGTGGGGGTACGGATGCGGGTTGTGAAGGTGCTCTCTCGTTCTCTCTTGCACCACGTCAACACACATCGTCGGGATGGGAACACGCCCGACTGGTTGTAGGATAATCGATCTTGGAGTGGGTTCAAGAGGTCGAGCGCGAATTGGGTAGAAATTCAGGGTGATTTCGTCGGGGTGTTCTGGGTGGGAAACCGCTGAGATTGGGAGGGTTGGGGAGTTTGAGAGCTCATTGAAAAACCCCCGTGTTCGGCGGGGGTTTGGGTCGCGTGTCTTGGATTGTGCCCGTGGATGGATCTTCTCGGACCCCACTCTTTGGAGGGTGGGTGAGTTCCGGGATCCGGACGGGTGGTATCCCTTGGTTTACTTGGAAACCAGGGTACGACCGATACGGCGGCGGCGGTTGAGGATCTTGCGGCCGGACTTGGTCTTCATCCGGGCGCGGAACCCGACGGTGCGGCGACGCTTGATGTTGCTGTTGCGGCGGGGGTAGTGCATGGCCATGACTGCGTTCTCCGTCCGGAATCGGTTCGAAAGTCGCTCGATTCGGTCGAGCGGGTCGTCAGTGTAGCCGGGGATGCGGGGGGTGTCGAGTGGGTGGGGGGCTGAATCGTGGTGGTGGGGTGGAATTGCAAGGTGTTCTCGTATCACGAGATACGTCGGTGGGCTTGTTTCGGGGTCCGATTGGGACGATACTGTGGGTGCGCCCCTGGTTGCTTTCGCGCGGGTGCTCGTTCGTCGTCCCGAGAGGTCGAGACGCCGGTCGAGTGATCGTGAGAGAGATCGTGAAGCGGGGGGCGCGAGACGGCTGTCTGTTTGTGTCGGCGATCCGTGATCGCCGGGTCGTCTGCGGAGTTCTCTCATGGATGACGTCGATCTGGATCGTGTACAGACGATCCTTCAGCACCGGTTTTCCGATCCCGAGTTGGTCCGTCGCGCGTTCCGACATGCGAGCGTGACGGACACCCGTCTTCAGTCGAACGAGCGGCTCGAGTTCCTCGGGGACGCGATCCTCGGGATGATTGTGTGCGAGCGCCTCTTCATGCGCTATCCGGAGTATCTCGAGGGGGAGATGACCAAGATCAAGTCGTTGGCTGTCTCTCGATCGACGTGCGCGAAGATCGCGAAGAGCTTGGGTCTGGACGAGTTCATCCGGGTGGGGAAGGGGATGCGGGCGCAGCGGGCGCTCCCGGCGTCGCTCGCGGCGGCGGTCATGGAGAGCGTGATCGCGGCGTTGTATCTGGACTCGGGGTTGGACGCGGTGCGCGGGTTTCTTGAGCCGCTGATCGACCCGATGATCGACGATGCGGTGAGGTCCGGTCATCAGCACAACTTCAAGAGCGTGCTCCAGCAGCACGCGCAGCGGACGCACGGTGTGTCTCCGGCGTACAGGATCCTGGACGAGAAGGGTCCGGACCACGCGAAGTCGTTCAAGATCGGGGTCGAGATCGATGGGGAGTCGTTCGACCCGTCGTGGGGTCAGTCGAAGAAGCAGGCGGAGCAGCAGGCCGCGCTCAACGCGCTCCACGCGATGGGTGTCGTGGAGCTCGACGAGGACGGGGAAGCGTTGATGGCGGATGAACCCTTGAACTGAGGGGGTCGATCAGGTCCCGGGGCGCGGGGTGAGGTCGATGACGAGAGGGAGGTGGTCCGAGGCGCGCGAGTCGAGGGGGTGGAGCCCGGATTCTTCGAGGAGTTCGGGGCTCAGGAGCTCGGTGTCGAGGGCGAACGAGTGCCCTTGTTCGTAAGCGCTGGTGTCGTAGAGGAGCCAATCGAGCCGTCCTGGGCTGAAGGAGCTGTCGGCTTCGGTCCAGGTGATCGCGGCGTTGGTCCCGAGGGTGACGGTGTGCGCCGGGGTGAGGTCCTGGTCGTCGAGCCCGAGCGCGGTGCCCATGACTTCGAGCGGGCGCCGGGTCCCGACGAGGTTGAAGTCCCCGGCGATGACGACGGCGGTGTCGGGGTTCTTGGCGCGGATGGACGTGATGAACGCGTTGATCTCCTCGGCTTCCTGGAAGCGTTTGACGTCTTCGTAGGACTGGGCGCCGCCGCAGCATTTGAGGTGGACGGAAACGCACAGGACGGGTCGTTCGGGGGTTTCAACGAGCGCGAAGACGGCGCGGGTGTTGGAGCGTTTGAGGGTCCATGAATCGAGGATGGGGTATCGGGTGGAGACGGCGACCCCGTGGTCCTCGGATGAGAACGCGTGGTTCCAGTCGCCGTCGTGGTGCTGCGCGAACCACGATTCGTACGTGGATTCGTCCGTCCCGAACCATTCCTGGTAGAGGATGATGTCGGGATCGATGGCGCTGAGGAGACGTGCGAAGGGCTCGGGGTCCGCGATGGGTTTGGAGCGGAGGATGTTGGCGCTCATGACCCGGGTCCCCGATTTCTCGGGGAGGGCGCTGACATCGTGGGCGCGCGGCGCGAACTCGGGGAGGGTGGTCTCGAGTTGCTGGGTCTTGTAGATCCGTCCCTGCGCGTCGATGAAGTCCACGGCGACGAGGATGGGGCCGTCGTGCTGGAGCGTGGGGAGCTTGGTCCGATCGAGCCGGGCTTCGTAGCTGGGCGCGTTGTGGGTGGGGAGCGCGTAGAACCCGAGCGCGTCGTGCCCTGTTTCGATGGTGTCGTCGTCGGTGAAGAGCGCGGCGGCTGACCCGGAACGGAGGGTGCCGTCGGATCGTCGGGGGGAGAGTTCCGCTTGGATCTCGACCCCCATGCTGAGCGCGACGCTCGACGCGAGGGTCGTGGTGATCATGCGCTTCCCGGTGGTGATGTCGTTGTCGCTGTCGATCCGGATCCGGGTGGTGAAGTCCGCCGCTTGGATCGCTTGGGATTCGTCGTGGGAGTCGAATCGGAGGAAGAGCTCGTCCGGGGTCGCGATGATCGCGGATTCCGGGGTCCAATCGGAGAGATCGCCGTCGATGATGATGGAGGAGGTGGTGGTGGGGGTGTCGTCGCGCTGGGGGGCGCCGGCGCAGGCGCCGAGGATGGGGAGGGTGATCGCGGCGATGAAGGGGAGGGCTCTGGTGGTCATGCGCGATGATAGAGGGGGATAGGGGGGTGTTGGGTGGGGTTCGGCCGGTGGGGTGGTGGCGGAGAATTTTTCTTGTTGGCACAAATAAATCGTGATCGGGGCGCGATAGTGTGTGCGGAGCCCCCGCTCTGCGCGGATCGGTCGCGATGATCGGGGACAGTCCGGAACCATCAACGAACGAGATGTATTCAGGAGAGGCACACATGAAACGCATGATTTCCACGATGACGACGATCGCGATCCTCGGCGCGGGGGCGACGCTCGGGGGGCTCGGGCTTGCGAGCGAGCGCACCGAGCGCGCGGCGGAGCTCGAAGCCCAGCGCGCGGGCGCGTACCAGGTGGATCCGGTCCACACGAGCGTGATCTTCAAGATCCGTCACAGCGGTGTGGCGAACTTCTACGGGCGCTTCAACGAGATCTCGGGGAGCATCGATTTCGACGGCGAGAACTTCGCACGCTCCGAGATGAGCTTTGAGATCCCGATCGACAGCATCGACACGAACTCGAGCACGCGCGACGGGCACCTGCGCAACGCGGAGTTCTTCAACGAGCGCCAGTTCCCGACGGCGAGCTTCGAGAGCATGGGTGTGAAGGAAGTCTCTGACGGGGAGTACGAGCTCAGGGGTCGGTTGACTCTTCTGGGTGAAACCAAGGTTGTCCGCGCGACGGTCACGGATGTGCGCACGGGCGAGATCCAGGGGAAAGCGGCGCTCGGGTTCGAGGCGCGTTTCACGATCAAGCGCTCGGAGTTCGGGTTCATGAAATATGTCGCGAAGGATCTGTCGGACGACGGGCCGCTCGGGAACAATGTCGAGTTGGTCGTGGCCGTCGAAGCGCTCCAGGACTGAGTGATCGTTTGAGGGGTGTGACACGATGGACCAGCAAGTCCAGCAGGAACTGATGATCTGGGGAGCGGCGATCCCGCTTGGGGTCGCCCTCCTCGTTCTGTTCGCGTTGTGGTTTATCCACGCGCGTCGTCAGGCGCTCGCTGAGGGTGATCCGGAGCTGGGCGCGGTTGCGGCGCGTCGGGTCGGTCCGAGGTTCGTGCTCCCGGTCCTGCTCGCGCTGGGGTTCATCGGCGCGAACTCGGCGCAGTATCCCGGGTTCGGGCTCGAGTGGTCCAACGTCAACGCGAATCGGCTCCCTCACGCGATGATCCTCGTCGCCGTGCTCGGATTGATCGAGGGGATCGTGAAGCTGCACACGCTGGTTGCGTTCCTCGCGCGGACGCTGGTGTACGGGGCGGTGTTCTGGATCCTGAGCTCGGGGTACAAGAACAACGAATCGATCTTCGGATCGTCGTGGGATTTCTGGGGGTACGCCGCCCTCGCTTCGATGGGCGCGGCGCTGCTCGCGACGATCCACGAGGAGTCCTCGGAGCGCGGGCCGGGCTGGGTCGATGCGCTCGGGTGGCTCGGGGTGCTGGGCGCTTCGGGTCCGGTGCTGTTCTTCAACGGGTACGCTTCGGGTCCGATCGTGCTCGCTGGGGTGATGAGCGTGCTCGGCGCGGCGCTGCTGGTGTCGCTCGTGGTGAAGGACCTGCGTTTGTCGCGCGGCGGGGTCACGACGTTGGTGGGCGCGGCGCTGATCGTCGCGATCGGCGCGAGTGTGCACAGCGAGTACCGATCGCTCCCGGCGGCGCTGCTGCTGATCGGCGCGGCGAGCAGCGGGGCGCTTGTCCGCAGGGGTGGTCGGGTGACGGGGTACGTGGTGACCCGTGCGGCGATCGCGCTGCTGATGACCGGGACGGGCGGGGCGCTTGCGTATCACGCGCATACGGAAGCGGAAGCGGGTGCTCCGGACGAGTACGACCCGTACGCGGACTATGTGGACGAGTGATCTCTAGGATCACTCATGGACATCCGGGATATGGACAACGTGGTGATCCGCGCGGGGGAGCGCGTCGGGATCCGTCATCTCCGGGAGACGGACCGGGATGCGTACACGGCGCTGCGCGTGAACTCACGGGCGCACCTGGAGCCCTGGGAGCCGATCCCCCCGAGCGGGATGGATGTGTATTCGCCCGAGGTGTTCGATCGGGATTTCTCGATGACGGACACGGAGCGCGAGCAGCGCTTCGCGATTGTCAGGCTCAGCGATGGGGAGTTGCTGGGCCGGGTCGCGCTGGGGTGTATCGAGCGCGGGGTGTTTTTGAACGGACGGTTCGGGTACTGGATCGGGGCTGACCATGCTGGGCAGGGGTACATGACGGAGGCGCTGACGCTGTGTGTGGCGCACGCGTTCGCGCCGATCGAGGACGGGGGGCTGGGGCTGCACCGGGTGTGCGCGAACATCCTCCCGAGGAACGTGGCTTCACGGAAGCTGCTCGAGCGCGTGGGGTTCGTGAAGGAGGGGTACTCGGAGAAGTACCTGCAGATCGGGGGGGTGTGGGAGGATCACGAGCGGTGGGGGATGACGGTGGAGCGGTGGGGGGACGATGAACGAGCTGGATGATCTGGTCAAGACCCGGTTTCTTTCCGATGTCGGCTCGGGCACGCTCCGGGTGCCTGTGCCGTTTGCCTATGGGGTGCAGGAGATCCCGGGGACGGGGCTGCGCTGTGTGGTCGTGTCCCGATCGAACTCGACGCTGCTCGGGATGGTGCTGGTGATGCTGCTGTTCGTCGGGGGTGGGGTCGGGTTGGTTGCGCTGTCCGCGCAGGGGTCGACCGGGCTCTCGAAGGATCAAGCGATCTGGATCGCGCTGTTGATGGTGGTGTTTGGGTTCATAGCCGTCGGGGTTTCGACGTTTCGGGTCGGTCGTCGTCGTCAGGTGACGATCGATCCCGCTCGGGAGCTCGTGTCCCGTGAGGACGGCATGACGGTTCACGATCGCGCATCGCCGGGGTGGATCGAGATCCAGCAATGCGAGCTTCGGTCACCGAAGCCGTCCTCGTACCATGCGAGCGCATGGCTCGTGATTTTCGGAGGGGCCTGGTTGCTGCGCGGGGGGAAGTATCCCACGGTTTGGATCGTGTCGATTTGTACCGAGGGGTTCCGTGAACGGGTCGGGGGGTTCAAGTGTTCGGAGATCGCGGAGCACTTCGCCGATGAGCTCGCGCGGGGCTCCGGGTTGTCGATCCTGGACAACGAGACGCGCGGGGTGGTGGTCGGTCAACGGATGTTTGGGTTCGGGGTTTCGGATCGACGGGTTGCTTCGAAGCCCAGACGCGCGAAGCCGATCGTGTTTGCGCTCAGCGAGTGATCAGAGCCAGAGCAGCGCGAAGATGACCGCGCCAGCGCCGAGGGTGATGGTGATCGCGATCTGGATGGACTTGATCGGGTTGAGATCATGGTCGTTGACGGATCGGATCATGATGATGTACGCGAAGACGGGCGCGCCGGTCCCCACGGTGAAGAGGGTCCCGAGCATGATCGCTTTGAGATACCCGACGGCGCTCAGGAACCAGAGGTACTTGCCCTGGGGGACGAGCCGATCGAAGGCCCAGGGCGCGATCATCACGAGCAGCGCGAGCGCCATGATGATGGGGATCCCGAGGATGACCTTGTCGAGCGCGGGGCTGCGCCCGTCGAAGAGGAGGGCGCGGTCCGGGTGCCCGCACTCGGGGCAATCGAGGGTGTGGTGGATCCCCTTGAGGTTGTAATCGCACTTGGCGCAGCGCGGCTTGGTGAGGGGCATGGATCAACGGTACGTCACACACCGGGCACGGGTTCAGGGACAGCCGGCCGCGAAGTCATCAAGGAAGGCGGAGAGATCGAAGAAATCGAAGGAGCCGTCGGTGTTGAAGTCGGCGAATGGGTCCTGATTCGCGAGTGCGGTGAGGAATGCGGAGAGATCGAAGAAGTCCAGGGTGCCGTCGCCGGTGAGGTCGGGGATGCAGTCTGGGATTGCGTAGAGGTACGCCGAGCCGGAGCCGGAGCCGTTGTCGTCGTCGAGGGGTGCCGCGACCAGTGCCGTGGAGCCGCTGATGGCAACGGAAGAGCCGAAGCGATCAGACTCCGCGCCGTCTGCGGGGAGGAGCTTGGCGATCTGTTGTCCGGTGGTGGTGTCGAAGAGGTACGCCGAGCCGGAGGACGCACCGTTGTCGTCGTCTGATTGAGCGCCGATCATGGCGGTGGTGCCGCTGATGGCGACGGAGAGGCCGAACTCGTCACCCACTGCGCCGTCTGCGGGGAGGAGCTTGGCGAGTTGCTGTCCTGTGGTGGTGTCGAAGAGGTACGCTGAGCCGGAGTCGGTGCCGTTGTCGTCGTCGCCGGGAGCGCCGACGAGGGTTGTGGTGCCGCTGATGGCGACAGAGAAGCCGAAGAAATCCAAGGCGGCGCCATCTGCCGGGAGGAGTTTGGCGATCTGTTGTCCGGCGGTGGTGTCGAAGAGGTACGCCGAGCCTGACCGGTCTCCGTTGTCGTCGTCCAAGAATGCCCCGACGAGGGCGGTGGTGCCGCTGAGGGCGACGGAGGAGCCGAAGTCATCATTCGCCGCGCCGTCAGCGGGGAGGAGCTTGGCGAGTTGCTGTCCTGTGGTGGTGTCGAAGAGGTACGCCGAGCCCGATTGGGAGCCGTTGTCGTCGTCGCCGGGAGCCCCGACCAGGGCGGTGCTGCCGCTGATGGCGACGGAGAATCCGAAGTCGTCACCCGCTGCGCCGTCAGCGGGGAGGAGCTTGGCGATCTGTTGGCCGGTGGTGGTGTCGAAGAGGTATGCCGACCCGGATCCGGATCCACTCCAAGCGCCGACGAGGGCTGTGGTGCCGCTGACGGCGATGGCGTAGCCGAAATAATCAGCCACCGCGCCGTCCTCTGGGAGGAGTTTGGCGATCTGCTGGCCGGTGGTGGTGTCGAAGAGGTACGCCGATCCGGAAAGGGCGCCGTTGTCGTCGTCGAAGGGAGCCCCGGTCAGGGCGGTGGTGCCGCTGAGGGCGACGGAGAAGCCGAAGTTGTTCGTTGCAGCGCCATCGGTGGGGAGGAGCTTGGCGTCCTCGTTGAGCACCTGGCCCACAGCGGGCATGGCAAGCATGGTGGACAGAGAGATCGCGGCGAGCGCGGAACGGTGGGTGGGTGTGTGGAACTTCACGAGGCGATCCTTACTTCTCAAAAGCAATGTATGGATCCCTGGTGTAAACCACTCAGACGATGAACGCAAGCACGATCCGGAGCTTGAACGTGAATTTGACCTCGAATGGGGACGTCAGGGTCGGCGTTGTGGTTGCGTTGGGTTGTGTCCAGGATCATGCGGGTGCCGGGGGCGGCGCTCGCATGAGAATCCTCATTCCCACTCGATGGTGGCCGGGGGCTTGCTCGAGATGTCGTAGACGACCCGGTTGATCCCTCGGACCTCGTTGATGATCCGGGTGGAGATCCGCGCGAGGACGTCGTAGGGGATCCGCGCCCAGTCGGCCGTCATGAAGTCCTGGGTTTCGACGGCCCGGAGCGCGACGACGCGCTCGTAGGTTCTGCCGTCGCCCATGACCCCCACGCTCTGGATCGGGAGGAGGACGGCGAAGACCTGGCTGGTCTTTCGGTACAGCCCGGCGGCGACGATCTCTTCGAGGAGGATTTCGTCGGCGTCTCTCAGGATCTCGAGCTTGTCTTCCGTGATGTCCCCGAGGACACGGACGGCGAGACCCGGGCCGGGGAAGGGGTGTCTCCAGACGATGGAATCGGGGACCCCGAGGACGGTGCCCAGGGCGCGGACCTCGTCTTTGAAGAGCTCACGCACGGGCTCGACGAGCTCGAAGCCCAGCTCTTCGGGGAGGCCTCCGACGTTGTGGTGGAGCTTGATGTTGGCGCTGTTCCCGGAGTGACCGTGCCCGGACTCGATGACGTCGGGGTAGAGGGTGCCCTGCGCGAGGAACTCGGCGTCGTCGATATCCTCGGCCGCTTCTTTGAAGACGTCGATGAATCGGTGCCCGATGCGCCGGCGCTTCTCCTGGGGATCGGTGATGTCCTTGAGGTCGTCGAGGAAGGCCTTGCTCGCATCGACGACGCGCAGGTCGATGTGGAAGTGGTCCCGGAAGGTGTGCTCGACGAGGTCGCGTTCCTTTTTGCGGAGGAGCCCGTTGTCCACGAAGACACAGGTGAGCTGGTCCCCGATCGCTTTGTGGAGGAGGGCGGCGACAACGCTCGAATCGACCCCTCCTGAGAGCCCGCAGATGACGCGCTTGTTCCCGACCCGTTCTTTGATGACGCGCGCCTGTTCGTCGGCGAAGTCGGACATCTTCCAGAGCCCTTTGCACTTGCAGATCTCGTAGAGGAAGTTGCGGATGAGGTCCGGGCCGTGGAGGGTGTGGGTGACTTCGGGGTGGAACTGGACACCGAGGAAGGTGAGGTCGGGGTCGGTGGAGTGGACGGCGGCGTAGGGGCAGGACTCGGTGGACGCGACGGATTCGAGGTGCGCTTGTCCGAGGTTCTCGATCTGATCGCCGTGGGACATCCAGACCTGGGTGGATTCGGGGACGGCGTTGAAGAAGCCCTCGGCGGGGTTGTCGATGGTGAGCATCGCGCGGCCGAACTCTCGGTGGTGCGCTTTGTGGACGGATGCGCCGAGGAGCTTGCAGGAGAGCTGCATCCCGTAGCAGATCCCGAGGACGGGGATCCCGAGCTTGAGGATGTCGGGGTGCATGGTGGGGGCGCCCTCGTCGGTGACTGAGGAGGGGCCGCCGGAGAGGATGATCCCCTTGGGGTTCATCGCGCGGAGTTCTTCGGGGGCAATGTCCGCGCGGACGAGGACGGAGTAGACCCCCGAGTCGCGGACGCGCCGACAGATGAGCTGCGCGGTCTGGGATCCGAAATCGAGGACCGGGACGACTTCGTCGTGGATCATGTGCATGGTGCTGGGTCCGGAGCCGGGCGCGTGTTTGCGCGATCTTTGGTGTGGGGGCGATGATCGGATCCCCCGCGCGGCGCGGGGGGGACTGTAGGCGCGGGGTGAGCGGGCACTAATGGAGGATTGGGGGGGAACTGTGGGTGGTAGGGGGGTCGGGTTGTGCGGATCGCACGGGGAGGGCGAGGGTCGTATATGATCCGCGCATGTCGCGAATCAGCGAATATTGGATCCGGGGTGGCGCGTTTGCGATGTTCGCGATGGGTGTGTCGATCGTTGGCGGGTGTTTTCCCGACCAACCCGTGTCGTTCGACTCCCCTGCGCCGACGAAACGATTGGACGCGATCGCCCGTGCCTCGGAGGATACGGACAGCGAGACCCTCGAGAAGCTGGTTCAGAAACTCGGGTCCACGGACCCGGCGGAGCGGATGCTCGCGATCCGGGCGCTGGAGCGCCGGGAGGGGACGACCCTCGGGTACGACCACGCGGCTCCCGCTTGGGAGCGCCTCGAAGCAATCGAGCGATGGCGCGAGCGTTTGGGTATGGATGATGAGGAAGGCCGGAGCCAGGACGGTGAGGGGACGGAAGCGATGGGGTTCTCGGACCCTGAAGCGGAGGGCAACGGATCGCCGACAATGACTTCGGACACCGGTTCGGCGAGGGCCGACGGCTGAAAACCGATCCGATCGCGTTCTGGGGACGTACAGACCCGGAACGCCGCACATGAGGCAGCACACGCATGAGCGAAACGAATCCGCCGATCAAGATCGAGCTCGTCTCGGACCCGATGTACCTGTGCGGGGCGCGGGAGCTGGTGTCGTGTATCGCGCATCGGATCGGGTTCGACGACATGGAGTGCTCGAAGATCGCGTTGGCCGTTGATGAGGCGATGTGCAACGTGATCCGTCACGGGTACGAACGCGCGACGGACAAACCGATCTGGGTGACGATCACGCCGCTGAGCGAGAGCGACGAGTCGTTCGGAGGGATCGAGATCGTGATCGAGGACGAGGCGAAGCAGATCGAGCCGACGGCGATCAAGGGGCGCGAGCTCGAGGACATCCGTCCGGGGGGGCTGGGGGTGCACATCATCCGTGAGGTGATGGACTCGGTGGTGTTCGAGAAGCGGGAGACGGTGGGGATGCGGCTGACGATGCAGAAGCGTGCGGATCGTCCGGAGGAAGCGCCCCGGATCTCGTCGAGATCGTCGTGCCCGATTCCCGCCGAGCGTCGTGTTTCCTGAATAGGATGGGGTTGTGGTGTCCGATGGTGTGGGCACACGGGACGATCACAGCATGTGCGCGAGCGACCGATCGCGGCGAGAGCGGGCGGGTTTCCATTGAGCAACGACAACTTCATCGATATCGAGCATCCGGAGAGCGGCGTTTGCGTCGTGATCCCCCGTCATGACGTGGATATGAGCCGATCCCCGATCCTCCGGAGCGCGATCAAGGACGAGATGGGATCCGGGCTTTCGAAGATGATCGTGGATCTGGGGGATGTCCAGTACATGGACTCGTCCGGGCTCGCGACCCTGGTCGAAGCGATGCGGGGCGCCAAGAACGCGAACGTGTCGTTGTATCTCGCTTCGATGAACGCGAAGGTCCGCGCGATCTTCGAGATCGCGAAGCTCGATGCGTTCTTCTCGATCGTGGACTCACGCGACGAGGCGCTCAGCGCCTGAGCACGCGCGGGGTGGGGGGGTGACTGGACAAACCCCGCGCGACCTGCGACACTGACTGAACATGGACGCCCAGCGCGATCAACCCGGCAAGAAGGTCCCGATCCTGGCGCTGATCGCGCTGTACCCGATCGGGCTCATCGGTCGGCGGGCGCGGGGGATCTCGGGTCACACGGGGGAGGTGTTCTATCTCCTGTCCGAAGCGACGAAGTGGCTCTACCGGGGGTTCACGACGAAGAAGTACCGTCTCGGGAAGAGCGCGATCATCTCCCAGGTGGTGCGGATCGGGGTCCGTTCGATTTTCATCGTGTCGATTGTTTCGGGCGCTGTGGGGTTGATCCTCGCGCTCCAGCTCGCGCCGCCGCTCGATGAGTTCGGTCAGCGCGACAAGATCGCGAACATCATCGCGGTCGCGATCCTGCGCGAGCTCGGGCCGCTGATCGGGGCGATCGTGCTCACGGGGTTCGCCGGCGCGTCGATCGCGGCGGAGATCGGGACGATGGTGGTCTCCGAGGAGATCGAAGCGCTCGAGGCGCACGCGCTGAACCCGGTCCGGTTCCTCGTGGTCCCCCGGGTGCTCGCGAGCACGATCTCGATGACGTGTCTGGGGGTGATCTCGAGCTTTGTCGCGATTCTTGCGTCGTTGCTCATCTCGACCACGGTCCTGGGGATCCCTCAGGAGACGTATATCGACAACATGCTCCAGCAAGCGAAGCAGGTGGACTTCTGGACGGGTGTCGCGAAGGGCGGGGTGTTCGGGACGCTGATCGGGATCATCGCGTGCGCGAACGGGCTCCAGGTGACGGGCGGGGCGGCCGGGGTCGGTCGCGCGACGACCTACACGGTGGTCGAGTGTGTCGTCGCGATCGTGTTCGCGGACCTCGTGTTCACGGCGATCTTCTTCGCGCTCGAGCTGTTCTGATCAGAACCGGTACCCGACGGGTTCGTCGATGAGCGCGTAGAGCTCTCGGAGGACGGTCATGACGAGGAGCCCGATGAGGGTGAGGGATCCCATGACGATGGCGGATCGGGTGTAGCCCGCGCCGAGGAGCCAGCCGAACCCGTAGAAGGAGGGCCAGATCGCGCCGTATCGGGAGATCCGCTCTCCGAGCTTGGGTCCTGTGCCGTGACGTTTGGTCCTCCGGAGGACGAACGCGATGAAGAGGACGACGGCGATCAGGGGATAGACGCTGGCGCTGAGGGGGACGGTGCTCGGCCAGAGCCCCTCGTTCCCCCGGCGCGACCACGCAAGCAGGAGGAGGATGAAGGCGCTGAAGGTCCATCCGGAGATCGCGAACGCCCACGCGCGGCGCGACATGGGGGGGGATTTCCGTCCCAGGGTCTGCGCGAGCGCGAGGACGAGCATCGCGTGGGTCATGACGAGGAGGACGGGGATGAGGAAGCGGACCCAGATGTTGGGGATGAGCATGTGCCCGGCGTAGATCACGCTCAGGAGCACGAGCCCGAACCCGGGGACGTACTTCCCCAGGGCGTTGAAGATGAGAATCGCGACGGCCAGCAGGAGGGTGAGGAGGACCGCTCCGGTCCCGAAGAAGGTGGATCCAAGGATGGCGAGGACGAGGGACCCCGCAACAGCGCAGACGGCGAGTTCGAGGGAGGCGGACCCGTCCACGATGGGGCGATTGGTTCCCAGTGCCCGGTCCCGGTGGTGGTCGAGGAGGTCGTTGAGGGCCGCTCCGAAGGCGTAGAGCCCGATCCCCGTGAGCATCCCCCCCAGGAGCGCGGACCAGAGGGGCTGGTTGTGGAGCGCGGGGGTGACGTGCTCGGCTTCTGCGCTCCTGGACCAGAGGATGATGAACCAGAGATTCCCGACGGCGCCGAACCCGGAGGTGACCCGGGTGAGTTTGAGCATGGGCGCGATGGATCTGAGGGTGCGTCGCACGAGCGATCGTAGGGAGACGGGGGAGGCGATCGACGGGGGGCGCGCTACGATCCCCGTCCATGAGCGAGACCCTTCCGGACAGCCAAGCGGATCGTGCGATGCCCGTGTGCGCGATCATCGTTTCCTTGTACAACGGGTCGATCACGGGCGCGATGCTGCGCGGCGCGATCGATGCGTATGCGCGATCGGGCGGGGATCCCGATGCGCTCGCGATCGTCGAGGCGCCGGGCGCGTTCGATCTGGTTTCGATCGCCGCGAACCTGGCGCACACGGGGTGCTACGACGCGATCGTGTGTCTCGGGTGCGTGATCAAGGGGGAAACGGAGCACGATCGGCACATTTCCAGCGCGGTCGCGAACGGGCTCGTGTCCATCTCCGTGGACACGGGGATCCCGGTCGCGTTCGGGGTGCTGACGACGAACAACGTGGAGCAGGCGCGGGCTCGCGCGGGTGGGGACGAGGGGAACAAGGGCGCCGAGGCGATGCTGGCCGCCCTCGCGAGCGCGGACGCGATCCGCGCGATCGAGACGGCGGAACACCCGAACGTCCGGTTCACCCCGGACCTGACGGTGAACGACAAGGCCGACGGCGACACGGGGGTGCTCTGAGATGGCATCACCCCGTGACGTGAGACGATTGGCGCTGTTGGCGTTGTACCAGCTCGATCTGCGCGGGGGCGCGGATCCGGAGCTCGTGCGCGATTCGCTCGACGACGCGGAGTCCTTCGTCGAGGAGGGGCTCGCGCTCGCGGACCCGTCGTCGAAGCTCGGCGCGAAGGACCTGGACAAAGCGTTCGCGCTCGCGCAGGGCGCGTACGAGCACCACGAGTCGGCGGATCGTGAGCTGGGGGAGCTCTCGACGGAGTGGCGTGTTGAGCGCATGCCGGCCGTCGATCGCGCGATCCTGCGCCTCGCGCACTACGAGATGACGGTCCTCGAGGACGGGAAACCAAGAGCGAGTGTGCACGAAGCGGTCGAGCTTGCGAAGCAGTTCTCGACCAAGGAATCCCCGGGGTTCGTGAACGCGCTCCTCGATCGGGTGCTCAAGCGCCTCCAGGTCGGGTCGGAAGCTGGTCCGGATCTGGGGTCTGATGTTGGTGGGGAGGGCTGATCGATGGCGTTGTTCCGCGGCGCGCTGAGCACGCTGCGCAAGGGGCTCTCGAAGACGCGCGACGCGCTCTCGGGCTCGTTGCGATCGCTCCTGTCGGGGCGCACGCTCGATGATGATCTGATCCGTGAGATCGAGAAGCGCCTGATCCAGGCGGATGTGGGGGTGTCGGGGACGCGCGTCCTGATCGATGGGATCAAGGACGCGTACAAGCGCGGGGAGATGAAGTCGGGGGACGAGGCGCTGGAGTATCTCAAGCGTGAGATCAAAGCGATGTGGCCGGCGCGGGATCGGGAGCTGGTGTTCGCCGACACCGCGCCCACGGTGATCCTGGTCACGGGGATCAACGGGGTGGGGAAGACGACGTCGATCGCGAAGCTCACGAAGCTCCTGCGCGATCAGAACAGGTCGGTGCTGCTCGGCGCGTGCGATACCTTCCGCGCGGGCGCTGTTCGTCAGCTCGAGATCTGGGGTGAGCGCCTCGGGGTCGAGGTGGTCAAGGGTCAGCAGGGCGGGGACCCGGCGGCCGTCGCGTTCGACGCGTGCGCGGCGGCGAAGGCGCGCGGGGTCGATGTGCTCATCCTCGACACGGCGGGTCGTCTGCATACCCAGTCGGGATTGATGGACCAGCTGAGCAAGATCCGTCGGGTGATCGAGAAGCAGATCGAGGGGGGACCCCACGAGACCCTGCTCGTGCTCGATGCAACCAGCGGCTCCAACGCGCTCCGTCAGGCGCAGGAGTTCGACAGCGCGACGAACGTGACGGGGATCATGCTCTCGAAGCTCGACGGGACAGCGCGGGGGGGGATCGTGGTCGCGATCCGGGACTCGGTGAACATCCCCGTGAAGCTGGTCGGGCTCGGGGAGACCCCCGACGATGTCGCGCCGTTCGACCCCGATTCGTTTGTGGACGCGATGTTCGAAATCGATGAAAATTCGGGGCTTACGGGGCGTTGAGGGGTGGGGGAGATTCAGATCGGGTGAACCCCCTAAACAATTTTGCCGATCTGCAAGCGAGATGGGTTTTTTCTTGATCTTTCTTGCGCGGGGGTGTTAATTTGGGGTTCTCGGCGGGTGGACCGTCGGGATCTATGAGTAGTACTCAGAGGGAGAAAGTACCATGATTAAGCATATCGGAGCATGCGCTCTGCTCGGGGTGACGGCCCTGTCGGCGAACGCCGGCGGCCTCGTCATCGGGCAGTTCTCGCTCGCGGACCACCCGGACGCGAACGAGAACCCCCCGCCCTACGGGCTGCGCGTGGACAACATCATCGGGATGGGTCTTGCGACCCTGAGCTTGGATCACTTCGGTGACACCATGCTCACCGTCTACGACGACAACGGCGACCTGTCCATCAACATCCAGGGCACGCTCTGGGGTGGTGTGGTGTCCGGTGGTTCGTACGTCAGCGCGGAAGCGTACACGATCGACATGACCTACTCGGTCGGTGTCGCCGACAACTTCGGTGGTTGGGTCGTGACGGGCTTCGATGCGGCGAACATGGGTGTGCTCACCCGTGTGTCGGACAACATGGCTTGGGACCTCTTCGCGATGACCGAGCCGTCCAACAACGCGTTCCTGTTCCGTCCGGACGGGTACCGTCTGGACATGGACGATGACACCTGGGTTGGCCGCGGCTGGATCACGGACCAGAGCGATGGTACCGATCCGCTCAACGGCGCTCGTGACTGGATCTTCCAGGCCACGGAAGTCCCGGCTCCGGGCACGGCGGTTCTGGCGCTCTCGGGTGTCCTCGCGATGTCCCGTCGTCGTCGCTAATCGATCAGTTGAGAGAGCGCACACCTCTCCCCTGTGTTGATATCTCTGCGGCCCTACCTTCTCGAAGGTAGGGCTGTTTTTTCGATATGGACCGTGTGATATTGCCCATCCGATAGGGAAATACCTTGACCCTCGATTGGGGTGGGCGATATGATCCGGTTCGCGCTGTGTGAGAGACAGCGCGATCTGTAAGTAGTGTATTGAGAGAGAGAAACGAGGGAGATGACAATGTTGAAGCAAGCTGCTGTGTGCGCGCTGCTTGGCGCGTGCGCCATGGGCGCGAGTGCGGGCGGACTGGTGATCGGTGAGTTCGCGCTCGCGGATCACCCCGATGGTTCGGCCGCGCCCCCCCTGTACGGGCTGCGCCTGGACAACGTGATCGGGTCGGGGACTTCGACCCTGAGCATGGACCACTTCGGGGACACGGTCCTCACGGTCTATGACAATGGTGGGGATCTGTCGATCAACATCACGGGGACCCTGTGGGGTGGTCAGATCTCGGGTCATGCGTACGTGAGCGCTGAAGCCTACGTGATCGATATGAACTACACGGTCAACGTCAACCCCAACGGGGGTGGCTGGGTTGTTGCTGGTTTCGATGCGGCGAACTCCGGTTCGATCACGCGCGTCTCCGACAACATGTCCTGGGACCTGTTCACCACGACGGACGGGACCAACGCGTTCGTGTTCCGTCCCGATGACCACCGTCTCCCGACGGATGGGAACGACTGGGTCGGTCGTGGGTGGCTCTCGACGAGCGGCACGGGTTCGGACTCGCACGGCGGGAACCAGGACTGGCTGTTCACGGCCACCGAGATCCCCGCGCCGGGTTCCGCGATGCTCGCGATCTCCGGTCTCGCGCTGATGGCGCGTCGCCGGCGCTGATCCGATCGGATCAATCGAACTCACGAGCGCCCCCGCGGAAGCGGGGGCGTTCTTGTTTAATCGTGCGCGGGGGATCGGTCCCGGAGCTGGGAGAGCCAGAACATCGAGGTCGGCGCGGGGGACGAGACGGGATCGTGGACGGAACCGGTGATCGTGTTGTATCGCGCATTGGCGCGACGCTCTTCATCGGTGCGCGGGGGTGTTTTGAGATTCTTGATGAGGAGGAGGATGAGGTCCCGCTGCTGCGCGTCGGCGCTGGGGAGCGCCTCGGAGAGGTGGGGGAGGATCACGTCCCCGAACGCGAAAAGAACGGGGGCGCAGAACTTGGCGTCGTCGTAGAGATCATTGTCCCGGAGATGGGGGAGGAGGATCTCGCACGCACGCTGTGCCGCTGATTCCACCCCGCCGTACCCGAGGATCGTGGCGCTGAGCACGCGCTGCTGTGGGTCGTCGGAGTCCATCGCTCGGATCAAGAGTTCGGACCATTCGTGCGCGATCGGGGTGAGGACCGAGAGCCCGAAGCTCGCGTTCGCGTAGCAGAGCCCGCGACGGCGGGGGAAGTCGTAGGGGGTGGTGTCGTCACGGAGCCCCTCGATCGTGACGCGCACGAGCTGTTCGGTGATGGGATAGTCGGGGTTGGTTGGTGCACGCTCCCACGAGGATCGGCCCAGGTACCAGGTGTAGCCCTTGGAGATGGTTGAGGGAGAAGCGTGCTTCCAGATCTCACGCGCCATGATTTGGCGCACCTGCCAATCCTCGTGCTCGAGCTGCTCGTACATGAACCCCGGGGTCAAGTCCGGGTGGGAGAGCAGCACGGGGAGCGCTCGGTCGAGGTTGTGACGGATGTTGTCGTCCCGGAGCTGATCGACGAGTTCGTCGGGGGTGAAGGTGTGATCGAACTCGATGGTGCAGTTGACCGGAAGCGGGGGGGTGGGCGCGTGTGGCGAAGCGTGCGTCAGGGAGATCAGGAGGAGGGTGCTTGCTGCGGTCCCGCGGGTTCGTTGCATGGATGTGATATCGGAGCGTGGCACGCGATCGCGTGATTGATGGGGTGTGGCGATCGTGCTGGTGCGTCCGACCGAGAACGCGCGGGGGCGCGTCCGAGAAGGGGATTCTGGGGGAATCGATCGGGATTCAGCGTGAATGTGGATGGGTCGCGTGTACGTTGTCCGTCGTGGCGCGTTGAGAGATGCGCCCGAGGGATTCTGAGATCGATTGAGAGAGAAGGAGATCGACGATGCGCGTTTCCGCTTTGATGTTGGTTGCCGGGTTGGGTGTGGCGGGTTCGTTCGCGAACGCGGGGGTCGCGGAAGTCGTCGCGATGTTCGATCTCCATGATCACCCGGACGGGGCTGCCGCGCAGCCCTACTACGGATTGCGCCTCGATAACGTCGGCGCGCCCGGGGTCATGACGCTCTCGATGGCGATGCACGACGACACGACCCTGAGCGTGATCGAAGAGGACGGGGTCTTCTCGATCCGGATCCAGGGCACGCTCCACGGGGGTCAGGTGAGCAGCCACGAGTACGTGAGCTCGAACGACTACAGCATCGACTTCACGTACGGCGCGAATGTGGTGCAGACGGCGAACGGGTACCGGGTCGATGGGTTCACGACCCTGAACTCGGGTGTGCTCACGAATCTCGATACCGAGGACGAGATCGTGTTGTTCGGGAAGCCCAACATGTCGGGGCTCGCCTTTACGTTCCAGGCCGACGGGCATCGGATGAGCGGCGACAACAGCACATGGGTCGGGCGGGGATGGCTGACCGATGAGGACGATGGGTCCGCGCCCGGCGCGGGTTCCCAGGACTGGCTCTTCTACGCGACCCAGCGCGATATCCCGGCGCCGGGTGGGGCGTTGGTGCTCGCGTGCTCCGGTCTGGCGTTGTGCCGCCGTCGGCGCTGATCAGACGTTGAGCCGGATCGTTGTTCCTCCCCGCGCCCCCGTCCCCGCTGACGGGGGCGTGACGTTTTTGGTCCGGGATCAGCTCCCGGCGCTGTCGCCACGGAACTCGTGCTCGGAGTCGAGCTCGACCTTGAACTCCACGGGGCCGGGGGTCTCGGCTTTCCAGGGCTGGTTGTGGGTGATCTCGCGCGCGGCGCGGGCGCCGATGAGTTTGGCGCGTCGTTCGGAATCGGTCTCGGGGGTCGCGCCGGGTTCGTGGGCTTTGTCGGGGTCTTCCTTGAAGACGTGGAGGGTCTGGGTCGGGAACGCGAACTCGACCCCGAGTTTGTCGGCGAGTCGGATCACGTCGAGCATGAAGCGTTGCTTCTCGCGCAGCTCGATCGCCCAGTCCGGGCACTCGAAGAACATGTAGACGAGGATGTCGAGGGAGTGCGCACCGAACGAGTTCAGCCACACGTGGTAGGAGTCCTTGCGCGTGTAGGGATGGAGCTGGATGATCTCGCGGATCCCGGCGCAGAACGCTTCGATCGTGTCCGGGTGGGTGTCGTAGGTGACATTGATCATGGTCTTGAAGCGCCGGTACTTGCGGCGCCCGTAGTTATCCACGGTCGCGCGGACGAGCGACGCGTTGGGGACCGTGACGAGGGAGTTGTAGAAGGTCCGGATGCGCGTCGAGCGGAGCCCGAGGTCCTCGACGGTCCCCTCGACGTCGTTGACGACGACCCAGTCCCCGATCTCGAAGGGTCGGTCGAGGATGACGGCGATGGACCCGAAGAAGTTCTCGATCGTGTCCTTCGCGGCGAATGCAACAGCGAGACCCCCGATCCCGAGACCCGTGAGGAGGGGGAGGATCTCGATCTCGAACGCGTTCGCGATGTAGATGAGCCCGATCGCGGTGATGAAGATCTTGATCGCGCGTTTGACGAGGGGGACGAGGAGGTCGTCGAACTTGGTTTCGGTTTTGCCGGCCTGCGCCGCGAGCCAGGCCGTGAAGAGATCCGTGACCCGGAACGCCGCCCAGACACACGAGACCATGAGGAAGACCCGGACGGCGACGAGGAGGACGGTCGTCGCGGTGGGGGGGAGGAGCCCTTGGTCGAGCGCGAAGTACCAGACGCACGCGGCCGCGAGGAGCCCGAAGGGACGGACGGCTTTGTTGAGCACATCGTTCTCAACATCGTTCCCGCGTTTGGTTTCGAAGCGGTGCCACCCGACCCGGAGGATGAATCGGACGATGTGGTCGATGATGACCCCGATCGCGATGACGACGAGGATCCCGATCCATTGCCAGGGCTCGAGCCCGAGGACGAGGTGCCCCTTGATCTCCTTGGGGAGATTGGCGCGGATGCGTCGCGCGAGGGTCATGGTGTCGTGTTCGGAGGACACGACGGCGGATTCGGATTCGGTGGCGATCCAGAGCTCGTGGATCGAGTCGGCCGTCGCTCTGGAGAAGCGCCAGGAGCCGTCTCCGTCCCGGGTCATCGTGATCGAGGTGTCGGGGAACTTCCGCGCCCAAGCGAGGTGGCGGAGGGAGCGATCGGTGTTGGGGTAGAGCGTGTAGGTATTGCGATCGAGTGTGGTGGGGTGGTCGCTGTAGTCGATCCGTTCGAGGCGGTTGAGGACGTCGTAGAGCTCGATCGCCGTCTGTTTCTTGGCTGATGAGAGGAGCCCGGGGGGGAAGTCGATGGTCCGGATCGCTTGGTCGAGGTCGCGCTGCTGGTCGGCCTGGGCCGGTGCCATGGCGCTGAGGAAGGTTTCGAGGGTGTCCCGGGGGGATTCGAGCCCGGGGCGTGGGTCGGAATCGGGGGTTTCCGTGGAGGGATCGGTGGGGGGAGTCCCTTCTTGGGCTCGGGCGCTCGTGGGCGCGACGGCGAAGGTGAGGAGGATCGCGAGAAGCGCGAGGAGACGAGCGGATCGGGTCTGGAGCGTTGTGAGGGTCATTGTGCGATGCTACAGGTCCCGGGTGGGAAATGGGGTCCTTGGGGGTCCGAATTCCTGTGGTTTGTGGACCCGATCGGGTGACGATCCGGGTGCTGGGACCTATCGTCTGGACCCACGAGATCCGGAAGGATCGAGGGGATCGTCCACATTGTCTCGCGCCCTCGGAGCTCTCCAATCTCCACGAGCGGCGGCATGAAGCGGAAGACCGAAAGGAACGCTCCATATGGCGGCTGGCACCAAAGGCACCATCACCCAGGTCATCGGATCGACGTTCGACGCGCAGTTCCCCGAGGGTGAGCTCCCGGATATCTACAACGCGATCACGGTCGAGTACGACCTGGACGGCAAACAAACCACGCTCACGGGTGAGGTCCAGCAGCACCTCGGCGGCGGACGTGTCCGCGCCGTCGCGCTCGGGACGACCGATGGTCTGACCCGTGGGATGACGATCGTTGACACGGGCGCGTCCGTGTCCGTGCCCGTGGGTGAAGCGGTCCTCGGACGCGTGTTCAACCTGCTGGGCGATCCGATCGACAACAAGCCCGCGCCCCAGACGAACGAGCGTCGTCCGATCCACCGGGAAGCGCCCGAGTTCAGCGAGCTCAACCCCAAGACCGAGATCCTCGCGACGGGTATTAAGGTCATCGACCTTCTCTGCCCGTTCGTCCGCGGCGGCAAGATCGGTCTCTTCGGCGGTGCGGGTGTCGGGAAGACCGTCATCATCCAGGAGATGATCGCGCGTGTGGCCCGTGAGTTCGGTGGCTACTCCGTGTTCTGTGGTGTCGGGGAGCGGACCCGTGAAGGGAACGACCTCTGGCGCGAAATGGGCGAAGCGGAGTACACCGACGCCGACGGCAACGTCGCGCACGTGCTCGACAAGGTCGCGATGGTCTTCGGTCAGATGAACGAGCCCCCCGGGTCCCGTCTCCGTGTCGCGCTGTCCGGGCTCACCATGGCCGAGCACTTCCGCGATGAGTCGGGGAAGGAAACCATGATGTTCGTGGACAACATCTTCCGCTTCACCCAGGCGGGTTCGGAAGTGTCCGCGCTCCTCGGTCGTATGCCGTCGGCGGTGGGTTACCAGCCCACGCTCTCGACGGAGATGGGTGAGCTCCAGGAACGGATCACCTCGACCTCGAAGGGCGCGATTACCTCCGTGCAGGCCATCTACGTGCCTGCGGACGACCTGACCGACCCCGCTCCGGCGACGGCGTTTGCGCACCTCGATGCGTTCGTCGTTCTCGAGCGTTCGATCGCTGAGAAGGGCATCTTCCCGGCCGTCGATCCGCTCGCTTCGACCTCGACGATCCTCGACCCCTCGATCATCGGCGAGCGTCACTACGCCGTCGCTTCGAAGGTGCAGACGATCCTCCAGCGCTACAAGGACCTCCAGGACATCATCGCGATTCTTGGTGTGGACGAGCTCGCTGAAGAAGACAAGCTCATCGTGTCCCGCGCCCGCAAGATCGAACGCTTCCTTTCGCAGCCGTTCTACGTCGCGGAGGTCTTCACGGGCTTCCCGGGTGTGAACTCCTCGCTCGAGGAAACGATCGACTCGTTCGAGCGTCTCTGCGAAGGCGAAGGCGACGATCTGCCCGAGTCCGCGTTCATGTACGTCGGGACCCTCGACGACGCGCGTGCGAAGGCCGAGAAGGCCGCGGCCGCCGCGGGCTGATCTCCGGTCCATCTCTGAATGAACAGGAGCCGCTCCTCGGAGCGGCTCCTTTCGTTTTCGATCGGATGGCGCGGGGTCAGGTGTCGCGCGTGTAGGTCGCGTTCATGAAGACGGTCCAGGAGCCGTCGTCTTCGCGCTTCTGGGATCGGAGTGTGCGTGTGTTGTCGTCGAGGACGGTGTAGATGTCCTGGTAGGGGACGAGTTTGGTCGGGTCCTCGAAGCTCGGGCCTTCGGTGTCGAGAGTGAGGGTGTCACCGTCTCGTGTGCCGTTGTAGATGAACATCTGCGCCATGGGTCCCCCGATCCAGGTCCCGATGTAGCGTTGGGTGTTGGGGTCGTACCCGAGGGTGAGGCGCATGCGCATGGTGTCGTCGGTCCCGGGGATCTCGCCCTGTCCGTCCCCGACGATCCAGAGATCGGAGAAGGCGCGGACGGTTTCGGATCCGCTCGAGGACATGTCGCCGCACTCGTGGGTGAAGGTCCAGTCTCCGAGGAGTTTCTTGAGCCATTCGTGGTGTTCGGTGGGTTCGCTGAACATGGGGTCTCCTGCGCGATGATGGTGGCGCACGATAGCGTCCATGTGTGGAGGTGTGCAAGCGGAGTTGGGGTGGGAAGGGGTGGAGCTCAGGCCGCGTTCGATCGAGAAGCGCTGAGTTCTTGCTTGAATCGGTTGAGCGCGGCGAGGGCGGCGCGGCCGGAGACGGCGGGCTCGCCTCGCGCTTGGCGTGCGATGAAGCGGAAGACGGAGCGATCGAGATCGACCCGATCGGAGAGATCGAGGACCCCCATCCCCCAATCGTCGAAGGAGCGGGCGCGGATGGGGGTATCGAACAGGACCTCGATGTTGGTGTGTCTCGGATCTCGTCGGATCTTCTCGAACACGGTGTCGAGGTCGTCCCGTGATCCCTCGAGGACCTGGATGAAATGGGTCCCGGAGTAGAGGAGGAGCCCGGTGAGCCCGTGCTTGGTGTTCTTTGCGTTCGCGATCCGGGCGAGCTCGTCGAGCTCGGATCGATCGAAACCCTCCCATGCGCTGCTCAGGTACACGATGTGATGGAGGTCCATCTCGATTCCTCTCGGGCCGCGATCAAGCGGGGTTGCGGGGGTGTGCGGGTCTGGGCATTGCAGGGCCGGGAACGGTCAGGCGACATAGCTGTCGCTGATCCAGGTGGTGTTATCGAGGTAGAAGTCGAGGAGCATCCGGTAGGCGGCATCGCCGGCGCTGCTCGGATCTTGTTTTGCCTTGTCCGCGATCTTCCGGATCCGTTCTCGATCGAGAGGCTCCATCCGGGCCATATTCAGGACACCCATCGAGCTGGAGATGAAGCTTCGTTCCTTGATGCGTGTGCTGAGGAGGACCTCGATCTCGGTGTGTCTGGGATCCCGTGCGATCTTCCCGAACATGGTGTCGAGCTTGTCTTTCTCTCCTTCGAGGACCTCGATGAAGTTGCCGTCGCAATAGATGAGGAGCCCGGTGATCCCGGCGCGCTCATTGTTGGATGAGGCGATAAGCGAGAGGTTCGAGAGCTCGAGCTCGGAGAACGGCCGGATCGCGGTGCTCATAAAAACGATGGTGTGGAGGTCCATACGCAGCTCCTGTCGATCGGAAACCGTTCCGGATCGCAGCCTGACAGATCGGGCCGTGTTCGGATGAGCTTGTTCGAAAGCAGTGAAGATGTGCTTTCCAACACGCTGTCCGGCGAATAGAACATCGGGGGATGCGGGTGTTTCCCCTTGTCGTGGGAGTCCGGATGCGATTCGATCCATCTGGATGGGACCGGTAACCTGCCGTGGGTGAGGAGGACAAGCGATGGCGAACCCGGACTGGAACCCGAGGACCTACGAGACGTTCGATGATGTTCGAGCTGAGCTGGATCGCTTCGAGGAGGCGCATGCGCGTGGGACCCTCCGGGCGACGGGGGGTTGGAGCGCGGCGCAGATCTTGGAGCACTGCTCGATGCCGATCCTTGGCGCGTTGGACGGAGCGACTGGTGTGCAGCTTCCGCGGTACATGCGTGTGGCCGGGCGGTTTGTCTTTAAACCGATGCTCGGGAGGAGCCGGATGAAGCCGGGGATCAAGCTCCCGAAGAGCGCGTCGGCATGGATCCCCGAAGAATCACTGACGTTCGAGCGTGGGATGTCTTCGATGCGTGGGGTGCTCGATCGTCTCTCCAGCGGAGAGCGGATGATCCACGATTCGCCGTTGATGGGGAAAATGTCGCATGAGCAATGGACAACGCTGAATCTCGACCACTGCCGACTTCATTTCGGGTTCATCCAGTGCGATTGATCTGTTCAATGTCCGTCGGCGGAACCCACGCGCGAGCGTGAGTTCGCCGACAGAACCCCTTGAGACCCGGTCCTTCGAAGGTACCCGAAATCAAGGGGTTGCTCAAGCGTGTTCGTTGGAACCTGTGAGATCCTGCGCCCCCGAGGACCCGGGTTCGATGATGCATGGAGCGCCGGACGACATGGCGTGATAGAACTCGGTGAGCATGCCCAGAGCGGCTTCGCCGGCGCGTTCGGTGTTCTGGAGCGCTGTATCCGCGATCATGGTGAGCGACTCACGATTGACGACCTTGTTGGGCTGGGAAGGGAGCACCCCCATCGAGGTGTCGGTGATCCATCGAGATTCGATCGGGCGATAGAGGAGGACCTGGATATTGCCGTGCCGCTCGTCTCTGCTGATCCGCCCGAGGACCCGATCGAGGTCATCGCTATCACCCTCAAGGACCTCGAAGATGTACTCGGGGGAGTAGAGGAGCACGCTCTTGACATTGACCTTGGCGGCCCGCTCATGGATCTCACACGCGATCGCTTTGAGTTCGTGTTCTTCGAGCGGCCTGCGCGGGTTGCTCATAAAGACGAGAGTGTGAAGCCCCATGTCCCGATTCTCCTCAGTGACGATTCTTCCTGTTGTACAGGACTATCGTCTCAGGGGAGTCGAAGCGGACAAGATTGTGACGGAATGGGGCAAGTCACCGATTTTATCGCCCCGGATTCGGGGGTGATTCTTGCTCGATCGACCACGACAGCGACTCTCCTGTGCAGTCGATGTGGATCGCGAAAAAGCCCGGGCCGCCGTCGGATCCGCTGTGTTCGTGCTTCCGGACCATCGGCCAGATGATCTCACGATCGGTGTTGGGAACGGGGAGGGAATCGAGCTCGTCGAGGGTGTGCCAACGGAGCTCGCCCTCGTCCATGTGCCCGTCCACGACTTCCACGGGGGTCATGACCCGGAAGTAGAAGAGGAGCCAGTGGGTTTTGGCTTCGAAGGCTTTCTCGGAGATGAGCCCGACGAGACGGATGTCATCGATCCCGACATCGATCCCGGCCTCTTCCTTGATCTCGCGCTGGGCGCATTGGGTGGGTGATTCCCCCAGCGCCATCTCGAGCTTCCCGCCGATGGGTGAGCAGAGCCCTTTGTTGGGTTCCTTGTTGCGATGGAGCAGGAGGAGTCTGCCGTCCTTGTCGCGCAGATCGCAGAGACACGCGAGCTTGTAGGGGAGTGTGTTGCTCGGGTCTTCGGTCAAACCCGGGAGGATGTTCGCGGCGTCGCTCATGGGGGAGGGTAGGTCCTGAGGAGGTTGGGGGGGCAGAATGAACGATTTCTCACTGGCGGGGGACGTGGTGGTTGGTAGGGTAGAAGTGCACCAACTTTGAATCTTGCAGGCACAACACAGCGGCGATGGGTGCGGCCGCGAGAAAGGACGCCGGATCATGCACGAAGCCACGGTCCATCGGAACCCCTCAGCACATCAACGTTCGGACAGCGCGCGATCCGATCCCGAGGGTCGTCCCGCGCACCCCGAGATCGGGACAAAGTCGATCAGTATTCTGCTCATGAGTGTCGTGGTCGCGCTACTTGTCGCGGCGATCGTGCTCGCGATCTTCACGACATGGCCGTTTGCTGTTGCGGTCGGGGCGCTCGGGTTGCTGCTGTATGTGGGGAACCCCGTCGTGTGGGCGGCGATCCTGAGAACCCAAGACACGTCGCGCTTCGGCGGGTGATCAGGAGATCACCCCGACACGCTTGAGGGCGCGTTCGAACTGGGACCAGCGCTGCTCGACGCTCCCCGTGTACCCGATGGAGATGCGCACAAGACCCGGCGCGATCCCCGCTTGGCGCAGCGCCTCGTCCGTCATCTCGCTCGAGGTCGATCGCGCGGAGCACGACATCAGGGTGTCGAAGTACCCGAGGGAGACGGCCATGTACCCGAAGCGCTCGTCGTTCTGGAGGGTCTCCATGAGCGCGTCCGCGCGTTCGCTCGACCCGACATCGAGCGCGAAGACACCCCCCGCGCCGTAGTCGTCGTTCGCGATGCGTTTGAGCACCTCGTGATCCGGATGGTCCGTGAGCCCCGGGTAGATCACGTCGATCCCGAGATCCTGGATGCGCTGCGCGAAGATCGAGGCGCGTTTCCCGTGCTCGACCATGCGCAGTCCGAGGTGGGGAAGGCGCAGGGAGATATCGAAGGCCGTCCTCGGATCCATGGTGGGTCCGAGGAGCATGAGCGATCCGACATGGAGATCCATGAGGGATCCGATGAACTCGTATGAGCCGCAGATGACCCCGGCGATGAAGTCGGACGCGCCGTTGAGGAACTTGGTCGCGCTCGCGACGACGACGTCCGCGCCCAAGCGGATCGGGGAGACGACGAGGGGGGTGAAGGTGTTGTCCACGACGAGTTTCGCGCCCCGATCGTGCGCGATCTTCGCGAGCTTGGGGATGTCGCTCACGCGCAGGGTCGGGTTGCTCATCGTCTCGACGTAGAGGACCTTGGTGTTGTCACGGAACGCGTTCTCGACCTGTTCAAGATCGTGCGCGGCGACGAACGTGGTTTCGATGTTGCACTTGAGGGGGAGGTAGTCGTGGAAGAACGCGTAGGTCCCGCCGTACAGGGTGTCGGTGGAGACGATGTGGTCCCCGGCGTTGCAGATCTGGGTGATCGCGGCGCTGATCGCGCCCATCCCGGAGGCGCACGCGTATCCCGCTTCGGAGCCCTCGATGGCCGCGACCTGTTTCCCGAGGTTGTAGACCGTGGGGTTGAAGTGCCGGCCGTAGAGGTAGCAGCCCCCTTCGTCGGGTCCGTGCTGACCCTGGAAGATCTCGGGCATGGTGTGCGCGTTCATGACGGTGAAGGTGGTGGACGCTTCGATCGACATGTTGACGCCGCCGTGCTCTCCGAACTCGTGCTTGGCGTCGGCGAGGGCTTCGATGGGGTTGGCTTTGATGGGGTCCACGGGTCGTCCTCTCTCCGGTGCTGACAATGGGCGCGCCGTCGCGCGGAACACGGAATGAGTATTGGCGTTTCAGGGCTCGAAAATCAGTGAGAACCGTGCGCGGACCTCAACCGGGCTTCGGAACAGTTACTCGTGGACCCAGGCCGTGCGGTCCGTCGCGACGTGGTAGTGGGGGTCTTCGGAGATATTCACTTCCACGAGGTCCCCAGCGCGATCGAGGAGTCGGCGGCAGTCCTCACTCAGGTGGCGCAGATGGAGCTGTTTGCCCTGCTTTTGGTAGCGTTCCGCGAGCGCGTTGATCGCTTCGAGCCCGGACTGGTCGTACACGCGCGAGAAGTAGAAATCGATGACCACGTCGTCGGGGTCGCGCGCGGGGTCGAAGAGGTCCCGGAAGCGCGAGACGGACCCGAAGAACAGCACACCGTGGAGCTGGTAGATCCGGGACCCGTGCTCGTTGTCCTGGACATCGGCGACGAGGTACTTGCTTTTGTTCCACGCGAAGACGAGCGCGGACAGCGCCACCCCGATGACGACGGCCGTCGCGAGGTCGTGCATGAACACGGTGTAGAGCGCGACGACAAGCATGATGAGGACTTCGGGGATGGGGATCCGGCGCCAGGTCTGGAGCGTGGTCCATTCGAAGGTCCCGATGACGACCATGAACATGACCCCGACGAGCGCCGCGACGGGGACGGACTCGATGAGGGGGGAGAGGAAGAGGATGAAGAGGAGCATGGTGATCGCGGCGGTGATCCCGGAGAGGCGCCCGCGCCCGCCGCTCTTCACGTTGATGAGGGATTGGCCGATCATTGCGCACCCGCCCATAGACCCGAAGAACCCGGAGGTGATGTTCGCGATCCCCTGACCCACGCATTCCCGGTTCCCGCTCCCGCGCGTTTCCGTGAGCTCGTCTACGAGGGTCATGGTCATCAGTGATTCGATGAGCCCGACCCCGGCGAGGACCACGGAGAAGGGGAGGATGATGAGGAAGGTGTCCCAGGTGAAGGGTGGGAGCTCGAAATCGAACCACGCGGGTCTCGGGAGACCCCCGGCAATCCCGACGGTGTCGAGGTCCACGGAATCGATGGCCGCTTGTGTCTCCGCTTCGGTGAGGGGCGCGATCGGCGCGTGCTCGCTCGGGACCGCTTCGACCCCCTCGGGGAGGGTGGCGCTCAGGGCGCTGAGCGCTTGGGTGTCCTTCTCGTGCTGCGCCGTTGCGACGGCGGCCGCTCTTGTGTTGTCGATGAGGACATCGCGCACGGTGAGGACGGTGCGCTCGGGTTCGGTGCCTTCGGTGTCCGACGCGCTGTTCGCGTTGATCACCAGCGCGACGAGAGAGATGGAGACGATCGCGACGAGCGAGGACGGGACGGCGCGGGTGAGCTTGGGGAGGATCGCGATGATTGCCATCGTGACTCCGACGAGCGCGAGCATGAGCCAGAGGCGGGATCCCGAGACGTACTCGAGGACCCCGTTGTCCCCGAGGGTTTTGAAGCTCCCGAACTGCGCCGTGAGGATGACGATCGCGAGCCCGTTGACGAACCCGAGCATCACAGGGTGGGGGACGATCCGGATGAGCTTCCCGAGGCGCAGGACCCCGACGAGGATCTGGAGGATCCCGCACAGCACGATCGCCGGGAAGAGGTATCCGATCCCGTGGTGGGTGACGAGACCCACGGCGACGACGGCCATCGCGCCGGTTGCGCCCGAGATCATCCCGGGTCGGCCTCCGAAGATGGAGGTCAGCAGACACATGATGAATGCGGCGTAGAGCCCGACGAGGGGTGGGACGTTCGCGACAAACGCGAACGCGACGGCTTCCGGGACGAGCGCGAGCGCGACCGTGATCCCAGAGAGGACCTCCGCTTTGGGTGATCCGGACATCGCGGAGCGGATGTCGAACACGAGGAGTTTGGATTTGAGCTTGTCGGAGAGGGTGTTCGTGGAGTCGGACATCCGGGTTTGTCCTCGTGACAGGGGGACAACAGCTCGCGCGTCTCTGCGCGGGTTGGTCGTATCTGGTGATTCTGGCAGGTGGGCCGCGGATCACGGCCGGGCACGCAAGGTCAAGGGTAGGCCGCAGATCCGGACGATCGGAATGGGCTTGGATCTGTGGTTCGGGTGCTGATCCTCGGCAATCCGGGCAGAGGAGGGTATCATCCGCACTCGTACGTGGACCCAGACGCGCCCCGATCAGGTGAGAAGGAAGGCCGCTTCATGTCGTTTCCGGAGTCATTTTTGTGGGGGGTCGCGTCCGCGGCGTTTCAGGTCGAGGGTTCGCCGGACGGCGACGGGCGGGGCGCGAGCGTGTGGGATACGTATTGCGACACGGAGGGCAAGGTCTTCCAGGGACACACGGGGAAGGTCGCGTGTGATTCGTACCAGCGGTATCAAGAGGATGTCGATCTGATTTCCGGGCTCGGGGCCGGGGGGTATCGGTTCTCGATCTCGTGGTCGCGATTGTTCCCGAACGGGATCGGGGATCGGAACGAAGCGGGCTTCGAGTACTACGACAAGCTGATCGATGCGCTCCTCGAACGCGGGATCCAGCCCTGGGTGACCCTGTTCCACTGGGACCTCCCCCAGGCGCTCCACGACAAGGGCGGGTGGCTGTCCGAGGATGCGCCGCGATGGTTCGAGGAGTACACCCGCGCGGTGGTCGATCGCTACTCGGATCGGGTGACCCACTGGTTCACGCTCAACGAACCGGCGATTTTCCTGGGGCAGGGGCATCAGCTCGGGATCCATGCGCCGGGTCTGAAGCTCCCGCGCAAGGACGTGCTGCGCGCGACCCATCACGCGCTGCTCGCGCACGGGCGTGCCGTCAAGGTGATCCGTGAACACGCGAAAGCGACCCCGACGATCGGGTTCGCGCCCGTCGGGAATCTGAGTGTTCCCCACACGAACACGGACGCGGACATCGCGGCCGCGCGTCGCGCGTCATTCGAGATCCAGGACTGCGACAACTGGACCTACAACTACAGCTGGTACTGCGATCCGGTTCTGCTGGGTCACTACCCGGAGCAGGGGCTCCGGTTTTTCGGGGACGATGCGCCCGAGTGCTCTCAGGCCGACCTTGATCTGATGTGCCAACCCCTCGACATGTTCGGGGTGAACATCTACGGCGCGGGGACGGTCCGCGCGACGGGGAACGGGGGGGGCGGGGACGACTACGAGTTTGTCCCGCGCCCGCGCGGGTTCCCGATGACGATGTTCCGTTGGGAAGTGGTCCCCGAGGCGCTGTACTGGGGTCCGAAGTTCCTCCAGGAGCGCTACAAGCTCCCCGTGGTCATCACGGAGAACGGGCTCGCGTCGATGGACTGGGTGCACCATGACGGCAAGGTCCACGATCCCGCGCGGATCGATTACCTGACGCGCTATCTCAATGCCCTGCGCCGAACGATCCGGGACGGGGTGGATGTGCGCGGGTACTTCCAGTGGTCGATCCTCGACAACTTTGAGTGGGCCGAGGGGTACGCGCTCCGTTTCGGGCTCGTGTACATGGATTACACGACCATGCGTCGGATCCCGAAGGACTCGTACGGGTGGTATCGGGACGTGATCCGAACGAACGGTGAACAGATCCCCGAGGATCTGGTCCCGTTGATGTAACAGTCCCGGACCTTCCGGGTGGTCCATTCAAAAAAGTCCTTGGATCAGGCGATTTCAGCTTCCCCAAGCTGGGGTGTGCGTGTTACGATGATGTAACAGTTACAAACACCACTCTTGAAAACAGGAGAGTTCGAGATGTTCAACCGTCTGACAACGTCGATCGCGCTTGCGTGTGTGTGCACCGGTGCGCACGCCCAAAACCTCATGTCCAATGGCTCGTTCGAGACCCCGGGTCCCGGATTCGTGCTGTTCCAGGACTGGCAGAACTTCGGGAACGTGTTCGCCGACATCGGCGGCGTTGAAGTCCCCGCGCAGGAAGGGATGGCGAGCTGCAAGATGTTCGGTTCCTCCATCGGGACCCAGAGCGACCAGGTGCTGCTCCAGACGGTGCCCGGGATCAACGCGGGTGAGCTCTACACCCTGTCCGGGTTTGTCTGGGAGAACTCCGCGGACCCGCTCGGGGACGAGAACATCATCATCCTCCAGATGAACTTCCAGGACGCCGGCGGCACGACGCTCGAGACGGTCGAAGTCAACATGTTCGATCCGATGAGCGATCCCTCCGACGAGTGGATCCCGGGTTCGGTTTCGGGGATCGCGCCCGCCGGGACCTCGCAGATCCTTGTCGCCGTGCTCCACATCCAGCTCGGCGCGGACCAGGGCTTCCCGACCCAGGGTGGTGGCGCGTCGTTCTGGGACAACATCCAGCTCGTCGCGGGTGATGCGCCCTGCAACAACCCGGCGGACTTCGACGGGAACGGGGAGCTCGACTTCTTCGACATCTCCGCGTTCCTCAACGCGTTTGCCGAGGGATGCCCCGAGTAAGCCGATTTACGCTTCTCGTGTTTGAACCACGAACGGGCGGGTCCGGAAGGGCTCGCCCGTTTCTTTGTGTGGACTCGGTGCTCGGGTTCAGCCCTTGACCGCGCCGCTGGTGAGTCCGGAGATGAACTGCTTCTGGAGGATGAGGAAGAGGAGCGCGACGGGCGCGACCGAGACAACGGTCGCCGCCATCAGGAGCCCGTAGTCGGTTCGGTAGACACCCCGGAGCTGCGCGATCGCGACGGAGAGGGGCTGCTTGTCCGCGCTCTGGATGACAATCTGGGGGGAGATGAAGTTGTTCCACATCGCGAGGAACGTGATGAGCATGAACGCCCCGATCATCGGACGGATCAGGGGGAGCACGATGACGAAGAAGATGGAGAGCTCGGAGCACCCGTCGATGCGCGCCGCTTCGAGGAGCTGATCGGGGACGCTCTGAAGCACGGCCTGTCTGAACAGGAACACCCCGAATGCGGGCGCGAAAGCGGGGAGCAGCAAACCCCACGCGGTGTCGAGCAGCCCGAGGTCGTAGAGGAGCTCGTACCCCGGCGCGATGAGGAGTGAGGGGGGGACGATGAGCGCGCCGAGGATGAGGAGGGTCAGGAGCCCGTTCCCACGGAAGCGGAACTTCGCGAGCGCGTAGCCGGTCGAGGCGCAGAAGAGGGTGGCGAAGATCGCGGCGGCCGACGAGTAGAAGATGGAGTTGAGCAGCGCACGTCCGAACCCGAGCCCGAAGAGGTTGGTGTAGTTGTCGAGGGTGAGCGCGCCCCAATCGACCCCGAAGAGCCCGTCCCCGGGGGGGAGGAAGAGGGCGCTGAAGAACGCTTCGCTGGGTTTGAGCGACGCGATGATGAGCCACGCGAAGGGGATGAGCACGATGATCCCGAGCGCGATGAGCCCGAGGTGGAGCGCGAGCTTGTGGAGGAGGGGTTTGCTCATCCGAGTCGCTCCTGACGACGGATCATGTTCATCTGGATCAGCGCGAGGACGATGAGCATGATCGCGAGCGCCCACCCGATCGCGCTCGCGTATCCCAGATCACCCAGCTCGAACCCGTTCTGGTAGAGGTACATGACCACGGTGAGCCCGGAGTTGCTCGGGCCTCCGGAGCTGTCGAGGAGGATGTAGGGGAGCTCGAAGAGCTGGAGGGACCCGATCATCGAGAGGAGCACGACGAAGGTTGCGACGGGTTTGATGCTCGGGAGGATCACGTGGCGCAGCCGCGCGATGGGTCCTGCGCCGTCGATCTCGGAGGCTTCGATGAGCGATCGGTCCACGTTCTGGAGCGCGGCCAGGAAGTAGATCATGTTGAACCCGGCGTAGAGCCAGAGGGAGAGCAGGACGAGGGTCGCCATCACGTGTTCCTGGAGCCAATCGAGCTCGAGGAGCTCGGAGTTCCCCGTGACCCACGCGAGGGATCGGTTGACGAGCCCCATGCGCTTCTCGAACGCGAGCACCCCGAGGATCGAGACGAACACAAGCCCCATGAGCTGGGGTGAGAAAAAGACAAGGCGGTAGATGGAACGTCCGCGGAGCTTGGGTGAGTTGAGCGCGAGCGCGAGCGCGAACGCGATGGGGAGCTGGATCAGGAGGGACCCGAGGGTGTAGACGAGGGTGTTCTTGAGCGCTTTCCAGAAGAGGGGGTCGTTGATGAGGAGGGAGAGGTTGTGCGCGCCGACGTATTCGCGCGTTCCCGGGCCGTAGGTCTGGTGCGCGGCGAGGACGGCGGACTGCGCCAGGGGGTAGAGCATGAACACGGAGAAGATGAGGACAAAGGGCGCGAGGAGGATGGTGAGGAAGAGGGCGCGGGATGTCCGTGGTGAACTCATTGCTCGCGATCCTCCTGTTCGGGGAGCGCGGCGAACGCGTTGCGCGACATCATCCGGACGACGTTGGTCTGCGCGCGTTCGAGGAGTTGTTTCGCGCGCGGCTCGATGGATTCGACATCGTTGAAGCCGTACCCGCGCGACTGCGCCCAGTCGACGAGCGCGATGGCCGCGTCTCGGACTTCGAGGACGGCCGCTCTGTTGTAGGGGGACGAGGTGCGGATCGGGATCATCGGCGCGAGCTCGATGAACATGCGCCCCTTGGGCTGACCCATGAAGTACGGGTCGGGCTGGTCGTAGACGGGGTCGTCCCAGAGGGAGCGGACGGGGGTGATGATGTCCACGAGGGTGTAGAGCTCACGCGCGACATCGGGGGAGGTGTAGAGGGTCTTTGCGTAGGTCCACGCTTCGTCGGGGTGCTCGGTCGTTGTGGGGATCCCGAGCATGGTCCCGCCGCGCACGCTGGTGCGTCGTCCCCCGGGTTCGAAGGCCGGGAGGGGCATGAGCTTGAGTTTCCCGTCGAGCCCGGGGACGTGCATGCGCCAGATGGAGCACATCCAGTCGGGACAGAGGTTCCCGATCGAGACCCCGTCAACACGCGCTTGGTGACCGGCGGCGCTGAACTCCTCGATGTCTACAGCGACCCGTCCATCGGGGAGACACCACGACACGATCCGCGCGAGGAGCTGGGCGTTCCGATCCGAGTCGATGGCGGGGACCCCGTGCTCGTCGAAGAGGGCGCCGTCCCCCTGGAGCATGAGGAGCTCGACTGTGTCGGGCTGGGTGTACCACGCCGCGAGGGGGTAGTGGTCGATGCGCCCGTCGTTGTCGTTGTCGCGCATCAGGGGACGGAGCATTGCGAAGTACTCGTCCCAGGTCTGCGCTTGGGTGAGGTCGATCCCGGCCGACTCCGTGATGTCCGCGCGATACGCGAGCATCACGGGGTGGACATCGTGGGGGAGCCCGAAGACGCGCCCGTCCGTGCTCCACGGGCTCAGGGACGGGGGGTTGATCTGATCGAGGAGCCCCTCCGATTCAAGGAGGGGGGTAAGGTCGGTGAACCCGATCGCTTCGGTCGGTCCCATGAAGACCTGTCCGATCGTGGCGCGTTCGACTTCGATGAGGTCGGCCGTGGGGAGTCCTCCGAAGAATCCGCTCATCATGCGCGACTGGATCGCGGCGATGCTCATGATCGAGATATCGAGGGGTGCGTCGGTGTCGGAGGTACGCGCCGCGATCGGGTCGTACATGAGCTTGTGCTCGGGGGAGAAGACCCACATCGAGAGGGCACGATCATCGCGCGAGTCGGATCGGTCCGTCAGGACGAGCGCGGCCGCGCTGAGGATGAGGAGCGCGAGGATGACCCAGACCCCGACGGAGAGATGACGGATCGCGAGCACGAGGAGCGTGACCCGTTCGATCCGTGGTGGTGTCATGGGGAGGCGCCGCCGAGGGTGTATCGCTCAGGACAATCCGACGTCAGGAGTCCTTGACGATTGTACCGTCGGAGTCGATGCGCACGGGGTTCGGGTTCGCGAAGCTCGTGGTCTCGAGGACCTCGAAGGTCGTGGGGCGCGTCTCGCGGAAGATCTCCATCGGGACATCGTCCTCGGTCTGGGCCGCCCGGGTGATCCAACGCGCCGCTTCGATCCCGAGGGAGACGGCGTCCTGACAGACGGCGGTGTATCTCGGGAAGGTCTGGAAGCGTGTGACGGAGTCGTCCACCCCGACGATGGACAGATCGCGCGGGACCTTGATCCCGACGCGCAGGCACTTGTGGAGCGCGCCGATCGTGGACATCGGGTTGGTGAAGAAGATCGCGGTGGGGGGGCTGTCGAGCTCGAGGAGACGGGTGAGCATGATCTCGCCCCCTCCCGTGTTGGCTTCCGCGCGGACGATGAGCGCGGGGTCGATCTCGATCCCGGCGTTCTCCAGCGCTTCCCGATACCCCGCTTCACGGTCCTGGTGGTCCGTGTCGATGATGTTGTGCATCGCGAGCCCGATGCGCGTATGCCCGAGCCCGAGGAGGTGCTCGATCGCGTGGCGCGAGGAGTCGCGCGAGACGGAGTCGATGTAGTTCACCCGCGCATCGTCGGAGCGGTCCGCAACGAGCAACGTCGGGAAGTCCTCGCTCGCGATCTTCTCGACGAGGGAGGTGTCACCGAGCGAACGCATGATGATCGCGCGGACCCCCTTGCGATGGAAGAACTGCGTGAAGGTCTCGTCGGCGTGCTTGTCGCGCCCGGCGCTGATGAAGGTCAGGTCGTGACGCTTCTCGTACACCCCGCGCAGGATCCCGGAGAGGAGCGCCGCTTCGAAGTCACCCAGGTCGGACTTGACGGGTTCTTCGGGGTACACGAGCCCGATGACGTTGGTGGGCTTCTTCCCCGTGGAGGGTCGGTACCCCGAACGGTCCGCGGCCTCGAGGACCCGTCTCCGGGTTTCCTCGCTCACCCCGGCGTGCTGGTTGATCGCGCGCGACACAGTCGCAACGCTGATCCCCAGTTCCTTCGCGATTTGACGGACAGAACTCATGGCGCCCTCTGATATCCGAGCTCGCGGTTCTCCACGCGCTCATCCAATACGGACCAGAGCACACGATACGTGCTCCGGTACTCCATAGCGTTGTCGTCCCGGTTGAAGAGTTCCGCCGGGGAGTAGCTGGAGACATGCCCGTCCACGAACGCGAAGTTCGGTTGCCCATCGACCTTGAACGGATCGTCCGTGCGCCTCGGGTGGCGATAGAACGGGACGTACCCCTCCGGGGTCGCGGACGTGTCGCTCCCCATCTCGGGGGCGCGGGGGAAGTTGCCGTTCCCGCGCCATGTCCCTTCCCAGGTTTCTTCGTTGATCCCCTCGGGGTTCCCCCCGAATCGTTCCCCGGGGAGCCCGAGCCGACCGATGGAAGCGGCCGTGAACCAGGTGCGTTCCCCGATATCGTCGGTGATCTCGGAGGTCCAGAGCCCCCAGGCCTCGCCGATGAGGAGGACACTCGCCGCGCGATCCACGGTTGATTTGAAGGGTTCCCCGAACTGGAAGTTGCTCGCGTCGGGGTTGCGTCCGGGTTTGAAGAGCTGGAGGGTCCCCGTGTTGAAGTTGGGGCGGTATTCCGCGGCGGAGGATGCCCAGTAGTTCATCGCGTAGGAGCGCCCCGCGTCCGGGTGGTTGGGGCAGGTCATGACCGTGCCGCCGACGGTGGGGTTCTGCGCGTTGTTGACGGAGAGGTTCTTGAAATCGCCTTGGGGGAGGTAGCGTCCGATCCGGTTCACGTCGTGCCAGGTCATGTTCTGCTTGTCGTTCTCGGGATCGATGACGAACTGACCCCCGATGTTGGTCGGGTAGGCGTCTTTGTAATCGTTCGCGTAGACCGTCAAGGCCGTCGCGACCTGGCGCATGTTGGTCTTGCACAGAACATCGCGCGCCGTGTCCCTCGCGCGGCCGAGCGCGGGGAGGAGGATCCCGATCAGGAGGGCGATGATCGCGATCACGACCAGCAACTCGATCAGGGTAAAGGCACGGCTCAGACGGCGATCAGCGGGAGAGAGAGAGGTGTTCATCGGGGTGCTCCTCGCGAGAACGTAACTGTTACACAAGTGTCGCGGATCTCCGGGCTGATGTCAAGGGTCCATAAACCCGGATTCCCGAACAAATCGCTATTTTGGATCAAAAATGCTGCTTTCGGATCCATGCGGGATTCGTGAAGGGAGCTCGGGCATCCCGGGGGCTCGCCTTATTCACACGGAACTGTTACGCTCCTCCCATGATCCAGTTTACCTCACGTTGGCCGATCCTGTCCCTGCTCTGTTTCGCCGTCCTTCTCGTGGGCTGCGCTTCGACGAATACCCGCGCTTCATATGAAGGGAGCGTGGTGACTTTGGAGCACGACGACGGTCGCTATACCCTCCTGAAAGACGGCGAACCCTATGTCATCCACGGCGTTGGTGGTTCGTCCAACCTCGCGCTCCTCAAGGAACGCGGAGGCAACACCATCCGGACCTGGGACGCGGAAGGGATCGACAGCACACTCGACGAGGCGCACGAGCTGGGGATCAGTGTCGTGGTCGGGATCTGGATCGCGCACCAGCGACACGGGTACGACCACAGCGATCCCGCGCAGCGCCGGGCGCAGCTCGATCGGGTTGAGAAGTTCGTGAGGATGTACAGGGATCACCCGGCCGTGCTCGCTTGGGGTGTGGGCAACGAGCTCGAGCTCGGGGGTGATCTCGATATCGCGATCGAGCAGATCAAGGAAGCATCGGCGCTCGTGAAGTCGCTCGACAAGAACCACCCCGTGATGGCCGTCGTTGCCGGGCTCGGGGAGAACAAGGCGAAGCGGATCCAGGATGAGTGCCCGGACGTGGACTTCCTCGGCGTGAACTCGTACGGGGGGATGGCTGATGTTCCCAACGAGCTGCGTCGTCAGGGCTACACGGGCGCGTACGCGATGACCGAGTACGGGGTCGTCGGTCACTGGGAAACGAGCAACACATCGTGGGGCGCTCCGATCGAGCAGTCGTCCCACGAGAAAGCGGAGTTCCTGAGGACGAGCTACGACAAAGCGATCACGGCGCAGCTCGGGAAGCAGTGTCTCGGGGGGTTCGCGTTCCTCTGGGGTCAGAAACAGGAGCGCACCCCCACGTGGTACGGGCTGCTCCTCGAGTCCGGGGAAGCGACGGAACGGGTCGATGTGCTCGAGGAGCTCTGGACGGGCGAGCAACCCGAGAACCGCGCCCCGATCGTGAAAGAGGTCCGTCTCATGGGGCGCGGTGAGCGCGTCTATGAACCCGGGCAGCGCATCCTCGTGATCGTCGAAGTCCAGGAGCCTGACGCGGATGTGATGGACATCGAGTGGGAAGTGCTCCCCGAGTCCACGGCGACAACCACGGGGGGCGACTTCGAGAACTCGCTCGAGCCGCTCGATGTGTATATCGAGAAGGATACGGTGAGGCGGTACTTCATCACCATGCCCCAGCAGGAGGGCGCGTACCGGGTGTACGTGACGGTGCGCGATACCGAGGGGCACGCCGGGACGGCGAACATGCCCTGCTACGTCGGGACCCCCTGATCCGATCCGGATCGGATCTCGCAGTTCAGAACAAAAGCCCCGATCGGACGGGTCCGGTCGGGGCTTTGTTGTTGTGGGGATCGTGCGGGGTCGGGGTTACGGACACCCGCCCGAGTAGATCGAGAGGAACGCGGAGACATCGAAGAAGTCGAAGTTCCCGTCGGGGTTCAGGTCCGCGCCGGGTTCCTGGTTGGTGAGCGCCGTCAGGAACGCGGAGAGGTCGAAGAAGTCGAGCTCGCCGTAGGGTTCGGAGAAGTCGGCGGCGTTGCATTGCCCGGATTCGATGCTGAACCAGTCGAGGTTGAACTCGGAGCCCGCGCCTCCCGAGTTGAAGTAGCGGATGATCTGCTCACCCGCTTCGAGATCGATGGTCCCGGAGATGGTGGTCCAGTTCTGCCAACCACCCGTGGGGGGCGCGGTCATGACGGAGGAGATGATGTCGAGGGCTTCGTTCTGGAAGATGAACTCGCCACCGTTCGCGTTCGAAGCGACGCGCGCCGTCAGCTCGTAGGTCCCCGCGCTGGGGACATCGATGGTGTACTCGAGCCATTCGTCCTCGCGCATCCACCCGACGTTGTACCCGCCGTCATTGGTCGCTTCGATATCGACGTCCGTCGTGCGGTACTGGTTCCCGTTGTTGCCCGTGTCGGTGTCGAAGTAGCTCTGCCCGTTGTATCCCTCGTCGAAGTCTTCCGCTTGGATCGTCCCGGGGAGCGCGATGGGGGCGCCGTTGTAGGGCGCCTGGTTCGCGCCGTAGACACGGACGTACTCGACTTCCATCGTCTGGGGGAAGCTCGAAGCGCCGTTGGGGTTCCCTGGGAAGTCGCCTCCGACGGCGACGTTCAGGAGGATGTGGAACGGGGTGTCGAACGGAGCGCGGGTGTTCCCCCCTCCGTTGTCAGAGAACCATTGATCGCTCGTCAGGGTGACGTAGTTGATGTCGTCCACGTACCAGCGGATCTGATCGGGTTCCCATTCGATGGCGTAGACATGAAAGTCATCGGAGAAGTCGGTGCCGTCGGCGAGGGTCCCGCCGGCGTGCTGGTTGTTGGGCCAGTTGGAGCCGTAGTGGATGGTCCCGTACGCGCGGTCCGCGTAGTTGACGGATTCCATGATGTCGATCTCTCCGGAAGACGCCCACCCCCCGTAGGGCGAGTTCGTGGGGAGCATCCAGAAGGCCGGCCATACCCCTGGGGTGGAGGGGATCTTGATCGATGCTTCGACACGCCCGTAAAGGAAGTCACGCTTGCCCATCGTGCGGATCCGCGCGGAGGTGTAGCTCGCGCCCCCGAGATTCTGCTGACGCGCCGTGATCGTGAGCTTCCCCCCCGAGACACTGATGTTCCCGGCGAGGTTCGTGTAGTACTGGAGTTCGTTGTTCCCCCACCCGGCCGGGAGCCCGTAGGACTGCCCGTTCCCGATCATGTACTCCCAGGACGAGGTGTCGAGCGTGGTCCCCTCGAACTCATCGCTCCAGACGAGTTCCCAGGACTGGGCTGCAGCGCCGGAGGAGAGCAGGGAGAACGCAATCGAAAGGGTTGGTGCAACGATTTTCATGGGTCGTGGTCCTGATGGTGCTACAGATATCATCGTGTGTCGGGGATCCGTGTTGGGGTCAATGTAACAGTTTCATTGGTCCGGGTCCATCCCTTCCCCCATATTCGGTACACTCTGAGGACTTTCAGTTCCGATCAGACACCGAACCCCAGGGCTTCCCATGTCGTCGATCTCGCTCCGATCGATCTCCAAGACCTATCCCGACGGCAAATGCGCCGTACGCGATGTCTCGCTCGAGATCGAGGACGGGTCGTTCGTGGTGCTCGTCGGTCCCTCCGGGTGCGGGAAGTCCACGACCCTGCGCATGATCGCTGGGCTCGAGACGATTTCGTCGGGGGTTCTCGAGATCGACGGGGAGCGCATGAACGAGGTGCGCCCGAAGGACCGGGACATCGCGATGGTGTTCCAGAACTACGCGCTGTATCCCCATCTGAGTGTCGAGGACAACATGGGGTTCGCACTCCGCATGCGCGGGGTCCCGAAGAAGGAACGAGCGGCGCGTGTTCGGCGCGCGGCGGACCTGCTGGGGATCGACGACATCCTGCGCAAGAAACCGGGTCAGCTCTCGGGTGGTCAGCGCCAGCGCGTGGCGCTGGGACGCGCGATCGTGCGCGAGCCCAAAGCGTTCTTGTTCGATGAGCCGTTGTCGAATCTCGATCCGGATCGACGGGTCTCGACCCGCGCGGAGATCCGGAGAATCCAGCGTGAACTGGGGACGACGACGATCTACGTCACCCATGATCATGAGGAGGCGATGGCGCTCGGGGATGTCATCGTTGTGATGAAGGATGGCGATGTGCTCCAGTCCGGGCCTCCGGGTGAGGTCTACGACGCGCCGGCGAGCGCGTTCGTCGGTGCGTTCCTCGGATCCCCCACGATGAACATCCTGTGCGGGGTCTATCGAACGAGCGCGGGATCCGGGTTGGTCGAGATCACGGGGGTGGGGGAGGGGGATCCGCTCCAGATCCCGACCCGAGAGGGTCATCCGGCGATGACGGACGGCGATCCGTGCCTCCTCGGGGTGCGCCCCCAGCTCATCCGGATCGATGGGGACGGACCGATCGTCGGCGAGGTCGTGGATCTGGAAACCCTCGGATTCGGGACGGACGTGTCAATCCGGGCCGGGGAGCACGAGATCCGGGTCCGGATCGAGGGTGGGCACGGGTTGGGGATCGGGAGCAAGGTCCGGATAACCATCGATCCGGGGTCCTGCCACCTGTTCCCCCCCGGCTGATTGCCCGGGAGTGGGGTTGGGGTGGAATTCAAGAAATCCGAGCGCGAATAGGGTTCGGCGCTTGAAGCCGGAAAACGTATCAGTTACATTTTCAGATGAACCAGTATGAAATGGCATCGTGCTCGTGACGGTGTCCATCGCTCAGAATGAGCGTGGTTCAGCGGGAATCAGAGTGATGAGCGCGGTGAGAGGCGCTCCGAAACGAAAGAGAAGAGAGGACACCATGAACATCAAAGCCCAGCGTAACGGTTTCGTCGCGCTCTCGGTGTGTGCGCTCGCCGGAGCCGCCAACGCGGACATCTCGACCTATTCCGAGGACTTCGAGTCGCTCAACGCGGCTTCGCCGACGGCGCTCGGGGATGCGGGCTGGCTCGTCGGCGCGAACGTGTTCGATTCGACCGGGACGAACTTCCTGTACAACTACTTCTCGTTCCCCGCGCCGAACGGGGGCGCCGCGTTCAGTGCGATCGCGTCGGGTGAGGGCGGGATGGCGCAGGGGGCGCAGCAGCTCTCGGTCTACAACGATTACAACAACTCGGATCACGGGATCGGGAACCGGATCGAAGCGAACGTCTTCCGTGAGTACACGGTTGGCGCGGGCGACGCGGGTGTCTGGACCTTCGCCTTCGATGCGAAGCTCGGGAACCTCGAGGGCGCTTCGACGGCCGTCGCGTTCATCAAGATCCTGGATCCGAACAACGGGTTCCAGCTCTCCGGGTTCCAGTCGATCGACATGACCAACACCCCTTCGGAGTGGACCGGGTACTCGATGGACATCAATGTGGACTCGTCGATGGAAGGTCACCTGTTCCAGATCGGGTTCTGGAGTGTTGCTTCGAACTTCGAAGGATCGGGTGTCTTCTACGACAACCTGAACCTGAGCTATGAGGTGCCCGCGCCCGGCGCGGTCGCGCTCCTCGGTCTTGGTGGGCTCATGGGCGCGCGTCGTCGGCGCTGATCCGATTGAACCAAACACACACAAACGGAAAGAGGACTTGAAATGAAGAAGACACTCACGATTGCGCTGCTCACGGGTCTGGCTTCGGTCGCTTCGGCGAGCATCGTGAACAACGGCGGGTTCGAGGACGGGAGCGGCTCCGATGCCGCGGATTGGACCGAGATCGTCGGCGGCCCCTCGGGCTCCGTCGGGCGCTCCGACAACATGCCCAACTCCGGGAACTGGAGCGCCTACATGGCGTTCGATCACATCAACAACCCGGCCGCGGGCGGCGCGTACTTCATCGAGCAGGTCATGCCCGTGGGGAGCATCGTTGCCGGTCAGAGCTACAACCTCTCGTTCTACGCAAAGATGGAGTCGATGGACTTCACCGGGATGGACACATTCTTCCAGATCCTCTGGCTCGACCAGGACGGGTCGGACGGCGGTGGAGTCCGTGGTGAACAGCTCACGTCCCTCATCGGGCAGGGGATCGGCACGGATTACCAGCAGTTCTCGTTCGATCTGACGGCGGCCGCGGGTGCTGATTCGTTCTTGCTCCGCTTCCAGCTCTCCGCTGGCGCGGTGACCGGGATCGCCAACGGGCTGTATGTCGATGACGTGGCGCTCGTTCCGGCGCCGGGTGCGATCGCGTTGCTGGGCCTTGGTGGCCTCGCGGCGACCCGTCGTCGTCGCTGATCCAACGATCTGAGACTCTTGTGCAACTGAGCGGCGCCCGGCGACGGGCGTCGTTCGTTTTTGGTATGAACGACCCCCGGCCTGTGTCTTGAAGTCTGGTTCTACCATGCCTTGTCGGTGCGACGCGTTCCGCGTGGGCACGATCAAGGAGACCCGGCATGTACCAAGCGAAGGCCTATGGGGTGGACAGCAAATCGTCGCCGTTCGAAGCGCGTGAGATCCCCCGTCGAGAAGTCACGGATCGGGATGTGCAGATCGAAATCCAGTACTGCGGGATCTGTCACTCGGACCTCCACCAGGCGCGAGACGAGTGGAACAGTGTGATGCCCACGGTGTACCCGTGTATCCCGGGTCACGAGATCGTCGGGAAGGTGACCAAGGTCGGGTCCGGGGTCAGCACCTTCAAGGTCGGGGACACGGTCGGGGTCGGGTGTATGGTCGATTCGGATCATGAGTGCCCGATGTGCAAATCGGGTCTGGAGCAGTTCAGTCCCAAGACGGCGTTTACGTACAACTCCCCGGACAAGCACGGGACCGCGCCCGTCACCTACGGGGGGTACTCCGAGAGCGTGGTGGTGGACGAGCGGTTCGTGCTCCGGGTTCCCGAGAATCTGGAGCTCTCCGGCGCGGCCCCGCTGCTGTGCGCTGGGATCACGACGTACTCGCCGCTGAAGCGTGCGAACGTCGGGCCGGGGATGAAGGTGGGGATCGTCGGGCTCGGTGGTCTCGGTCACATGGGTGTGAAGATCGCGAAAGCGATGGGCGCGCACGTTGTGGTGTTCACCACGTCCCCAAGCAAGGTCGATGACGCGAAGCGCCTCGGCGCTGACGAAGTGATCCTGTCGAAGGACCCCGAGCAGATGGCCGCGCATCAGGGGACGTTCAACTTCATCCTCGACTGTGTGTCGGCGAAGCACGACATCAACATGTACCTCGGGATGCTCGCGCTGGAGGGTGAACTGACCCTCGTGGGCGCGCCCGAGGAACCGCTCGAGGTCTCCTCGTTCGCGCTCTTGTTCGGGCGCAAGCGTTTGTCCGGGTCCCTCATCGGGGGGATCGCGGAGACCCAGGAGATGCTCGACTTCTGTGGGAAGCACAACCTTGTTGCGGATGTCGAGGTCATCAAGCCCAGCGAGATCAACGAGGCATACGAGCGGCTGCTCAAGAGCGATGTGAAGTATCGGTTCTCGATCGATATGTCAACGCTCTGACGCGCGATCGATCACGACGACCTCGCCGACGGATTCCTGGATGACGCGCTCGGGGTGATCGCTGGCGCAGGTCAGGAGTCGGCGCATGGGTTCGTCCATCGGTTCGTCGGAGAGCTCGAACGTCGAGTGGTGGACGGGGAGCAGGTACTGAGCGCCCGTTTGTGTGAACATGCGCCAGACCTGTTCGGGGGTAGCGTGCATGTGCTCCCAGGGCTCGTACGCGCCGATCCCGAAGACGGCGAGGTCGAGATCCCCGATCCCGTTGAACGTGTTGGTCTCCGCCGTATCCCCGGTGAAGAGCACGGAGCCCTCGTCGTGGCGGATCTCGTAGGCGCAGAATCCCCGCCTCCGGTCGAGCCATGCGCGGGATCCCCAGTGGCGCGGGGTGTGGGCGCGGATCGTCGCGCCCCCGAAATCGATCGTCGATCCGGAGGGGAGTTCGTGGACGCGCGCGAACCCACCGGGGATCAGGTTCGCGCAGCGCGGGGGAACAACCACGGCCGTGCGCGAATCAGCGAGCTTCATCAGGGTGGGGCGATCGAGATGATCGAAATGCGCATGGGTGATCAGGATCAGATCGACCCCCTTGAGCGCCTCGGGAGAGATCGGCGCTTCGGTTCGGCGCGAGAGCCCGATGGTCCGTCTCCCGATGCGCACCCCGATCCGATCCGACAGCACGGGGTCCACGGCGATGGTGAGCTGTCCGAGGGTGACGACGACGGATCCGTGACCGAGCCAGCAGACGGCCATCCCGTGGGGCGCGAGCTCGGTGAGCAGGTCCCTGAGCGAGCGCGTCGGTTCTCCCTTGGGGGATCGGAGCGAACCGATGAGCTCCGGGGGATATCGGCGCAGGGATGACTTCGCGGCGGCCGCTGCGCGCCGGAACCACCCTCGCTGGCGTTGATCCGGGTTGGATGGGTCCGATCGCACACAGTACCGTAGGATCGGGGATGCTGAGCCATGCGCCCTGGGCCGCGATCGGGTCGTTGACGTTCCACATCGTGGTCGCGATGCTGATCTCGCTCCGGGTGATCTCGAAGCGCCGATCGACGGAGGTCGCGCTGTCGTGGATCATCCTGGTCGTGACCTTCCCCGTTGCGGGCGCAGTGTTCTATGTGCTGGTCGGGGAGCCCTGGTTGAGCCGGAGACGGAGTGCGCGCCGGGCGCACCTTTCGGAGCAGATCCGCGCACCGATCGCGCAGCTCGAGCAGCGTTTCGGGTGCGAGGGGATGTTCGAGCACCCCGCTTCTCGGGCTGTTGCGGCGCTGGGTCACACGAGCGGGCTGAGCCCGGTGCTGTGCGGGAACACGATCGACATCCTGGAGGACTCGGATCGGTTCTTCGATCGGATCATCGAGGACATCGACCACGCGACGGCGAGCATCGACATGCTCTTCTACATCTGGTCCGTCGGGGGACGCGCGGATCTGGTCGCGGACGCATTGATGCGTGCATCGGCACGAGGCGTGAAGTGCCGATTGCTCCTCGATGGCGCGGGCTCGAAGGAGATGCTCAGGGGGAAAGGACGATCGATCCTGACCAATGCGGGGATCGAGGTCCGGACCGCGCTCCCCGTTGGGGTGATCCGGGGGAGTTTCAATCGGATCGACATCCGGAACCATCGGAAGCTGGTGGTCATTGACGACCGGGTCGCGTACACGGGGAGCCAGAACCTCGCGGATCCCTTGGTGTTCAAACGCGAACTCAACGTCGGACCCTGGGTGGATTTGATGACGCGCATCGAGGGGCCAAGCGCCGCGCAGCTCAGCGCGGTCTTTGAGCTTGATTGGGCGATGGAGGATGCGCACCCCGTGAATGTCGAGGACTGGTTCCCCGACCCGGTGCGTGTGGGGGACGCGCCGGCGCAGGTCGTGCCTTCGGGTCCGGGTCAGCGCCCCTCGACGATGTACCGGATGCTGACGGCCGCCGTCCACGGGGCGCAGCATCGGTTGACGATGACGACCCCGTACTTTGTCCCGGACGACGCGTTCGTTTCTGCGCTCATGTCCGCGGCGATGCGCGGGGTCGAGACCACGGTGGTGGTCCCCGAGAAGATCGACGGGCCGCTGGTCCGCTTTGCGAGCCGCGCGTATTACGACGACCTGATCGAATCGGGTGTGCGCGTGCTCGCGTACGAGGGGGGGTTGCTCCACGCAAAGACGATCGCTGTGGATGAAGACCTCGCGATCATCGGGACCGTGAACCTGGATCGTCGGAGCTTCTGGCTCAACTACGAGCTGAGTCTCGTCATCCATAGCCCGGAAGGGGTCCGGGATCTGGCCGGAGTCCACGCGCGATACATCGAACGGAGCACACCGATCTCGGAGTCCCCCTGGATGCGCCGGCGTTGGGGGAGGCGCTTCGTGGAGAATACGGCGCGACTCTTCTCCCCGATTCTGTGAACCACAACGGATCGGCGCAAGAAAGCACCCCGCCGGAGCGGGGTGCGGGGTGTGCTGTGATATCGAGCTCGGCGCTTTACGGGCAGCCCTCGGAGAACGCGTTGAGGAACGCGCTCACGTCGAAGAAGTCGAAGCTTCCATCGCCGTTGTAGTCCGCTTGGGCTTGCTCATCCTGGTAGGCCGTCAGGAACGTGCTGATGTCGAAGAAGTCGAGCGAACCGTCGCCCGTGAAGTCGGGTCGGCAGTCGGGCTCGGACGCGCCGAGGTACTCGACGGCATCGACGAACGGGAACTTGACGTACTCGACGAGCGCGTCGCGCTCGGACTCGGACAGCGCGAGGACGGCGTTTCGCGCGGACTCCGCTTCACCGCCGTGCCAGAGGATGGCTTCCATGATCGTGCGGGCGCGACCGTCGTGGAGGTAGTTGGCTTGCTCCGGGTTCCCGTTGGGATCGAAGGGATCGACGGGGACTCCGAGGACGTGACCGACGTAGCCGATACCCCAGAGCGGCGGGGTGCGCCATTCGCTCCCGGACGCGCCGTACTCGGCGCGGTTGTCGGCGAGGCCCTCACCCATGTCGTGGAGGAGCATGTCCGTGAAGGGCTGGATCACCTGGTCCCGGTAGGGCGCGAACTCCGCGTCGGAAGCGGTCTGCATCACCGGACGGTGGCACGACATACACCCGGCCGCTTCGAAATGCATCTTGCCCTCGAGCGCGACGGGGTCCTTGTGGTTCTCACGGGGAGGAACAGCGAGACCACGGAGGTACGACACCATGGAGTCGATCGTCCAGCTCTGGACCTCGACGGGTCCGTCGCCGACGAGATCGGTGGTCATCCCCATGTCGTGCGCGAACGCAGACGCCGCTTGCTGGCGCAGGTCGGGCTGGGACGCTTTCCAACCGAAACGACCGATGGCCGTCCCGCCGTTGTGGAGGTCATCGACGTAGTTCGCGCGTCCGGAGATCCCGTCTCCGTCAGCATCGTTCTCGTCGGCCCACGCCAAGATCTCGGATTCGTCGATCGCTTCGAGGAGCCCGAGCCCGATGAGCATGGGCGCGACACGGACGGAGACTTCCGCTTCGCCGTTGTACGGGCCATCGATCGGGTTCGGAGCGGGCTCGCCGGGGACGTTGGTCCCGATCTGCCCGTACTTCAGATCGCTGAACTCGACCCGGGGTTTGCGGAGTTCGTACACAGTGCCGTCATCGAAAGTCCCGTTGACGATGTCCCAGACGAGCGAGGCGCTCCCCTCGGGGGTCTCGCCGGGGACGGCCTTGATGTCGAGCTGCTCGCCGTAGAACGGGTGGGGGATCGGCGCTTCGCCGGGCGCACCCGGGATGCTCGTTCGGATCACGTAGTCCTCGAGCGAGTCCATCCCCGTCACGGGCGCGAGCCCGCGCCCGTCGAGCATGTGACACTCGATACAGGAGTTGTTGGTGTACTGGGGACCGAGCAGGTCGGGCTGGAAGACCGGGCTTGCGCCCATGTTGAACCCGACCGGGCCGCCGTTGCAGTCAAACGCCGTGGGGGGGTTGAAGAGGAGCCCGTCGTCCCAGTGCGTCTCGAAAACGACCTTGCCCTCCATGAACGCATTGAGGTCTTCCGGGGGAAGGTTCAGCGCGTGCTGGTTGAACGCGAACTGCTTGATCGTAACCACGGGGATCGACGCATCACCCGCGGCATACGCCATCGGGTCCTGTGACTCACGCTGGAGACGACCATCGCCCATGTAGTAGTAGATGAACTCGGAGTAGTAGGTCTGCCCGGCGAGGAGGGTGAACTCGACATCGACGCGCTGTCCGTGGACGAGGTTGTCGATCGTGTGGGTGTGGACGTCGCCGGACTTGGCCATCCGGACGCTGATCGCGGAGATGTTGCGATCGCAGAATCCGACGTCGCCGGACTGGTTGTACCACTTGATGTCAACACCGCTGACGGGGACCTCGGGCGCGGTGGTGACCTCGAAATCGAGGCTCCCCCCGTTGTCCGTGATCTTCAGGTCGAAGGTGCGCCCAACGTCGTAGCCCTGGGGGTAGTGGTCGAAGCGCCACTCGTTCTCGTGACGATCACGGAAACGGATCGCCGTCACCGTCTCGATCGGGGTGTCGGGGATCGCTGGCGCGCCTTCGCCGAGGGTCCGCTTGAACCAGGACGTATCGACGGGCTCGATCCCGACGGTGGTCAGGAACGAGTATGAGATCTCATCGCCGGCTTCGACACCCTCGATGATCTTCCCGTAGATGTGCGCCCCGAGATCGGTCATGGGCGCGGTCTGCATGGGGCCGTTCCCGACCCGGTAGCGGAGCTTCACACCCGTGATCCCGGGGAGCGGCGAAGCGGGCGCGCCCGTTTCGAGGAGCACGGACCACTCACCAGCGTTCTCGACAACGTCGTGACGGAACGCGCGGGAGTGGGGGAGCCCACCAGCGCCGAAGTCACCCGGATCGATATCGTCGTTCCCCCCAACGTCGTCGTCATCATCGTCGCCGTCGTCGTTCCCTCCGGTATCGCCGTCAACACTGAACGAGGTGCACCCGCTCTCGAGGGTGAAGGTGCGGGGCTGGAACTCGTACTGCCCGGGGATCTGAATGACGAGGTGGAAGCTGAACTCCGTTCCGGGCGCGATCCCCGAGAACGTCTTGGAGTAGGTCCCGGACCCGTCGTCATCCATGAAGTATCCGCCCCCGGGAGGGGTGGGATAGATGAGCATCGCCGTGGCTGTTGGGGTCGCCGTCACCGAAACGGTTACATTTGAGCCGTCGTAGCAAACCTCACCCGTATAGCCCGGTGCGCCGGTCTGCGCCATCGCGCTCACGGACAGCACCATCGCCGCCAGAATGACAAGGAAAGAGCGGATCATGATGGGGTCTCCTGCGCCTGCGCTGACCCCAGAACGGGTCAGCCGCGGTGTGTGTCACGGTGCGCGCCATGCGAGTATGCCGTGGCATCAAATGTAACAGTTACGATCTATCCATGCAACGCCGAAAGCCCAGAACCCTGGGTTTGTCTCTCAATTGTGGATTGAAACTGTCCGGAATCGAGCGCAGTGCGCGACTCTCGATCATCTCTTCATCCGGAACGGTGGATCGGGGGCTCGCGCATCGATGCTGTTCCGAGAGCGTGGTCCATGTCCCGTTCGAAGATCACGAGATCTCCACATCTCGAGGTGTCGCTGTATCCCAAAAAGACAAAGAAGAAGCCCCGCAATACGGGGCTTCTTCTGCAGTGCTCGGGCTCCTGAGGAGCCATATCGAGCATCAAAGCGGAGAGGGGGGGACTGTGTCGGCCGGGCACGGCCTGTGCACCATAAACGCGGATCTCGCGCCTTAACTACTGTCAATAAAGACGTTCCATCGATCGATCCCAAATCATACGATGCGATAAGAACCGTTTCGGATTGGCGAATCTAGGCCAGTTCTAGGCCAACTGACAGCGCAGAAGTCTCGATCCTGTTGAAGGCCTAGCTGCTTTGAATTTCTGGCTGATCTACAAAGGTGCGAAATCTCCCCCAATTCGGGTCGCGATAGCAGTATGTCTCAACGCCGGTGACGCACACGGGCTGTAGGTCGGGTGTGAAACCATCACGAAAGCCGCTTCGGGATCGTCCAAGTAACTGCGACGGTGCCGCCTGTCCGGCTCACCAACAGATCGATCATCGCTCGGAGTAACGGAATCGGACACCGGCCTGGTGGGGAATAGACCGCTCACCCGGGCTGTTGGCAGCTAGTCGTTGCCGTGATACAATGGGACGGTCCATGCTCAGAGTTCTTGCCATCACGATCCTGATCGCCGCCGGGCTGCCGAGGCTTGGTGTCGGATTGGTCGCCGGCCAAGATCACTGTGATGACACGATATGCCATGAGCCTGTCATTGACATGGACTGCTGCGGCGATTCACTGCCGGACGAATGCTCTGACCTTGATTGCGGCAGCGAGGCATTCTGCCCGATGAGCGAAGGTCCGTGCAAATGCGGCATATCCGAGACGCCGGCTCCGGATCGGCTTCCTGACGCTCCGCTGCCGCGGACTGACCGCGATTCACCGACCGGACTTCCGAACGGCCCGCCGAAGATCACTCCGGTGATCGAGCCCGACGATTCGACGCCTTCGATGGTGTCGCTCGTCGATAGCCTCCGCGCGGGCAAGACCCACAACGAAATGCAGGCCCTTCTGGGCGTTTGGCAAACGTAGAGCCCGAGTTCCGTAGGGATGGTGCGCGCTGTGAGCGTTGCCCGTCCCTGCGTCGATCACTCGGACTCACGTTTATCCAAGCACCCAGGAGCCTTTCATGGCCATTCGTCTCGTCGCGTGCGCGGTGGGCGTCGTGGGGGCCGGAATCGTTGGCGGCTGCTCGTCGCCATTCGATACGACTCGCGATCTGCCGCAGTCCCACGCACGCTCGCTTCCCGATAATACCGAATCGCGCCCGATATCCGTCTTCCGAGAGGACGAAGCCGAATCCGAAGCGGCGGTTGTCACTCTGCATGTCGATTCCTTGCCAGAAGATTATGTGCGATTCGCGCTGTATCACAGCCCCGCTGTAGAAGCCGCATACCAGAGATGGCTCGCGGCCTCGGAGCGGCTGCCCCAGGTCCGGGCGTTGCCCGATCCCCGACTGAACTTCGGGTTCTTCCTCGACGAGGTCGAGACCCGCACCGGCGCTCAGCAGTCGCGTATCGGCGTGAGCCAGGCGTTCCCGTGGCCGGGAATCCTGAGCGACCGTGAGGATGCGGCGGCGATGGCAGCCCGTGCCGCGTGGCGTCAGTTCGAGGCGGCGCGGCTTGAGGTCACCGAGCGTGTCGTCGAGACGATTCACGAGGTTGCGTATCTCGACGGGGCCATTCGCATTACGGCTGAGAACCTGGAACTGCTCTCATCGTTCGAGGAGGTCGTACAGGCCCGGTACCGCGTCGGAGCCGGCTCGCACCCGGAACTCATTCGCGTGCAGGTCGAGCTTGGACAACTCGAAGACCGCCTCGCGCAGCTCAGGGCGATGAGGCCGACGTACGTTGCGGATCTGAACGCGGCGCTCAATCGAGCGACGGATGCGCCCGTGTCGCCGTTCGCCCGACTCCCCGGCCGGGTCGCGTCGGTCGACGGTCCTGGGCTCGCCGAGATCGCACGGCGTTCGAATCCCGTGCTGCTCGCACTCGACGAGCGGATCGAGGAGCAACGGATCCGGAGTGAGGTTGCGCGGAAAGAAGGCCTGCCTGATTTCACGGTCGGGCTCGACTACATCGTGACCGACGAGGCGATTGACAGCTCGATCGCCGAGAGCGGCGACGATCCGATCCTGCTGAGCTTCGGCATCACCGTGCCACTCTGGCGCGACAAGTACGAGGCGGGCGTCCGCGAAGCGATGGCCCGCCGCCTCGCCGTGTCGTTCGAGCGTGCCGATGAAGCGAACCGGATCACCGCATCGATCCAGCGGGCGTGGTTCGAGCACACGGACGCGCACCGACGGGTCAGGCTGTTCGAGACGACGCTGATCCCCAAGGCCGAAGAGTCGCTCCGGGCTTCACTCGCCGGGTTCCGCGCTGGTGAGACGAGCTTTCTCGATCTGCTGGACACGGAGCGGACGCTGCTCGAATTCGCGGTGTCCGCCGAGCGGGCACGTGCCGATCGTGGACAGGCGCTCGCGCGCCTGAATCGTCTTGTTGGCCAGCCCGTGCCAACACAAGGCAAAGCCATCACCGAGGCGTTGGAAGACGAGACGCCGGGCACCGGACCCGACGAGGACACACCATGAGCAAATTCATACAGACGATCCGATCTTCACTCGCGTGGCTGTGGAAACACACCGCGGCGGGTATCGCCGTACTGCTGATCATCACGGCGCTCGTCGTGGGCTATCGCATGGGCAGTCCTGATGCCGAGCCAGCACCCGAGGAAGCTGAGGCGGAGCATGATCACGCTGATGAGGCGGGTGAGCCGCAGATGTACACCTGTTCAATGCACCCTTCGGTGCGTCTGCCCGACCCCGACGCGAAGTGCCCGATCTGCTTTATGGATCTCATCCCCGTGACCGAGGACAGCGGTGAGGGGAGTGAGTTGCGGGTCACGATGAGCGAGTCCGCGGCCGCGCTCAGCCAGATTGAGACGGCGCCCGTCGGCCGGTTCTTCCCGACCGCGGAGGTCCGCCTGTACGGCAAGCTGACTTACGACGAGACATCGGTCGCTCGCCTGACCGCATATTTCCCCGGGCGAATAGAGCGGCTATTTGTGAACTTCCTTGGCGTGCCGGTCTCAAAGGGCGATCATATGGCAGAGGTCTACAGCCCTGATCTGCTTGCCGCGTTCGAGGAGTTTCGTCAGGCTTTGGCCGCAGCTGAAAACAGCGCGTCAAGCAGCGAGCTTGTTCGTTCGGCGACCCGAGACACGCTTGTCGCAGCACGAGAAAAGCTGAGGCTCTTTGGCATTTCACCGGAGCAGATTGCAGCCGTTGAGGATGGTTCGTTTGAGTCGGACCGCCTCACGATATTCGCCCCAATCGGCGGTGTTGTGACGCACCTTGCCGTGCGTGAAGGGGACTATGTAGAGACGGGCGCGCCTATTGCGACCATCGCCGATCTGTCGCGGCTTTGGCTCGACATGGAAGCGTACGAGTCACAGCTCCCGCTGCTTCGCTGGGGGCAGAAGGTGATCTTTGAAGTTGAAGCTCACCCGGGTGAGACGTTCGAAGGGCGGATCTCGTTCATCGAGCCGGAAGTCGATACCCGAACTCGGACCGCGGCGGTGCGCGTCGCTGTTGACAACGCGGATCGCCGCCTCAAGCCGGGCATGTTTGCGTCCGCGGTCGCAAGGACGCGTGTGGCTCAGGATGGCGCGGTTGTGAGCAACGAGCTCGCAGGACGTTGGGTCAGCCCGATGCACCCAACAGAGGTTCAAGACGGACCTGGGCAGTGCAGCATCTGCGGAATGGACTTGGTGCCTGCTGAGTCGCTCGGCGTCGTTGGTGATCCAGCGGATGCAGAGGAGCCTTTGGTCATCCCGCGTTCGGCAGTGCTCTTTACAGGCAAGCGCTCGGTGGTCTACGTCGAGGTCGCGGATGCTGAACAGCCAACATACGAGGGCCGATCCGTCGTGCTCGGCCCGCGTGCTGGTGATTTCTACATTGTGCGTGACGGCCTCACGCGGAACGAGTCCGTCGTTGTGAACGGAGCGTTCAGGATTGACAGCGCGATGCAGATCGCCGCGAAGCCGAGCATGATGACGCCCGGTGGCGGTGGCGGAGGTAACCCCCATGCAGGCCACGGTGGAATGACCGGCGATTCCATGCCGGAGATGCCGAACCGTGTCCCCGTGCCCGACGGTTTCGTCTATGCGCTCAAGCCAGTGTATGCGGCATACTTTGATGCCCAAGAGGCACTCGCAGCTGATGACCTCGGCGCGTTTGTTCAGGCGGCGTCAGACATCAAAACGGCGCTCGGCTTTGTCGAAGAGGCGGGGCTCGTTGGTGAGCCACTGGCGGACTGGCGGCGTGCTGCAGCCAGGCTGCGGATCAACGAAGCGATCACAAGCATTGACACCGCCCGCGCTCGCTTCGAGCGGATGAGCGAGGGCGTTATCGCGTTGCAGCGCCGCTTCGGGCACCGCGGCAGCGAGATATGGCGTCTTGCCCACTGTCCGATGGCGTTCGACAACAAGGGGGCCGATTGGCTCCAGCGCGGCACACAGATCAACAACCCGTACTTCGGTGATCAAATGCTCCGCTGCGGAGAGATCCGCGAGGCATACGGCCCACTTGATGCATCGCCCGCGGGCAATGAACACGAGGGGCACAGCGATGAATGACCTCCATACCGCACCGCCGCCCCGTGGTCCGCTGAATGCTCTCATCCGTTTCTGTCTTGAACAGAAGCTGGTCGTCGCGATCTTGCTTGTCGGCACACTCTTCTGGGGTGTGCTCGTCGCTCCCTTCGACTGGGATCTTGGTGGCCTTGCTCGAGACCCTGTTCCGGTCGATGCGATCCCGGACATCGGCGAGAACCAGCAGATCGTGTTCACCGAGTGGCCCGGGCGAAGCCCGCAGGACATCGACGACCAGATCAGCTATCCGATGACTGTGGCGCTCCTCGGGATCCCGGGCGTGAAGGACATCCGCAGCTACTCGGTGTTCGGCTTCTCGACGATCTATGTTGTCTTCGAGGACGGTGTGGACTTCTACTGGTCACGGTCGCGCGTACTGGAAAAGCTCAACTCGCTGCCCGCGGGCACGCTGCCGCCCGGCGTGTCGCCCGCGCTCGGACCCGACGCAACCGCCCTCGGACAGGTCTTCTGGTACACACTCGAGGGCCGCGACGCCGAAGGCAACCCAACCGGCGGGTGGGAACCCGATGAACTCCGCTCGATCCAGGACTTCATCGTCAGGTACAAGCTCGCCGGGGTGGAGGGCGTGTCCGAAGTTGCCTCGATCGGCGGTTTCGTACAGGAGTACCAGGTCGATGTGGATCCCGACGCAATGCGGGCGGCGGGTGTCTCGCTGCAGCAGGTCATCGGTGCGGTGCGGCAAAGCAACCTCGATGTCGGCGCACGCACGATTGAGGTCAACCGGGCAGAGTACATCGTCCGCGGGCTCGGCTTCATCGAGACCGTAGAAGATGTCGAGCAGGCGGCGATCACGGCCCGCGACGGCCAGCCAATTCTCGTAAGTGATATCGCAAAGGTCTCGCTCGGCCCAGCGCTCCGAAGAGGTGTGCTCACCAAGGCGGGCGTCGAGGCTGTCGGCGGCGTCGTCGTGGTCCGCTACGGCGAAAACCCGATGGCGACGATCCAGCGGGTCAAAGACAAGATCGCGGATATCGCTTCGGGCTTGCCAACGAAGGTCCTCGCCGACGGGACTGAAAGCCGTGTGACGATCGTACCGTTCTACGATCGATCCGGGCTCATCCGCGAGACACTCGAAACGCTCAATGCCGCGATCAGCCAGCAGGTGCTCGTGACGATCATTGTCGTCGTCCTGATGGTCATGCACCTTCGGAGCAGCCTGCTCATCGGTGCGATGCTGCCGATCACGGTATTGATGACCTTCATCGGAATGAAGTCGTTCGGCGTGGACGCGAACATCGTCGCGCTGTCGGGCATCGCTATCGCCATCGGCACGATCGTGGATATGGGAATCGTGCTCAGTGAGAACATCCTCCGCCGCCTTGAGGACTCAGGGCAAGCCGAGAGCGATGAGTCAACACTCGATGTGATTTACCGAGCGACGAGCGAGGTCGGCGGCGCGGTCCTCACAGCGGTTGCCACCACAGTCGTCAGCTTCCTTCCCGTCTTTACGATGGAAGCGGCCGAGGGCAAGCTGTTCAAGCCGCTCGCGTACACCAAGACCTTCGCGCTGATCGCGTCGATCATCATCGCGCTGACGATCCTGCCCGCGGCTGCGCATGTACTCATGGGCTTTCGCCCGAAGATCAAGGCAGTGCGAGTCGTCGGTTCATTCGGCTTGTTGATCTCGGGTATGGCCCTTGCAATCTGGCTCAACACGCTCGGCGGGATGATCATCGCAGCGTTCGGTGCTTTTTATCTCGCCAAGCCATGGCTCCCCGTGCTTGCCGCCCGTGGCCTGCAATGGTCGGCCAACCTCGTTGCCGTTGTCGTTGTGCTGATCGTGCTCTCTGGTGCGTGGGAACCGCTTGGGCCGGAGCCCGGCTTACTCGGCAATGCGGTTTTCATTGGTGTCATCGTGGGCGGCCTGCTGCTTCTGTTTTGGCTGGTCCGGCTAGCGTTCCCGCATGTGCTCGCATGGACATTACGTCACAAGCTGATTGGGCTGTCACCCGCGATCGGTGTTGTCCTGCTTGGAACGACCGTATGGCTTGGATTTGACAAGGTCTGGGGCTGGCTACCTGAGTCGGTGCGCCAGAACGAGACCGCGGTCGAGATCGCTCATGCCTTCCCAGGTCTCGGCAGCGAGTTCATGCCATCCCTTGACGAGGGCGCGTTCCTTTACATGCCAACGACGATGTCCCATGCCTCGATCGGCGAGGCAACCGAGATCCTCAAGGAACTCGACCGCCGAATCATGAGCGTGCCCGAGGTCGAACTCGCGGTTGGCAAGATTGGCCGCGTCGAGAGCCCGCTGGACCCGGCACCGATCTCGATGGTCGAAACGATCATCGAGTACAAGAGCGAGTACCGCGTCGATGACCAGGGCCGACGGCTCAACTTCCGCTACGACACATCAGCCGGCGAGTTTGTCCGCGACGATCAGGGCAACCTAATCGAAGACGCAGACGGCCGCCCGTTCCGTCAGTGGCGTGACGAGATCGAATCAAACCAGGACATCTGGGACGCGATCGTCGAAGCGGCGGATATGCCGGGGGTCACAAGCGCCCCGAAGCTACAACCTATCGAAACGCGGATCGTCATGCTGCAATCGGGCTTCCGCGCGCCGATGGGGATCAAGGTCTACGGGCCCGACCTCGAATCGATCGAGTCCTTCGGTCTCGAACTCGAACGCCTGCTCAAGCAGGTGCCGAGCGTCCAGCCGCTCGCGGTGTTCGCGGATCGCGTCGTCGGCAAGCCGTACCTTGAAGTTGACATCGACCGCGAGAAGATCGCTCGTTATGGCCTTACGGTCGCGAGCGTGCAGGAGGTCATCGAAGTCGCGATCGGCGGCAAGCCGCTGACGATGACCGTCGAGGGACGCGAGCGGTACCCGGTGCGTGTCCGCTACCTCCGCGAGCTGCGGGACCAGCCGGAGACGCTCGGCGATATTCTTGTGCCGACGCCGTCGGGAGCACAGGTGCCGCTGCGCGAACTCAGCACACTTGAGTACCGCCGCGGTCCGCAGATGGTCAAGAGCGAGGACACGTTCCTTGTTGCGTACGTCCTCTTTGACAAGATGCCGGGCTATGCCGAGGTCACGGTTGTCAACGATGCACAGCAGTTGATTCAGGACGCGATCGATTCCGGCGAGGTCCTGGTCCCCCCCGGCGTCAGCTACGAGTTCTCCGGATCGTATAAGAACCAGGTGCGCGCAGCCAAGCGGATGAGCATCGTGCTTCCGCTCGCGCTCGCGGTGATCTTCCTTCTGCTGTACTTCCAGTTTCGCAAGGTTGGTATCACCTTCATGGTGTTTACGGGAGTCTTCGTCGCGTGGGGAGGTGGATTCCTCATGCTGTGGCTCTATGCCCAGCCGTGGTTCCTCGATACCTCGCTGCTCGGGATCGACCTGCGCGGTCTCTTTCAGATCGAACCGTACAACCTGAGCGTCGCGGTCTGGGTCGGGTTCCTCGCGCTCTTCGGCATAGCTACAGATGACGGTGTCATCATGGCAACCCGTATCGAGCAATCGATGGCGGAGGAGAAGCCCGACTCGATCGAAGCGATACGCAAAGCCGTCGTCGTTGGTGGCCAACTCCGCATCCGTGCAGCTGTCATGACGAGTGCCACAACCATCCTCGCACTGCTGCCCGTGCTCACGAGCACCGGGCGAGGCTCTGACATCATGGTTCCGATGGCTATCCCGTCGTTCGGCGGCATGGCTGTCGCCTCCATCACATGGTTTGTAGTTCCCATTCTGTACTGTTGGGTTGCCGAGTGGAAGTTCCGCTTGTCACGCCCGGCACGAAGCCCTGATGTGCCATGAGCACAAGGAGATTCTGTATGAAGCCTGCAACACTGATTGCTTGTCTCTGCCTCACGGCCCCCGCCTCACTTTCGATGGCCCAGCACGCCGGCCATGGCGCGGCAACCGGACAGAACACGGAAGCCGTCAACGCGATGTGCCCGGTCGGTAAGGAGCCGATCGATGGCAAGACCTTCGTCCAGCACGATGGGAAGACCATCGGGTTCTGCTGCCCTGGATGTGACAAGGCATTCATGAACTGGGACGAGGATCGTCGTACGAACTTCGTTCTGGCATCGATGCGCGGGGATGAGCCCGGTGCGGCCGATGCTCACGCCGCACACGAGGTGGATGAGCCCAAGGGCGACCCGTACCTGCTCGATACATGCCCGATCTCAGGGCAGAAGCTGGGATCGATGGGCGATCCGATCGTCAAGACGATTGAGGGGCGCGAGGTGCGATTCTGCTGCGGCGGGTGTGTCGGGCGGTTCGAGGCCGACACAACGAAGCACTTTGCCGAGGTCGACAAGGCTATTGCTAAACAGCAGATGCCGTTCTACCCGCTTGAGACCTGCGTGGTCACAGGTGAGCCGCTCGCCATAGACGGCGAAGACATCGGCATCAACCATGTCTACAAAAACCGGCTCGTGCGGCTGTGCTGCAAGGGGTGCGTCCGAGACTTCGAGGCCGACCCCGCCAAGTACCTCAAGGCGCTCGACGAGGCGGTCGTGAAGGCGCAACTGAAGGACTACCCGCTCACGACATGCGCGGTACTTGAGAATAGCAAGCTCGGCTCGATGGGCGAGCCCGCCGAGATCGTCGTCGCCAATCGCCTCGTGCAGTTCTGCTGCGCCGGTTGTCAGCCGACCTTCGAGGCCGACCCGGCGAAGTTCATCACCAGGATTGATGCGGCGTGGAAGCCGGTCCATGAGGCTCAGGGCAAGCTTCACGGCTCTCCGATCCACGAGGGTGATCACGACGATCACCGTGGACACGGCGATCACGACCATGGCGACGACTGAATCAAGGAGGCCACGTATGAGCACCACCATCCACCGACACCTCACTCCGCTGTTTGTGCTGCTGGTGTTCATCGCGGCACTCCCCGTTCTCGCGGCTCAGGCACCCTCCCCGGACGGACTCGGGGAGGGGCCAGGGGCCGCCAACACCGTCTGCCCGGTCACGCCCGAGGAGACGGTCGACCCGAGCTTTTCGGCTGAGTACGAAGGACAGACTGTGTATTTCTGCTGCCGACGGTGCCAGCTGCGTTTCCAGCAGGACCCCGAGGCGTACGCCGAATCGCTCGCGCTCGTTATGCCGGTCGCGGCGGAGCCATCGGGAAACCAGCCCGTACCCCGCGGCCATGACCACAACCATACCGGCGAGACGGCTGGAACCGAGCGCAACACCAACGACGAGCACGACGATGGGCCGGACGATGCGGCGCATGACCATGCCACTGACCACGGGCTATCGGCGGTCGCACGGCTCGGGCGGCTGCATGTGGTCGCGATTCACTTCCCGATCGCGTTCTTGATTCTGGCCGGGTTCGTCGAACTCGTGGGCGTCGTCCGCCATCAATGGCAGAATCACAGCACGGTCCGACTTCTTATCGCTATGGGGGCGCTCTCGGCCCTCGTCGCGACGACGCTCGGCCTGGTCCACGGCTCGGCGGACGACTACACGGGAACACTCTCGTGGGTGTTCTGGTGGCACCGCGCGCTCGGTATCGCCGTCTCTCTGCTCGCGATCGTGGCATGGATCGCGGTGGAACGGCGCGCCAAGAAGCCGGGTGGCCGCTTCGCCACCGTCACTCTGCTCGTAACCGCGGCGCTCGTCGGCGTTGCCGGTCACTTCGGTGGATCGCTCGTGTACGGCTGGGAGTACCTGTTGCCATGAATGCCCAGCCCGTCACCATCTTGAGGCAATGTTCAGCCTATCTCTTGCGCTGGGCTTGCTCTGCACGCTTGGCAGCTTGTTTCAGACGCGGTGCCATGGTGTCGGCGACATCGAGCACACTCGTACTCTTGAGATACTCGACCTGCTTGGTGTGCTGGGCAACGCACAGGCAGCCCGGCGGGCACGGGCCGATCTCAGCGCAGTGCCCGAACCCAAACGAACAGTGGCACTCGATCAGGGGGTCATCGAAGGCAACACACAGGTCGTACAGCGATACGGATTCTGCATCTACCGCGAGGCGGACGCCGCCCCCAACACCGCGCTGTGTCCGCACGAACTTCTTGCGGGCGAGGGCATTGACGACCTTGCCGAGTGTCGGGCGGGAGATCCCCGTCAGTTCGACCAGATCGGGGATCTGCATGCCGTCCCCCGAGCCCTCACGCCCGATGAGGCCCATGCACATCGCTGCCATCGCTACTTGCCGAGAAATCATCCAATCCTTTCAAGCTGACGGCCGCCGTCTTGTCCAACACAACCCACACAGAATAAGGGTCGTCTCGTTCTGGGGCGACAACATGTCGCGCTTGCGAAATACATTCAATGATGATAGTGTTTGCATCTTGCGGGCGATGGCGGGCCGTCTCAGCCCCTATGCGGGCCGCAGACTGTCCGCGCGGTCACAAACTCAAGGAGCCCTGATATGACGAGAACACGAGCACAAACGTCGGCCGCCCTCGCGGCCATTCTGACGACAATCGTCGCTGTTGCGCCCGCCGTGGCCCAAGACCACGACCAGGTCTCTCACAGTGAACACGGAGCGGCTCACAACGAGCCGCAGGACATTGTTCGCGAACTCGCGGCGCTCCGTGCCCGAGTCGCACAGCTTGAGGCCGTCCTCCAACTCGGGCACCGCCCCGTAACGGCCGAGGACCAGTCCACCCCTACCCACAAGGGCCACGGCTCGAAGGACGGTCACGGCGCGGACGACGGACAGCGCATGGACATGGGCATGGGCATGGGCAGGGCGATGGCGACAGACGGCGCTATGGCCATGGGCGGTATGCGCGGTATGCGTGGAATGATGGGGATGGGGCCGAAAGCGAAGGACCAGGGCGGTGTGACCGACGCGATGGAGGTCCGTACCGACCTGCCGGGCTTCCCCGGCGCCTCGCATCTCTACCACATCGGTGCTACGGGTTTCTTCCTCGACCACGCCGAGCATATCGGCCTGACGTCCGACCAGCAGGTCCGACTCAACACGAAGATGCAACAGACGCTCCTCGCCCAGTCCGAGCACGACCGACGCATCGAGCGCCTTGAGGAAACGCTGTGGTCGTTGACCGCGGCGTCGACGCCGGACATCGAGCGAATCGAGGAAGCGGTTCGCGCGATCGAATCTGAACGCGCCGAAAAGCGTCTCGCATTCATCCGGGCGGTTGGAGAGGCGGCCAAGGTCTTGACGGATGAGCAGCGGCAGACGCTCGCCGGGACCCGCCCCGTGGACATGGCGGGCCAGGGTGAGGGTGATTGAACAGAGTCAACAACTGAAAGGAGTATCAGATGCCCAAGCAAGCGGCAATATCAACGACTTCGCGGATCACGCTCGCCGCGCCGGATGCGTGCGAGGTGTTCGTAGCGGGCTCGTTCAACGATTGGAGCACGACGGCCAACCCCATGACGCGAGACGACCAAGGATGGTGGGAGACCGAGCTCGCACTCCCACCCGGTCGCTACGAGTACAAGTTCGTGGTCGATGGCCAGTGGTGCTGCGAGGCTGGCTGCGATCGCCCGAACGGCGGGTCCGAGGGCTGCACGCCGAATCCCTTTGGGACACTGAACCGCGTGCTCGACGTTCCCGAGCACGGGCGGTGAATCCAGCACAGTCACACGACCGCAGCGGTCCGCCGCGCACCGGATGCATGTGTTTCCCGGTGCGCGGTGGTGGCTGCTGCTTCGGAGCTGGGAGGCTGCACGAATGAGCTCTGAGCAGAGACGCCACTTCTTCAGTGCTGGAATCTGGACTTTCGCAATCACGATGCTGCACTTTCTGATCACCACGCAGTCGCCTTCGCTGCATTGGCTGCACATTGTGCTTTCCGGTCTTTACATCGTGCCCGTCGTGAGCGCGGCGATTGCATTCGAGTGGGTCGGTGGGCTGCTCTCGTCCTGTGCCGTGAGTGTCGCGTACTTGGCCCATCTTCTCTGGTCGTGGAGCGACTCGCCGATGGCCAACCCGGACCAGTTCGGCTGGCTCGGCGTGTATCCCGTGATCGGTCTGATCGCCGGCCGTCTCGTCCATACCGCAAACGTTCGGAAGCGTCAGCGTGACGAGGTCATCGCCCGGACCCGACACGCGGAGCTGATCAACGGCCTCGCCGGGCTACTGGCGGCTGTGAATGCACGAGATTCCTCCACGGTTTCTCACTCGCGCCGAGTTGCCGATGTCGCGACATCACTCGCGGAGCACCTTGGATACGAGGCTGATGCGGTTGGCTGTATTCGTCTCGCCGCGCTCGCACACGACATCGGGAAAGCAGGAATCCCTGATGCGGTGTTGTTCAAGCATGGGCCGCTCGACACTGAGCAACGCAAGAAGATGCGAGAGCACGTTCAAATCGCTGTCACGATGCTTGACCAGATCCCGGGGACCGAGCAGATATCCCGTCTTGTCGCCCAGCATCACGAGTGCCCAGACGGGTCGGGGTACCCGCAAGGGCTCACTCAGGAAGAGATTCACCCCTTAGCTGCAGTATTGCACGTCGCGGACATCTTCGTCGCGCTCACGGAGCCTCGCCCCTATCACGAAGCAATGTCGTCCGAGCAAGCGATCGACGAGATGGCCTCCTTGGTCGGCACCGGGCTCGACCCACGCGCTTTCGAGGCGCTCCAGCACCTTCACCGCCACTCGCCCGAGTCGATCACGGAACACGCGCAACCGGGAGAACTTGCATGAGACGCTTCTTCCAGACGACGAGCATGCTCGCGACACTGCTTCTAGTCGCGCCGAACGCACAATCCCAGGTATCTCCCGAGGAGCACGCCTCGCATCACCCGGACCAGAGTGAGCCAGTTGGCGAGGGAGACGTTCCGCAGCAGGGCGGCATGCAGGGCATGGGTGACATGGGCGAGATGATGAGCCGCATGGGCGTGCCCCCGCCCAAGGACATCTACCCGAGCCTGATGGACTTGCCCGACATGACGGCCGAGGAGCGGGACGCCTTCGAGCGACTCGCTCATGACCGAATGCAGACCGGGGCAGCACTCATGGGCCAGGCGCTCGATGACCTGCTCAAGGCATCGCCGACGCAGGACTTCGGTGCGATGCAGTCCGCCGTCAATGCGCTCCGCGAGGGCCTCGGACAATTCGATAGCGGTCTCGCGGCGCACCGCGTCATGAACTCGAACACGCCGCCTGACCAAGCCGCCATGACTTGGTTCAAGCGTGAAATGAATCTCTTGCCACCGCCCGCGGGGGCCGCGAGCACCGGGCCGTTCGGCTGGTCTTGGTTCCATATGTCCGTGATGACCGTGCTCATCGTGTTCGCGATGGCGATGATCGCGCTGTACTTCGTCAAGATGCGGCGCGCGGCTGAACTGCTGCAGGACCTCGCGGCGCAGCCGCGTGGCCCGTCCGCATCGCCGGCACCTGAAACTTCTGGGGCTACATCGTTACAGCCTGCGGCTTCTGTTGCACCGGTCCTCGACGTTCCCGACCAGCCCGCGGCCGCGATGCCGGCCAAAACAACCCGGCGAACCGGTGACCGATGGACGGGCGCCCTGCAACTCGCCGCGACATTCCAAGAAACGCCAGACATCCGGACCTTCCGCCTGATGCCGCCCTCGGGAGAACCGGTGCCGTTTACGTACCTGCCCGGTCAGTTCCTCACAGTCGAGGTCCCGGTTGGCGGCAAGGTCGTCAAACGCTCGTACACGATCGCCTCAAGCCCGACGAGGCCGGAGTATGTCGAACTCTCCATCAAGCGTGAGGACCAAGGCGTCGTGAGCCGAGCGCTGCACGACTCGCTCTCCGTCGGCGACTCGCTCACAGTCACCGGGCCTTCCGGAGTCTTCACGTTTACCGGCGATGAGGAAGGCAGCATCGTGCTGGTCAGCGGTGGCGTCGGCATCACACCCATGATGAGCGTGATTCGATACCTCACCGACCGTGCTTGGGACGGTGACATCTACCTCTTGCACTGCTGCCGGACGACGGACGATTTCTGCTTCCGCGACGAGCTTGAATACCTTCAGCGCAAGCACCCCCGCCTGAATGTCACGGCCACTATGACGCGCGCCAGAGGCAGCGCCTGGGTCGGCCCGAGCGGGCGATTCTCTGCCGGGCTCATCCGAGAGTGCGTCCCCGAGATCGCCTCCAAGCTCGTCCATCTCTGCGGCCCGCCGCCCATGATGGAAGCCCTCAAAGGCATGCTCGGCGAGCTGGGCGTACCACAAGACCGCGTCAAGACCGAGGCGTTTGGGCCCGCGAAGCGACCTCAGGCCACGGAGAGGCCGGGGGCTGGGGCCGCCACGGTCGCCTTCACCGCTTCTGGCAAGTCCGTGCCCATCGGGCCGGAGACGACCGTGCTCGAGGCCGCGGAATCGGTCGGGGTCGACATCGACAACTCATGCCGTGCCGGCACCTGCGGGAGCTGCAAGGTCCGCCTGCTCAAAGGCCGGGTGAGCATGGACGTCGAGGACGCGCTCGATGACAACGACCGCCGCGACGGGGTCATCCTCGCCTGCCAAGCGAAATCCGAGGTCGACCTCGAGGTGGAGGCCTGAGATGCAAGAGCGCCAACGCGTCATCGTAACCGGCCTGATTGTTCTTCTACTGGTTCTGACGCTCGGTTTCTTCGTGCACCGGGACCCGCGATTCGCGGGGAGTCTCGCGGGAGGACTACTCGGCGTGGCCGCCGCGGCGCTCATGCTCGTCCCGCTGCTCTACCTCTTCGTCAAGCGCATCCCGTGGCTCAAGCGGCGGATCACACCGCACGTTTCGATGCGTACGCTGCTGACTATCCACATCTACACGGGCGTGCTCGCGCCGATCCTCGGCGTGCTCCACACCGGGCATAAGTTCCAAAGCGGACTGGGCGTGGCGCTCACGCTCATGATGCTTACCGTCGCCGTCAGCGGTTTCGTCGGCCGCTACCTGCTCGGCCGGCTCTCGACCGACATCCGCCAGATGCGGGCCGACCGCGACGAGCTACTCACGGCGTACACCTCGCTCTCCAACGAACTTCGGACCCATCCGGAGGTCGCCGCTGTCGTACGTCGCGGGGCAACGTTCCCCGGGCGGATCGCCTCGCTTTTCGTCAACCGCAACTCGGACGGCCCGTTTCGCGTTTCCTCGAAGGCGCTCCGAATTGCCGAATCGGTCTCCGACCTTGAACTTGCCATCAGAACCCACGGCGCGGCAAAGAGCCTATTTACGCGCTGGCTGACGTGTCACATTGTCATCGCGATTGTGCTGTACGGGCTGCTTTTCGTGCATGTCTGGTCGGCGTGGTACTTCGGCATCAGGTGGCTCTCATGAAACGACTCGAAATCATCTATGGAGTCCTGACTCTCGGCGCGCTCGGAGCTGGGTTCGCTTTACCCATTGTTGTCCACCGTGAGGGACCGGACGCCGCGATTGGCTGGCAGGACATGGTCAGTCCAGGTCCGCTCTCCGAGGCACATGCGTTTCTTGCGAACGATTGCACCGCCTGCCACACCCCTCACGTTGGGATAGAGACATCCAACTGTGTCTCTTGCCACGCGAATAACGAGAAGCTGCTCTCAACGCCCGATACCGCGTTCCATGCTTCGGTCGACTCATGCGTCGGATGTCACACCGAGCACGCCATGCCGCCATCGACGCCCACCACGATGGACCACGAACTGCTTATCGCGATCGCTCGTGCCGATGCGGACGAGGGCACCCTCGCACTCATCGAGAGCCTGCGCGTGCATGCGTCCGCGACGCCGACGCCGCACGCACGCATCACGTCGACGGAACTGATGCTCGATTGCGCCTCTTGCCACACCAACGAGGAACCGCACCGAACACTCTTCGGGAACAACTGTGCCTCCTGCCACTCGACGGCGAGCTGGCGCATTCCTGAGTACCGCCACCCTTCGCCGCAATCCACCAGCTGCGTGCAGTGTCACAGCGGTCCGCCCAGCCACTACATGGGTCACTTTGAAATGGTCTCGAAGCGCATCGCGGGCGTCGAACATGTCGAGGTCACCGACTGTTTCAAGTGTCACCGCACGAACTCATGGAATGAGATCCCGGGGATCGGCTGGTACAAGCACCACTGAAGGAGAGTCGAGCCGCCGATGATCGAAGAACTCATCAGTATCACGGTCCAATTCATCGAGGCGATTGCCGCCGTCATGATCGCCGCGTCCGTCGTCGCGGCCGCTGTTGAGATCATCTCGGCGGCTGTTCGTCACGGACTGCGCGATCGCACCACCGAAGCCCGCCTTCGTCTTGCCGAGCGGCTCGTGCTCTCGCTCGAGTTCCTTATCGCCGCGGACATTCTGAAGACTGTTGTCACTCCGACGCTAGAGGAAATGGCGGTGCTCGGATCGGTCATTGTCATCCGCACGGTCCTGAGTCTGAGCATCGCCTACGAGCTCAGACGCGACGGTCATCCCAGGAGGACTGCGGATGAATGAACGGATCAATCACATAACGGCATGGCTCCGTTCACTCAGACTGCGGACACAACTCCTCTTGGCTGTGAATCTGGTCGTCGGCGGAACAACACTCGGCATGCTCTACCTCGACTACCGAGCGAGCATGGACGCGGCACTCCGAAGTAAGACTGAGTCGCTCACCGACGAAGCCAACGCGATCGCCGAGGCCGTCAACGCGCTCGGCCACCACGGTTCCGACGCCATCCAGTCCTATCTCGACAGCGTGTGCACTGCGATGAACTCAGGCACCTCGCCCGGGCACACCGTCGAGGCCTGGCAGGCCACGGGCCTTTACTTTGCCTCGCACACCCACACGGTTGATAGCGAAAGTACATCACGCATCCGGGGCGAGTCGGGAAGCGACCCAACGCTTGTCCGCGTTTCGGAGTTGGCGGCCCCCGTAGTCGAGTCTGCGAGAACGACCGCCCTGAGGCGCGCGGCCGTACTCCTGGGAGCGGCAGCCGTGGCTGCTGGGGTTGTGAACACCCTCCTGATACGCCTCATGACAACGCCGGTCGAGAATCTGGCGCGCCTTGTGCGAACCTTCGGGCAGACCCGCAGCGAAGTGCCGCTCCCCCAAGCATCGAGCGCAGAGATCGCGACGCTCACCGGAGAGCTCGGCATCATGATGAGCGACCTCGCGAGGCGCGAGGCGGACAGAACCGCGCAGCTCGCACGGGCTAGACGCTTGCAATCCCATCTGATCTCCGCGCCGGCCGGAGACCAGAGACTCGCTGTCGAGTACCACCCCGCCGATGAGGTCGCCGGGGACTTCGTCGACATCCTCACGCTCCCCTCTGGGGACCGCATCGTCTGCCTCGGGGATGTCGTGGGTCATGGCGTTCCAGCCGCAATGGGTGCCGCGGTGCTCAAAGCACTCGTCATCTCGCTCCAAGGTCAAGACCTCACGCCGGCCGAGCTGCTCGATGCAGTCAACCGAGGGGTGCTCCGGGCGAGCCTTCCGGAAGATTTTGTCTCGATGATCGCCGTCCGTCTGCCGAACGGCGATGGGCCCGTGTGCTATGCCAGCGCGGGGCATGAGACATGCTTTGCTGTGCACGCGAACGGTCTCGTGACCGAACTCTCCTCGACCGGCGGGCTGCTCGGGATCGACCCCAAGGCTGAGTTTGTGGACACCAACCTAGACCTCGATGAGGGCGACGTACTCGTACTCATTTCGGACGGGATCAGCGAGGCGATGGACGAGCGCGGCCGGCTCCTCGGCAGGTCGCGAATCTCCGACTCGCTGCGATCCACTCCCTGTGTCAGCGCGAAGTCCACTGCAGCAAGCGTCCTCGACACCGCCCGGCGTCATCTCGATGGTCGCCCTGCAAGTGACGACATGACCGTCATCGCGCTGGAAGTCTCTACCACGACTCGTGCACAGGAGGTAAACGGATGAAACACCTACTTCTACACGTTCTTGGCTGCGCGCTGCCGCTCCTGGCCGTCTTTCTGCTCCCACTGTTCGGGGTCTCCGGCGAGGCCGCGGTGTTCGTTTTCATCGTGCTGATGTTCGGGTGCCACCTGCTGATGCTTCGCGGCCACAAACACCATACGACCTCAAGTAAACAAGGAGAAACACGCCATGAACATCATTAGCGTCAAAGCCGCAGGGTTCGCAGTCGGCATGGCGTGTGGCACACTTTACATCGCGTGCGCCGCGCTCATGCTGATCGCGCCCAGAGATGTCGTCGTCCGTTTCTTCAATAGCATCATGCATGGACTCGACATCGAGCCGATCGTCCGCTGGGACATGCCGTGGTGGGAGGCGTGTGTCGGCGTCATCGAAATCACAATCCTCGGGTGGTTGATTGGCGCTCTCGTCGCAGCCCTCTACAACCTCGCCGCCGGGAGGGCCGCAACATGAACGAGAATCACCACCCAAAGCAACACCATCACGAAGAACACCACGGTCACGGCCATGATGGAGGTGGCCACCACGATCACCACGCGCACATGGTGGCTGACTTCAAGCAACGCTTCTGGGTATCGCTCGTGCTCACGCTTCCGGTCGTCGCGCTCGCTCCGATGATTCAGTCGTGGCTCGGGCTCTCCGAGACCCTCGACTTTCCTGGCGACTCACTGGTCCAGTTCATGTTCGCAAGCGTCGTGTATTTCTACGGCGGATGGCCGTTCCTCTCGGGCCTTGCGTCCGAGCTCCGCAGGCGAATGCCGGGCATGATGACCCTCATTGCTTTGGCTATCTCGGTCGCATATTTCTACTCAAGCGCCGTCGTGTTCGGGCTCGCCGGCGAGGTCTTCTTCTGGGAACTGGCCACGCTCATCGACATCATGCTCCTCGGGCACTGGATCGAGATGAGGTCGGTCATGGGTGCCTCGGCCGCGCTCGAGAAACTCGTCAAGCTCATGCCCTCGGATGCGCACCTCGTCGCCGAGGACGGAAGCACTCGAGACGTACCGGTCACCGACCTCCACCACGGTGACCGCGTGCTCGTCAAGCCCGGCGAGAAGATCCCTACCGATGGCGTGATCGTGGAGGGACGTTCAACCATCAACGAGGCCATGCTCACCGGCGAGAGTAAGCCTGCCGAAAAGAGCGAGGGAGACGAAGTCATCGGCGGCGCTGTCAACGGCGAGGCCGCCTTCACCATCGAGGTCCGCCGCACCGGGGGCGAGACCTACCTCGCCCAGGTCATCGAGATGGTGCGACAGGCTCAGGAGTCCAAGTCGCGCACGCAAGACCTCGCAAACCGCGCGGCGTTCTGGCTCACGATCATCGCTATCTCAGTAGGCTCCGCCACGCTCGTGACATGGCTGCTCATCGGTAAACCCTTCGATTTCTCACTCGAACGCGCGGTCACGGTCATGATCATCGCCTGCCCGCATGCGCTCGGTCTGGCCGTCCCACTTGTCGTGGCGGTCTCGACGTCGATCTCAGCCGGCAACGGCCTGCTCATCCGCGACCGCACCGCGTTCGAGCGCGGGCGCGACCTCGACGCCATCGTCTTCGATAAGACCGGCACGCTCACGGAAGGACGGTTCGGCGTCACCGACGTCATCACGCTTGGAGAACGCTCCGAGGAGGGCCTCCTCCGCCTCGCTGCAAGCCTTGAAAGCCAGTCGGAGCACCCGATCGCCGAGGGCGTGGTCCGCGGAGCCCAGGAACGTGGCATCAGCTTCCCGCCACCGTCCGAGTTCAGAGCGATCCCGGGCCGTGGTGCCGAGGCGGTGGTTGACGGAACACGGCTCCGCATCGTCAGCCCCGGCTACCTGCGCGAGCACGACCTCACCGTCACCGACGACCGCGTGCGCGCCGTCGCCGATCAGGGCAAAACTGTCGTCTATCTTCTCATCGACGGCGCTGTCGAGGGTGCGATCGCACTAGCGGACATCATCCGTCCGGAGTCGCGCGAAGCGCTCGAACGGCTCAAAGCCATGGGAATCCAGGTGATGATGCTCACCGGAGACGCCGAAGCCGTCGCACGCTGGGTCTCGGAAGAACTCGGGCTCGATGACTACTTCGCCGAGGTCCTTCCGGACCAGAAGGCCTCCAAGATCAAGGAGGTACAGTCGCGAGGGCTCGTCGTCGCGATGACCGGCGATGGTGTGAACGACGCCCCAGCGCTCACGCAGGCCGACGTCGGCATCGCCGTCGGGGCCGGCACCGATGTGGCGATCGAGTCCGCTGACATCGTCCTCGTCCGCTCTGACCCGCGTGACGTGACGGCCGTCGTGGAGCTCTCACGTGCGACGTACCGCAAGATGGTCCAGAACCTCTGGTGGGCCACCGGTTACAACGCCTTCGCCATCCCGGCCGCAGCCGGTGTGCTCTATCCGCTTGGCATCGTGCTCTCACCCGCGGTCGGGGCGGTGTTCATGTCACTCTCAACCGTCATCGTCTCCATCAACGCCCGGATGCTGCGCATCGACCGCCAGCAACCAGACTGACCGAATGCCCTATGGCTCGGCGGGCGGAGTTCGAGCCGACCAAAGTCCGGCACATCGTGCCGGCGAAAAGGAGTATCACCGATGTCTGACAGCGACATGACCAAGTGTGCCGAGACATGCCACGATTGCGCCGATAAGTGCATGGCCCTCATTCCGTACTGCCTCGACCACTGTGTCGAGAACGGTCGCCCCGCAGAGACTGAGCACATCCAGACGTTGCTCGACTGCGCTGAGATCTGCGGTGTCACACACAACTACCTGAGACGCGGGTCGTCACGCCATTCGCTCGTGTGTACGGCGTGCGCAGCCGTGTGTGAAGCGTGCGCGACCTGCTGCGAGGCGCTCGGTATCGACGACGAACCGACGAGGGCTTGCGCGGAGGCGTGCCGCGCGTGCGCTGCCTCATGCAACGCCATGGCGTAGTTGACCCAACGTCTCCGCGGGGTGACAACCCGGCGGGGGCCTTTGCGAGCCGTTGTTGTCCCCACACGTGCCCAGATACTGGATTCTGTCCGGACTTGCCTAATGAAAGGAACCGAACCATGAGCCGCAACGTTCCCGCACTGCTTACAGCTGTCGCGTTGGCCACGATCCTCGTCATCTCGATGAGCGGCCTCACCGCCCGGGCCAGCCAACCGGACGCAAGCACCGTGGATCAACGACGCCTCGACGCAGCTCGGGCGAAACTTGAGACCGCCGAACGGATCTGTCAGATGTTCCATGATCCTGAGAGCGGTTCACCGCGTGGCGGCGCCGGCGCCGAGTCGAACTACCTCTGGTCGAAGCGCCGGATGCTGGCCGAGATCGAGCTGATCCAACTTGACCACCGTCAAGGTACTGAAGCCGACGCAATCCAACGCCATCTTCAGTGGATGCGGGCCTGGAACGACCGAGTTGTTGAGTCTGGTGTGTTCTCGCCCTTTGGTATTGCCACGACCGAGTACTACATCGCTGAGGCAGAGGCGATGCTCGCTTCGGCAACGCGCCCCTAGCCCACAGGAAGGGCCGATCCCATGGACAACGCCGTCGCCCTTGTGCAGGCATATTTGCGCATCAACGGCTACTTTACGGTCACCGAGTTCCCGGTCATTGAGGCGGGCAGGTCAGGCCAGCACCGCACTGCCACCGACATCGATGTCCTAGCGTTCCGCTTCCAAAACGCCGCGAGACTCGTGCCTCATCATGGCCGCTCGTCCTCTCGCGATGTTGCCGTTACCGACATTGATCCGGCACTCGGCCTGCTCGACGGCGAAGCAGACATGCTGGTGGGTGAGGTCAAAGAGGGCAAAGCTGTTCTGAACCGCGGTGCTACGCAGCCCGCTGTACTACGCGCCGCGCTCACCCGCTTCGGTTGCTGTGACCACAGTCACGCTGAACGCCTCGCGACCGAACTCACCAAATACGGGGCAACGAAGACCGAGCACGGCCACCGCATACGCCTCGCCGCGTTCGGCTCCACACGCGGCGAGGGCGGCGCCCAGGCCTGCCACGTTGTCCTCCTCTCTCAGGTGATCGACCACCTCGAGCGCTACATTGAACGCCACTGGAACACGCTCAGACTCGCCGAGTTCAAGGAACCTGGGTTGGCATTCATGGGTGTGCTAAAGAAAGCTGGCTTGGTGACACAGAGTCGATCGCATCATTAAAAGCCATTCATCTGTGCACACTAAAACGAGTTCTCGATAGGAGATAAACAGTATGACAGATAGCACACGCTTCCATTCGGAGCACTGGACACGGCGACGGTTTCTCGGGACAGGTGGCTGCGCGGCGTTGACGGCCTACGGCATGCTCCACCCCGGCCTTCGCACTGCCCTCGCCGCCTCGCCTTTAGGAGCACCGAATGCACTCGATGCAACCGCGCCCGGCGGAATCGACCTGTTCATAGAACGACAATCAATCGCAATCGGGGGGCGGCGGCCGGAGGCGATCACGATCAATGGTGGCGTCCCCGGCCCACTCATCCGCATGCAAGAGGGACGCGAGGCACTGATTCGGGTACACAACCGGCTCGACGAATCGACCTCTATCCACTGGCACGGCATTCTGCTTCCATTCACAATGGACGGTGTTCCAGGCGTCAGTTTTGAAGGTATCGGTCCCGGAACCACGTTCACGTATCGCTACCAGGTGCGACAGAACGGCACATATTGGTACCACAGCCACTCCGGACTCCAAGAGCAACTCGGGCACTACGGCCAGTTGATCATCGATCCTGCGGACGATGATCCGGTGGGCTACGACATTGAACACTCGATTGTCCTCTCAGACTGGACCGACATGGACCCACATGTTGTTATGGACAAGCTCAAGACGATGGAGGGGTACTTCAACTACCAGCGACCGACGCTCGCCAATCTCGAGACGCAGGCTGAGGCGAGCGGGGAGAGCATCGCCGATGTGATCAAGAAACGATTGAGTTGGCAACGAATGCGAATGGATCCGACGGACATAGCAGATGTCACGGGTGCGACTTACAAATTTCTGATGAACGGGAAGACGTCGGAAGAGAACTGGACCGCGATTGCCAAGCCCGGTCAGCGTGTCCGCCTCCGCATCGCCAACGCCTCTGCGCTGACGTATTACGACTTCCGCGTTGAAGGCTTGCCGATGACCGTGGTCCAGGCTGATGGCCAGAACATTGAGCCGGTGGAGACCGACGAGCTGAGGATCGCCGTTGCCGAGACGTATGACGTGATTGTCACCTTGCCCGACGACCGTCCGCGGACGATTTTCGCAGAGGCTATGGATCGGAGCGGTTTCGCTCGTGGCACGATCGCCCCACAATCCGGTCTCCAGGCAGCGATTCCCGAACGCCGACGCCGTCCGATGCTGACCATGGCAGATATGGGCATGATGCACGCGGTCATGGGAAACGAGTCCGCCGAGACCGGGTCGACAAACCATGGCGACCACAAAGCAACTGCTGGTATGGAGGACGCCGGTTCGGAGCACACCAAGCGTGCCGGTTCAGCCGGTCCACTTCCAACATCAGGACTTCCAGAACGAATCAAGCACGGGCCTGACACGCACGGGCCAGGCGCCATTGTGATGGGCAAGACGCGTTACCGTCAACTGAGTGATCCAGGGTCCGGGCTCGGTGATGACGGACGACGCGTCCTGACCTATTCGCAACTTCGATGCCTCGAGACACCGCCGGATCGGCGTGCTCCTACCCGGCAGTTCGACCTGCATCTGACCGGGAACATGCATAAGTACATCTGGGGATTCGATGGTAAGAAGTGGTCCGAGTCGGAGATGATCCGGTTCCAATACGGTGAGCGCCTCCGCATCAACATGATCAACGACACCATGATGAATCACCCTATCCATCTGCACGGCATGTGGATGGACCTCTACGCTGGCGACAACTACGCAAAGAACCCCAGGAAACACACCGTTAATGTCCAGCCGGCCGAGCTGCTCACGGTTGACATCACGGCCGACGCCCCGGGGCAGTGGGCGTTCCACTGCCACGTCCTGTATCACATGAAGATGGGAATGTTCCGCACCGTCGCAGTCGTCCGTTCCCTTGACGAGGAGGCCACCCATGCAGGTTCATAAGCAAATCCTCCTCGTAGTGCTCATGTACGCCTTCACTTCGTGGTCCGCATTGGCGCAGCACGAGCAGCACCAGCCCACAGACAGTACTGAAGACTCTCAAACACGGGCGGAGCCTACCGCCGAGCGCCAAAGCGACAATGAGCCCCCGTTGCCGACAGGCATGTCCCTCGACGATGTGCTCGACTACGCCGCTGGGCCGCCACCGTCGCACTACCCCGACCCCGTCGCCGACGATGAACTCAGGTTCTTCACTCTCATCGAACAACTCGAGTACCGCCTTCCCGACGGCGGCGGTGCCGGAGAACTAGGATGGGAAGCTCAAGGCTGGGTGGGGTTCGATTACAATCGATTCGTCTGGAAGTCAGAGGGTGAAGTGGCCTTTGACGGGGATAGCCAGGGCGAGTCGAGTACAGACTTGCTCTACTCGCGTCTCGTAACACCATTTTGGAGCATTCAAGCAGGAGCGCAGTACGCAAACGAGTGGGAGTCCGGAGACTACGAGGATCGATGGTCCGGCGTGCTGGCACTTCAGGGGCTTGCCCCTGGCATGATCGAGATGGACTCGTCGCTCTACATCTCCGAAGACGCCGATGTTACCGCGGCCGTGGAAGCAGAATACAACCTCCGGATCACACAGCGCCTGGTCCTTCAGCCCCGCGCCGAACTCGGCTTCGCGTTTCAGGACATTCCCGATCGAGCATTGGGGGCGGGACTCACCGACGCGAACCTCGATCTTCGCCTGCGATACGAGATCGAGCGGGAGTTCGCTCCGTACGTCGGCGTGCGCTACGGGTTGCTCGCCGGTGAGACCGCGAGCATCGCCGAGTCGGCCGGCGTCGATACGGAAAGCGTGTCCTTGATCTTCGGTGTACGCCTTGCGTTCTGATGGCACCCCCCGAGAGAGCTTCCGGCCATGATCGCCTCGGTCCTCATCAGCGTCACCCTCGTGCTGATTACAACGGGGGTTCGTCTCGCGTTCTTTGTGATCGCGGCGCGATACACCCTCGATGCCGATCGATTCACTTGGCACCGCTTCTTCTGCCTCATGCTCGGAATTTACGCCAGCCACCTATTCGACATCGTTGTCTATGCGGTGGCGTACTACTTCGCTTGGCACGCCCTCGACATTGGCACACTAACCGGTGAGCGGACTGACGGACCACTCGGTCACTTCTACGCTTCCGCAGTCATGTACACGACCATCGGCTTCGGTGACATCCTACCGACCGGACATCTGCGATTCATCGCTGCGACCCAGGGGCTCAGTGGGTTGCTATACATCGCGTGGTCTGCGTCATTCATCTTCGCCGCGATGAACCGAATGCTCAAAGATCGGAACGCGATATCAGGGAAGACAAATGATGACGACTGATGGCAACGATCACGGGGATCAATACAGAGAAAGCAGCCTGACGCTCACCGGCTCGATTGCGATGGGCACAGGCGTCATGATCGGCGCGGGCATCTTCGCGCTGACGGGGCAGGTCGCCGAGCTCGCCGGCGGCTTGTTCCCGCTCGCCTTCATCGCCGCGGCCATAGTCGTCGCCTTCAGCGCCTACTCGTACATCAAGGTGTGCAACGAGTACCCGTCGGCCGGCGGCATCGCGATGATCCTCAAGAAGGCCTACGGGCCGGGCGTGGTCACGGCGGGCTGCTCGCTGCTGATGTACTTCTCGATGGTTATCAACGAGAGCCTCGTCGCACGCACCTTCGGCACCTACACCATGCGGATCTTCGGCGAGGGATCCGACTCATGGCTCGTGCCCGCGCTGGGCGTCGGCCTCATCGTGGTCGCGTTCGTCGTCAACCTGCTCGGCAACGAGGTCATCGGCGGGCTCAGCAAGATCACCGCGGTCATCAAGATCGTCGGCATCGCGGTCTTCGCCGGCATCGGGCTCTCGGTCTCCGGTCTTTCGTTCGACACGCTGACCGGTGACAGCGCTGCCTCAGAAGCCCAAGGCGGCGTCGGTGGCTTCCTGGCCGCCGTGGCCCTCTCCATCTTGGCCTACAAGGGCTTCACGACGATCACCAACAGCGGCGACGAGATCAAGGACCCCAAGAAGAACGTCGGCCGCTCGATCATCTTCAGCCTCTTGATCTGCACGGGGCTCTACGTCCTCGTCACGCTGGCCGTCGCCGGCAACCTGAGCGTCAACGAGATCATCGCGGCGCGAGACTCCTCGCTCGCCGAAGCGGCCCGCCCCGCCGTCGGCCAGTGGGGTGAGTGGCTGACCATCGGCCTCGCCATCGTCGCCACGATCTCGGGCATCATCGCCAGTATGTTCGCGGTTTCGCGCATGCTCGCGATGCTCACGGACATGGACCTCGTCCCGCACCGCCACTTCGGCATGCCGGGACGAATCCAGAAGCACACGCTCGTCTACACGGCCGTCATCGCCCTCGTGCTGACGATCTTCTTCGACCTCAGCCGCATCGCCTCGCTCGGTGCGATCTTCTACATCGTGATGGACATGGCGATCCACTGGGGCGTCTTCAAACACCTCCGATCGGAGCTCAACGCGCGGGGCTGGGTGCTCCTGACGGCATTGGTGCTCGACGCGGTTGTGCTCGGGGCGTTTCTCTATCTCAAGCTCACGACCGATCCGCTCGTCGTCGGCGTCGCCCTCGGCTCGATGGTCCTGATCTTCGGGCTTGCAGCATGGTTCCTGAGGGCGAAGTCCACCAAGACCAATGACGAGCCCACTTGACCTGCAACCTCGGCCTCTATACCCTTAGGGGGTATGGGTACCAAGAACTCAACAAGAGCCGCCACGAACGTCTGCGCCGAGGACCGGGCCAAGAACCTCGCCCGCCTCAAGCGGATCGAGGGGCAGGTCCGTGGCATCGCGCAGATGGTCGAACAGGACCGCTACTGCGTCGATGTCCTCACCCAGATCGCCGCCGTCCAATCGGCCATGAGGTCGGTCGGGAAGGAGTTGCTGCGTCATCACCTCAAGCACTGCGTCGCCGACGCAGCCAAGCTCGGACAAACCGAGTTTGAAGAGGCGAGCGATGAGTTGATCGAACTGCTCTACAGGAATGCGAGGTAAAGACTGTGTCCACTCAGACAGTGACGATTGGAATCAATGGCATGCACTGCGGCGGCTGTGCGAGCAAGGTCAGCGCAGCGCTGCTCAAGCTCGACGGTGTAGATACCGCTGAGGTGTCACCTCAAAGCGGCACGGCCGTCATCACGGGCAGTGCAATACCCGCCGAGGACACGCTCCGCGGAGCCATCGCATCCGCGGGCGACTACACGCTGACGCGTGTGGAGAAGGCCACGCCCGATACAAGATCAGAGGCGTCGGACCAGCAGCACCACGCCGTCGCCGAAGACCAACCGAAGGAGAGCCTCTACCCGCTCTTCTTGATCGTCGGCTTCATCACCGGCGTCACGCTGCTCGTCGCCTACGCGACGGGCGATTGGTCGGTCGAGCCGATCATGCGGCACTTCATGGCCGGCTTCTTCATCGTCTTCTCGTTCTTCAAGCTCCTCGACCCGCCCGGCTTCGTCTCCGCCTACCGCGGCTACGACCTCGTGGCCCGCCAGATCCCGGCGTGGGGCTGGGCCTACCCGTTCGTCGAGCTCGCCCTCGGCGTCGCCTACCTACTCGCCTGGGCACCGATCGTCACCAACTCGGTCACACTGGTACTCATGCTCGTAGGCGCAGCCGGCGTGCTCAAGGCACTCCTCGACAAGCGAGCCATCCGCTGCGCCTGCCTCGGGACGGCCCTCAACCTCCCGATGACCAAGGTCACACTCGTCGAGGATCTGACCATGGCAGCCATGGCCGCAGCGATGCTCGGCGTGATCATGGCGTGAACTAGAATGTGACTAATAGGGATCGGCGTTTCAACAGAAGCTCTGCGATACTGCCGGATCATCGCAGAACGGTTCGAGTCGCAATTGACGCTAAAACGAATGTCAGCCTTGACCTGATGCAGCGGCAACCCAGGCCGGCAGCAGGTGACCGGCGACGATCGGGCGTGCCTCGCGACGAAGCCGCCAAGTTTGCCCGGTCCGCCGTTCCATAAGCCCGGCTCGATCGAGCAGCCCGGTGATCAGCTTCCAGCCCGGCCGACCCTCGGGCGTGACTTTACACGGGTGGCCCCAATGCAGCCGGGCGAAGTGCCGGTCCGAGATGACCCAAGTCCACCGACTCTCGCGAAGCGTAACGAGCAGGGCGAGGTCGAATGCCAACGCGATGGCCGGCTCACGCTCAGCAGGATCCCATCGACGATCGATCGCACCACGCACGTACGTCGGTGCGATGTCCTCGTGGAACACGCTTACCTTGTCGAGGATGATCAGCGGCGGCCGAAACAGCCTGTCGTCGAGAATGCTGACGCCGGGGTCGAACACTTCGGCAATGCCCTCTGCATCGAGCATCGCCATGAACTTGGCAGCCTCATCCTCGGTGATCCCTTGGACCGGTGTGTGCTTCCGACGGCTCGGCACCACTCTGTTCCGCCGAGGCCTCGGCTTGGTCTTCGGTGGTTTCCGTTGCGGCGGCTGAGGGTCGCCCATGAGCCTGACGAGCCGCTCGCACGCACCATGACTGTTCAGGATCAGTTGCTGCACCTTGATGTGACGCTGCCTCCAGAGCGACGCCCGCTTGGCAAGCTCGGCCCGGAAGGTCGGACCGCCACTGTCCCAAAGATCGATGAACCGACCGGCGACCGCCCCGTGTGCGTCCACCGTGGTCTGGACGAGCAGGGCATCGATGCTCACGAGCCAGGTCCGCTCGATGTCGGTGAGTTCGCCATCCGCCATGGGTGCCTCCGGTGTTCGACGGCTCCGCCGTCGACGAAATTTTTTTCTGAAGGCCGCCCCGGGCCGTTGAGCCGAGGGCGGCGAAGTCATCGAAGGATCCGGAAGAACTGGCCGAGATCCTCAGGCGGCATTGCGTCGGCGATGGCAGCCACTGCAGCCCATCGGCTTCCACGGATCCCAGCACGATCCTCGGCACCCCTTCGGCAGATGAACCGACAGCGTGCCCAAGCAGACTGGCTGCCATTTGTTTGTCCGCCGAGTAGGCTCGGACCCCCGACTCTTCGCGGGACAAACATCGAGCCGTGACAGCATGTTGGCGGGCACCGCGAAGCACACCTTGACCGTGCGGGCCTCCACGTCGGCAATCGCCGACTCGATCAGGACTTCACACACGTGGCGGAGCGATGCGTCACGCTCTACGTGCAGTTCGTCCAAGAGCTGGTGAAGGTCCGCCAGGATTCCGTCGGCCATGCGTTCGATCTCCGCCTCTGTCAGTTGAGGCCCGGCATCGATCTCGACGAGACGATCATCGATGGCCACCTTCCGCTCACCCAAAGCGTCAAGCTTTGAGCGGACCGTGTCGGCGAAGGGACCCTCCACCGCTTCGTACAGGGCTGCGGCTTTCACTTTGAGTGCCTCACGCTCCTTGTGGAGCCGCTCAATCTCTCGCGGATCACCGCGTCGTGCCTGATCCTGTGACCGGATCTCTTCGACGAGCATTGGCCGCAGGTCTTCGATGCCGCAGAGGATCGCCTCGATGTGATTCAGCACCTCGCGGTCCAGCGGCCGCATAGGGATGAGCTTGTTGGCGTAGGTGGTCTTTGAGCTCGGTGCCGAGTTGCCCCGTGCCAAGCGGTAGTACTCGTGTTTGCCCTTCGACGCGGTCGTGCCTCGCATGTCCTCGCCGGTATTGCTCTCCTTGAGGATGCCGGACAACAGACACTTCCAACCGACGCTCGTCCGCTTCGAGCCCGGCTTCGTCGGCTCATTCGGCAATCGCTTCCCCCCAGCCCGTTTGTCTAAATGCTTTTGTTGAAACTCGATCGCTCTGGCGCGCACGTCCTCAGGTAGGTAGTTCGCCAGTTCCTCGCACTCGACGCGGTACCAGTCCTCTCGCGGGCGGATCTGCCGCACCACGTGACCCTGCTTCCCGGTCACTTTCAGCGGACTGCTTGAGCACTGCATGGCGTAGACGCCTTTCGAATACATGCTGGCGTAGCCGTACCCGACGAAGGCCGTCGTCTTCAAGAGTGACAGCACCGTAGAACTGCACCACCCCTCGCCGTTCGGAGCAGGGATCCCGTCGTCGTTGAGAGTGCGGGCGATCGCATGGCCGCCCTTTCGCGACAGAAAGTGCAGGCGATAGATCCGACGCACCACCTCCACGCGATCGTCCGCCCCGGGGACCAGCACAACGCGTTCGTGCTTCTCCTTCTTGAACCGATCGCCGGGTCCGTACCGGTGGAGTTCGTCGCCGGTGGCGGGATCCAGCTTGACCCGCACCCGGTGGCCGAGGTCCCGCATCAGATACAACGGCCGGCCTTCGCTGTTCAAGTACAGACGGTCGATCCCGTACGGCGGACGGGTGCAGTAGGTACGACGTCCATCTTCCAACGACTGACGCGAGCCGCTCGCAGAGTTGAACGCGTTGCTACGGGCAAACTGCTGATCCTGGCTCGACTGCAGCATCCTGAACGCCGGCGTCAGTTCGTGGTCGACCCCACCCGCCCTGATGTCGATCAGGATGATCTCCGCTTCTTCGAGCATCGTCATCAGCTTGCCGCAGTGGTAGGTGCCGGAGCGGGTGAATCGGCTGATGTCACGGACGATGATTGCGTCGATCGGTTCACCACCGAGCTTCCGGTCGATGATCGCCTGGACGGCTGCTTCCGAATTGGTTCGGATACTCGCCGAAACGCCGGGCATGAGGTGCGGATCCAGAAGGACGATGCCCTCACGCTCCGCGTACGGCTCGATCTCACCCATCTGTGCGGGCAGCGAAGTATCCGCCTGCCATTCGGTACTGGTGCGGAGCCAAGGCACGGCCCGCAATCCTTTGTATGGAGACTCAATCATGATTCTCCTCCTCTGTGGAGCTCATCCGCCTGCGGACCATCTCGCGGAGCAAGAGGCGAACGGCTGTCGTGGTTGAAGTGACTTCCTCCTCAGTCTGCGGCCGGTACTCGACCGAAACCTGAACCTGCCGCGGCGGACGACCCCGACGACGAGATACGATCTCGCCGCTCTGGTCGCCGCCGGATTGCGGCAGGTGTGGTTCGCCCTTCTCATTTCCACGAGTCATGCCACGACTCCTCCCTCTCGCGTCAGATTTTGGTGGTGATGGGCGCGACCGATCCGATTTGCAGGTTTCTCAGCTTCCGCGCTCATTCACGCGTGTCTGCCAAGGCTTGGTGTCCATGGGAACAATCGGCACCACGGCCATCCGCTGCCCGTGCCCGTGTGTACCGCGCGCTTCATCCGCCGCTTCGCGGAAGCCGTCACCAAACTCGCGCGCATACTCGTGCTCAATGGTGTCGAGCATGCCGTAGAGAGTGCCCATGAGTACCGCGATGTCGCCGCTCGTCATGCCCTTGTCGAGCGTCTGGATCCGGATCCCACGCGGGTCCGCGTGCTCGCAGTCCGGCGTGCTCACCGGGTCCGGCGCGCTCGCCGCGATGAGCAGCGTGCGCGACAACTCCGCCGTTGCCGTCTCGCAGTTGCTCGCGAGCAGTCTGATCTTCCTTGCCATCCCATCCGGGCCGTTGAATGTGTGCGCCGTCGTCATCGCCGTATCTCTCTATAAAGGACCGAACCACCAAACCCGCCGCGAGGCGTTGGCCCCGCGACGAGCCTCTCTCCCCTTCTCCGTCATCCGCCGCAGTCATCACACAGGTCGAGACCCGCCGCGTCGAGCATCTCCCGCCGTGCCTTGTTGACGAGCCCGCGGAAGGGCTGCTCGCCCATCTCCGCGCCCGCAGCCATCTGCGACAACACCATGAGCACCGCCACATCGAGCTGCGCGAGCAGCAGCGCGACCTCGGCCTCATTGAGCATCCCGACCGCGCCTGCGACCAATGCCTCCGGCCGCGCCGCGGGGATCGGGCCATCCCGATTCTCGCCTAGCGTTGCCGCCACCGCGAGCATGCACCCGTGCTCCCTTGCCCATGAGAGCAGCCCGTCTGCCGCCGCCGTGATCTCGTCCGCCGTGTGGGTGTTGTCGTTCGCCATCCGATGCTCCGTTTGTGTACGCCAATGAGGCAATACGGCGTACATAGCAGCGCATTGGAGCGAAGGCAAGGATCCGTTCGTGGCGAACTTGACAATTTCGAGACGAAATCGGAGTTGCGTCAGGATCCAGCCCAAACCGCCATGGATCCTGACGTAAATCGCCGAATCTCGGGTACGCGTGCATGCACGCCAACACGCAGATCCGGCGTACCATGTTCCTCATGCCACGAGCAGGTACTTCAAATCAGTCATGGGGTGATGTGCTTGATGAGGTACGCAAACTCGCGTCGCGCACGGGTACGGGCCGCACGAAACTACTCCGCAAGCTCGACGAACTTGACCTCGCGATGACCAGTGAGATCGACACCCTGGACGACGCGCGCCGCCGGCGGATCGTCGGCCCCCGTGCCCGAGTGCGGGCCGCTACCTACACCGTCGAAGAGTCCCTTCGCGGCCCCGCCCTCGTCGAGATCCGCCCCGGCGCGTCGGCGAGGCCGTACAAGGTGCCGCTGCCGCACTACCGGGCCGTGGCCGCCGCCGTCGCGGCCACCCCCGAGCCGCAGCTCTTTGCCGTCATCAAGGCCGCCGCGAGCCGGCGGCTCGGTGAGGAGCTACCCGACTACACCGCTCGCGTCTCGCTGCGGCTGTGGTCCACCGCCGACCTCGTGCAGCACGAGGGTGCTCGATTCACCCGCATCGGGACGAAGACCGAGTTCACGCGAGCGACCCGGGAGACGTGGGCGCGGTTGGAACATGAGCCGTTCCAAGTGGTAGCCGCTCAGTCTTGATCGGGCTCACTCGGCGGGAGCTGAATGGCCTCGATCGCCTTGACGGCGTCAGCGTCATACACCGTGAAGTACAGGTCAAGGATCTTGCTCGATCCGTGTCCCATCAATCGCAACGCGTAACCGTAGGGCTGGTTCTCTCTCGCAAGCCGCGACGCGAACGCGTGCCTGAAGGTATGTGTCTTGTACTGCGTCGGGTTTGTGAACCCGCACTTTGCACACAACGCCTTCACCTGATCCAACAATCGCGTGTCGACGATCTTGCCATTGCCCTTGGGGTATCGCTTGGACGGCCGAGAGTGGAACACCCGATCGTCGATCCGCGGCATCGACTCCAGGTACGGCCGGAGCTCGGAGTGGATCGGAATCCGACGCGACTTCCCCGACTTGGTGTTGCCGTCAGAACCACCATGCCGGATATCGAGCGTGCCGTGGCCCTCGGCGTCAAAGTGAACATCTTCCCAGAGCAGATCCCGCATCTCACCGACGCGACAACCGGTGTAGGCGAGGAACACAATGATCGGCCGGAGATAGTCGTCGGCATTGTCGATCATCTTCCGGACCTGCGCAGGCGTGAAGCACGGCTGCTTCTTCGATGCCGGCTTCTTTAGTTTCAGCGTGCGGATCGGATTTTTCTGGATGATCTCCGCGTGCTCGCACGACCACTTGAAGAGCTGCTGGACAATCACCATGCGGTCGTAGACCGTCTTCTTGGCCAAGTGGTTCATCGTCTTCACGAACGCCCAGAACTCGACCTGGCCGAACCGTGCGAGGTAGACAATGGACCGGTCTTTGCAGAACTCTGTAAGCTTCCCGAGCGTGTACTCGTATGCCGCCATGGTCCTCGGCTTGAGCCGTCGTGCTCGGCAGGTATCGAGGTAGAGCTGCACCACCTCATCGACGGTGTATTCCTTGGGGGCTTCGAGGCGTTCACCGTTGCAGATCTTGTCGTGCAGAGCATGGGCCGCGTTGATCGCGGCCGCCTTGTTCTTGGTCTTCAGGCTGCGGCGTTGCTGCTTGTTGCCGAGGCTCCACTCCGCGTAGTAGGTCTTGGTGCGTGCTGGCGTGCCGTCCTTCTTCCGGTACGACTTGTGCCCCACATGGATGACGGGGTTGCTCGTGCCCTCGACCGCGAACCGGTTGACCAGCGTCACCCGTGCTCCTTCATGAGCTCTTGGATGAATCGATCGCGGAGGAACAGCAGGGGCTTGCCGGGTTTGGCCGACTTCGGGAACCGCCCCTCCGACACAAGCCTCTTGACGGTGAACGGTGATCGCCGGGCGACCTTCGCAGCCTCGTCGAGCGTGATGATCGGCGGCAGCTCGTACTCCTCCGCCATCGCCCGTGCTTCGTGCAAGGGGATGTTCAGGCCGATGAGCCGACGCGGGCTCGGGGCGGTGGAGACCGGCCGCGGCACGCGGACGATGAGCCCACGGACGAGGCCGGCACGGCGAAGAAGAAGCCAGACGGCACGGGCCAAACGAACGTGGCTGTTCGAGAACGAAAGCATCAGAGAATCCCCCGAAGCTCGATCTCACGCACGCTCTTCGCGATCTCGGCACCGTCTCCGGCGAGCCATGCAGACCCGCCCTCGGTGATGCGGTAGTCGAGGACGAAGTTGGTGTTCGGGCTGGGCGGTACGAGCAAACCGCTCTCAACGGCCAACGCCGCACCCACGTCCACCTCGACCTTCCAGTACATCTCCGAGTCATGGCGTCGATGCGGGTCCGCGATCGGCCGAGAGGTGAGGTCGTGGAACCACCAGATGTCCTTGCCGGTCTGCAGGAACTCCATCAAGGAAGCCACCGGCCGCCAAACCCGGCCCGACGTTTCCCCGCGATTCTCGGGTGCGAGATTTGCGTGCAGTTTGAAGAGATGGAGCACGAATGCCATCTCGTGGTGCCATGACCCATACACCTGATCCGCATCGAGCCCGAGCAGTTGCAGGGCCGGGGCGTTGATGCGGATCTCGTGCGGTTGGCCCGCCTGCGTCAAGCCCGTGAGCAGGCCGATGTCGAGTGCATAATCGAGCACGGCGGACGAGGCGATGCTCTGGTAACCCGGGAGGTGGCGGTCGACGGCCTTCGCGTCCGAGGCTGAGACGTAACCCTCCGTCGCCCGCGTCACCATGTAGTCGAGCACCATGACGAGGTGAGCCCCGGCGACGGGGTGGATCTTTGTCGATGACAGGGGTTGCGGCATTCGGTTACCTCTACTAGAGTGAACCGAGCGTAAGCAGACGCCCGCCGGCGGGCAAGGCCCACGTAGAATTTTCCGTGGGGATGTGGTACTGTCTGCCGATGCCCAACGCCGCCAACGCCCTCCGACAGATCGACACCGCCCGTGAGGAGCTCACGAAGGTGCTGGGCGAATGCCCGACCTCCGGGGCCCGGATCGCAAAGGTCCTGGCTGCGTTGCAGTCACTTGAACGCGAGTTCGTCGCAGACCCCGGCGAGAAGCAGACGGCGCGCCGCCGCGGCCCCAAGGAAGCCAAGACGGTCGAGGACTACAGGGTCGAAAAGTTCCCATCGCGGCCGGCAGTCCTGGCCGAGTACCGGAGCACCGACGCGGAACCATTTCGCTGCCCGAAGGACATCGTGTTCGCGACCGCCACCGCGGTGCAGAACCTCAAGCAATGCAAGTTCGTCGACCTCCACGAAGCTGTGCAGAAGGCACTCGGCGAGCGGGTGCCCGACTACCACATCCGGACCGCCCTGAGGTGGATGAAGCACGAGCAGCTCATACGCCATGAGCGGGCGATGTTCAGCCCAGCCAAGGCCGGCTCGCTGAAGTCGCAAGCCACTAAGGCATGGAAGCGGCTCGAAGCTGAAAGCTAACGCTCGCCGACAAACGCTCAGGCACGTATCCGCCGAGCTCGCGGCATCGTCGCGTCGCTGATCTAGGCCAGTTCAAGGCCAACAGGGTCAAACGTCTCGGAGTGCTCCGTCGTAAACCCCTAAAAAACAAGACCCTGCAAATGCAGGGTCTTATCGAAGCGGAGAGGGGGGGATTCGAACCCCCGA